>JAUWAY010000028.1 GCA_030601845.1 Phycisphaerae bacterium
TTGAGGTTGTGGATGCTCGTATCGACTCTCGTCATAGAAGCTCGAAGCTCGTTTTTTTTCCAGCTTCCAGCGTCGGGAATCAAGCTTCGATACCAGCTTCGACACCAACAAACGAGTTTCTTCAACTTTAGCTCACTTTAGTTCACTTTAGGCACTTTAGTTCATTCAGACCAGCGGCGTCGTGCCGGGAACCGCTACCGGCTCCACCGGCAAGTCGCCAAACTCATATTTCGGCGGTGTAAGGTCCAGCTTGGATGCGTTCATCACCCAGTCCCACTTCATTTCCCGGCCTGTATAGGCGCTCATTCGGCCCATAATCGCCGTCATCGTACTCTCTGCGACCTGTCGGCCTTCATTCAGCGGCCTGCCCTGGCGGATGCTTGCAATCAGGTCGGCGTGCTCCTGCACATACGGGTTGGGGGATTCACCGTCGTATTTGTAGGCGTTCTCCCCTTCAATCCAGCCGTTGGAACCGTCCGTATAGGTCGACCCCTTTGTGCCGACCACTCTCTCCGATACCCGCTTGCTGCACCCGGTTGTCTGCCGGCACGTACTCATTACCCGCGCCCCGTTGGGATACTCGTACTCGATAGCGAAATGGTCAAAGATATTACCGTACTCTGGAGCCGTTCGCACCTGCCGACCACCGATGCCCATACACTGAACCGGATGTGAGCCAATTGCCCAGTTAAGGGCGTCCAGGTTGTGAACGTGCTGTTCGATAATGTGGTCGCCGCAAAGCCAGGTGTAAAAGTACCAGTTCCGGTTCTGCAGCTCCATATCCGACCAGCCCTCTTCTTTACTCCTGGCCAGGTTCCGCCTGACTCTTTCTTCCCATAGTGCCCCCGTGTTCCAGTAGCACTGGCCGGCGACAATCTCGCCAATATCGCCCCTGTGAATTCGCTTCATAACCTCAAGGTAGTGTTCCTGATGCCGCCGCTGCGTACCGGCTACGATGCCCAGCCCTTTCTGCTCGGCCAGCTCGGAAGAAGCGATTATCGAGCGCGCACCCACCGGGTCCACCGCGACCGGCTTTTCCATAAATACGTGCTTGCCCGCTTTGATGGCGGCCTTTAGATGCCTCGGCCTGTAGTGCGGCGCCGCCGCCAGGATTACCATATCCACCCCGCACCCAATCAACTTCTTGTAGGCATCGAAACCGACAAAGCAGCGCTCCGGCGTAACATTAAGTTTCTCGCCCAGTGGGCCTTTTTGCTTTTGCTTTCTTGAGTCGCCCTTGGAGAGCTTTTCGAGTGAGCTGTCCAGTTGGTCCCTGAACAAATCGGCCATTGCGTAGATTTCCACATTCGGCGAAGAATTTACACAATCCCGCGCCGCTCCCGTGCCGCGCCCGCCGCAGCCAATCAGCCCGACACGTAGCTTGTCGGAGCCGGCGGCGAAGATGCGGCTTGTTCCCGAGCTCATAGCCGCCAGTGATACCGCTGCTGCCGATGTCCTGATAAAATCTCTACGCGAAAATTCACCCGTTTTTTCATTTGTTTTCTTTTTCATAATAAACCCTTTCAATGCAATTATACAACCGCTTATAATCCTTCATTCCTGAACTATCCGTGATACGTTCAGGCAACTTCTATCTCGCCGATAACCGCTGCCGTACAGGCCGGCAAGCGGAATTCACGCTTCTTTTTCTTCCCCCGGGACCTGGACAATATCATCCGGCGGGGCCTTGACGGCGCCGGTCTCGAAGTCTTCCGCGGTCGGCTTGAGCACGAGGTTGTACCACTGCGAATCGCTGTTTTCGGTCAGGTCCGACCACTTGACCAGTTGGCCGGTATAAGCGGCGATTCGGCCCATAATCGCCGTCAGTGTCGCCTCGGCGACATTGCGGGCCTCGTTGAGCGGCTCGCCTTTTAGGATGCTGTTGAGCAGGTCAATCTGCTCCTGAACGGACGAGTTTTTATGTCCGGGAAATTCCGGCACGTCGATGTTCTTGTTCGTTTCCATCTTACCACCGGCCCAGACCGAGCCCTCCGTGCCCACGAAGTGCTCGCTGACTCTTTTATAGCAGCCATGGACCTGTCGGCACATACTATGGATATGAACGTCATCGGCGTAATCAAGCTGGATGCTGAAAAAGTCGAATTGATTGCCGGTCTTGCGCCGCGCTCGCCCGCCGAAACCGATGGCCGTGACTGGTGGATGACCGATGAACCAGTTCGCGACATCGAGGTTGTGAAGGTGCTGCTCGACGATATGGTCACCGGACATCTCGCTGAAGCTGACCCAATTGCGTACCAGGTAGTCCGCATCGCTCTCGCCAGGTTCGCGTTTTTTGTACCAGAGCTGCCCGCCACACCACCAGACGCACCCACCCTTGATTCTGCCGATGGCGCCGTGTTCTACGGCATACTGATTCTTGCGGTAGTTACTGTCGTGGCGGCGCTGCGTACCGGCCACGACGGCAAGGCCTTTTTTCTTTGCCAGCTCACCTGTCTCGATGATTCTGCGGCCACCGGGCGGGTCGACAGCAACGGGCTTTTCCATAAAGACGTGCTTTGACGCCTTGATGGCAGCTTCGAAATGTACCGGCCGGAAATTCGGCGGCGTCACCAGCAAAACAACGTCCACGTTAGTCTTCAGAACCTTCTTGTAAGCATCGGCGCCGCCAAAACATCGCTTTTTCGCGACGCCATATTTTTGGCCTGTTTCCTCTGCCTTGGATTTGAACCAGTCAGCCGTGGCAACGACTTCCACATCTATTCCTATGTCTTTGCCTGCGTCCAGGCAGCTTTTCAGGTCCTTGTTGCCCCGGCCGCCGCAGCCAATCAGAGCGATGCGAATCTTGTCGGAGCCGGCGGCAAAGATGCGGCTTGTGCCCGAACTAATAGCTGCCAGTGACACCGCCGTCGCCGCCGATGTCTTGATAAAGTGCCTGCGCGAAACTTCACCTGTTTTTTTGTTTGTTTTCTTTTCCATATCTAATTCCTTTCAATTGGCTTATGTATCCGCAAAATTATTTCTGGAAGCACCCGAACTAAAAGGCGTCACAGGTGCGATACGCCTCAATCACCGCCTGCTCACCCTCCTTACCGGTCTTGCTGTTGCCGTGCTCCATACCGATGACGCCTTTGTAACCTTTGTCGTAAAGATGCTTGAAAATGTTCTTGTAGTTAATCTCTCCGGTAGTTGGTTCTTTGCGGCCTGGATTGTCACCAACCTGGAAATAAGCAATCTCCTCCCAGGCCATATCGATATTCGGGATAAGGTTGCCCTCGGTTATCTGCTGGTGATACAGGTCATTGACAATCTTGCAGCAGGGGCTGTCCACCGCACGGCATATCTGATATGCCTGCGGAATCTTTGTCAGAAAAAGCCCGGGATGATTCCTCCAGGCGTTCAGAGGTTCAATTACAATTACCAGTCCCGACGGCTCACAGACGTCGGCGCAATACTTAAGGTTCTCGATTACGTTGGCCGTCTGATAGTCCCATTCCACTCCATTATCATACGCGCCCGGCACCACCAGTGCCCACTTGGCGTTGGCGCGCTTGGCAAACTCGACGCCCTCCTTCACTCTCTTTACGATATTCTCGCGCATATTCTTATCTCTGGTGACAAAAGACTTTCCTCCAATGCCTTGTAAGACAAACGGCCCCAGGGTCATTCCCAATTGGTCCATTTCTTTGGTGATTTTATCCACCAGGTCCTCGGACTTTCCCATCAAGCCGTTGTCGAACATCGCCGTAAAGCCCTGCTCGGCTATGAACTTGAGCTGGTCGATTGGGTCGTTGCCGGCACTGTTCTTAAACATTCCGAAATGCGGCGCATACTTGAGCTTGAACTTCCTGGTGTCCGGTGAAGCTGCCGCCTTGCTGCTGGATACCACCGTTGAAATCGCCACCGCTGCCGCCGCGGCACCGCCCATAAAGTTACGCCGGGAAATCCCCCTGTTCTGCTTTTGAGAATTTGCTTTCCTGTCCTTCATTTTGGTACTCCCTAATAGATAATTGTCACTCTCATAAAAATGTAAATCGGCTTAGAGTTTATCAGTCTCTGGCCTTTTCTATTTTAGCCGGTGCTCCGAAAATCTTTTTTAGTCGTTCCACATTGAACTTTGGCTTGCGGTCATAAGTGTAAACACCGTTTACCTCCTGCTCTATGTCGGTTAGCTGGGTGTAGGTAAACCCCGATATGTGCGGATGCTCGAGGAGGATATCCGTCAGGGCTTCGACCAGGTCCTCGACCTGCTTGCTCGTCTTGCCATATCCCCAACTGTTTCGTCCCTTGCCGGTTTTTTCTGGCTGGTTGGTATGGTCTTTTGTCCAGAAGGTCCCGCCGTATTCGTCAACAACGTATGGCTGGCCCTCGTATGGCGCCGACATCTCAGGGAAGCGAATAAACACCTCCCGCTCATCTGGCGCAACGGACGCATAACGCTCCCGAAATGTATCAGGATTCTGGTCGTAGTCATGCACGGTGAAGATGTCCGTCTCAACGTGAACATAGCCACTGGCGTCATTGATTGGCCGAGTCGGGTCCAGTGCACGAGTCAGAGCCACCGTCTCCTGCACGGCACGGCGATGGGCTTCAAAATTTTGCTTGGCGCCAAGCCTTGTTTCGTTGAAGGGTGTCCACGCAACGATTGAGGGGTGGTTGAGGTCTCGCATGACCACCTCGCGCCACTCACGCTGATGGTTATGGACACCCTGGGGATTTGCAAACGAACGGATGCCGCCCCAGTCACAGAACTCGCCCCAGGTCAAATATCCGAGACGGTCGGCCCAGTAATGGAAACGCTCCTCGAAGACCTTCTGATGAAGTCGTGCCCCGTTAAAACCCACCGCCAGCGACATCTCAATATCCGCCTTTAGCTCCTTATCGCTCGGCGCAGTCCAGATGCCGTCGGGATAATACCCCTGGTCGAGCACAAACCGCAAAAAGATCGGCTTATTATTAAGATAGAACTTGTTCCCTTCTATGTGAAACTTGCGAAGTCCGCCATAGCTGTTCACCACATCAATAACTTCTTTGCCACGCAGAAGTTCAAATCGCAGTTTATAAAGATATGGGTCGGCTGGACTCCAGGGACGGGGGTTCTTTACATCAAGCATCAAAGCTGCGCCATTAGCTGACAACGAGCGGACGGAACTGAGCTTTTTGTCTTCGGCAGAAAAGAGGGTGGCTTGAAACTCCAGACCCCGGCGGTAGTTTTCGATAACGGGGATCAGGATGAAACGGCTGTTGTCGAGGTCGGGCACAATACGAACCGATTTGATGAAGCTCTCAGGCCGGGCCTCAAGCCAGACAGTCTGCCAGATACCCGTCACGCGCGTATAGACAACACCGTGTGATTCGAGTTCCCTGCTTTGCTTGCCGGCCGGCTGGACATCCGAACGCACATCGTCCAGTGCACAGACGAAAAGGTCGTTCTTGCCGTTACGCAGCGCATTGGTAATCTCAAAGCAAAATGACGAGCTGCCCCCGTAATGGCGACCGACAAGCGTTCCATTGACCCAGGCCCGGCAGTCGTAATCGACCGCACCAAAATGCAAAAATACTCGTTTGCCGGTCCATTGCTTCGGAATGGTAAATTTCCGGTGATAACAAACCTCGTCGATAAAATCTGTATGTTCGATGCCTGACAGTCTGCTCTCCGGGCAGAAAGGGACGATGATTTTTTTATCCAGGCGTGAAGCGTCTTTAGGCCAGTCCTTTTCGGCACCGGAAAAGCCAGGGTCGAAACCAAAGTTCCATTCGCCGTTGAGGTTCAGCCAGCTGTCACGGTGAAACTGCGGCCTGGGATGTTCCGGGCGGTGAATCTGACTCTTTGCTTCGCCGGCTCCCACCATAAGGGCGGCGCCGGCTATCAGCAATGGCAATATCCTGAGCCGAACGTGTTTAGACAAATTCACTTTAAAACATTCCATTGAGTGCCTCCTTTTGTCAATTATTCAGCTATCAGTTAAATGCATAATCTGCTGCGTTATTTTACTCCCCGCAGGCCTAAATAATCAAGCCAATAATCCTTTAAACTTGTAAATATGTATACAGGCGGTTATATTTTCATTGGTTTTTTGGTCATAAATGCTTAAAGGAGCTAAAATGAAACCTAAACTCATAATCGTGGGCGCCGCCGGCCGAATGGGCAGGCGCATCCTTTCGTTGGCTGTGGAATCCGGCCGGTTCGATATTGTTGCGGCAGTCGAAAGAGCCGACCATCCCGACCTCGGCAAAGACCTTGGGCCCAGGGACGCCGGAGTTGTAGCGGCGATAGGGCCGATTAATGTTAAGCTGGACAGCATTTATCCTGCCGGTGCCGATGTGGCAATTGATTTTTCGACGCCATCGGCGGCGGATAAGACAATTGATTACTGTCTCGAAAATAGTGCTGCTCTGGTTTTAGGTACTACCGGTCTGGGTGCCGAGCAGCGAGAAAAGATAAAAGCCGCCTCAGCCAAAATCCCCGTTATCTATGGAACTAATATGAGCGTGGGGATGAACGTTTTATTCTCGTTGGTTGGCAAAGTCGCCTCGATGCTCGGCGACGATTACGATATAGAAATAATCGAGCAGCACCATCGCTTCAAGAAAGACGCCCCAAGCGGTTCAGCCCTTACGCTTGCAGAGAATATCTGCAAGGCAACCGGCCGGGATTTCCCCGATTCTATTGTTCACGGCAGAAGCGGAAAAGATGCGCTGCGGCAAAAAGGCAATATCGGCATACACGCCATCCGTGCCGGTGACATCACCGGCAAACACGATGTTATCTTCGGCACACTCGGCGAAAAGCTGACGTTGAGCCACACCGCCCACAGTAGAGACACCTTCGCACGCGGAGCGCTGCGAGCAGCCGAATGGCTCATCGGAAAAAAACCAGGTGCATATTCTATGACCGACGTCCTCGGAATCGAGTAGGCTAAGGCGGCTCCAAAATATACGGATGTTATTGTGAGTACTTCGCATTCGCTCAGCATAAACTTCGCGAAGCAATCTCGAACTAATCAATAATCAATTCTCAAAGGCCTGCCAGCCAGTTGTCGGTAAATACATCGAGGTCCAGGGTGTCGATGATATCATCGTTCGGATCAGAGATGTCGCAGTCAGGATTCCATCCAGCATCTCCAGGCTCAGTGGACCAGGCTAATCCAAATATAGCAAAGTCCACCAAGTTCACAAAGCCATCCAAATCCAGGTCGCCAATGTGATGAACAGCCACATCGTCGATGTAACAGTCGGCACCCCAAGGAGCTGGTATTGGCCCAGAGGGCCCCTCCTCCTCTGCGTCTCCGTAGCCGTGGATCTTAGCAAAAATGGTGGCGATACTTCCATTCGGTGAAAAGAATGTCCTAACATTAAGCCACGGCCCTTCATACCGAGGCTCGTGCGTACTGTCCGTGACGCTGACCCAATCAGTAACGACATTAGGGTCTGTTCCACCATTTGGATCAATGCCTACACTACAGGTAACCTCACTCACGCAATACCACGAATCCGCTTCGAAAAAGTATTTGAACCAGACTGATGCTTGGTAGCCTTGTCCCGGTTGTAAAGAGTTTATTTGCTGGTAAATACCATCGTCACCGAAAGAATAATACCCCTCTTGAGCCCCCCACAGGCCAATCCATTGGCTCTTAAGGCCATCGTGAGCACAAGTACCCTCGGCGAAGAAACATAGTCGGTACCAGTACTCCTCTGTCCACGCTGTCCAGCCCTCAGCAACAAAGCCCAGCGGGTCCTGGTAGATAAAAGCGCCTTCCATAGATGGATTATTAGCGAGGTTTGCGTAAGCTAAAGCTGGCAGCATCAATGGCAAAACAATAACGTAAATATTTTTTACTTTCATGACTAATCCTCCTTCGAACGCTTGGCATTTTCTCACAAAAAATAACTTACCATATAAACCGGACGAAATCAAGCAAATTCCGGGGAAATCCGCGAAATCTGCGTAACTTGTGCCCGCGCAGGCGGGTATCAGCGTAATTTATGCCATAGGTATCCGCGATTAAAAAAATAAGTTTGGGCCTTGACGATAGCTCCTTAATGATGTATAGTTAAATTGAGGTGATAGATTATGGAAAAGCGCAAAGCCGAACAGGCAAAAAAACATCTCGAAAAACTCAGGCAGATAATAGCTGAAAATCCCTCTCCTATCTTTAACATGAGTAAAGAGGAAGTTATAAAGACTCTGCGAGAAACGAGAGAGTCTATTTGGAAGGAAAAACTTGCAGTTCGTCATTGACTCCAACGAATATATATTTGCTTTTGGCCGGTCAAAGGAGGAAAAAGCCCGCCATCTTATCAATAGACTTCTTAAGAAACCGCATCTTCATAATATCCGCATACCTCGTACAATATTCGAAGAAGTAAAGCGGAACTTATCGCCTCAAGCCTTTCAGGAATTTAATGCCTTTATCATAGCTCTAACCACTATTGATGAAGACATTGTAGTGCCTTTTGAAATAGCCTTCAAATATGAAGCTAAAAGTTTCAAACTTGCTGACGCGTTTATTGCTGCATACACAGAATGGGTTGGGGCGGATGTTTTAATTACTGAAAACAGGCATTTCCTTACCCATCGCCTTGGCCTGCCTTTTAACGTCTTAACTGCGGAGAAATGTTTGCCTCTCATTTAACTTCATCACTGTTACTATCAAACAAGAAGGGCCGGCCATGCCAGCCCTTAATTTGCAAGTTAGTCTGCGTAATCCGCGATTAAAAATAAATTAAGCTGGTGAAATCCGTTTTCCGCAATACGCGATACGCAAGACGCAATACGAGAATCTATCCGCTATATAAGGTTGCTATTACACTGGTTGCGTTAAAGAGTGAGTGGATAAAGATAGGCCGAAACAAAGAGCCGCTTTTCTCGTACGCATAACCCATACACATCGAAAGCGCAAATAGAGCCGGCCAGTGTCCCGGGTCGTAGTGCACCACAGCGAAAATAAAGGAAGTTATCACGATTGAGGGCCACGCCCCGTTAGAAGTCCGGACCGAAGCTGGCCCGGTCTGACTTGGGAACTCACTTCTAACGGGGCACGCCCCGTTTCGGGTTTCGTGACTCGGGGCACGTGCCCCGGGCCACGTGCGACGAAAAAATGAGCGTATCATTGTTTGAAACAGGCCGCGAAAAAGCATCTCTTCAAACGCGGGCACTACCGCAACAGTAGTAATAATAATCAGTATTCTGACCGGCAGTTGGGGATATGCTGTTATTAGTTTAAGCTCTTGATGTTTCTGCATCTCAAATTCTTGTCCCCAGATGAGGTTGCCAAAGAATGTCGTCACTATTATTGCTGCCATTACAATCGGCCAAACGGAGAGCAGATTCACAAAGGCGGCGGGAAAATCTTTGTAAATCGTCTTAAAATTCAGGCCGAACCCCTTTAATCGCCGTGCAAAACTGGCCCTGGCCAAGAAGATGACTACCGCCATTGTTGCGAGCGCACCAGTACAGAGCAAAATATTGTCAATGAGAACGCTTTGCCAATCCGGCAAATCGGGCAGGAGTTCTCTTGTGATTGGTAAAGCCAGCGAAATACCGCCAAACCAGATAAATAGTGGGATAAAGGGCAGATAAAGAGGCATATTATTTCGGCGAGGCGGCGAGTCGGCCAGAGCAGCTCTGCCCAGAGATGTTTTAAGCAGCCAGGTGCCAAACAATAATATCCCTGTCAGGCAGGTGATGTTTTCTACGGTTATATACTCGGCGATTAGCATTGACTATTGACTATTGACTATTTACTATTGTAAAAAACAAGTGCCTAAAGTGTTCACGGCTCTCGTTTAAAGTTGTGGATGCTCGTATCGAAGCTCGTTGTAGAGGCTTGAAGCTCGTTTTTTTCGAGCATCCAGCTTCCGGTTTCCAGCTTCGATACCAGCTTCGACATCAATGCTACTCTGCGAAGTAGCTTCGCTACGTAGCACGAGCAAACGAGCTTCTTTAATTTTAGTTCACTTTAGCTCACTATTTAATAGTAAATAATAAATAGTAAATAGTAAATAGCTTATGGACGTATTTCGCATTGAAGGGCCGGTTCGGCTTTCCGGGGCCGTCAGCATAAACGGCTCAAAGAATGCCTCTCTGCCGATAATGGCTGCTGCTGTTTTAACTGCCGGCAAATCGGTTCTTAGAGGTGTACCCAATCTTTCCGATATTTCCGTGTTCGGGCGACTGCTTGGCCGATTGGGCTGCCAGGTAACCAGAAGTGCAAACGGTGATTTGTGCATAGATTCGACGGTAATTGATAGGCCGGTAGGAGAGTACGAAATTGTCCGCAGGATGCGAGCCGGCATTTGCATACTCGGCCCGTTACTTGCACGCTGCGGCAGGGCAGAGGTTTCAATGCCCGGCGGATGTGCAATCGGCGACAGGCCGGTCAATATTCACCTCAAGGGCTTGCAGGAGCTTGGCGCACAAATTCATCTTAAAAACGGCTATATCGTCGCCGAAGCGCCCAACGGTTTGACTGGCAAAGATATTTTCCTGGGCGGGCCGTTCGGCTCGACCGTTCTCGGCACCGCAAATGTGCTAATGGCCGCAACCCTCGCAAAGGGTCGAACTATTATCGAATCCGCTGCCTGCGAGCCGGAAATAGCTCATCTGGCAAGCTGCCTCAACAAAATGGGGGCGAGGATAAGCGGTATCGGCTCGCCTCGACTGATTATAGAAGGGGTCAGTCAGTTGCAGCCGGTCGAATTTGAGGTAATTCCGGACCGGATTGAGGCCGGAACATTTATGGTTGCCGCTGCTATAACCGCAGGCGAGCTGAAGCTGCATAACTGTCGGCTCGATGATATGATGGCCATCGTTGACAAATTAAGAAATATCGGCGTAACGGTCGAGACCGAAGGCGACGGTTGTGTCGTTGCCCGCAGCGGTGCTATAAAGGCGGGTGATGTTACCACCCAGCCCTATCCGGGCTTTCCAACCGATTTGCAGGCGCAGTTTATGGCGCTTCTGTCACTTGCCGAGGGCAATAGTGTTATTATCGAAAAGGTCTTTCCCGACAGATTTATGCACGTTGCTGAATTAAATCGGATGGCGGCGAATTTGCGCAAGGAAGGCCCGACCGTTATTGTAGGGGGCGTTGAGAAGTTAATAGCTGCTCCGGTGATGGCTTCGGACCTTCGGGCGTCGGCGGCGCTGGTTCTGGCCGGTTTGGCTGCCGAGGGAACCACTGTTGTCAACAGGGTTTACCACATCGACAGGGGTTATGAAAGAATCGAAGAAAGACTAAATCCGGTCGGTGCAAAAATCAGTCGGGAAAGTATTTAATCGGCTTGAGGTGCCTGTCGAAGAAATCCTCTACCATCTCGTAGAGCTTTGGCTCGACACTGGCAGCGCCTTTAACTCTAAGTCCGTGACCGACTCCCTTGACAGTGTGAAGCTTGACCCGGACGCCCGCATTTTTGAGGGCCTCATAGAGAAGCTGACTCTGGTGAGGTGGGACCGCCATATCACTGTCCCCGTGCATAATCAAAAACGGCGGGTCATCAGCGGTTACGTAGGTGATGGGATTGGCACGGCGACAGGCCTGCTTGTTCTGCTGAATCGGGCCGCCGACGAGCTTTGACTCCGGCGAATCGGGGGCGTTATGAACCAACCGGTCAAGCGTTATCATATGCTCATCCATTTGCAAAAAGTCCGTTGGGCCGAACCAGTCACATACTGCCTGCACGCGGCTGGAGACGTTGAGGTTTTTACCTTTGTCAAACTCTTTGACCTCACCGGCTGTGCCGAGTAAAGCAACGAGGTGTCCGCCCGCAGACGAGCCCCATACACCGAAACGCTCGGCGTCGAGATTATATTTTTTTGCATTTATCCGCAGCCAGCGAACAGCGGCTTTGCAGTCCTCAATCTGGGCCGGGAAGATTGCGTGGCTGCTCAGTCGGTAGTTGACGCTGGCAACGGCGTAACCTGTACCGAGGAACCGCGTTGCCCGGCAGTTGTTTTTACTCCCACCCTTCCATCCGCCGCCATGCACCCAGATAATCAATGGCAGCGGGCCGGAGCCGGCGGCTTGCTCGGGCAAATAGAGGTCGAGCTTGTTTCGTTCGTGGCCGGCGGGGACATACTCCAGGTCACGCAGAACGCGCGTGTTGGGTGGAAGCTGAGACCTGTTGCGTTGCTTTTCGCCTTGGTCTTTTTTGGGCGATTCGGCCTGAGTGGTTCCGGCTTGCTGGTCTTTGCTCCAGGCGGGGACTTCCAGGCCATCGTATTTGAGCAATGTCTCAAACCACTTCTGTGCCATCAGCTTGGCGCCGATAGCATTTGGATGCTTGAGGTCCTTGGCAAAGACTTTCGGGTAGAGCTGCTTTGTAGGTGTCCAGACGTCCGGCCCGCGTTCGAGGCCGGGGATGTTGCGCCGCATAAGTTCGTCCAGCGCATAGCGCTCGTTGCCAATCTGCGGTTCCATCTGATGTTTATAGATGTGGGTTGCTACGAATATGAGGTCGGCTCCATCGTTTTTCAGAAGTCTTACGTACTTTTCCAATGCGTCAGCGCCTTGCCGAATATTCTTGTGGTCGTTACCATCCCTGATACCTGCTTCGCGATGGCCGAATACCCACTGCAACGACTGCTGGGCGAGCAAAATGACGGGCTTGTCATCAGAGTGCCGGAGTGCCGGCCTTAACACAGTAAGCCAGGGCGGCAAGGGCTCGCCGGTCTTGACGTTGAGCCACTTGGCAATCGGCGTGCCACCTTTGGTTGCACGCCTGACTGATAATACTCGCTTGCCATCGAAATACCGGTCGAGCTTGCGCTGGAGTATGTCGGGCCAGTGAAACGATGTGGAATAGCCGTTTACTACAATGACCTTGGGGCTGGTATCAAAAATTTTCATTTTGTCATTAGCCGGCTTGATTAGGTCGTCAGTTGCAGAAGCACATACGCCTGCTGCGAGGATGCATATAACGGCGAGGACGAAGACTAATTTTTCCCATCTAAAACTTTCTGTTTGTTTTTCTGTGCCCATAGTCATTTGTCCTTAATTGGTTAGACCGAACTATTTTTTCCGCCTGAATATCAATGGCAAAATTGCCTAAAATATCTTCAGCCCATTTAGCCGATGATGATTTCGTCCAACGGTCGCTTTGGCACGTGGTGTATGCTTTCGGTGTCACGGAAGTACTTGATGTCTCCGGTTGGCCCAGCGGTCTCGATTGTTACTGTTTCGGCGGGTTTGCCAAGTGCCAGGACAAGAAGTATCTCGTAATGTGGTGGTATGCTCAGGGTCTTGCGGAGGGCCTGTCTTTGTATTGAACCGATGATACAGCCACCCAGGCCTTTCTCTGTGGCGCCGAGAAGAATGCTTTGAGCTGCTATTCCGTGGTCGCAGCCGAAGGACTGGCTTATGCGGGTGTCACCCAGTATGATGATGTAGGCGGATGGTCTCTGGGCCGGCTCCGGGCCGGGCCAGTCTTTTAGGTAACCGGCCCAGGCAAGGTGGGTAAAAATCAAATCATTTTTTTGAGGGTCGCAGGAGAGGATGTATTTTAGCGGCTGCAAATTGGCTGCTGATGGAGAGAGCCGGGCAAGCTCGACCAGCTCTCTGAGTGTCTGATGTTCTATAGCGGCTTGCTGAAAACGCCGATAGCTTCTGCTCTTTGTTATTAATTCTCTTAGCATTTTAGTCTTCTTGCCCCAATCTTTTTGAATAACGATTATTTGTTGGTATTTATTTAGGACCTGCAAAGAGTAAATGAGCTATCAATCCGGCGATAGGTGGAAAGAAAAAGGTACTTGCCAGGCGAATGAGGGTGAATTTCCAACCCAAGATTCCCACCTCCATCGGCAAACGGCTGAAAGCCCACAATGACCAGCCTGTTAGAAACGCAACCATAGTTCCTATACCGGCACCGGAACGCAAAAGTCCAGCGGCGATGGGTAAACTGACGTAAGGACCTCCGGGGACGAGCGCACCGGCTATGGTACCGATGAATATACCACGTAAGCCGGATTCGGCGCCAATCCACTTCGAGATTAGTTCGGAGGGCAGAAGAACCTGAACCATACCAGCCACAATGAAGGCCAGAATTAGTAATGGCAGGATTTCAAGCGTCATATTCAGGGCTGATTTGATACCGCTGATGTGTTGGCCCTGACCTTTGTAGTATCCTGTGAGAAGAAGAATAATTGCAAGTACTCCCATTATTGCTGTTGGAATTAACATAACAGAATTGCTCCTTTTTTTATCCATATTTTCCCCTAAATGCTGTGCCGCATAACATATAATGGCCGCATTATTGCGGATATTTAATACTGTAGTATAAGAAGCGAAAAGGTAAAAGTGAAAAGTTTAAAACTGTGGGATTAAAAACTCAATAGTTTTACGCTTTTGGCTTGTTAATGGGCCGGGTTGGATTCGAACCAACGTAGGCTTACGCCAACGGGTTTACAGCCCGTTCCCTTTAACCACTCGGGCACCGACCCAGATAATTCGTATTGCGTATGGCGTATAACGCAAAGGAAAGTTTATCTTTTGTCAGCGCCTGTTGCAAGAGAAATTTCATAGTTCCGTATTGTGTTTAGCGTCGCCGGCACGGCGACGGCTAAACGAATAAAACCCATAGTAAAACTGGGGGCTAAATACGAGTAGCTATAACAGGAGCTGACCACCGAGGATGCGGTTTACATCTCTTTTGATGTCGGCTTTTGTGACGGGCCAGCCGGATTGTGTAATGTCAAAATACTTTTTGGCCAGGATGTCTGCGATGATTTTGCGGGAGTGGGACCATTTGTAGATTAGCTGGTCGAGCACACGTGCGTCGCTGTGCTGGGGTATCATAGTGAGGCCGAGCATTTCGATGCGCTCGGCGGTTATCTCGCGGATGATGCTTGGGTTATTTACAAACCACCAGCAGCCGAAGACCAGGATGTTTTTGAACTTGCGAGCGGTAACGCAAAGCTCGTGCTGGTTTTCGCGTGAGAGCATCGTTACGAGAAATCTCACGTCCGGGAAATCACGTGCAAGTTTTGCGACGACGTCGACATCGGCCTTTCCGACGCCATCGCCGGCAAGTTGCAGGGCAGGGTTTTGCAATTTCTTGACCCCTATCATCATTGCAAAGGGCAGGTGTGCCTCACGGGCAACAGGTAGAACGCATTCTAAAATTATTTTTGACCTGGGCGAGCCATCGTCGATACTGAAATCGGGCGGCAGTGAGGTTGCGATATAAACGGGATTGATTTTCTCAATCCAGCTTTTGAGAAAGTCTCTAATTGCGGTTATTGCGATGCTATCTAACTCATCGCCTGTTATTTTGAAGCCCTGATTGTTTATCTCGGGCAGGTTTTGGTGGTAGTTGTTGAGCAGACCGTCAATTCGCAGTGCGGCTTTGAACCTGGTGTCGGTATGAGCGGCTTTCCAAACGGACTGCTCTTTTTTATCAAAGGGGTCGTTTGTCATAATGACATACTTGATGTTCGAGAGCTCAAAGACTTTGTCCATATATTGGCTGGTCGAGATTTGTGCAAAATAGCTGCGTATCTTGTTTAGGTCGCGGGCGCGCACGTCCAGGCCCAGTTCGGCAAGAACAGTTACCACGCCGCGGGTGGCCTCACTTATCGGTGAGCTTTTTACGAAAAGCTCGTCCCAGATAAGTTCGGCCTGCTTTTGCTTGGGCATATTCCAGTAGGTCTGGTAGTCTAAATCCGGCTTGTGTCTGAACAGCTCGGCGACGAGATAGTGATATGTCAGCAGCTCATCGATGCCCCAAAGCAGTAAGTCGCCGAAGACCTCGCTGTATATGTGCGTGTGAATGTCAGCTATGGGGGTTTCGTTGATGACTTTGGTAACCGTTGAGCGAAGCCTTTTGAAATCCATATCTAAAATCTCTCGTATATGCTTGCCGGTGTTAGCTACGCCGGCGTTATCGAGAACTTTTCCAACCTTGCGCCCGAGTTTTTTTAAGTCCATATTGCTGTCTCCGGTTTAGTGCATACTACTTATTGCCTGGCTGTAGAATAATACCCGAATCCACTGCACAGGTCAAGCGATGTATGTTGAAGCGGCGGTTGCCCCGCCCCGACCGGTCCAGTTGGTATGGAAAAATTCGCCTCTTGGTTTGTCAACACGTTCGTAGGTGTGGGCACCAAAATAGTCACGCTGGGCCTGTAGCAAATTCGCCGGTAGGCGGCCGCAGCGGTAGCCATCGTAGAAGGCCAGAGCTGAGCTCACAGCGGGCATCGGAATGCCCATTTCGACCGCGGTGGTAACGACGCGTCGCCAGGCGGGCTGGGCTTTTTCGACGGCTTCTTTGAAGAACGGGTCGAGCAGGAGATTGACCATGTCGGGGTTTCTATCGAAGGCCTCTTTGATTTTGCCCAAAAAAACGGAGCGTATGATGCAGCCGCCACGCCATATCAGGGCGATTCCGCCGTAGTTTAAGTTCCAGTTATGCTCGGCGGCAGCGGCTCGCATAAGCTGATAACCCTGGGCGTAGCTGACGATTTTTGAGGCGTAGAGTGCCTGGCGCAGGTCATCGATAAAGCCCTTTTTATCACCGGTAAATTCTGGTTTGGGGCCAGTAAGGACTTTAGATGCTGCAACCCGCTGTTCTTTCAGGGCTGAGAGGCAGCGAGCGAAGACGGCCTCGCCGATGAGCGTTAGCGGCTGGCCGAGGTTCAGGGCCTCAATTGCGGTCCATTTGCCTGTGCCTTTCTGGCCGGCGGTGTCGAGGATAAGGTCGATGACTTCGTTACCGTTTTCATCGGTGCAGGCGAGGATGTCCCGCGTTATCTCGATGAGGTACGAGTTGAGCTCGCCCTTGTTCCACTCGGCGAAGCAATCGTGCATTTGCTTATTGCTCATACCGAGGCCTTCCTTCATCATCTGGTATGTTTCGCAAATCATCTGCATATCACCGTACTCGATTCCGTTGTGTGTCATTTTGACGAAGTGTCCGGCTCCGTTTTCTCCGACCCATTCGCAGCACGGGCTGCCGTCGGGGGTCTTGGCACAGATGGCCTGGAAGATGGGCTTTACATGTTCCCAGGCCTTTGGTGAGCCGCCGGGCATCATTGAGGGGCCTTTGAGAGCGCCTTCTTCGCCGCCTGAGACGCCGGTGCCGATGTAAAGTTTGCCTTTACTCTCGACGTATTCCGTACGGCGGATAGTATCGGGGAAATGGCTGTTGCCGCCGTCGATTATAATGTCACCGTCTTCGAGATGTGGCAGGATTTTGTCGATGAAGTCATCGACGGGCTTGCCGGCCTTTACCATCAGCATAATCTTTCGCGGGGTTTTGAGGTTAGCGGCAAGCTCTTCGATAGATTTGCAGCCGATGATATTTTTGCCTTTGCCCCGGCCGTTTACAAAATCATCCACCTTTGAGACGGTACGGTTGAAGCAGGCGACTGTGAAGCCCTTGCTTTCCATATTAAGGATTAGATTTTCACCCATAACTGCCAGGCCTATCAGGCCGATGTCTGCTTTTGCCATTTTGTACCACCCTTTCAATTGATTATTGATTATTTTTCTGGAATAGTTGGTATATAGCCGCTCGATAATCTGTGCAGCATTTCGCCTGCGTGGTGCACGACTAATATACCTTCGTCCTCTTTGTTTTCGTAATCAGCTATATTTATATCATCGGGATTGATATATTCAAGGTTAACTTTTTCGCAGCGGGCCTTTTCGATGGCGGTGGCGAGCACGACATTGACCCTTGGTTTTTCGACGCCGTCGATGTACCCCGACCCCTGCCGCAGGGGCGGGGTGTACGTGCCGATGCCTTTAACGTGAGTAGAATGGGCCATTACACCCCGTGGAATTCCTGTGAATTTGTCCATTTGTTTGAGGAAATAATCGCGGGTGTGGTAACCGATTTTATCGAGGATTTTGCCGTGAGTATATGATATCTCAGTAATATGCGGGGCGTAGATAATCAAGGTTCCGCCGTCGGCAACAATCGGCTCTAATTTGTACATAACCTTTCCGGCCGTCCAGATATCATCATACATTTTCGGGGCGATGCCGAGTATGGTTTTGTACGGCTTGTCCTTATAGATGAGGTGTACCTTCTCAGATAGCTGGGCTGCTTTTTCCCAGGCCTGTCTGCAATCGCCGATGAATATTCCTTTTAGTTCGTTCTCAATTGCCACTATGGCGAATAATTTGTGGGGCATTTTGATAAACGAAGCGGCTTTTTCAACTACCTGTCGCGTCGGGGTCCATATATAGCCGTTTATCTGAGGATTCGTGATAACAGCACTGAGCCAATGAAAGAAGTGTATGATTTCAGCCCCCGCGATGCCGGGGAAGATATACTTATGTCCCCCGGAAAAGCCGACAACTTCGTGCGGGAAGACAGGGCCCAAAATAAAGAACTCATCGTAATCAAAAATCAGTTTATTTATGGCGACGTCGACCTGCTCACGAAATAGTCCGTTACTTATCCGATTGATTTCGTCGGCGGAGATTTTACCAATAGTCTCGAATGTTTCAGGTTTTTCCCATTCGTGGTTGAAGAATTTTACCGATGAGAATTTACCTTTGCGTTCGGCCGGTGTCATTGCCAATCTTTTGCAGATTTGCTCTTCGGTCATTGGTTGATGAGTGCCGAGTGCAATCAGAACGTCAATGGCCCTTGCCTTTTGATTGACCCCGCCCCTCCGAGGGGCGGGGTTGAGGTAATCATAAATGATTTTGAATATGCTACCTATGGGGCCGGAACGGGTATTGTCGGGGGCTATGACGAGAATGCGTTTGCCGGTGTAGTCATTTTGCGCAAAGAACTCGCCAACTGCTTTGACAGCCTGGCTGTTGTCGAGAGAATCGTTTTCGCTTTGTCGTTCGATTACCATCGGTAAAGGTCTTTATTTTTTCTAATCTGTCAGGATTGATTCGGCATACATTAGCTGGCCTGTTAAGCCGTCGTAATACTGAAAAATCACCTGTGGTTCAGGAAACGCAACCCAGCGGTCCTTGCCCGGCTGGGTCGGGTTATTAAACACGTTGTTGACCTGGACAACGCAATAAACCGGCTGCCGATAACTGCGAGAGTCCATACGTTTATAGGTGGACCAGCGTATCCGGCACTTTTGACCTTGATACTCAAAATCACCATTGGCCGGTCTGTTGCCCTCGCTGGCCATTTTTGCGTTGGGTGAGCTATGAGGGCCTGCGGCGAACTCCCAGAGCCGGTCGGTGATTTTGGCGACAAAACTGTTGTGCAAATCGCCTGTCAGTACGAATACCGGTTTTCCCAGCGAGTCCCAGAATTCTATCATCTCCTTTCGTTCCTTTGGGAATCCTGTCCAGGAATCGTGCTGGTCACCGGCCCAGCTGTCAGGGTCGGTTCCACCGACATCGACTATGTGCGGGACTACGAGATTGACCGAAGAGACCACAAACAGGAAATCGGCGTTACTGTTGCGCATAGCTTTTTTCAACCAGGTTTTCTGACGGGCGCCGAGTATCGACTGGCCCGGCTTGTCTGGTTGGGCCTGAATAGGCATTTGCCGGTGACTGCGTGTATCGAGCACAAAGAATTCACAGTTGGCGATGCTCATTTGAAAATAACTGAGACGGCCTATGGAATAGGAGACTTCGCCATCGGCTTTAGCGGCTGGTCTGATACGCAGCCGATTCTTTCCAAGTACTTGTACTATTTCGTACACCCCGGCAGCAGCGTGGCCACCGACACCATCGAAACGCTTTTCCCTTCGTCCGGCTGTCGGCCCGCCCCAGTGCACATGCAGATTGCTTAGCTGGTCCATATTCAGTCGGGTGAAATCCGCATTGGGGTCGATGAGTACATCGTTGCCTTTTTTTAACTCAGCTTTTCCGAAAACGATGCCCTGTTTGAACTCGACAGGATTACTCCAGCCGAGATAGTCATACCAGGCCTGCACACCAATGTCACGGAAAACGGCACGGTGGTCGCGAAGGCCGATAGAGCCGGCCCCGCGCGTGTCGTCAAGGATTTCGTGGTCGTCGAAGACAAAAAACGAGGGCACATTGCGATGCCAGGCGGCGAGACTCCTGCCGCGCTGCAGATAGAGTTTATAGTTTTGCCAGACCCCGGCAATATGCGGGGCGATTTTGACTATGGACGGCATTGCCTTGTCTGGTTGCTTGACTTGTTTTAGCCAGTCTTGCGGTGAATAGTCTCGCTGCTCTTCGTAGAGCCAGTCGCCGTTTAGAATCGCAAAGTTGATTTCGTCAGTGATTTTGGCGAGCATAGTATCGAATACCGGTTGAGAGCATTTGCCTGATTTAATGTTTAACTGCTTGTTGCCGCAGGCAAACTCAAATCGGAAATTGAACAGGCCCCGCGGATTTACCTCCGGGTCGCGGAAGTCTTCAGTGTCGGGCATTGTTCGGAACGAGCCAGTAGGTCCGGGGCGTGTGCCCTGATTTGATGGTAGTACCACCTGGTAATAATATTTGGTATTCGACTTTAGTCGGTCAATCAAGACCCACGCTGCGTTATCGTGTTCGAGCTGAGTGGTTACCGGGAGGGACAGGCGGTCCAAGGCGTTCGGAGCAAGACCGTAGCGTATGCGAAAGGTACCTGGCTGAGGTGTCCGCGCCCAGATACCAATATGGTGCGGCCCAACTCTGCCGAGGATAGGGCCATAAATATCCCACACTTGCTCCTCAGCAAATAATGGATTCATTGAGACCGGAAGAATGAGACAGAGAAACAAAAACAGATTTTTCATTTTCGGTTTTCCCAGGGTGGCGTTTCAGGCAGGTATTCGTCAAATTCAGCAATCAGCTTTTGTTCGTACCGGCCGGCGTATTGGCCGGTAATGAATTTGTCGAACGCAACATCTGCGAATCTCTTCCAGCTCGGCACCTCATCACCGGGATTAATCGGATAAAACAGGGCGTCGTTTGCTCTGGCAGCTTTCATATCGCCCGGCGCATCGCCGACCATCAGGACGTGGTTCTTTTCGTACCTGCCCTTCGTGGCGTACTCAAGGTGCTGGGCCTTTTTGCCCATTTCTTGGCCGGCTATGACCTCGGCGTATTTGGCGATTCCGTGTTCTTGCCACTCGCGCGTAAGTGCCTCGCAGGGGGTAGCTGAGACTACGACAACGTCAGCCAGCGGTGAGATTTTTTCCAGACTTTCACGGACAAACGGAAATGGCGGGAGCCCGGAGACAGTTTCTCCGATAGCCCAATTGACTCGCTCGCTCCATTCGAGAGCCAATTCCAGTTCCCGTTTGGCCTCCGGGTCTGCGGCCTGGTCTATGGCCTTCTTTAAACCGTCGTTACTCAGCAGACTGTTGGGGTCATCGACCCAGGCAAAGTAGTGGGGAAACTGCGGCACCTGAAAACTTCTGGCCTTTGTCATCGGGTGAGACGGCAAAAGCTCTGCTATTATGCGTTTGGCGGTTTTGTGCCGGTTCGCGCCGCGCGTTTTGGAAAACAGGTCTGCGAATTCCTTGCATTCGCGTGCCGCCTGAGCTACCGGCTGCAGCCCAAAATAGGCAATCAACCAGGGACAGAAACATTCCCGCTGTTTAATCCCCATAGTATCGAAGGCGCAGCCGTCCGAATCGATGCCGACGAAGAATTTCTTTTTTGGTTTGAAATTCTTTAGTGGTTTTGCAGGGTCAAGTTCTGTCATTTTTTCCTTCCTTAATCAATAGTCAATAGCAAATGGTCAATAGTCAATTATATCATACTCCACTGAAAGCCGAGAATCCGCCGTCGACGGGGACGACGATTCCGGTAACGAATTTAGCCGCGTCGCTTAACAGCCAAATGACTGTTCCAATCAGCTCTTCGGGTTGGCCGAATCTTGCCATCGGCGTATGGTCTAAAATCACCTTGCCGCGGGCGGTCAGCTCGCCGGTTTTTTCGTCGGTTAAGAGGAAGCGGTTTTGTTCGGTCAGGAAAAATCCCGGCGCTATGGCATTTACGCGGATGTCCTTGGAATAGTTCTGGCATAAATGTACCGCAAGCCATTGAGTAAAATTGCTGACGGCTGCCTTGGCGGCGGAGTAGGCGGGGATTTTTGTCAAAGGGTTAAAGGCCGCCATACTTGAAACATTCAATATTATACCCCGGCCCCTCTTGGCCATATCTTTTGCAACGACCTGTGTTGTGAGAAAAGTGCCGATGAAATTCAGTTCGAATACGAAGCGCACCGCCTCGGCGGGCAAATCGAAAAAAGACAAATCCTGCGAAGTGGTCGCCTCTTTCTTATTGCCGCCGGCGCCGTTAATCAATATGTCGATTTCGCCAAGTTCGGCGACGGTTTTCTCCGCGGCAGCTTCCAGACTTTTCTTATTTAGCACATCACATTTGACCGCAATAGCGGTGCCGTTGCCGGACCTGATTTCGTCTGCAACACGCAGGGCTGCCTCTTCAATTACATCCCAGACAGCTATCTTTGCTCCGGCGCCGGCGAGCGCCTTAGCCATTGTGCCGCACAGGACACCGCCGCCGCCGGTAATCACTGTTACTTTACCTGTCAAATCAAATAATTCTTTCATTTTATTTCTGTCCTTACTGTCATTTTATAAGGATGGGTTTTATGTGCCGTTCGTAGATATTTTCCGTTACGTTCCGTGCGATTATTTGCTCATGTTTTTCCAGTGCGTTCAGATAGTCTGCGCCCATTTCAGCGGGAATTTTGTAAGCCACGTGCAGAAGCTGGCGGAAATCAGCGTCGTAGCTGTCACAGGACTTCTCGTGCCGCAGAGCATCAGCGAATTGCTCGCCGCTCCAGGTGTCAACGGTTTGCGGCGACGGCAGCTTGTCCCTGTCGATATCAATGACGGTGGCATAAGGCCCGCAGAGCTCGTCAAATCGCGACAGCGCTTGGACGTAAACCTTTTTAGCGATTTCCAGGCCGTCCCCGCCGGCACAGGCTAAGCCGATAAGCTCTTCCAGCCAGGTCGTGCCCGCAGTCTTGATGTGCAGACCTGCATCGAATTTCTTTAACGCCTTGTTCATTGATTCGTAAATCGAGAACTTGTCACTGCCTGAGTGGACGCTTAATTTCAGGTTCTTAGGCAGACCAAATTCCTTGACTGCAAGGGCAATCACAGCGAGGTCCTGGTCGAACTCTTTTGCAAACTGCCCAACGTCGCCGACATAATCGACACCCTTGTTGAATCGGCCGGTAAATTTCGGCGCTATCGTCTGGGCTGGAATGTTCTCATCTGCAACGGCAGCGAGGATAAAAAGCATCTCAACCGGCGTCTGTGGCTGGTCGGTTTCGTCCATTGAAACCTCAGTGATGAAATTGCCGGCTCCTTTCGCTGATTCGATATGGCGGTAGATTCTGCCCGCTTCTTTTACGCCGCGAAGATACTTGCGGGCTATAGATTCGATTTGCTCAGCGGTGATTTCGATAGATTCATCAATCTCCTCCACAGCAGGAGAACCTACATACTTTTTGTACTTATCAATGAAAGCGGCGACATCACTTTCATCGGCCGGCCGGCCAATAAAGTCTGCCACGTCCAGAGTGAAGAAGTCGCTTGAGTCCATAAACAAATCGACGTTCGCAAGGCCGATGTGGTCTGCGTCAACAAAATATGGTTCGCTCCATCCCAATGCCTTAACCGCGGCGTCGGCTTCGGCGCGGACTTCAGCCGGCGAAGTCTTGATTATTGTGTGCTCACGGTGCGATTTGTTCCAGACCGGCGTAATATCTATATGATTGTTTTTCGCATTGATTATCGCCTGCAGCTGGGCCTTTCCCTGGCGACCGAATCTGTCACCAATCCCGAAAGAATACTTTTCTAATATCATAGTTTATATTCCGGCAGCTTTTTCTCTAACGGTTTTCGTTCGAATCTCATAAAGACGGGCAGACCATTTTCGCCGATTGTGATGGGCGCTTCGCCCTGGACCAAAGGCCTTACATAATCGCGCATTGCATCGGTGATGTGATTGCCGTTATCATTTATGAATTCTTTAGGTACTTTCTTTTCGCCGTTTGCCACGTCACTCAACCCTGCCAGGCCCGTGGTGCATCTGTATTCGGGGCCTTTTTCGCGAACGAGTGTTACCATTTTGCCGTTTTCACCTTCCATCGCATACTTTACAGCCATCCGCCCGCACATATAGGCCTCGTTGACGTCGGTCAGCGAGGCAAAGTGCATAGCGCTTCGCTGGTTTGTGCCCAGTTTGTTGAAGCGTGCCTTTATGCCGACTTCCTTTTCAATGACGGCCTTGAGCATATCGGCAACGCCGCCGAGCTGGACGTGGCCGAAGCTGTCTTTGGCAAATGCGCCGGCATCAGCAGTTACGTACTGACCCTTTTTGTCCTTGAGACCTTCTCCTGCGACGATAAAGACCCTGCCTAATTGCTTGAGCACTTCTTTGGCGTCGCTGACAAACTTATCGAAAGAAAAAGGTGCTTCCGGCATATATATAAGATGTGGTGCATCTTCGGGGCAGGTGGCGGCAAGGCCTGTCGCAGCCGCTATCCAGCCGGCGTTTCGGCCCATCACCTCCAGAATGGTGCAGGTATCGGTTGTATAGAGTGCCTCGGTGTCCCGGCCGGCTTCGGCGGCACAGGTTACTACGTATTTTGCCACGCTGGGATAGCCCGGGCAGTGGTCGGTGAATGCAAGGTCGTTATCGACCGTTTTCGGAATGCCCATACAAACCAGTTCGTAGCCCATATCTGCGGCAAGCTTGTTGACCTTGTCGGCGGTGTCCATTGAGTCATTGCCGCCGGCGTAGAAGAAGTAACGGATGTTGTGTGCCTTGAATACGTCGAGTATTCTTTCGAAATCAGCTTTGGATTCTTCGAGAGATTTTAGCTTGTATCTGCACGAGCCGATAGCTGCGGCGGGTGTTTGCTTTAATGCCTCAATGGTTTCGGGCTTTTCAGCGGAGATATCGAATAAATCTTCACCCAGGACGCCTAATATGCCGTTGGTTGCGCCGAATACACGGCCGATTTTGCCTGATTTTAGCGATTCCTGGATTACGCCGCAGGCACTCGAGTTAATTACTGCGGTTGGCCCGCCGGACTGCGCCACAATGGCATTAGGTTTCGAATTCATTTGTAACTACTCCTTACATGGTTCTGGATAGTTCTGATTAAATCGCATAACTTCCGCAGAATATAACCAATCGTCCTGAGAATTTCAAACTGTTTTAGAAAATGTGGGGGGCAGTATCGTATTGCGTGTTGAGGTAGGGGCGATTCGTGAACCGCTGCCAATAAGTTCATTAGATAAGAAGGGCTTAGGTGTCAAAAGCCGCTTTTGGGGGTTATTTCTGATTTCTGCAAAAAAATTTGTTTTTATAGGACTTTTTACTTGACATTTTTGCCCCAATCTGGTATCCTGCGCACACATTGGATTTCACGGAGGAGCGGTGAGGAGGCTTCGAGACTTCATTTCGGGCTTTCCCCCACAAAGTTGGTTTAATCCAAACACGGATGGAAAAGGATTGTTTTGTGCGCCCATATAAAGGCGGCGTAAGAAGAACAACCCTACTCTTCTTATAGATGAGCATTTTGAAGGAAGAAAAGAGCAAAATGAGAAGCAG
>JAUWAY010000005.1 GCA_030601845.1 Phycisphaerae bacterium
CGACATTCGGGGACAAGCGGGATAAATTTTGGACTTCGCTGGCCCCGTCCAAGGAAGGCCGGGTCTTCGACATTGTGAACACTCCGGATTTATGATACCAGCTTTCGCGGGCACAAGTTGACGATTTATTATGACACTAATTCATTAGTTAGATACGTATTATACTACATTTAATGTTTGATGTAAAGTGAAAAATTGTGTATCCACACAAATTCTAAATCCTAAGCTCTAAATCCTAAACAAATTCGAATTACCGAAATCAGAAATTCAAAACAGAAGATTTCGTGGAACAGGGATTTGGGAGATTGTCCACGTACCAAATTTAAAAAACAAAATTGGTGCGGGATATCCCTGTACCATTCGGTGCAGGGTTTACGCTCATTCTGAGCTTGAGAAATTCTGGAGCCCGTTAGAAATGGGATGACAGAGGTGTCTGCCTTGTGCTCGGCGGGCCCCGTTAGAAGTAAAGTCTTGCAGACTTCTAACCGGGCGGGGATTTCTAACGGGCTGGAAAGAATCCGAAGCGAAAACACGACAACTTGAAATGTTGCGGATAAATTATTCTACTATAACTATTGTATCTACCGTGAGTTATGGTGAATATAAGTTTTTCTTCTTGACTCCTGTGAGAATATGTCGATAATTACGTGTCCTTTGACAAAATTGTTTTTATGAAAGGATTATTATGGACGCTGATGTTACCGCTATTTTAGCTGCGATTGATGTCGTAAGCAAAAAAGTTGATAGTGCTAAAAATGAGCTTAAAGAAGATATCCAAGAGCTTAAAGGAGATATCCAAAATGTGCAGAAAACTGTTGATAAGCATACTTCTTCGCTCCAGCATATTGTTCGTGTTGTTGCCGGGCCAATGCCTGTCGCTATTAACAATATCGAGGAGAAACTCGGAATAGCAAAGACGGACTTTCCCTTAAGGTCGGTACCGGCTGAAATTTCTGGTTAATATGGCTGATTCAAAAAACAAAGGCGCAAGGTCAATCATTTTTGCGCCTTATTTTTTTGCCTTTCCATCATTCATTTACACTCGGGATAAAATTCTGGAGAGAATCCGAAGCGATTCAACGTGAAAAGAGAAAGGAAAAAAGAGATAACATCAACGCTGAAAGCTATTTTGCCCTGCGTTTTCTCAGCATCATGGAACCGAGGCCGAGCAGCAAGAGCGTGGCTGGCTCGGGAATGAAAACGCCTGAGTCCGATGTCCATGTAACACCGGCAGGTACGTCTAAGAAAGTGTATCCACCAGTATTATAAAAGTCAGAAAGCATTGATGCCGACCCATCCCTCCAGGTCATTGCGGCGCCTTTTCCTTTCAACCATGCACTAACCGTAAGGTCAACAGTCTTAGGTGAATCTAAGGTTCCTGCTGCAAGAATTTTAACTGTGAAGTCAAATGAGGCAGAAATGCTCTTTGGGGAAGTGCTGGAATAAATATGGGTATCATTAACATCGAGGCTGAATTCACCCACATTACTCGGAAAATAACCTGGCCCAATCAATTTAAAGTTGCCAACCTCATATACATTAGATTCACCTCCATGTCTCGAACCGGATGCGGAAAGATAACCGTTCACAAAACCGGATAAAGTAACGTAAAGGTCGGAATTATATGTACCTGAAGGGATAGTTAAGTGTAGGGTATCGTTGAAAGAAGCGTCGGCAGTACCGCTTCCAGACATACCAAGACCTTGACCTTGAGGGTCGGGGCAGTATCCAGAAACATAAGTTCCGATTAATCCCGTGGCCAAATTTGCGAAATATTGAGCCTGTCCCACCGAGCCATCGTACCCAGTATAGGTAGCCGTATCAGATACAGATGGCTGGGTGTTATTATACGAAAGTGACCTGGTGATTGGGTCTCCCCCGCCCGGGGTAGCATACGCCCAAATGCTGCCCCCAACCGAATACCCGGCGGAAGCCTGGTTCGGTATGAGAAAGCCGATAGCCATGAACAAAACCAGCGCGAACACAAATTGTCTCAGAGCAAACAAACTGATTGAAATTGACTTTTTCATAATAGCTCCTCCTTGAAAATTATCGATTTCCATTCACCGAAAGGATTGAGTGTCTGAAAAATGGAAGAAAAAATCGCAGGAAAACCAACACACCCTAATGCATATCTCAAGTCTCTTACTCCTCCAGTTTCTCATCACTCTCACTATTCTTTTCTGCAAGTCCATTACAACTAAAGACTCTACACCCCCTATCCGGAATATCAAGCATTAATTGCTCAAAATCCGGCATTTTTTGAAAATTTTTCAGATTTACCCGGACGAACGCTAATTTTAGCCCAAAAACCCTATTGTCTTTACAGCACGACCATTTCGGTATTACTCGGCTCGCCTTGGCCGGGCTTCAAACAAATTGTTTTAGCAACTCAATCAACTGCGGAATGTTTTCTCTAACTGTTTTCCAGATTCTCTCCTGCTTGATTTCTCCGTATTCATGAATCAGAACATTGCGCTGGCCTATAATCTGTCGCCATGGGATTTCAGGATGAGCGTTGCGGAAAGAGGTGGATACCCTGCTTGCTGCTTCACCGATAATCTCCAAAGACCGTTCGACAGCAAGTTGTGTCCTTCGGTCATTCGAGTATTGGGTAAAATCCTGGTTGGAACTGAGTTGTTCTGCTGTTCGAGCAGCGTCGAGCATATCCCATAAATAACCGGCATCTCTCTGTTCAGGCTGCATATATTACCTCATTGCCGGCGAGTATTGCCTGTCTGCGAAACGGATTTCGCAATGAATCTTTTTCGACTAAATCAACCTTTCGTCCAAAAATAGCCTGAAGCTCATCAATCATATCCACAAAATCGAACAGTCCCCATCCGGCATCGTCCTTAAAACTAACCAAAACATCAACATCGCTATCGGGATGAAATTCGTCTGACAAAACAGACCCAAATAGTGCCATCTCTGAAATCTTCCATTTGAGGCAAAAATCCCCTATTTTTTTATGCGGTACTGTAATTCTAATTTGCCTCATATACTACCTCTACGAGATATTGTACTCATAATAAGGGCGAAAATCCAGATTTTTTTGCACTCATTTTCAAAGAAACATCCCTCGGTGAGCCGACAGTTACTGTGATAAAGTAAACCGGTACAGCAGAAAAGTCAACTGATTTCGTGGATATCGACAAAATCATGGTAGGAAACATGTGTAACCAAAATGACGATTGTAGGCAGAGCCTTCTATAAGCTGTATTCTAACAAATTTTATTCGCCTTCGCCAGAATACCCTGCAGCTTGCTGCGGGGAGCTTCATTTCCTTTGCGCAACTTTAATATGTGAAATCCGGGATATGAATTCATCGGCTGCAACACCAGCGAGGGAGCAGCCGAACAGCTGCTTTTTTAAGCCAGATTTGATATCTTAACGAAAATAAAGTTCAGCAGGACAGCTAAACACTCGCGATGGTTATTTTGCAGGCAAATCGAGGATTCTTTTGCATTTTGGGCATTTGACCTTGTTGGGTTTATAATTTGGTGGGACCTTTTTAATTGACTATTTACTATTTACTATTGACTATTTTTTGCGTATGTCCAATTTCCTCTTGCAGCGGGGACAAGTAACTTTATCAGCCTTGTAGTTTGGAGGTACTTTCAACTTTAGGCCGCAGAGGCAGGTTAGAAATACGAATTGATTGACTCTTCGCATAATGTCGCCGACCTGGTGCATTTGTTTTTCGAGACGCACCTTCTTTTTAGCTTCTGCAGAGGCCTGGCGCAAAGCGATGTCCTCCTTGGTTAAAGCGGTAAGGGGAATGACTGTTTTGGCTTTTGTTATATTGCTGTAAGAATCGGAATAGTCTTTGAAAGAGGCGCCGTGGGTCATATTTCGCAGGATTCTTATTCGCTCGGAGATTGGTGGGTGAGTGCTGGTCAAGTCGGATAATTTTCTTTGCCCTTTTTTCTTGAAAGGATTGGCAATGTACATCGGAGCGGTAACTTTGTTGACGGTAGCTAATTGCGGAGATTTGTCGTTGGCGATTTTTTCGAGAGCGCCGGCAAGTCCTTCGGGGTAGCGGGTTAATCGAGCAGCGCCGGCGTCGGCCAGATACTCGCGTTTTCTTGAAAGTGCGTAGTATAACAGATAAGCCATAATGGGGGCAAGGATTGCGACGATTATGGCGATTATGAGCATAACAAGCTGGGCCTGTCCTCCGCCTTTTCCGCCGGATGAATACCTTCGGCTTGAGCCCATCGAGCTATAGAACATACCCCTTAGAAAGACCTGTGAGAGCAGGACGATTGAGCCGAGCATTATGCCTGCGAGGGTTACAAACAGGATGTCACGGTGGAGGATATGGCTCATTTCGTGTGCAATGACACCCTGGAGCTCATCGCGGTTGAGGCGGCCAAGGAGTCCAGCGGTTACGGCGACGGAGGCGGTTTCCGGTTTTCGTCCGGTGGCAAAGGCGTTGGGGGCGGGGTCGTTTATGATATAAACTTTTGGCATAGGCAGGCCGGCGGCGATTTTCATTTCTTCGACTATGTTGAATAACTGGGGGTGGACGTCGTGAGTAACGGGTTTGGCTTTGCTTGCAGCTAAAAAGATTTGGTCGCCGGATGAGAAACTTATCAGTGTGAGGACAAGCCAGATTGCCGCGGCGAAAGCGATACCCCAAAGACCGGCATAATTGGTTGTAACGATGGCACGTGGCTTTTGGCCTGTTACAAAGTGCAAAACAGAAATGCCACTGGCCGGGTCAAAAATTGCGCCGATGATGTAGCCCAGGACCAACAGGACAACTGCCATCAATACCATCAGGAAGATGGAGTTTCTCTTGTTTGCTCGTATCAGTTGCCACATTGTTAGTAACGTTAAATACCCCCCCAATAAATTAGGGGGCTAAATATATTTGAGCGTTGCCGTACCGGCAACGGCTAAACGAAACTTGAATCCAGATTTGTTCCTTTTCCCCTTTTACATCCTTGTAAAGAATAAGGGGATTTAACAACACAGGTATCAATCATAATTAAAAACTTACCTTCGGGACTTCCCGTTCGGCGGGTGCTTCGATTTCGAAGAAATCGCGCTTGGAGAAATTAAACATATTGGCGACGATGTTCGAGGGGAACACTTGAGTCTTGTTGTTAAAGAACAAGACCTGGTCATTGTAGCTCTGCCGGGAAAAAGCGATTTTGTTTTCGGTGCTGGTAAGCTCTTCCTGGAGCGAAAGGAAGTTCTGATTGGCTTTAAGGTCGGGATAATTTTCGACGACAAGCATAAATTTACTGAGCGCTTCGCCGAGCACGCCTTCGGCTTTTGAGGCCTCGGAGACGGTTTTTGCTCCCATAGCCTGGCTTCGGGCCTTTGTTATGGTCTCGAAGGTTTCGCGTTCGTGCTTCATATAGCCCTTTGCGGTTTCGATGAGATTGGGGATGAGGTCGTGGCGGCGTTTCAACTGGACGTCTATCTGCGACCAGGCATTGTCGACCTGGTTGCGAAGGCGAATCAGAGCGTTGTAGAAGCCGATTAAAGAAACAATGAGCAAGACCAGAACAACAGCAACAATAATCAGTGCAACCATAATTATTCTCCTTAATTAAAGAGCGTATAGCGTTTAGCGTTTAGCGTATAGTATCTCTTATCCGTTACCTATATGCAACCAGCTTGTTACAAAAAATTACAAACGGTACGAGTAAACTTTGCCATACAACAGTTTCAATTTCGCGTGCCTGCCTGCCTTCAGTTCCTGTCGAGGTCCTGGATGCGGATGTTGCGCCATCGCACGTGCAGGGGTTTTTCGCTTTTTGAGCCGTGGACCTGCAGTGCGATGAAGCCGGACGGTGTCATAGAATCGGTCAGGTCTGCTGCGGGGACGCCGTTGAGCCAGGTTTTGATAGAGTCTCCGACGGCCTCAATGCGAAAATGGTTCCATTTGCCCTGCTTGAAGGCCTTTCTGGCGGGCTGGTTCTTTGTCAGGTTGTTGAGCCATCCTCGGCGTGCCTCGTCATAGATGCCGCCGGTCCATGAGCGTGGTTTTGAGCCATTCTCGACCTGGCCGTTGGCGAGGAGGTTTCGGGGCTTTTTGGTGTAGGGGGTCTGTGATGGGTCAATCTCGACCTGATAGCCGTGGACGCGGCCGTCCTTATAGTCCTTGAGACTGTTGCTGCGGATCTGCACACCGGAATTGAGTTTCTGGTCCACCTTGAAATCCAGTTCGAGGATGAAATTGGCATAGTGTTTCTTTGTGCAGAGGAAACTGTTTGGTGTGTCCGGAACGGTGGTTCCGACGATGGCGCCATTCTCGACGTGGTAGCGTGCCTCGCCGCCGCGTTGAATCCAGCCTTTGAGGGTTTTGCCGTCAAAGAGTGGCTGCCATTTTTCGCTCTCACTTGCGGCTGGGCTTTCCGTGACAGCGCAGCCGGAGAGTACGGCAACTGCCAATAGAGCGACAACTGATTTCATTTTACCTTTCATAACTAAACCTTTCTATATAAAGTTTTAATTCATTACAGCGAGCAATCGGGCGTCGGTCTTCAGGACAATATGAGTCTTATAATCTATAAAACCAATATAGGTTCCCTTCATCCAGAGAACGAAGGTTTCGCCGGGATGATAAGCGGGGACGATGGGACGGAGGTTGTCCTCAGTTGAGTTCGAGGTGATTGGCTTCCAGGCCCAGGTGGCGCCGCTGTCAGTGGTAAGGCCTTTGAAAATTTCGTAATGCCCACTGTCATTCGGCGAGCCATCGTAAATGTTCACGTCCGATGAGATATACACTACATTAGGATTGTCGGGGTCGAGGGCGATGCCGCCGGAGTAGTATGATTGTTTGGGGTAAAGTCTCGTGCCGGCGTAGGCAATTTGATGGTCCTGCCAGCAGCGGGTTTGTCTGTTCCAGCGGGCATAGCGGTAACGATGGTCATTGGGATTGAGGTGAGTTGAGTAGGCAATTACAGGCTCAGACGATGAATTGAGCGCTATGTCCCATACCCAGGCCTCGCCGGTTGGGCTGCTGACTCCATCGTATATTTGAGTAGCCTCGGACGGCCTTATGGGCCTGTCGGCAAGATTGCAGATAAATGCGCCATCGGTGGTATAGAGTTTGCCTGCCTTATAATAAGCGTGATAGAGACTGGTTTTGTAGGGTCTGTCGGGATGACCCTCAGTAAAGGCGAAATGAATGGTGTCGATATTGTTCGAGGCGTATTTGACATAAGGTCTCTCTCGCTTGCGAAAATAGATGACGTTCTTACCTTCGCTCCAGGTCTGCCCATTATCGGTGGAGGTGGTGTAGGTAGGGTTCCAATCGATTCCCCGCCAGAACATGTATATTTTGTCGGCTTCGGCGCTTAGTTGAAATGGATTGGCATAGGTGAAGTTTCCGCTGACATTGACGTTGTAGGTTTGCTCGGGCTGCCAGGATGTGCCGTCATTGGGGTTGGTTGAAACGCGGTATCGCATAAGTGCATCTTTGCCGTGCCTGGTATAAAAGGCCATCAAATACCCGTCGCTGCGCACCAGGATGCCGGGCACATTGTGGTCATCGTGTTCAAAATTTCTGTGCAGCACCTTTGTTGTAACGGTACCAGCGGTAAAATCATACGTGGTTACCCGAACATCGCCTGTGCTCGTAATCGAACCAACCGTCATTTTGTTTCGGGTGTCTACGATAACCGCTCGCTCATCCTGGAACCAGCACCACGCCCCGTCTTCGACGAGTGTCAAGGTTGTTCCAGCTGTTTGTTTTTCCATAGTTGCGCAGCCGGGCAATGCCAGCGCGGCACCGGTGACCAGCGAAGACTTCACAAAATCCCGGCGGGTGAGCGTGTTTGTTTTGTTAGTTTTTCTATCTTTCGCTGGTTTTACCTTCATTGTTCGTTTACCTTTTTGTTTTATCGAGCGGCAGGAGCCAGATATTGCGAAACTGCACCTTGTTGCCGTGGTCCTGAAGCAGAATGGGGCCGGGCTCGGGTCCTTCCTGTTGGCCTGCGCCTGTTTTGTTTAGTAGTTCGACATTGTTGTGAATTACGACGCCGTTATGCAGTACGGTGATGCGCGTGTTTTTGACCTTCCTCAGGTTCTCGCCTTGCCCTTTGAACCGGGCGGCGTGGAAGGTTATGTCGAAGGTCTGCCACTGGCCCGGCTTTTCGCAGACATTTTTGTCCGGCGCCTTGAACTTGTAGAGTGCGCCGCAGTCCTGGTACTTGGCTTCGAGACCATAGGAATCCAGGATTTGAACCTCGTATCGACGCTGTATGTAAACGCCGCTGTTTCCACGGCTCTGTCCTTTGACGTTTGGCGGCAGTTGCGGGATTTTGAATTCGACGTGCAATTTGAAATCCTGGAAATTCTGTTTCGTGACGATGCCTTTTGGCCCCGGCACCTCTTTGGGGACGATTTCCATCGCGCCATTTACAATCTTCCATTGAACGGGTTTTCCATCCTGGGTTGTCCAGTGCGAAAAATCTGAACCGTCGAAGAGCACGATGGCACCTTTCGGTGGTACCGAGGCATCAGCTTGCCACATCATCGGTGTACAACCGGCAAAGGCCACCAGTATTCCCGAGACAACTATCGTTGCTAAAAATGCTTTCTTAAAAATTTTCATTTGTCAATCTCCTTTCGGTCGTCAGAGTACGTTGGTAACTGTAATTAGACCTGCTGCGGCACGACGAACGGTTTGCGGCAGCTGCGGGCCAAGAGCTCATTGGCCCGGCGGCTGAACTGGTTTGGCTTTTTAGTTCTTCTGTTTTTCACTGCTTTTCCTTTCCTTTTCGGATGCTTTTTCCAGTTTGACCTCCGGGGGTTCGGCGAAGTCATTCCAAATGCGTTCGGCATCGGTAACGTTGATTTTACCTTCGTGAACGTAAAAGCGGTATCGGAAAACGTAATCTTTTCCCGGCTCTATCGTCCAGTCGCCCAACTGGGAGGGTGCGAAATTGAAGAATGGTATTTTTGGGTGGATTCGCATAGTTTCAGGGTGGCGGAAATTTTTTGGGTGGCTCATAATTGAGACGCCAGCCCAGTCCTTTCCGGTCAGGCCTGCTATGTCACACCATCCGGCTCTTGTTGCGTGGCCGTCTTCGCGGGTTTTGCCTTCGCTGGTGAGGAAGGTGATGTTTTCGCCGGACCATTCTTCGCGGCCACGAAACCCCAGTCCCCCGTAACGGTACTCCGGCAGGTGAAGCGGGCTCGAGGAGGCGCAGCGTTGGGTTGAGGTGAAATCGAACAGCCAGTATTCCTTTTCGTGGCCGCCGAGGTTGTAAATGCGAACGTCCCAGGTTTCATTGAGGACGACTTTTTCGCCCTGTGGGGCCTTGAGGTCGATGTGTTCGTGCTGAGTGCGGAAGCCGCCAAAGACCGGGCCGCTTGTTGTGGAGATGAATTTTACGAAGCGAACAGTACCCTCGCCCTTGCCGAGGTTCCAGAAATCGACTTCGTGGTCTTCAAACTTGGTCTTCGTCCAGGGCATCCAGATACCCAAATGATGGATGTGGTCGGGAGGGTGGATACTGGTGAGTGTCGTGCCGGTTGGAGAGAAGAGGGGGTGAATGAAGCCGCTGCGGATATAGAGGGGGTCGGCACCTTGCGGCGGCGGGACGAGAGCGTGGTTGTATTGGAGGACTTTGTTGCCAGCTACGTTTATCTGTAAGAACGAATCGTTCTTTGTTACTTTAACAGCGGGGGCATTGATGGGTTGGCCCTGGGCGAGTTTATAGGCGCGCCTGGAGCCGGCGGGAGTTGTGCCGGAGAGGAGCCACCAGAGTCGCGGTGGATTGCCCGGCTGAATCTGGGTGGGGACCGGCAGGCGCTTTGCGGGTGAGTCGTGACTGATTTCTTCCAGGCGTAATTCGACATCTGATATGCCGGTGAGCGGGACGGATACAGGGGTGTCGATTCGGGTGTGCCTGCCCGCCTCGACGGTGATTTTAGCTAATGGCTTGGCGGCAATGGCAGCACTAAGTATCAAGGCCAGAAATAAAACAAAGAAAACAATCGACGGAAATCGCCGTGATTGGTGAATCGTGACTGGTGAATCGAGATATGATATTTTGGTTTTCATTTTTCAGCTCCTTGCTACAAATATAATTAACTGATTTTGACGGGCTTTTGCTCTCTGGCGGATTTATATATTGCCAGTATCGCTTCAATGGCTTTGCGGGCCCGTGCTGCACTTATGGAGAACTCGTCATATATATTGCGAAATTTACAAAGTGCCAGCGTCCCGCCCTGAGCGTGGGCTGGTTTGTAAATTATATCCGACATACGAGCTCCTTCAACATTAAGTTGGGTCAAATGTTGATGTAAGGTACTACTAAAAATTATGTTTACAACTTAATTCTTGTGTTGACAAGAACTTGGACTCTCTTGCCGATTTACTATTTTCGATATTCCGGGAATCAAAATGCCGCACAACCGTGTACCATTGACGGTAAAAGTCTTCTGCCAATGATTGAAGGCAAAACGGGAAAACGCCACAAACCGTATTATTCAGTTGACGGGGAAGAATTTCTTTAGTAAAAGGAGAGCACGAATTCTTGATAGAATCTTCCAACGATTCCGGTGATATGCTCTCTAATATTATTGAAGACAGAAGTGAAGAAACGCAAGAACAGAAGAAAGTAGAGACCTTTAACATATCTTTTTAACAGAAAGGATGATTACTCGTGAAGAAAAGAAACCGATTCTTTACAACGTTTGCCTGTCTTTGGCTTTTGTTATGCATCTTTTCGGTTGCAAAAGCTCAGCAGACGGCACAAGAACAAGAGGCCAGACAGATCCTGGATGCTACAGGTGTTAAGGGCGGTCTCGTGGTCCACCTTGGCTGCGGTGACGGGCGTTTAACCACCGCGCTGCGTGCTAACGACAGCTACCTGGTTCAAGGTCTGGATGCAGATGCGGCCAATATCGAAAAGGCCCGCGAGCACATCCGCTCGCTAAATCTGTACGGCAAGGTGACGGCTGAGCAGTTTGGAGGTGACCGTCTGCCTTACACAGATAACCTCGTCAACCTCATTGTCTCGGAGAACCTGGGCAAGGTTTCGATGGATGAGATAATGCGGGTGCTATGTCCGAACGGCGTAGCGTACATAAAAAAAGGTGGTAAATGGATTAAGACGGTCAAGCCCCGGCCGAAGGAAATCGATGAATGGACACATTTCCTTCACGGTGCGAACAACAACGCTGTCGCCCATGATAGTGTTGTCGGGCCACCGCGTCACATCCAGTGGGTGGGAAAGCCCAAGTGGGCAAGGGCTCACGAACAGCTTGCCAGTATCAGCGCTGTGGTCTCTGCCGGTGGACGGCTTTTTTATATCATTGATGATGGGCCGCGGGCAGACGTTCGGCTGCCGTCTGAGTGGTACCTTGTGGCACGGGACGCCTTCAACGGCGTCGTACTGTGGAAACGTCACGTTTCTAAATGGGCTGACCAGCTTCGCAGGTTTCGTTCCGGGCCTCCGGACCTGGGTTTCCGGCTCGTAGCCGGGGATGACCGGGTCTATGTTACTCTTGGCATTGACGCTCCGGTCAGCGTTCTTGACGCGGCCACGGGTGATACGCTGTGGGTCTATAAGGGTACGGAAGACGCCCGGCAGATTGTGTGTATCGGGGACAAGCTGGTTATGCTCGTCGACACGGAGCCGCAAACCACCGCTCAGATAGAGTCCGAGATCAGGCGGGGCCTGAAACCGGCGCCCGGTGTCCGTGCCATCGTAGCAGCGGACGCATCAAGCGACAAGATACTCTGGCGAAAGAAAATTGAGTCATTTGTGCATCCCAGCCTTGCCGCGCAGAACAACCGGCTGTTTTACCAGACAAAAAATACTTTATTCTGTCTGGATATGGATACCGCAGAAGAGTTGTGGCATGCGTCCGTACAGATGGAGCTAAAAGGTCACGAAGTGGGCTGGGAATTGCCAACGTTAGTTGTTGAGGATGAGGTGGTGTATTCGGCAGATTTCAAGCAACTGATTGCGTTTTCGGTAGAAGACGGCAGGCAGCTATGGGCTGGTTCCTCCTGGCCAGGTTACAATTCTCCTCCCGACGTTTTCGTGATTGACGGGCTTGCATGGACGAAAGGCAAACAAGTTCAAAGAACCGGCCTCGACCCATTTACGGGCACGCTGAAAAGAGAAATCCCGGCGGTAAAGGGATATATGCATCACCGCTGTTACCGCAACAAGGCGACAGAACGCTTCATCCTTCTGGGTAACCAAGGGGTGCAGTTCATCGATGTCAAGTCCGGTGAGATTTGGCAGAATTACTGGATACGTGGCACCTGCCAGTACGGTATAATGCCTGCAAACGGGCTTCTTTATGTCCCGTCGGATTCGTGCGCCTGCAACTTGAAGACAAAGCTTAACGGCTTCTATGCCTTGGCGGCCGACCGCCCTTCGCTTCACTCGAGGGTAAACTCACCTGTCCCGAAGAGTCAAAAAGAGGTGAGATTTGAAAAAGGCCCTGCTTATGGTGGGGTGGATGCAGAAAAAAGTAAAGGCGATGGGGACTGGCCAACGTACAGGCGTGATGCAATGCGAAGCGGAATGACAAAGACGCGGGTCGGTGATGAACTCAAGCAGGTATGGCAAGCGGACATAGGCGGGCGGCTTTCGAGCGTGGTTGCTGCCAATGGCAAGGTCTTTGTGTCATCGATTGATAAACATACGGTTTATGCTCTCAATAGCGAAAATGGAAGCACGCTGTGGAGTTACACTGTTGGCGGCCGGGTCGACTCTCCGCCCACTGTTTACAAGGGTATGGCGCTGTTTGGTTCGGCTGACGGCTGGGTTTATGCTCTGCGTGCTTGCGACGGTAAGCTCGTATGGCGCTTTCGTGCAGCTCCGGAGGATCGCCGAATATTCGTCAACGGGCAACTGGAGTCGGTCTGGCCGGTCCATGGCAGTGTTCTTGTGAAGGACGATGTGTTGATTGTCGCTGCCGGCCGTTCGTCTTACCTGGATGGAGGGATTTATGTGTACCGCTTTGAACCGCAAACGGGCAAGAAAATATCACAGACAACTGTTTACAGCCCGGACCCTGAGACGGGAAAACAGCCCCCGGAAGGCGGCAAGGAGATGCGAGGAGTATTGTCCGATATCCTTTCAACCGATGGAGAAGATATCTATATGCGGCATATGAAGGTGGACTTTGTGACAGGAAGCGAGACGGGGACGGGAGTGCATCTTTTTACACCGGTCGGTTTTCTGGATGATACCTGGTGGCACCGGGCCTACTGGGTTGTTAATGATGAATTCCTTTCCCACTGGAGCGGTTGGTGGAAAGTCGGTAACGCGGTTCCGTCAGGCCGGATACTCTGTTATAATGAATCTTCAGTTTTCGGCTACGGGCGTGACCAATACCCCGGAAGAAATGCCGGCCAGTGGCAGGGCGGAGAAAAATATCAGCTTTTCGCCTATGACAGAGATTCTGGTGAGAACAGAAGACAGAAGGCAGAAGACAGAATACAGAGGACAAATCGAGCATCGAGTATCGAGCATCGAGTATCTAGTATCAAATATCGCTGGACCACCCAGGTGCCATTGTTTGTAACTGCAATGGTCGTTGCGGATAAAACGATGTTCATAGCGGGCCCGCCTGATATAATCAGGACAGAAGAAGAACTGGGAGAGGGAGCTCTTATGCTCGAGAATCCACAGGAAGCCCTCGCTGCCTGGAATGGCAAAAAAGGCGGTATACTCCGGGCCGTATCGTGTGAGGACGGAGAGAAACTCGCGGAGTACAAACTTGATGCGCCGCCGGTCTTCGACGGCATAATCGCGGCGAATGGCCGACTGTACATCTCAACCCAAGACGGTCGGCTGTTGTGCATGGGCAAGAAACAGTGAAAAGTAAGGAGGTCTCTCGATGACTGCAAGAACAAAGACAAGCTGGATTACCACGACGGTTGTTTTGGTATTGGTGTTGGCGATAGCTGCTGACGTCGGCTGCGTAGAACGGGGTTCCTCCCCGCAACGCAAGCAGGCGCAGCAAATTCTGGACGCCACAGGTATTAAGGGTGGGCTCGTAGTTCATATCGGATGCGGAGATGGAAAACTCACCGCCGCGTTGCGCACAAGCGACAGTTTCACGGTTCATGGCCTCGAACCGGACGCGGCCAAGGTTGAAAAGGCGCGGGAATACATCCATGCGCGTGGGCTTTACGGACCGGTGTCCGTCGAGCGACTTCAAGGGGCGTCTCTCCCGTACGTTGATAATCTGATTAATCTTGTGGTGGCTGAAGACCCTGGCCAGGTCCCGATGGAAGAGATAATGCGCGTGCTTGCGCCCAATGGCGTTGCCTATGTCAGCCGGTCAGGCGTATGGAAGAAAGTCGTTAAGCCGCGGCCTGGCAACATTGACGAGTGGTCGCATTTTCTTCACGACGCGGGCAACAACGCGGTCGCCAGGGACACGGTTGTCGGTCCGCCGCGCACGTTGCAATGGATTGCGCAACCACTTTGGCTGCGGAGCCACGAGACGCCCTCGGGTGTTCAGGCGCAGGTCTGCGCGGGCGGTCGGCTATTCTACATCTTTGACGAAGGCCTCATCGGCATCATCGACGAACGCCTGCCTGACAGATGGTCACTTGTCTGCCGCGATGCCTTTAACGGCAAACTGCTTTGGAAACGTCCTGTTGAACCCTGGGGCTGGCGCGAGTGGGACAGAGAAAAATGGGAGGGAAAGGACTGGACTGTGGTGAGGTCGGGCCGTGGGGCTTTTCCCATTGAGAATGAACGCCGTCTGGTGGCGGAGGGGGACCGTCTTTATGCGACCCTCGGGTTTCGCGCGCCTCTGTCCATTCTTGACGCGGCTACCGGCAAGGTAATTACCACAGCCGAAGGCACCGAAGGTACAGACGAAATCCTTGCCAGCGACGGTATTGTTGTGGCCTGCATCAAGGATTCACCTTTAGACGCTGAGAAGCGAAGGGGCGAGGCAGGCAAGGGACAGGCCGAACTCGTAGCGGTAAAAGGTGAAACAGGAGAGGTTCTCTGGAGAAAGGAAACCGGTGGGGTCAAATCTTTGCTCATAGCCATTAACCGGGGACGGGTGATATACCAAACCGCCAACGACCTGGTCTGCCTTGGTCTGAGAGACGGCAAAGAGTTGTGGCGGGTCGAACCGGAACAAAAAAGCGCAACGACGCTTGTAGCAAACAACGGGATAGTTTTCATCAAGGGGGGAACCTCGTTGGAAGCCCGTAGCGGGGCAAACGGCAATTTATTATGGCGTAAAAAAGTTTATAAGGACAGCGGAGCTGCCGCCGTGGACCTCTTTGTCGCCGACGGACTGGTGTGGACGGGCATGTGTTCGGTGGATGAGAACTTCAAACCCGCCGGTAAGAACGCGCACGCAATGGCCATCGGCCTCGAACCGCTCACCGGAGAGGAGAAGAAAAGGGTCGTGGCGCCTAATCTCCGCAGCTTCGAACATCACCACCGCTGCTACCGCAATAAGGCCACGGACCGTTACATAATCAGCGCTATGGAAGGCGCCGAATTCATGGACCTGCGCTCTGAGAACCACTCGCAAAACAACTGGCTGCGCGGCGCGTGCAAACTGGGCGTAATGCCGTGCAATGGAATGCTCTACGTCCCGCCCGACCAGTGTTTCTGCCACCCCGGCTCAAAACTGCTTGGCTACGCTGCGATTGGTCCGGAACCGGCTTCGCAGCAGAAGGATACCCCTGACGAAAAGCGTCTGGCCAAAGGCCCCGCTTTTGGAGCAATTTCAAATCCGCAATCCAAGTCCGCAAATCAAGACCCGGAAGATTGGCCGACGTATCGTTACGATTCTGCGCGAAGCGGCTCCACAGACTCGGCCGTGTCAACACCGGTGGCTCGCGCCTGGAGAAAAAAATTAGGTGGGAGACTGACTGCTCCTGTCGCGGCGAACGGCAAAGTCTTTGTGGCCGCATGCGACGCCCACACCATTTATGCTCTTGACATGAGAACCGGCGCGCAGTTGTGGAAATTCACTGCAGACGGGCGCATCGATTCTCCTCCGACTATATATAGCGGCCTCGTGCTATTCGGCTCAGCCGACGGCCGGGTCTATTGTCTGCGCGCTTCGGACGGAAGTCTCGTGTGGCGGTTTATGGCCGCACCGAACGACCGCAGGATCGGCTACTTCGGCCAGGTCGAATCCGCATGGCCCGTGCACGGAAGCGTGCTGGTCAGCGACGGCGTCGCCTACTTCGCCGCCGGACGTTCGACTTACCTTGACGGAGGCATACGCCTCTACGGTCTGGATCCCACCACCGGCAAAATCCTTTACAAGGGCCTTCTCGAAGGGCCGCATCCCGACGTTAAGGGCCAGCGCGACTACTCCTTCTATACCCTGGGTGCGAACTCGGACGTCCTGGTCGCCGAAGACGGCTACATCTACATGCGTCAAAAGAAACTGACTGGCGCACTGCGGGAAGTGAAATCCGAAGTCCTTTCAACCAAGGGGGAGATGGACGTGGGACTTCATGTTTTCTCGACCTCGGGGCTTCTGGACGGCTCCTGGTACAACCGCACCTTCTGGATGTATTCTGGGCGCTGGCCCGGTTTCCAGCTCGCCAACCAGGCGCCCAAGAGCGGCCAGTTGCTTGTGGTGGGCGAAAAGGCCACCTATGCAGTGAAAGTGTTCTATCGGAGAAACACTCACAGCCCGATGTTTTTCCCGGGCAAGGAAGGATACCTGCTCTTTGCCGACAAAAACACCAACGAAGCACAGATCGTCGGTGAAGAGGGGGCTGGCAAGCCCCTCGAATGGCTCCCACAGTCCGGTTACTCTCGTGGGGAGGGCAGAGAGATCAGAGAGTTGGATAGTCTCGCTTTCGGGTTGGACAAAATGATCGGCTACACGCGCGCCGAGCCGCCCGTGTGGACCCAATGGCTTGCGGTTCGCGTGAGGGCGATGGTCAAGGCCGCCGACGTTCTCTTTGTTGCCGGCCCCCCGGACGTTTATGACCTGCGGGACCCGTTTGCCGCCTTTGAGGGCAGAAAGGGTGGCCGACTTTGGGCTGTTTCTGCAAAGGACGGAAAGAAACTTGCCGAATACAAGCTGGATTCACCGCCGGTCTTCGACGGTATGATCGCGGCGAATGGCCGGTTGTATCTTTCGTTGAAGGATGGCGAGGTGCTGTGTCTTGGAGGGACCAAATAGTTGGGTAGAGATATGAAACGATACTGCACTACAATAATAGTAATGGGTCTTGTTGTTCTGTTACCGTGGCCGGTGTTTGCCTGTGTGGTGCCGGTTTTTCGCTACGCCTTGGAAAGGTGGCCGCCGGATTATTATGAGGCGGTGTTACTCCACCGGGGGGAGTTGGCGGCCGATGAGAAGCAGCTTCTGGATGAGCTGCGACAGGCAGCAGATTGGAAAAGAGAGGCCGCCCTGAATTTGCGGGTTCATGAATTGGACATTACGTCACTCACGGACGACAGAGTTAAGAACCTGTTGCGTGGAGATCTCCCGGAGACACTTCCGGCTCTTGCTTTGTGGTATCCAGGTGCAGGGGGTCGGGCACGACCAGTCTGGTTGGGTGAGTTTACGCCGGCAACAGTGGCAGCTTTGGTCCAGTCCCCGACGCGTCGAGAGTTGGCTGAGCGTTTGATGAAGGGTCAGTCAGCAGTATGGCTTTTTGTTGAATCCGGTGTGCCTGATAAGGACAAAGCGGCGCTCTGGCTGCTCCGGAAGGAGCTGGAAAAGGGGGCTCTGGAACTGAAGGAAATGGCTCCTCCGGACATTGATGAGTTTTTGGGGTATGAGGTTTTGTACGAATTTTCGATTCTGACTCTGTCGCGCTCTGACCCGCAAGAGCATCTGCTGCTGACTCTGCTGTTGCACAGCGAGCCGGGCTTTGACGAGTACGCAGATGAGCCGATAGTGTTCCCCGTATTTGGGCGGGGTCGAGCCCTTTATGCGCTTGTGGGACCAGGTATTACCCAGGATAACATTCAAGAAGCCATCGCCTTTTTAGGCGGACCTTGCAGCTGCCAGATCAAAGCACTGAATCCCGGCGTAGACTTGCTTATGTCCGCAAACTGGGACGCGGCAGTGATGGAGTTCTACGAACAGGACTGGTCGATGCCGGAACTGACGGGTGTGATGCCAGAGCCACCAGCAGTAATCAAGGATACAAATGTGATGCCAGAGGTGCCGGCGACAAGCAACGATATAAACGTCCCGACGGTCAGAGCCGAAGAGCCCCCCGGTCTCCTTGTCGGAGACAAGAAGGGGGGTAGATTAGGTGTTATGGGAACAACTGGTGTGGTGCTCGCTGTAATCCTGCTGGTGGTTGCTTTGGGAAGTCTGGCCGTGAGTCGCCGCACAAGGAAAGAACAATGACAATTTGGAAGCTGGTAACAAGCGAAATCCTGCATCGCAAGATGAACTTTGGGTTAGGATTATTATCCGTTGCGCTGGCTGTGGGATGCCTTGCTGGTTCGCTGACACTGGTGAAATTGCATGATGTGCGGACGCAAACAATCCTCGAACAGAAAAGAGTCGAGACTCAGGAAAAGATGCTGGCTCTCGAAGATGACGTTAAGAAAGCGATGCGAAAGCTCGGTTTCAACATTGTTATTCTTCCCAAAGGACAGAACCTCAGCGATTGGTATGCTGATGATTATGGAGCTAAGTATATGCCGGAGCAGTACCTTGCTCGGCTGGGGCAGTCCGAGATTGTTACTATTGAACATCTTGTGCCAAGACTGCGTCAGAAGGTGGAGTGGCCCGAAACGAAATGGGCAGTTATCCTTGCGGGGACAACAGATAAAGCCGTGAATCCTGCCGCCGATGCCAACGAATTGGCTCTCGAAGCAGTTCCACGGGGCAAAATTGTGCTGGGTAACGAAGTCCACCAGGGACTTGGACTGAATGTTGGTGACACAATTCGGTTTATGGGCAGGGAATTTCTCGTTACTAAGTGTCGTAAAGAGCTCGGCACAGAGGATGATATGACAGTATGGATAAATTTGCGAGAAGCGCAGGAACTGCTCGATAAAAAAGGATTGATAAACGAAATTCTGGCCTTAGAATGTCGCAGCGCCTGGGCGAACCTGCCAAAAGTCAGGGCCGAGATCACGAGGATACTTCCGAATACACAGGTGGTTGAAAAAGCATCCGATGTGCTTGCAAAGACACATGCTTATATGAAAGTGGAAGAGGAAGGAAAGGCCGCTATTGAGAGGGAACAAGAAAATATGGCTCGCCTGAGAGTAACGTGGGTGCGTTTTGCAAGGGTTCTGGTTTCATTGGTGATGGCGATATGCGTGGTGTGGGTTGCGTTGTTGGCGGCTGGAAATGTACGAGGACGGCGGACGGAGGTAGGAATACTGCGCACACTGGGTTTTCGTTCCCGGCAGATACTTTACATCTTTTTGTCGAGAGCTATCGTTATGGGCCTTGTCGGAGGTATTCTGGGATTCCTGGCTGGGGGCTTTCTTGCCCCGCTCCTCGGAGGGGCGGGACTTGCCAGCAATTGGGCAGGGCCAGTTGGTGAAGGCAGCTATGAGTGGATGTTTAATTTCAACCTGCTTGGGCTTGCAGTATTTATGGCGGTAGCAATCGCGGTGGCCGCGAGCTGGGTTCCTGCGATAATTGCTGCCCGGCAGGACCCTGCTATAACTTTGCGGGAAGAATAACCAGGCTGATTGGAAAGCAGTTTCGCTTTTTGAAAGAAGACGACCGTGAAAATTTGGCAGATACTAGTAAAGGAAATACTGCACCGTTGGCGCCAGTTTGCATTAGGACTTTTCGCTGTTATTGTTGCCGTTGGTTCGCTGACCGGGGCGTTGACGTCGCTGAAGGTACATGACCTTCATACTCAGAAGATATTGACCGAGAAAGAAGAAGAAACCAACAAAAAGATGGCGATTTTGGAGGATGAAATGCGAAAAGCAACATTGAAACTGAGCTTTAACCTTTTGATTCTTCCAAAACAACAGAGTATTCGAGACTTGCATCTGAAAGGTTACCCTTCGGAATATATGCCGGAGGAGTATGTTACGCGTTTGGCAAATTCTGGAATTATTTCGGTTCGTCATTTTTTACCGAGCCTGCAGCAAAGAATAAAATGGCCGGAGAAAAGGCGTACGATTACTCTGGTTGGGACGCGAGGTGAAGTTCCGAACCTTCACAAAAATCCGAGGCAGCCGCTGGTTCAGCCGGTGCCACCGGGAACTATAGTGCTTGGCTACGGATTGCACCAGAGTCTCGGGCTAAAAGTTGGTGACAAGGTCAAGCTTCTTGGCAGGGAGTTCGCTGTTCACGAGTGCTACGAAGAACGAGGCAGCGTGGACGATTTTACAGCCTGGATTCATTTACGCGAGGCACAGGAGCTTCTCAGCAAAGAAGGTCTTATCAACGCGATTCTGGCTCTTGAATGCCTTTGCCCGGGAGTAGAGGACCTGCTGGGGAATATTCGAAAGGAGATAGAGCAGATTCTTCCGGGCACACAGGTTATCGAGAAGGGGACCAAAGCTCTTGCGAGAGCCGAGGCCAGAATAAGAGTGGGTCAGGAAGCAAAAGCAGCAGTTGAGAGAGAAAGACAGCACAGGGCTGAGATGAGGTCTGAACGTGAATTTTTTGCGGCGGTGCTTGTCCCCTTAGTTATGGTGGCCTGTGCTGTGTGGGTCGGACTGGTGGGATTTAACAATGTCCGTGACCGTAAGGCTGAAATTGGAATCCAGAGAGCGATGGGTTTTAGAGCAAGGCAAATTATGTTTTTATTTCTTTCCAAGTCTTTGATAATGGGATTGCTTGGAGGGGCGTTAGGGATTTTTGCTGGTCTTGGTTTTGGCAGGTGGCTTGCGCTGGAAGGGGACATAGAAGGAATTGCTGCTGGGGAGCTGTTTAATCCCGGCCTGTTTTTGCTGGCCCTGATTACAGCGCCGGTGTTAACTGTTATATCCGGCTGGCTTCCGGCGATGGTCGCAACTCGACAGGACCCGGCGGAAGTGTTGAGGGAGGAGTAAACCCCGTTGGAAACCCTATGACGGGATTATAGATATGGTATGAAAAAAGCTGTGAAAAGGGAAAATTTCTAACGGGGTGAACGGATTTGGCGTTTGCGATTTCGAATTTTTGGCGGCTGAAAGGATGCTTGAGTTTAAAAATATCAGCAAGTCGTTTGACGGCCCGGAAGGGAAGGTGATAGCCCTCAAGGATGTCTCTCTATCTGTCTCGCCGGGTGAATTGTTGGCGGTGCGCGGTCCGAGTGGTTGTGGAAAGACCACACTGCTGTTGACCGCCGGCGGTCTTCTGAGACCCGACGGCGGTCAGGTCAGTCTGAATGGTCAGGACCCCTATGGGCTAAATCCTGATGAGCGAAGCAAGCTGCGGGCCCGTATGATTGGGTTCGTGTTTCAGCAGTTCCACCTGATTCCATACCTGACGGTTCGGCAAAACATCCTGGCCCCTTCGCTGGCCCTGCCGGTTAAAGAGGTTGATGAGCGGGCGGAGGAACTCATCAGCCATTTTGGATTGGATAGTCGTGCCGGTCATGTGCCGGCCCAGCTGAGCACCGGTGAGAGGCAACGTACAGCGCTGGCGCGGGCCCTGTTGAATCGGCCGAAAGTTATACTGGCGGACGAACCTACGGGAAATCTGGATGAAGCAAATGCTGACATCATCTTCAGTTACTTCAGTCAATATGTCGCCGACGGTGGATGTGTACTGCTTGTTACTCACGATGTTAGGGCAGCCGCACATGCCACCCGCACCTTGCAAATGGTTGAGGGACAGATAGTTCAGTATGGGTAATGGTATCGGAAGATAACCTTCTGCTATTTTGGTAATATGTGTATGTTCTCAGGGCGTAGCACAACAGTCACATCGGGCTGGTGCTTCCCTTGCAGCTCAGCAAACCTGCCTGCAGTTATATGGGCAACCAGATTGACGGGCCCCACAAGCTCTACTCTGACATAACCACCACAGTCACGCGAGCGAACAAGTTTAGCGACAAATGCATTTCCGCCTTTTTCATCAAACTGAGAGCCGGGGCAAACAAGCACATCTTCAGGGCGAATCGTAAACGTGAGTTTACCCCCCCTGCTTCGCTTTTGCGAAGCAAAACGGCGGGAGCTTGATACCTGCAATTGAATATCCCCGACTTTTACTTGGGTGCCTGAACCCTTGTCGCCTTGACTTATCACCTCTGCACAAAAGATATTTTCGCACCGCATAAAGTGAGCGACAAACTCACTGTTCGGCTTGCGTAGTAGTTCATCCAGAGAGCCGACCTGTTGCAGGATGCCCCGATGCAATATAGCGGCTCGATCTGCTACGGAAAATGCTTCTTCCAGGTTGTGGCTCACATGGATAGTGGCCAGGTTGAGGTGGCGTTGAATGCGGAGCAGCTGGACACAGATGTCCTGTCGGGTGACCTCGTCGAGAGCGCTGACGGGCTCATCCAGCAACAAGACCTTCGGCTGCAAGACCAGGGCTCGCGCCAGGGCGACCCGTTGCTTTTCCCCGCCACTGAGACCGTCTACTCTGCGTGATAGCAGATGCCGGATTCCAAGTAAGTCAGCAATTTCGGTAACCCCGGCGGTGACGTCTTTGCGCCGATGGTTGCGGACACGTAAGCCGAAGGCAATGTTTTGCTCGACAGAAAGATGCGGAAAAAGGGCGTAATCCTGGGGCACGTAGCCGATATCACGTGCGCGAGGCTCCAGGGCAGTGACCTCGCGTCCGTCGATGTATATCCGTCCCGAATCGACCTTTTTGAGACCACAAAGGCACTCCAGAAAAATGCTCTTGCCCGAGCCCGGCGGTCCTAACAGGACAAAATATTGGCCTGTCGCTATTTCAATACTCAAGCGCTGCAACTGAAACGTACCGATACGAAAAAAAATTTCTTCAGTGCGAATCATAATTTTACCTGGGCCGAACCGCCGACAAGGCGGATGCCTGTTACGGCAATCAAGGCCACAAAGATAAGCAGCAATGCTATCGCCAGGGCCACTTCAAGATTACCTATCGATTGTTCGAGAAAGATGGTAGTACTTAAAACTTCCGTTCGGCCGCGGAAAGAGCCGACAAAGATCATCAGGGGTCCGAAGAGTCCGAACGCACGCGCCCAGGTCAAAATGCCGCCGGCGACAATACCGTTCCGGGCCAGCGGCAACGAAACTCGGCAAAAACTGCCCCATTGGGTACAGCCCAACGTCAACGCCACGTTTTCATAACGTTGGCTAACATCGTCAAAGGCGGTTTTAGCCGAACGAATAGCAAAACTGGCAGCAGCCACAAACTGGCACAGCACGATGCCTTTGGGCTGGAAAACAAACTCGATACCCAGGTCTTCCTGTATCCATCGGCCGGGGGTCGTTTGAGAGAAAAACACTAACAGCGTAAGCCCAGCAACCAGGGGAGGAAACACTATGGGCAAATCCACAATGGCATCGGCCACGATGCGGCCGGGAAACCGGAAGCGGCTCAAAGCATATCCCATTGGTACCGCAAAAAGCAAGGCTATGAATGTGGTAACAAAAGTGGTCCAGGTACTCATCCAGAGAGCGTGACGGATAAACTTGGAGGTGAGGACCGTTATGACGGCCTCTTTGTCGATGTAAAAAACGTCGGTGATAATCAGCGTTAGAACAAAGATGATAAAAACACATACAAAGAAGAACGTCGCGGCCGCAAAAACACGGTCACGCCAACCTCTTACCGGAATGTTCACAACTGCTTTCATCGCAGACCCATAGACGTAAACACGCCCCATTTGTCGAATTCATAACAGAGCATATATCCCATACATATTATTACAATCAGAGTTACCGCCGCGCCAAGTATTCTGGTTAAAGCGGGTTTGAGGGTTGTTTCGGCGGAGACGACACGCTTGAGGACAAAGTACACAACCAGCGTAACTACGCCCGCCGTCAGGAACGCAAAGGCCTGCATCCCATACCAGCCCTGCGAGGGTATCCCTTTTTCGTTGACCCATTTCCAGGAATGCTGCAAAGGATAATACCGTGGTAACCTGATGGAGAACCACATCGTGCAGCAGTAGAACAGACTCGTCAATGCTATAAAAGTAGCGCTAACGATGTAGGTGATATCCGATTTTTTCATTGTAAGGACCCCTTCAGAAACGTCAGATAACAGCCGACGATAACCTTGTACCACAAGATTACATTCAACAACAAACAAAGCGGCACGTAAAGGAAGAGTTTATCTCTTTCCTCGGCCGGCTGAAAACTTTTACGCAGAAAGTAATACACGAAGAACATCGCCAACCCTACAGCACTCCAATGTTCCTTGACCTCGAACAGTCCGGTGGCCCAGGGAAGTTGAGGGTCGAAATAGTAATGACGAATGTAAATCCTGTAGGCCGGGTAAATTAACACGCCAATGATGTAAACAATTATGTAGGCCCAGAACGAGACCTTCACATAAAGCGCTTCTAATTTTTGTCGCCCGAACTTGCCACGCAAATACTTAACAACACAAAGCAGGTTGTGTGTCATACTGCCAACAAGAACGAAAGTCGCGAACAAATGAGCCAAAAGCAAAAGGCCGTAAAAGTCTTCCAGAAAAACCATGGCGTCGCTCCTCGATTATTAGCCTGAGCAAGTGATGTGATGGATGAACTTACGTAACGACCCATCCGTATTCCTTGTAGAACTTTCGCGACTCTGGAGATGCCAGAAAATCCATAAACCGTTTTGCGGACTCGGGCTCCTTCGTAAAAGACAACATTCCTACACATGTCCCTCTCAACACCTGTTGCTCTTTGGGCATTTCAATGATTTCTATTCTTTCCGGTTCCAGATGTTTAAAAGCCGTCCACGCGAATGCCGCATCAACCTCACTGGTTGCCACCGCTTCGACAATGGCGATACAGCCATTGGCGTAATAACAGATATTTTTTCGAATCTTGTCCAAAAGGTTCAATCGTCCACAAATATCCTCCCACAATCCTTTCAGACAATCTATGACCGAGACACCAACACGCACACCTGGCCTGGCCATATCTTCGACGCAGCGTATATTCTTTGGGTTGCCCGCAGGGACAATAATAGCCGAATTACGGTAAGCTATGGTACGACGCTGGCCTCTTTGCACAATCCCTCGAACCTCCCCGTCATCAAGCAGATACTCGGCCCCAGCTATGGCAAGGTCGTGTATTCCGGCATCGGCAATTTCCAACAGGAAATCATCGCCGCCGGTCTCTCCTGTAGCCTCTTCAGCGACCGGTTTGGCACAATGGCGACTACAGACGCTGATTTCTACCTTGATGCCGGTCTGCTCCTCAAACAACTTGGCGGCTTTTTCCAAGGGCGCCGCACATGCCCTGGCACTGAAAATACGCACAGTGGTGTTGTCAGGTTCCTGGCTCATTTTTTATACCTCCATGTTCAACTGAACTTACACTTTCTTGATTTATCAAACTGTTATTAACATCAGGTTGTTTTGGTCCTGACGAACTTATAAACAATATCACAGCCGCTATTACCATCACAACCGCAAATACTTTCCCTAGTATATGGTTCGGAAGCCGACCGGCTAATTCCGTCCCTGCTAACGTACCGGCCACAGCGCCGCAGATAATCAACCCGATAACCACTGCATTCATCTCGATTTGTGGATTCTTCCAGTACCGCAGCGCCCCGACCAGCGCCATCGGCACCATCACCGCCAGAGACATCCCCTGGGCGCTTTTCTGTCCAAAGCTGCAAACTAACACAAGCGTGGGCACAAGTATAATACCTGCGCCTATTCCCAGGGTGCCGCTGAGAATACCCGCTCCGACACCTAACAAAACAAAAACCCACCACGGATTAGATAACTGTCCTATCATAATTGATCTCCAAAATATTTCCGATGATATTGATATCTGCTTTTGCCACAAAGATTATAGCAGGTCACACTACTATTTGCATTACAAATACTCACAAACAACTCTCCAATCTGTCGGAATATCGCACAAAACCTAATATCCTTTACAGCTTTATGAAAAAAAACTGCTCCAAACCGCAACTAAGCTGCGCTCGCTGTAAAATTCATTTTTATTTCGGAGGCTCAACGCTGTAAAGATGTTTTTTGAAGATGGCCCTTCCTTGCTCGGACGCAGCGAATTCCACAAATTTTTCGGCCAGTTCTCTATTTTTGGTAAATTTCAGCACACCTATATCCACGGTGGAAATCACATTTTTATCAACAGGGATGGTGATTTCCTCGCCGTGTTCGCTGTAGTATCGGGCAATGGCATCCCAGACAATAACTGCATCGAGGGCTTTCGCCTGGATTTGCATGCCGAGCACGTTGACGGTAGCCGCTTGAAACTTGAGGTTCTTTTCAACATCTGTCCACGAAATTTTATTCTTTTCGAAAATATTTTTTGCAATACGACCTACCGGCAAATTGCAAGGGTGTCCCAGACCCAGTTTTATACCGGGCTTTATCAGACCGTGCAAGCTGCTAATCTTCTTTGGATTACCTTTTTGAACCAAAATGGTTGGTATAAAATAGCAAACTGATTTTTGAGAGAGAATTAGCCCCTCTTCGCCGGCTTGATTGACATATTGCTTGTCACCGGGCATATACAGGTCGCCTTGACTACTCAGGTTTATTTTTGATAAAAGCACCTCGGCGCCAGCGTAATCGGGAACGATTTTAGCGCCATATTTACCCTCAAAAGTTTCAACCAGTTCATCCGCTGGCGGGCGAATCCCGGCGCCGCAAAAAAGCAACAGTTCCGTTTCTTCTGACGGGTACTTTTCAGGGTGTTTTTTTTCGCAGCCGAGCATTAAACCAACTGTAACGACAAAAACAGTCAAAAAAAGTGTGACTCTCATGGGTATTTGCCCTTTCAGTAACACAGTTGCCGGGCCGTCATTATTATTGAGGAGGCTCGACAGTGTAATTGTGTTTTCTGAAGATGTTACGGCCACGCGCCGAGGCAGCGAATTCCACAAATTCTTCAGCCAGCGAGCGGTTCTTGGTAAAAGAAAGCACACCTATATCCACGGTGGAAATCACATTTTTCTCAACAAGGATGGGGATTTCCTCACCGTACTCACTGTAGTATTGGGCAATGGCATCCCAGACAATGACGGCATCGAGTGAGGTGGCCTGAATCTGCATTCCCAGCTCATTGACCGTCAGGGACTGGAATTTGAGGTTTTTTTCGACCTCGGCCCAGGCGATATTGTTTTTGGCAAATATTCTTTTGCACTTTCGGCCAATTGCGCAGGCCTTCTCATCGCCCAGCCCTAACTTCACACCAGGCTTGAGTAAATCTTCTAAGCTAGAGATATTCTTTGGATTGCCTTTTTGCACCAGAATTGTGGGTACAAAGTAGCAGACCGACCGTTGCGAAAGGATCATACCTTCCCGGGCGGCCTGCTCGACATAGTGTTTGTCGCCGGGCATATACAGGTCACCCCGGCGAACAAGCCTTATTGTTGACAGCAGCGTTTCGCTGCCAGCGTAATCAGTGGCAATTTTGACCCCATGTTCGCGTCTGAAAGTTTCAACCAGTTCCTCTGCCGGCGGGCGAATCCCGGCACCACAATAAAGTAGTAACTCTTTACTTTTCCTGCTGCAGCCGGCAAACATTACAGCTGCGACGAGAGTTATAGCCAATATTATTCGCTTCATTTAGTCTTGTCTCCTCAGCTATTTTACATAGCCGTGCTCAGAGAAGATTTCCGGGCCCCTGTTTCGGGCAAATTCAATGAATTGTTTGAGCGATTCGGCTTCCTTGGAATAGCTCAAGCTAATAATATGCACGCCAATTTCCTTATCGTATTCATAAGGCGCAGGAACAATCTCCAGGCTGTCACGGAATGTATGGGCCACGCCGTTCCACATAATGACCGCATCAACCGCCTGGGTTTTGAGCAAGTTTCCCAGGTTGCTGTGTCCTTTGGTCAGGCGGTTTTCGACGTTTTTCATCACCGCCTCCTTTATGCCTTTCTTGACCAGCAGGCCAAAGACCATTTCCCCGCAGGTAGAGTATTGCGGATTGCTCAGGGCTACTCTCACTCCGGGCCGGGTCAGGTCGTTTATGCCTGTTATGCCTTTGGGGTTGCCTTTCTGCACCGCCACCACCGGCGCCACGAAACCCACCTGAACGTGATCTGCCAGGGCATTGGCGTCAGCGACGTAATCAAGGTATGGGTCGTGAGTAACAAGGATGTCCCCCTCTCGGCCGGCCTTGACCAGAGGTAAAAAGTCCTCGCTGCCTGAAACCGTCGTAGTAACTTTAATGCCTGTTTTGGCGGTGAACTCCAAACATAGCTGTTCCATCGGCTTGGGGAATGAACTACCACATAAAAGCACAAGTTCGTTGTGTTTACCCTCCGTCTCTTTCTTGCTGCAACCAAATACGACCACTAAACCAAGTGCACCGGCTAAGAACAGAAGCGAAAGCATCTTCGCCATACATCTGTGTTTATCTGCCATTGCCTCTCCCCTTTTTGTTTTTAAGGTTACATATCTCGGCCCTAACAAATTGTCGACAAAGTTTACAGCGCGTATTATACAGCATAAAGGTTTTGGTGAAAAGACACAAAATCGCCTGCCCAAGATGAGTGCATCAACCAGATTGTCAGCCAGATGCAATCCTGTTAATGCGCTTTTCTCCATAAAGATACGTGTACCATAAAGCTGCGCCTCGTCGACTATCTTAACATATGGCTCTAATCACAGTTATTCCCACTTGCCGCTGTCGGCGGGACCGACCCAGCCGAACTGCTGTTCATATCGCCATATCCGATAATTACAGTGGGGCATTCTATATACATTCGTCGGTGGGCGCGAATATAACAAACTGCACTATAAGTGATAATAGAGATTACCCTGCTGTTGTAAGCTTCCGAGGTCACGTTTATATTACTAATAACATAATATGGGCTAATGAGGGTGGGGACATTGGAACTGATTGCTGGAGTAAACATGCCGGACACGTCACGGCAAGTTTCAGTATTCTACAGTATGATTGGAAAGACGTAAGTCCGTGTGTCACTGTTAATAATTGTATTGTGGCAGACCCTTGTTTTGCCGACCCGTGCAGTGGTGATTTGCATCTAAAATCTCAGGCCGGTCGGTGGGACCCGAACAGCGAAAGCTGGGTTCAGGATGTGGTAACCAGCCCCGCTATAGATGCTGGGGACCCTGCCAGTCCGATAGGATTAGAGCCGTTTCCTAACGGTGGCATTATCAATATGGGGGCATACGGGGGAACTGAGGAGGCAAGCAAATCATATTTCGGCACAGTGCCTTGTGAGACGATCGTTGCCGGCGATATAAACGGCGACTGCAGGGTGAACTTTTTAGACTTTCAGCTCATGGCTTTGCATTGGCTTAGAGATGAAAGCCCCTAACAGCCGCATGTTCTACGAGCGTTAAAGCCCCACAAGGCTGCTTCCGTGAGATTCTGGGGGCTGGGCTTGAGGAGTTTTCGGGCACCTAAAAACAGACACAGAGCCGAATACCCGCACTAAGGGGACAGGGGGATAAATATAGCTATAGCCTGACAAAATGTAGACTGCAACAGTAACCGCATGTTTTTTTTATTCCATTACAACAAAACAACGGAGAGGGCGGGATTCGAACCCGCGGTAGGGACAAGCCCTACACAGCCTTTCCAAGGCTGCTCGATAAGCCACTCCGACACCTCTCCAAAACGATTTACTATTGACTATTTTCTATTTACTATTACTTTAGTATAGCGGTAGAATGAAAAGTTTGCAATTGGAATCTGTCGTAAGGCTGGAGCTTCGCATCGCTGAACTAAATGAGGCAGTCAAAAACAAGTAAACATAATAAGCTGAGACTCTGAATTTACGTGGTCTAAGGAAAGGAGTAACTATGAAAGTAATTCGACAAATTGGCTCGCTGGCGTTTGTTGCAGGGCTGTTCATTGTGATATTTGCCGGCGTACCGTGGCACGTGCTCGTTGAAGATGACCCGGTCATCCCCTGGTGGCTGCGGATAGCGGTCTTCTGCCTTCTCGGCGGTATCCTTGTGGTCCTGCTGACGGTGGCTCTGGAACAAAGGAAATTCAAGAGTCTGACAGAGGCGCCACTGCCTGCCGAATCTGAAGCGGGAGTTTTGCTGATGAATTCCACAGAGATACCCGGCCGCCAGACACGTGAGATTTTAGGTCTCGTCCAGGGCCATACAGTATTTGCTATCTGGCTTGGCAAGGACCTGTCCGCCATAGTGAGGTTAATCCTCGGCGGCGAATTGACTGAATACACAGAGATGATGGGAAGGGCTCGGGCAGTAGCTACTAATAGAATGATGGCCAAAGCAGTAGAGATGGGAGCGGATGCGATAATCAATGTTCGCTATATGACTACCAGTGTTGTGGGCAGTGCCGCTGAACTTTTAGCTTACGGCACGGCTGTCAAGCTCAGCGAATAGACCTTTATTGATTGTTTTTTTTCTCTATTCGCCGTTTTGCAAAGAATTCCTGCAGCTGCTGACTGCATTGCTCTGCTAATACACCGCTTGTAACTTCAAGGCGGTGATTTAACCGGTCATCCTGAACGATATTATACAAACTTTTGCACGCTCCTGCTTTTGGGTCATCGCAGCCATATACTAATCTGTCCATTCTGCTCAGCACCAGCGCCCCGGCACACATAGGACAAGGCTCCAAGGTAACGTACATCGTACATCCGTTCAAATGCCAGTTTTCCTTATACGCTGCCGCCTGCGTTAGAGCAACAATTTCAGCGTGAGCCGTCGGGTCCTGCAACTGCTGCCTTTGATTATATGCCTTTGCGATTATCTGGTTTTTATAAACGATGACCGCCCCTATGGGCACATCGCCGTTTTCCTCGGCTATGGCCGCAGCCGAAATAGCCGCCCGCATAAATCGCTGGTCTTCTTTGCTATTACCCATTATTCAATAATCAATAGCCAATAGAAAATAATAAATAAAAAAATACCCCCAAGGGGAGTCGAACCCCTGTCTCCAGGATGAGAACCTGATATCCTAGGCCACTAGACGATGGGGGCAAAGCAATTTACTATTTTCTATTAAATAGCGGCGGTTGGACTCGAACCAACGACCCTGGGCTTATGAATCCCATGCTCTAACCAGCTGAGCTACGCCGCCAAAATCTTCATATACCCCAAATCCGCCGATAATTTACAAAATCCCACCCTATATTGCAAGAAAATCTTTTGTCTTTATCCCACCGTAACATTGTTATATTTAGCAAAAATTATTGACATACTGTTGGGATTAGATTAGTTTTGCGATTCTGGCTGTCCGTATGTGACAGGTGAATGTAAGTTTTCCAAATTTGTTTGGAGGTTTTTTGTGGCTAAAGAGCTGGTTCGTGAACTCATTAACGCTGGGGTGCATTTCGGGCACAGCGTCAGCCGCTGGAATCCCAAAATGGCCCCGTTTATCTTCGCAAAACGCGGCAATATCCATATTATCGATGTTAAGAAAACCTTAAAGGGGTTGCTGATAGCTAAAAAGCTTCTTACCGAGGTGGTTTCGTCGGGAAAAGATGTTGTTTTTGTAGGCACGAAGCGTCAGGCCCAAAAGGTCGTTGAGGCCGTCGCCGAGAGGTGCGGAATGCACTACGTTTCCCAGCGTTGGCTTGGCGGGATGCTTACCAATTTCAGAACCATACGCTCTCGCCTACAAAGATTGCAGGAGCTGGAAGCCATGCAGGCCGATGGAGCGCTTGAGAGCGAGAGCAAAAAGCATGCGTCCCGGCTCAAACGCGAGATGAGAAAGATAAAAGCCAATTTGCAGGGCATTCGGAACATGTCTCGTCTGCCAGGTGCCGTTGTAGTTGTTGATGCAAAAAAGGAATCTATTGCCCTGCATGAAGCAGAAAAGCTGGGGATTGCGACGGTCGGGCTTATCGACACGGATTCCAACCCTGATACGGTGGATGTGGCCATCCCGGCGAATGATGATTCTATCAGAGCAATTGAGTTGATACTCAACGAGCTGGCTGATGCCGTAGCGATTGGCAAGACGATGATTTCAGCCCGGCCCGAACCGACACCAAGGCCGAAGCGAGCCCGTCCGCGAAGACGGCTGGCATTGGCGCATGCCGACGAAGGCGAATCCGAGACTGTTACAGCCGTCGAGGAAACCTCAGCGGAGACTCCAGAATCGGCCTCGCAAGAAAGTGAAACCCAGCAGCAACCATCAGAACAGTCCTGAAAAGATAAATACGAAATCCAAAGCACGAGAGAAGAAATCAAAAATTAAAATGCAAAAAGAGAGGTTGTCTTCCCCGGGAGTAGATTTCGCCGCCCGCAATGACATTTTGCATTTTGATATGTAATTTTGATACTTGATTTTTGATATTTACTTTTATTTTCGGATTTCGATATTCGAGTTTCGGATTTATATGAGATAGGAGTCTTAAAATAATGGAAATTTCAGCTTCGATGGTGGCTAAACTTCGCAAGATGAGCGGACAAGGAATGATGGACTGCAAAAAGGCGCTTCAAGAAGCCGACGGCGACTTTGACCAGGCCATAGGAATACTTAGAAAAAAAGGCCTTGCAACTTTAGCAAAGCGTGCAGAACGGGAAACCTCCGAGGGAACTATTGTCTCCTGGGAAAGCGACGCTCTAAAGATGGCAGGTTTGGCTGTACTTCGCTGCGAGACTGATTTTGTAGCCAACAGCAACAACTTTAGGGCTATGGTAGAAGCCATCGAGAAGGCTGTACAGGAGTGCGACGCCGATGAAGGTGCAAAGAATCTTCTTGACACTGCTGTTGACGGTAAGAAGCTGGACGACATGCGGATGGAGGTAGCCAGTAAAACTGGTGAGAAAATACACATGGTTGAGGAAGAATACGTAAGATATAAGCTCGATGGCCCGGGACTTATACGTACATACATTCATTTCAACGGAAAAGTTGGGGCGATGGTTGAGATTGAGACCAGCGATGAAACAACAGCGGCGGCAGATGCGCTAAAGCAAACCGCATCCGATATTGCGATGCACATTACCGCCACGAATCCCTTAGCTTTGGATAAAGACGGTATTGACCCCGAAACAATCCAGCGCGAGAAAGCGATTTTCGCCGAGCAGGTCAAAAACAAGCCCACAAACATCATAGATAAAATCGTTGAAGGCAAGTTGAAAAAGTTCTTTGCGGAGAATTGTCTTTTGGAGCAAGCGTTTGTCAAGGACGACAGCAAATCTGTCGCCCAGGTTCTCGCCGAAGCCGCAAAACAGGCCAACGGTGAGGCAAAAATAAAAAGATTCACCAGATTCGAAGTCGGATGAAAAGTGTATCTCGAACGAGATATGAACTACAAGATACGAGAAATAAATGGCAAAGAGCAAATATAAGCGGGTGTTGTTGAAACTTTCGGGCGAAAGTTTTTGCAAGCCGGGGGGCTTTGGCATTGACGGCTCTGCGCTTAAGTCGATTGCTGAAAGGATATTAGAGACCTGCAAGCTCGGCCCGCAGATCGCCGTGGTGGTTGGAGCAGGCAATTTCCTTAGAGGAAAGAACTTTTCCCAGGTAAGCGGTATACCCAGAAACACGGCCGATTATATGGGGATGTTGGCCACCATTATCAATGCCTGTGCCCTGCAGGAGACGCTTGAGAAGTTAGGTCAGCCAACGAGGGTCCTCAGTGCGATAGATGTTGCGGCGATGTGTGAGCCGTTCATTCGCAGAAGGGCCCTTCGGCACCTTGAGCAAGGAAGGGTCGCAATATTGGCGGGCGGAACCGGAAATCCTTTCTTTACAACCGACACCTGCGCGGCTTTAAGGGCCTCAGAACTCGATGCGGACCTGCTGATTAAGGCAACAAAAGTTGATGGTGTTTACAGCGACGACCCCGAGAAAAATCCTAACGCACTGCTGTTCGAAAAATTATCTTTTAACGATTTGTTAAAGAAAAACCTCAGGGTAATGGACCACTCGGCGATAAGCCTTTGTCGGGATAACGGAATTCGGATTATCGTTTTGAATATCTTCAAAGAGGGTAACTTGGTAAAGGCGCTTTGCGGCCAGCACGTCGGCACATTGATTTGCTGAGTGTGGCGTAAAATTCACTGCACTGGGTAGAGGTAAGTAAGATTAAAGCCGCCTCTCAAAGGCGAATCTATCAAAACTGCTGTAACTTAAATAGAATTCAAGAAGTGAAAAGATGGGAACTACGTTAAAAAACGAGCCGAGTAAGTGGCCGTTTGTAGTTTACCTGGGGCTGGTAGTGTGTTCACTCACGGTCTGTTTTACAACTACAGCCGATGCCGGCAATTCGAAAGACCCCAGCGACTATTTACAAGCCGGTGAGCAAGACATACAGCGTTGGCGGGAAATGAAGTTTGGGCTATTTGTTCACTGGGGCCCGGTGAGTCTGATGGGCGTGGAGATCGGCTGGGGCCGGGCCGGGCCTCGGCCGGGAAGAAGCTCTAAAGACAACAGACCCCAGGTGCCGATAGAGGTCTACGACAACCTTTACAAGAGTTTTTATCCCGCGCAGTTTGATGCCAAACAGTGGGTCCAAATCGCCAGAGATGCCGGGATGAAGTATCTGGTGTTCACCACCAAACACCACGATGGGTTCTGCATGTTCGACAGCGCCCTGACCGATTACAAAATTACCAACTCACCGTTTAAGCGTGATATTGTTAAGGAGCTTGCCGACGCCTGTCACGAAGCCGGTTTGAAGCTCGGCTTCTACTACTCGCCACCCGACTGGTACCACCCCGACTACCGCAGCGAAAATCATGCTCGCTACATTAAGTATCTGCACGGCCAGCTCCGCGAATTGTGCACCAACTACGGTAAGGTTGATATAATCTGGTTTGATGGCCTGGGCGGAAAACCCGAAGACTGGGACGCTGAGAACTTAATCAAAATGGTTCGCCGGCTTCAGCCGCACGTGATTATCAACAACCGGGCCGGACTCGAAGCCGACTACGATACACCTGAACAGAATATCGGAAAGTTTCAAACCGAGCGAGCGTGGGAAACCTGTATGACAATCGGTGACCAATGGGCGTGGAAGCCAAACGATAGTATCAAGTCGCTGAAGCAATGCATTCAGACGCTGGTGAAGGTCGCCGGTGCAGACGGGAACTTCCTTTTCAATGTTGGGCCTATGCCGACCGGCGAGATTGAGCCGAGGCAGGTTGCACGACTTAAAGAAATGGGCGACTGGCTACGAAAGTACGGCCAGAGCATTTATGGCACCCGAGGCGGCCCGTTCAAAGATGCATCCTGGGGTGTTGCCACCCATAAGGGCAATAAAATCTATGTCCACATCCTCAACTGGCGCAGCAAGACCGTCACTCTGCCGCCAATCCAGACCAAAATCATCGCAAGCTCGCTGCTGACTGGCGGCACCACTACTGTAAAACAAACCGAAGAGTCCATCGAGGTTACCGTCCCGAAGGCCTATCAGCAGGAGCTTGACACAATTATCATGCTGCGGCTCGATGGGCCGGCAGCAGAGGTAAAACCGGCCTCGGCACCTGCAGGACTGTATTCCACCACAGCAACGGCATCGAGTGTAAACCCCCGGATAAGCCATGGGCTAAAAGCCCACGACCCGTCAAAAGCGTTTGATGGCAACTTCGATAGCTATTGGACTACCGACAAAAATACCCGGCAGGCCTGGCTGGAGCTGGATATGGAAAAGCCCGCGACTTTTAACCGGGCCCTGATTAGCGAACCAACTCACCGCAGAGCCGGCCCGCTGCACTATGTGCAGCAATTCGAGTTGCAGCACAAGGACGGTGACCAATGGCAGACGTTTGCTCGGGGCAGAGAAATCGGCGATAGACTCGAGTTGAAGTTCTCACCCGTTACCGCCCGCTATGTTCGGCTGAACATTCTAAAGGCCAGCAGCGCCCCAGCCATCGCCGAGCTCCAGCTTTTCGCACCGGATGGGAAGTGACGGAGCTGTTATTTGTCTTATTGGATATTGTGTTGTTGTACGCGTTTTGAAAAAGGCTTTAATTTGCTAAATGAATGTGGAGGTTGTAAATGCGAACTGGCGAAATAGTCTCCGACGGTGAAGCCAAAATGAAAAAGGCGGTGGAATTCCTGCAGGATGAGTTAAAATCGGTGCGAACCGGCAGGGCTTCTACCGGACTTGTCGAGAATATAAAGGCCGATTTTTACGGCACGCCTACGCCGTTGAAACAAATGGCAACGCTGGCGGCACCACAGCCGGATATGGTTGTGATTAAACCATTCGACCCTGCCTCGGTCAAGGATATCGAAAAGGCAATCAAAAGCAGCGACCTGAGCATTGCGCCGATTGTGGACGGCAAACTCATCCGCCTTAATATCCCGCCACTCAGTGAGGAAAGAAGAAAACAGCTTGTTGCCCAGGCCAAACAGACCGGAGAACAGACAAAGGTTACCATTCGTAACATACGAAGGGACGCAAACAAGCAGCTCGAAAAAGAGCAGAAAGACAAAATTATCACTGAAGATGACCTCCAGACCGGCAAAAAGCAAATCGACGATGTTACGAGAGAATACTCCGACAGGGTTGACGCGGTAGTCAAAAATAAATCGGATGAAATAATGCTCGAGTAATTTTACCACAACTGCTCTTGTACACTTATGCTCTTTATTTAGTCAATACTGGTTTGATTTGGAACTTTAATCTTTCTTTTTCTTTTGGGGGACAAAACGATGCAAGCTGAAGAAAACCTAAAAGCTGTAGCTCAGGGAAAAACTAAGTCTAAGAAAAAGACCAGGATTCTCAGGTGGGTGCTGCTGCTCGTAGTTGTTCTGATTGTGTTAGCGTTTTTCCTGTTGCCTGTATTTATATCGAGCGAAAGAGGCCGAAGAACGATACTGGCCAAAATCAATAATTCCATTGACGGCCAGACGGATTTTGCCACGCTTACAATGGGCTGGTTCAAAGGCATCAAGGTTACAGATTTTAGTTTCAACGACAATATCGGCCAAACCTCGGTCAAGGTAAAGCAAATCGCCACCAGGCCGCACTATGCCCCCATCTTGACCGGCAGTCTGTCCTTTGGCGAAACGGTTATTGATGAGCCGAGGGTAGAGATAAATCTTAAAGCCGCCCGCCCGGAGAAGGCCGAACCCGCTCGCCCGGAACCGTCGGCCGACAAAAAAGCACGGCCAGTTGTATTACCTATCAAAAAAATCGACCTCGTCGTCAACAACGGCAATGTAAAAGTAACCAACCAGCAAGCTCAGACTGTTGAGCTTTCGCAGATAAACTCCAACCTGAATTTGCGCCCTCCGGGCCAGCAAACACGTCTCGATATAGATATGGTTGTGGTTGGTCAAGCTAAACAGGCAAAGGTCAGCGCGGAAGCTCAAATTACACCCGGCAAAAAAACCGGCTGGACCCTTAAAGGAACCACCGGCAATTTGAATATTGAGGTCAACGATCTGGACCTTGGCTCTTTAGGTCCCATTTTTGTGTTAGCTGGGCTTGATGTGCAGGCCAAAGGTGCCCTTTCCGCCAATATCAAGACCGAAATTAAAGATGGTCAAGTTGAAGATTTAAGCGGAACGCTCAAAGCAATGAATCTTGATATAACCGGCGCCGAACTAAAAGGCGACAGATTCAAAACCAGCCGTTTGGACATTGACGTAAAACTGCAAAGCAGCAATGGCTCAATAAATATCGACCGGCTCCGGCTTGACAGCGACTGGATGCAGGCTAATGCCAGGGGAGTAGTTCCTACAACACTTGGCTCGTTAACCGATTTTCTAACGTCAACTGCAGATTACAATTTAAGCGGCAGCTTCGACTGCGATTTGGCCGTTGCTTTGTCGCAGATGCCTCACACATTTGCCCTTAAAGAGGGGATGAAGGTAACTTCGGGACAGCTAAATGGAAACATCGAGGCACAGAGCGGTAAAATTCAAGGCCAGGCAAATCTTGTCGGATTAGCAGGAACTGTTGACGGAAAAAAGATTGCCCTTTCCGAACCGGTTATTGCCAGGATCGAAATAACCGCCGACGATAAAAAAATAAATTTTGATAACGTGGATGTGTCAGCCGCATTTGCGAAAATCAGCGCCACCGGCACCATTGAACAGATTCAATATGAAGGCCGAGTTGATTTGGCAAAACTTCAGGCCGAGTTAGGACAGTTTGTAGATATTGGCCAATACCAGATGGCCGGTGAGCTTATAAGCCAAGGCCAGGTATCCATCAAGGAAGACAAAATCACCGCTGTCGGCTCATCTGAGATTAAAGACCTCATCTTGCGTTCGGCCGAAGGAGTCACTGCATCCGAGCCGATGGCTGAGATAGCCTTTGCCTTTGAGATAGACCAGAAAAATAATATCGTTACCGTTGATTCTATAAAAGCCAATGCAAGTTTCGGCCAGGTCGGAATAAAAAACGCCGTGCTGCCGCTGAATGAAAAGGCGGCAAAACCTATGGAGCTGGCTATCTCCGCCGATGATATTGACCTTGAGAAGTTGCAGCCTTTTGCCGTGCTGTTTGCGTCTTTCCCGAAAGAAATGCAATTGGCAGGAATCGCCCAATCGAGTATCCATATCAGTGCCAAAAAGGACACCTACCATATCACAAGTGATGCGACAGAAATTAAAAATCTAAAGATTCTCTATCCGCAGCAGCAGCCTTTCGAGCAGGAAAAAGTTCTGCTTATTGCTGATGCTGAGGTTAATCCGGTTGACAAAACATTCGCAGTAAAAAAGCTGCAGCTGCTAACCGAGCAAATAAAGGTCAGCTTCGCGCCTGTTAGTCTTACGACCAAAAACGGTAAAAGCAAACTCCAGGGGCGAATTGATTGTGAATATGACTGGGCGGCGGTCAGCACTGTTGCCGCGCCTTTTTTGCCGCAGGGCTTGAAACTCGAGGGACAAAGAAAAGATACCATTAATTTTTCCAGCGAATACCCGACCGACCAGACCGAAAAAATACTGGAAAATCTCAACACGGTGGCAAAAGCCGGATTCACATCGGCCAATTATATGGGTCTGAATTTCGGCCCGACCGAGGTGAACATTAAAGTCCAAAACGGCCTGCTGGAAATCACCCCCTTTTCGACGACCGTAAACAATGGACAGTTCAACTTTGCCGGTGGAGCAGATTTCAAGCAGGAGCCGACACTATTGAAAACACCAAAGCCGATTCACATAGTGAAGGATGTTCAAATCAACGACGAGATGAGCAGAATGCTTTTAACTTATTTGAACCCGATTTTTGTCGACGCCGTCAATGTAACCGGCGTGGCAAACTTTAACTGTGAACGCCTTGCCATACCACTGGCCGGAGGTGACAACAATGACATTGAAGTAAGTGGCACAGCTTCAATAGACAGGTTGATTTTGCAGCCGACAGGTTTGCTCGGCCAGCTCCTTCCATTAGTCGGCACCAGCGCACAGGGACAGGATATAACAATCCATCCGACAAAATTTGTCTTGCAGAACGGTTTCCTTAGATACGACAATATGCAGATGGATATCGGCGACACTCCGGTTAATTTCAAGGATGCTGTTATTGGGCTGGATACGAGTTATGATATGACCGTCGTTTTGCCGTGGACGCTTCGTGGCAGAACAGCGAGGGTCGGTGAAGATACCGAGGACAAAAGGATAGAGCTCAGGCTTAAAGCGGCCGCCGGTGAAAAACCCAAACTTGACACGGCTAAGCTGCTCGAAGATCAGTTAAAGAAGCAATTAGAAGAGCGATTGAAGGAAGAGTTGCGAAAGGGCCTTGAGGGACTATTTCGGTAATTAACTCGAAACGACAGGTTTGTTTCCAAAATCTCGGCGCATAGAAAAACTTTTTATTTACTCGAACCGGCCGATTAGGTTGTCATGCTGAGCCACGCAGCTTCGATTTGCGAAGCATCCGGCCTTAGAAAGGCAATGCAATGACATTCGGGTAATTTTGTTAGAGTCACTTTCGAATCGAAAGGGAATCGAAATGTTGGAGAAATTCTTATCCACACCTACCGCACAGCTCGGCAGAGCGGGCCGCTTTGCGGCCTTTCAAATCAAACTCTGGTCGCACTGCGCCAGACTCTTAAAGAAAAACCGCGCAGGTCAACAGGCCGCCGCCCTGTCGTATCGCACCATATTCGGCATTGTCCCGCTGGCTATCGTAATGCTTTTGATGTTTCAGTCACTCTCGGCCTTTGAGGATATAGGTGAGAAGGTCAAGAGTCTGGTTTATGACCAGCTTCACTTCTCACAGGTCAAATTGAGCACGGCGGAGACGGAAGAAAAAATGCTCACAGAATACCTGGACGAAATAGTCGGCGCCTTTTTCACGGGATTAAACAAGGGCTCCCTGACCATAGTTAGCGGAATCCTCGTTATTTGGGCTGCACTGGCTTTGTTGTCAACAATAGAAAGAGCATTCAACAATATCTGGCATGTCGGTAGGGGCAGGAGTTTTCTGCACAGAATAATTAACTACTGGGCGCTTCTGACACTTGGCCCGCTGCTTCTTGGTGCTGGCATCTACATTACCACAGAGTATTCGGCTATCGGTCGATTGCAAGAAACTGGTTTAACTCATTTCGGCTCGGTCGTTCTGTCTTACATAGTTGCGACCGTTGCCTTTTTCCTGCTCTACTTTGTCTTGCCAAACACCAGGGTTCAGGCAAAGGCCGCTATCTGGGGCGCAGCGGTGGCCGCTTTGGTCTGGTGTGTTGCAAAGTGGGGTTTCGGGCAATACGTTACACAGTTTATCCCTTACAGTAAGGTTTACGGCGTTATGGGCCTTATTCCATTATGCGTCTTCTGGATCCATCTCTCCTGGCTCATCGTCCTGTTCGGCCTGCAGTTGACATTTACCACTCAGCACTTAAAGACCCTTGACGCCGCTGAGATTGCCGCCGCCAAAAAGACCGAGGAGTATTTCATAGCCAACGATTTGACCGTCATCAATATCGCCAGGGAAATTGCCGCCGCTTTTGAACAGAATAAAGCCCCCATTTCGTCTGAAGTTATCTGCAGCAAATTAGATATCCCCGCCGAGTTCGGCGAAAAAATCCTTAATCACCTTGTAGCCAGCGAGATTATTGTAAAGAGCTCCGAGCCGAAAGCCGGTTTTCTCCCGGCCCAGGACCCGGAAAATATCAAGTTATCCGACATCGCCGAGGCCGTCGCCGCAGCCGGCTTCGCCCAGTCAACAACCGACCAGCCGGCAAGTCTCCAGCAGATAGCCCAGTCCCACCGTGATGTCCTGGCACAGTACAACCTCAAACAAATCATTGACGTTGAATAGTAGGGGCAGGCCTCTGTGTCTGCCCAACTTGTTTTACATTCAGCCCCCCAAATTTATTTGAAGTGTTATCCTTTATATTTAGTCCCGCGTTTCACGCGGGGTTTTCCATCCGTCCCCCATTGCCGACGCTATACACAATACAAATATTTCGACATTCGAAATTCCTTGCCTGTCCCGGTTTCGTCTGTCGGGGTTCGATATTCGATATTCCTTATGGTCATTGCGAGCGCAGCGAAGCAATCCCGAAATAATCAATAATATTGTCATCCCCGCGCAAGCGGGGACAATAATCAATTTCCCCGTCTCCGCCTCAGCAACGCCAGACCACCCAGGCCCAGCAGCAAAACCGTCCCCGGCTCAGGAACTCGGAACTCGCCACCCAAGATGTTTTCCCTTGACAAGCTGGGATAAGTCTGAGAATTCAGTAGCAGCCCAGCCTTTGAGTATTGCTCAAACACCAGTACAGCAGAATGGAGTGTATTTCTATCGTGCAGCCAGAGCGTCCCATCTGCCGGGTCCAGTGCCAAAGCTACGTTTTGGTCATGGGCCAGAGTAAACGAACTTAGGAGCGTCCCATTCATCGCTCGATTCTCAACGACATTGCCAACAGAGCCCTCCCAACCAGAAAGCCAGAGCGAATCATTCGTCGGGTCATATGTAATTCCCAACATCCTACCGCTACCAGTCCCAAGTGTAAACAACTGAACCGGGTTTGCCCAATTCAGGTCGAATCGATAGGCGGTGCCGTTGTCAAAATCCCACGCATAGTTAGAAGTGCCATCAGTCGTTCCATCGAAAAATCTCGCTCCGACTACTGGCTGTGTGTAGGTCGTCCCCGTGGGTGTACCATCGAGCGTGTACTCGGCTCCTTGATCAGAATGGCGTATGCCAAGTGTGCGAACCGTCGCCAGAACGGCGATTGCGTACTCCTCCTCTCCCGACACTTGCCCCCACGTTCGGTTCACATTTGAGCCTTGGACAACATGGATTCTCTGCCATTGACCAGCGGTTAGATAGTATTCGCTTACTGGGCCAGCAACAGCTATGGAAGTACCGCACAACACCAACGCAAGCACTGCCACAAGTATTGTGGCACGCATTCCGAACAAAGAAATTGAATTTGGTGATTTCATGTAAGTCTTCATTCTTTCTTTACTCCTTTTCAATTGGCCCCCTGCTTTCTTGCGAAAGCAAGAAGGGGGCCGGTTCTTAATTCATCTACTACTCTGCGAAGTATCGCTACGTAGCACAAGTCGGCTGGGACCGCCTCAACCAACTAAATTGTCTTAAACTCTCTGCGTTCTCAGCGCTCTCTGCGGTTAATAGTTTCTGCGTTTCCTCATCACCGCCGGCTTGCGCAGAAATACCACACAAGCTGAATGCAGTGGGTCCTGAACAAATAGAAACTCTCTGCATTACACGCACATTAACCTTCACCGACCTTCACTTTTCGTGCATGCTGACTACAGAATCCCTTCTTGTTCGGAAAGACTGTGGATTGAGAAAAATCCGGGTAGGAATAATACGAGTGCCTGCCCTCCTCCTGTTTTCTCTCATCGCTATGAGCGGAATAATTGTAATGAGCGGAATAATTGTTACTTTCTTATGTCTGTCAGTATTTATACCCGAAATCGCCGCGAAGTCAAGAAAAAAATCCTATTTGGGGGGATTTTCTTTGGATGTTTCTCGACATCCGCCTTTAAATGAAAAAAACGCTGGCGGCGTGAACTTATTGGCGATAAAATCGTAAAATCAATACGGTGATTGGTGAGTGAGAAACGACCAGTTAACTAATTAACCAATTAACTATTCTGTCTTAATTATATAAGAGATTGGGAGGTAAAAATGCAGATTTTCAGTTTCAGCCGTGCTCCGGCGGGCGCCTCTGCCCAGACGAGACACAATAAAGCAACCCCACGGCTCTGTTTAATTTCAGCCCTGTTTGTGCTCCTGCTGTTTATCAGCCCGGCACCGGCCTTTGCGAAGGATGACGGCGACATCGATACCCTTCGGCAGATGGGCAAGGCCTTTGCCGAAATCGCCGAAAAGGCCTCACCAGCCGTAGTTGGTATAAAGGCCGAAAAGACCATCACGTGGGAATATCCAACAATGCCCGAATGGCCCTTTGGCGAGCCATTTGACCCATTCGATGATGATTTCTTTGACCGTTTCTTTCGTTGGCGCTCCCCCCGCCGACGCTCACCGCAACAGCGAAAATACCAGCAGATAGCCCAGGGCTCCGGATTTATTATATCAGCCGACGGCTATATCCTGACAAACAATCATCTTGCCGAGGATGCCGGCAAAATCACCGTCATACTTGCAGATGGCGAAGAGTTTGAAGCAGAAACCATCGGCACAGACCCCGAATCCGATATTGCTGTGTTAAAAATTGATGACGACGACTTGCCCTGTCTCGAACTGGCCGACTCCGACGCCCTCAAGGTCGGCGAATGGGTTCTGGCCATCGGCAATCCGTTCGGCCTGACTCATACCGTTACCGCTGGAATCGTAAGCGCCAAAGGCAGAGGTGGCTTCCGTCTCACCGAGTTCGAAAATTACATTCAGACCGATGCCGCCATAAATCCGGGTAATTCCGGCGGACCTCTATTAAACCTTGATGGAGAGGTGGTCGGAATTAACACCTTTATAATCAGTGGCAGCGGCGGCTTTATGGGTATCGGCTTTGCCATTCCCATCAATATAGCTAAATCCGTTTATCCTCAGCTTATTGAGAGCGGAAAGGTTGTCCATGGCTTCCTCGGTGTCGCCATCCAGGATTTAACTGACGAATTGGCCAAATCCTTTGGCTTGAAAAATACCAAAGGTGTGCTTATTTCCGAGGTTACCGAGGACTCCGCAGCCGAAAAAGCCGGACTAAAGCAGGGCGATATCGTTGTTGAGTTAGACGGCCAGGGTGTTGAAAAAGTCAATGTGTTGCAGAGCCGCATCGCAATGCGAAAACCCGGCACCAGCGTAAAAGTAGTGGTGCTGCGGGACGGCAAACGAAAAACTCTCACTGTCGAACTCGGCGAGCGCCCGCCGGAGCAAATTATAGCCGGCCAGTCAGAGATACTGGAAGAATTAGGCCTTACCGTCAATAACCTTACCGACGATTTGGCTGAACGGCTTGGGTTCGAGGGCCTGACCGGCGTTGTCGTTACCGGCGTTGAGTCCGGCTCTGAAGCCAATCGGAAGGGTATTACGGCTGGAACACTGATTATGAAAGTTAACCGAACGCAAGTCTCGAATGTAAAAGAGTTTAACGAAGCTGTAGAACAGGCCGGCAAGGAAGGCGCCATTCTGCTATTAATCAATGATGGACGCTACATACGCTTCGCAGTGCTGAAATTGCCCAAAAAATAATGCCAAAAGATACGGAGACGTAAGAGCTTTTACATAAACACCTTAGCCCCGCTTTGAGCGGGGCTTTTGCATTGGTAAAGGGGCTGTTTTGAGCTGAGCGGCAGGGGCAAAAATGGACAGTTGGGTAGTTGGGAATTGGCTGGTTTTTTGCCTTTGAAATTGGGTTTGATTGGGTTTGTATTTCGTATCGCGTATTGCGTATTGCGTATCGCGCTGGGGGAATTGGGTTTGTTTTGGGTTTGTTTTGGGTTTGATTGGCTTTGTATTGGCTTTGATTGGGTTTGTATTGGGTTTGATTGGGTTCGTATTGGGTTTGTATTGGGTTTGTTTTTATCGTCATTGTTCATAGTTATTTGTTCATAGTTCATTGTTTTAACAGGGCTTACGTTTATTTAGTCGTTGCGGAAATTGGGTTTGTTTTGCATAAAAGAGTGAGCTAAAGTGACTAAAGTTATAATTTGACACAGATTAACACAGATTAACATTGTTCTTGGTAGAAACCCGGTGGTCATGAGTAACACCCTATCTTACTGATTATTGATATTTGGCTGGTCCAGCTGGCCCTAAGGCCGTGCCACGCCCTTCATAATTAGGGTGAACTTGCGCATTTGGTCGAAAAAAGTCCTTGATTCTTGATTCCCGATGCTCGTAACTTGTTGCCAGAAAAGAAATTAAAAATTTTGAAATTAGCCGTTTTTGGTGTGCAGGTAGCTGCGCTTTTGATTGAAAATTGGCTGGATGCTTGATACTCGTGGGTCGGCCTTGACGGATTAGAAAATTTTGGGTAGTGTGGTTTGGAAGTGGGAGAGAATCGGAGTTTAGACATGATTACAAAAAAAGACTTTTTGAAAAAATACAACATATTAGAGGCCTCTTTTAAAAAAGCCAAGCTCACATGGTCGAAACTGGAAGCGATATATGCTGATTATTTGAAACGTCGACCCAGCTTGGAGCCCTATCTTGGTTATTTTACAGAGGCTCTGAGACATGCGCCAAACGTTCACTCTATAAAGGCCAGGTTAAAAGATCCTGAGCACCTTATAGAAAAGATCATCAGGCTCAAGGAAGAAAATCCCTCTCGCAAGATCACCTTGCAAAACTATCGTGACGAAATCACTGACCTCATTGGCATACGAGCATTACATCTATTTAAGAATGATTGGCCACTTATCCATACCTACATAGTTAAGACATGGGAGTTAAAATCACAGCCTATTGCAAACATTCGAGAGGGGGACCCTCAAGAGCTTTTGCAGATGTTCGAAGAAAAAGGCTGCGAAGTAAAAAAGCATCCCTTCGGGTATAGGTCTGTACATTACCTTATAGTCTCCAAACCATCTAGGGAAGAAATTACAGCTGAAATTCAAGTTCGAACCATTTTTGAGGAAGGTTGGAGTGAAATTGATCATCTAATAAGATACCCTTACGTGAAAGATGAACCGATTCTTACTCAATTCTTGGATATGTTTAATAAATTGGCAGGCAATGCTGATGAAATGGGTTCGTTTATAAGGTTTCTTAAGGTTGCGTTGAAATTGAAAGAAACAGATGCTCAGCAGGCAATTGAGGAACAATCTAAAAAAATTGGAGAGCTGAAAAAAAGAATAGATGAGTTAAACATACAGAGTAAAGATAGAACCTCTTTGAAGTTAGACCTGGACGAGATCTCAGGATTTAAAGTTCCAAGCGTTGACCTTTCAGGCCTTACAGTGGGGGTATCAGACCTTATAGGAGGACCGGGCGTGGATCTTTCACAGCTTACTACAGTACCGGGCGTGGATCTTTCACAGCTTACTACAGTACCAGGCGTGGATCTTTCACAGCTTACTATAGTACCAGGCGTGGATCTTTCAGGCCTTCTAACTACAAAAGTAGATTTATCAGGGCTTAAGGTGCCAACTCAAGAATCCTTAGATTTGCTCACGACACCTCTGCCAGTAATCGAGTGTGATTCAAATAAAAAAAATAGAAAGAGGAAAAAGAAAAAAGGGAAAACTAAAGACAAGTAACGCTGTTGAAAAACTTGATTGAGTCTGCAAAAATAGGTTGGGTGGTGCTGATTTTCGTTGTATGTTGGTAGCCCGTTGAGAAAACACAATATAAGCATTGCATTCTTGGTAAATTTATGGTAGTATTTTTATGGTGCGTTCCAGCACATGTGCTTGTGGTGGAAGCGGACGGCGATTAGACGAAAGGAGGAGGTAATTTTGAGCTCCTGTTTTTCATCGGGTTTTTAGATAGAGTTCTTACGGGCTTTAATATTTAACAGGTGTATTGTGCGCAACTTGACGCGCAGGAAATGTTGTACGTAGTTGTAAAGCACGAGTTGGCAAGAAGTTAGTTTGTGTGAACAAAATGGTTCACGAGCAGTCCAGATTTATGACGATACATTCTGTATAGTATCACATGTTAGCAATTGGCGGCTCAGGATCAATAAAAAGAAAGCCGGAAAGAAAGGGATGGTGTGTTATGGTTACGGAAGGATGGCTTGATTGTACAATATCTCAGGGACAATTTACTGGGGAGTTTGCCGTTCGAGGTGAGATGTTTGACTCGACAGTTTTTTCTCTGTTCGCTCCAAGAGAAGATTTGCGGTTAAGTGAAGAACCTACGGGAGATAAGCACGTAAAAGGATCGATTCGTGTGATACCTTTGGACGAGAAAGACGAACTAATGTTGATTGCTCTTCCTCGACCGACATTCGAGAATGGCCGAACAATAACAGTCAAAAAAAACCAAGTCAAATAGGTCTGGAATGATTCTCTCGAACCTTGAAATTCATAAAGCACTCGACGAAGGAAGACTTGTCATCAAACCAGAACCTCTGCCTCGAAAGAAAGGAATAGGTGTTAAGTATTGTCCATATGATACACACTCGGTTGATTTGAGACTTAGCAGTGAAATTACGATCCCGAAACCCAGCACATATGCTTATGACTTCCTAGCGCCGGGCAACATAGCAGACCTTATAGCTAAAAATTCGGAGAAGCACACTTTAGAAAAAGACCGCCCTTATCATTTGAAAACAAACCAATTTATCCTCGCCCAAACTTTGGAAACAATTGAGTTGCCGATTGAAAAAGGTCCACCATATTTGGGAGCAAGAATTGAAGGAAAAAGCAGTAGGGCTCGGTGTGGATTGCTTGTTCATTTCACCGCCCCCACTGTTCATCCAGAATGGTCGGGACAACTCACACTTGAAATTATTAACCTTGGCAAAACACCATTTTTACTACACAGCGGGATGCCCATTGCACAGTTGATTATTGAGCAAGTCAAAGGCAAGATAGAAACGAATCGAAGCCAGTTTCACAGACAACTAACTCCCGAGGGAACGCACTAGCAGTTTTCTCGATTGGCATAGAAACTATATAAATTTACCCTCCACTAAAAAAGCCCCGAACCGGCCTGGGGTTGCGTATCTCCCTTCGACTTTGCTCAGGGCAGAAGATAGCGTATAGTCCTTCGGCAAGCTCAGGATAAACTTATAGCGTATAGGAAATCGTATTGCGTTGTGCGTATCGCGTATCGCGTATTGCGGATAGATTCCGTGTCCCCAGCCAACGAATTGCCAGGACAGGCAAGCACGGAATGCCATAAGCGAAGACTGGGTTCTCGGTACTGGATGCTCGATACTCGTAGTTTTGGATACCCGCTACCCGCTTTCGCGGGCACAAGCTTCGGGGCACAAGTTTTCGATTGACGATTTGCGATTGTGGGGTTAAAATTGCTTCGCTTCGCTCGCAATGACGTATGAAGCAATATTATGTTTATATAATGGCCAATAAAGCAAATACGGTACTCTATACCGGCGCAACAAATGACCTCAAAAGGCGAGTATATGAACACAAAGGAAAACTGTTCGACGGCTTCACTCAAAAATACAATGTTGTAAAGCTTGTCTACTATGAGGTATTCAAGACGGTGGAAAGTGCAATAAAGAGAGAAAAACAGATAAAAAGATGGAGGAGAGAATGGAAAACGAAATTGATTGAAAAGGTGAATCCCGAGTGGGATGACTTGTATTGCGATATAGTTGATTGAAAGAAATAATAGGTCCCCTGTTGCTTGCCCAAAGAGGGCAGGTTCTCGGGGATGACAAAAGGAGTTATTATGCCTGATACATTTGCCATAACTGTAATCTTTATTGTCTTGGCTACGGTTGTTGCTGCCTTTATCAGAAGGATAAAAAGGGATAAATGCCTGAAGGATTTTTCGGAAACAATGGCAACGCTGGAAAAAACGGATGGTAAGATAATCTGGGGCAAATTGAACGTAGAAAATACCGGTCTGGAATTTATTTATCCAGCCAAACACAAAGATAAAGAAGGACACGATGAGACGAGCTTTATTCTGTATAAATACGAGTATCCCAATATTGCGGCGTTGATTCGGTTTCACGATGAACTAAGTGAAAGCAATAAAAAGGAAAGGGAGAAGGAATTAGAAAGGACCTATCATCCCGGTCTGATGCGAAGACTTAAAAGAAAAATACAAAACGCCTTCAAGACGGTAAGAGATTCGGTGATGGAGGTAGTAAATCTGTTAATCAGCCAGGCCAAGAAGGCCGGGCCGGGCGGGGCGGTGCTGACTTCACAGGATAAATATGTTTCTCAGATGAAGCAGGAATTGATGGGTTCTGCGGGGACTTCCTTCGAGCCGTTATTGGAAAGATATATTGGCCATAAGGTTGTGCTTGAGCTGCTTAAAGGTGATAAGATATTTGAACATTGCGGTGTGCTAAAAGAGTATACGGCGGAGTTTATTGAAATAATGGATGTTGATTATAAAGTAAAAGAGGACCAGGTAAGCCGAAAGGCAGACCTGGTTGTGCTTCGGAAATACGGTGTCATCCGGCATCTCGGAGAATAGCATTCGTATTTCTTATTGTGGTGGGTAAACGGAAAAGAAGAAGGAATGTCGAATGATGAAGTGAAGTCGAAAGATACTGATTGCGAGGAGCGGTTCCACTGTTCGAGCATCTGCTGAAACTTTTCCGATTCCCAATTGTCCGGCTTTTGATAGTCCTGGTTTTCCTGCAGTTGTTCAAGGGTTGGGGTTTTTGACGGCACACCATCGGGCGGCACGTCGGCGCCGGTAATCCAGACAAGGGCGTTCAGTACGAGCTTGCGAAAGTCGCTGTGCGCCCAATTCCAGTGCCAGTGTGCACCTGTGAAGCCGAAGCCACGTCCACCATTGGGTCGCTGGTATGCCCAGGCCACGTGCTCGGCCATACCCATTCTGTCGCGGACGTGGGGATTTGAGCTGTGGGCCCCATCGTTCCTCTGGCGTGTACTATCAGGCGGGACAGCAGAGAGGATGGGGGTTACACCCTGCATATCCCTGGCGAAGCGCATATGGTAGTACCACTCGTCATTTATTGCGAAGGGTTTGACGCCGCGGGTGATTGGGTGGTCGGGCAATCGCTTAAAGTCGGCGAGCCAGTGGGGGTTGACCGACCAGAAGGTTTCAAAGTACCCGCCGAGCCAGTTGAGCAGGTAATTTCCGGGCCGGCCCTTTGGTATCTCGACGGCATAGTGTATACAGGCCAGGCCGACGCCCTTGCTCATCAGCTCGTCGATTTGCTTGAGGTGTGGCATAAGGACGTGTCTGTCACCGCCGTCGCAGTAGATAGCGATGGCGTCGGCATTGTCGAATGCGGTTGGGTCGGCGGGCCAGCCGTTGCGGTATACTGCTGCGTAAATGTTGGGGATGTTTTCATTGAGCAGTTTTGCCAGCAGCAGGCACCCGGCGTTGTGCTCGTGGGTGCCGTAACGGTGGCTGGGCGGCCCGGCAACCAAAACTATCTTCTTCCTCTCGGACATCTTCAGCCGCTTAAGGACGATGTCCTTGAACTGGACCTTCATAGGCGGTCCGACGTGCAACTGCAGGGCCAGCACGCCGGAGAGCCGGCGGTGCTGCTGTTGGTTGTCGATTACTTCGGACGTTACTTTTCCGTTGATTTTCAAAATAATGTGCCCACCCTGAGCGATGATGTGATAATCGTTCCAGTCATCCTTTTTTAGGTTGTCCCAGAGGATTTGCGGGTCGGTAATTACGGTGCTGGTCATTTTTCCGTCGGGCTGGATGATGGTTTTCTGACCTCTCTGTGCGAGGAGTCTTCGGCCTTGCTCTTCGTATAGTGCCCCTGTCCATTTTCCGGCCAGGTCGATGTCGGCCTGGTAGCCGACGACGTGGTCATCCTCTCGGACGCGGCTGCGGAACTGGATGCCGGAGTTTGCCTTTTGGGTGCCTGTAATGCGGTACTTTAGCTTCAGCTCGAAGTCGTCCAGCTCTGCTAATTGCCAGAGGAGGAACTGGTTTGCCTTTGCGGGATGCTGCTGGGTGGTTTGTGCGGTGACGGCGCCGTTTTCTACTGACCAGTAGCTCATGTCCGGTGCTTTCCAGCCGTCCAGTGTTCTGCCGTCGAAGATGGGTTTAAAGCCGCTGGCTTTGGCCTCGCCGGCGTCTTCAGCGGGACCGGATTTAGCACAAGCGGGAAATTGCAGCCCGACAAAACCCAAAAGACCGAGCAAGGTAATCCGAATGAGGCAGGAGTAAATCTTGCACATAATAATTTCTCCGTTTTAATGACATAAAAATGCAGTCATAGCATAACAACAGAGCTTGTGTTCGCCCTCGCCCCTCCCGGAGGGGCGGGGTTCGTAATTTTGATAATATAACACTGGCCGTAGCTTGCTGTCAAACGATAATCCCGGTTTAGCTGATTAAGCTGCTTTCGATGCGGCCTTTATTTTGTCAACAAGATAGCTACAGGCATCTCCGATGGTGTATGCAGCTACGGGTTTGGATTGTGCGGGGTGCCTGGAGGGTTGGAGTTGAGACGGTAGTTTCAATACCCGCCTGCGCGGGCACAAGTTTACGATTTCGAGTTGGGTTTAAGCTTGACTTAAAAAACGTCTTTGGTTATTGTAGTTTGTGTTCATTGTTAGTGGTTTGTGAATCGTAGCTGATGGTTCATAGTTTTGACTTTAGCATAGGGCAAGTAGATGATTGCGGGCCTGTTTTCCCTCTGTTTTCCGTTTTCTATTCAAACTTATATGTAGGAGATATCTTATGAAAAAGTCTTTATTAACGCGGCGAACATTCATAAAGAAGACTTCAGCAAGGTTAGCCGGCGCAGCCTTAGCCACTGCCGGGACGGGTTCTCTTTATGGAGATATTGTTAAAAAAACAAACACCCTTGCCATTCTTGGCGGCAGTCCTGTCCGCACCAGGCCGTTTCTTTCCACCTGGCCTATTTTCGATGAGAGTGAAGAAAAAGCCCTGTTGAAAGCGCTTCGCAGCCGAAACTGGTGCTGTTTGAAAGGTAACGTTGTTTACGACTTTGAAAAAGCCTTCGCGGACGCAATGGGTGCGCCTTACTGCGCTTTGTCAAATGGAGGAACTACCGCGCTTAGTGCTTCTCTGCACGTGCTCGGTGTAGGTCCCGGTGATGAGGTCATTACTACGCCGCACACATTTATCGCAACTATCAATGTTATATGCAATGCGCATGCACTACCTGTATTTGTTGATGTTGACCCTGACACCGGCTCGATGAATGCTGACCTTATAGAAGATGCTATAACAGAACATACAAAGGTAATTCTGCCTGTTCATCTGGCTGGGTACCCGGCAGATATAGAGAAAATTATGTCCATAGCCAACAAGTATAAAATTCCCGTTGTTGAAGATGCATGCCAATCGGTGTTCGCTGAAGTAAATAATAAAAAAGTCGGCACATTCGGCACCACGGGCTGTATCAGTTTTCAGGAGTGGAAATCATTGGTGTGCGGTGAAGGCGGCGCCATCCTTGGAGGTGATGAAGACCTGATGCACAGGTGTGCGGCATTTGTAAACAATGGAAGAGACCCGAAAAAAACCAAAAGTGGCTTTCCTTATCCCGGGTCCAATCATCGAATGACGGAATTTCAGGCTGCCATTCTTACAGAACAGTTTAAGCGTTTTAAGAAACAAGACAAGATTCGTCAGAAAAATGGGAAATACATTGAGGAGAAATTAAAAGAAATTCCCGGCCTCAAACCCAGAAAGCTATACTGTGAAGAAACGAGAATCACATACGTCAGGTTTGAGTTAGATTACGATAGAGAATATTTTCACAATGTTTCTGCATCAAAGTTCGCAGAGGCCGTTCAGGCCGAAGGTGTCCCAATTTCAGGCGAAGAAAGAAGATACACAAGAGGGTGTCACAAGGAAGGGATGTTAGAAGAGCACCTGAATTCGCACGCATTCGGCGCGGCATTCTCCAAAGCCCGGCTTAAAAAATACAGAGAATCCTTACACCTGCCGGTTATGGATAATATCAGGCCAAGCGGCAAAGAAATGCTTTCTATAGAGGGCAAAACGGCTTTTCTCGGCGCCAAGAAAGATATGGACGATATTATAGAAGCCATTACAAAGGTCGCAAAGAATACCGATAAACTGACATAGTGTTAAAATTCAGCAGAAATCAGAAGTCTGATGTCAGAAGTCAGATTTTTCTGTCTTCTGTTCTCTGTCTTCTGACTTCTGGTGGTTTTAGAGGCAACAATATGTTGTTCCGAAAAAAGCATTATGTTAGGGAGGATTACTATGAGAACACTATCGCTGGTTTGGCTTAAGCGAGTTTGGACTGTCGCCATAGTTTTTACTATTTGTCTTTTCTCTGCAACATCAATTGTACAATCCAGGGAAAGTGAAAATATTTTGCGCGCAGGGGCTGCAAAGGTCGATATAACACCGAAAAAACCTGTTAAAATGGCCGGCTATGCAAGTCGAACAGGATTATCGAAAGGTGTTCACGACCCGTTATCCGCGCGAGTAATCGTATTTGAAAATAATGGTAAACGCCTTGTGCTGGTCTCAACAGACCTGATTGGTTTTTATAATGGAACCGCCGAGCATTTTCGGAAAGTTATCTTAGATGAATTCAAACTCAAGCCGTCTGAACTTTTTCTCAGCGGCATACATACACACGCCGGGCCGAGTCTGACCATAGACAAGGAAAATGGGCATGCGAATAATCTCGAATATACAGAAAACTTGAAAGGTAAGTTAATAGAAGCAATTCGCAAAGCATTCGATAATATGGGGTCAGTCCATATAGGTGTAGGTATTGGATATTCCCCGGTTGGCAACAATCGACGTGAGCTAAAAATCAGTGCTATCGGGGAAAGTTCAATAAAGCTCGGACGCAATCCCTATGGTCCGACCGACAAGGAAGTTCTGGTGATGAAAGTGGCAAAACCTGACGGCGCTGTCATTGCAGCAGCATTTGATTATGCGATACACGCTACCTGTTTAAGTGGTAAAAACCATATTATCAGCGGCGATGTCCTGGGATTAGCCGAGCAGTTTGTCGAAAAGATACTTGGTGAAGATGTAATTGCTCCTGCATTTACAGGTGCCTCCGGCAACATCAACCCGTGGTTTAAAGGGCTTCCTGCATTCAACACCGAACCCGGCTGGATTCCGGAACCTGTACTGCTGGGAACGATGTTAGGTGAAGAAGTAGTGCATGTTTTTCGTGACATTGAAAAAGTTTCCGCCGGTGGAGAAATAAAAACTGCTTTTCTAACGCTCGAACTTCCCGGTAAACCACGAGATGAAGTTGCTGTGAAGAAAGATTATCCGCCCACCCCACTAAATATAACAGTAGCGCGCATCGGCGATATTGCCTTTGTAGGTATCGGCTGTGAAGTGCTGACCGAAATCGGTATGGCAATCAAGGATGCTTCTCCCTATAAGCATACGTTTGTGATTACACACTGCAACGGTGCAGCTGGTTACCTGGCGCCCGAACATCTATACATAGAAGGAGGGTATGAAATCAGGAAAAGCCCCTTCGCGCCTCAAGCAGCCGATATGGTTGCAAAACAGGCGGTCAAAATGCTTCATGAGTTATAACGTACACCTTATCCGACAACGAAATTTGCGCGTTTATCCGCAAATCTTCCCAAAGAGACTTAACTGAGAAGAAATTTTTGAAATTTTACCACGCCCGGCAGGACTCGAACCTGCGACCTACGGATTAGAAATCCGTTGCTCTATCCGCCTGAGCTACGGGCGCTTCAATCTTAAGTCTTTGCAATATAACAGCTCCCTGGATATATTATCAAATGTTTCAGGGAGCAGAAAGGTAAAAATCAGCCAAAACCGCCATTTCCGTGTCAATCGTCACACGTTTTAGCCGCAATATTCTTTAACAGCTTGCCTGCAGAAATAGAGCTTTGGTTCACACAGTCGAGTAATATTTCCTTGTTGTTTGGAATGGGCGGGCAACATCGTATAGCCGTAACCGCAGACCACATACTTTAAGTAATTCCGATAATAATTTCATCGCGGAGTCCTATCCTGTGGCTGGACGCAAAGTCCTATCGGACCTGGAAAAAGTTGCCTTTTTTGTACCCTGAGCTGATTTGATGAACAGGAATTATTAATTATATTTTATTTGGCGGTTTGTACGAGCACCTTATGCGCTTGTGGGCGGTCTACGGTGTGGCGCTGCCTTATGTGATTTTGCTCGTGAGAGGCCATATTAGCTCTGGTAACAGCACTATGCCGTACCCTGCTCTGTGCGGGGACCCCGCCAAATAGACGGTTAATAACTAAGATTTGAGAATATGCGTAAAAAATTTGTTATTCTTGGTTTAGTATTATTACTCGCCGGCGCTGCTGTGCTCGGATGGGTCATTGCTGAGAAAAAGAAAGAACAGCAGCAGGTTGCCCACTATAAATTGAAGTATGGCTCAGAGCCGGACGAGTACCTCAAGCAATATAATCAATGGCTGCAATCGGCGGTGGAGCGAACCGAGTTACCCACAGAGTTGGAGAAATACAGGAAAGACAAAACGGCAGCCCAGCTACTACAAGAACAGCAGGAAAGACTCAAAGCAGACCTGGACAAATTGGCTGCCGGTGAAATGGCAGCCCCGGCCCTTGCCGATATTCTTTACGGCGAGAACTGGCAACAAGAATTGGACGAATACAAAGCGCAAAAAGAGCAGAAGGAACTTATCCTTACCAGCTCTATCGTGTGCACATTTACAGGAGGGGGGATTGTTAGCTGGTGGCTGCTGCTGTGGACGGCTCGCCTGATTATCAGATGCTCGTCTCTTTTAAGGAAATTCTCCACCGATGTTTTCAGACGTCGAGGAGAAGACAAAGATAAACAGCTGACCGAAGACCCCACAAAAGAAGATTCAGAAAATTCGCAGCAGCAAAAACCCCTTAAGAAACATTCAAAAGTCCTTATAAATTCGGGCTGGCACGATTTTGAGGCGACCACCAAATGTGGGCCGATGGAAGAGGGACGAGGGACGACAGACGAGAGACGAACATCGAGCATCGAGCATCAAAAATGTCATTCTGAACGAAGCGTTAGCGAAGTGAAGAATCTCTCTTCCACTGCAGGCCAGATGCTTCGCCTTTCGGCTCAGCATGACAGGCATCGAGAATCGAGCACACTTGAGCATGAAGAGCCAATCAGAAACAGCCTTAAAGAACTCACCCAACAGGTATCTGCCATTCGTGAATATGCCTCGCAGCAACAGGACAGAGTAGAAAAACTTCAGGATGGATATGATTGGAATATTATCAGAACTTTTTGTCTGAGAGTTATTCGTTGCATCGACAATCTCGAAAACCGCATTGATCAGTTATCCAAACAGAATATTGAGACGACAGACCTTGAAGAGGTAAGAGATGAGCTCATCTTTGCTCTCGAATCCAGTGGTGTGGAACAATTTGAGCCGGAAATCAACAGTGATTATCGCGGGCAGGAAAAAAATGCAGAAGCCGTAAAAGACAGAAAACGCTGCAAAGACTCTAAGCTGACAGGCAAAATCGCAAAGGTCATCAGGTCGGGTTACCGATACTTTATTGATGAGGAGAATGTCAAGGTAGTACGTGCAGCTCAGGTCAAGCTATTTGGTTGACTATTGAATGGTGAATCGAGCGAGGAGTCACGAGCCACGAAATAGGGGACGTAAATATGACTAATATAGTAGGTATAGATCTGGGAACAACTTTCTCAGCATTAGCGATTCTCAATGCCATCGGCAAGCCGGAGATAGTCCCAAATGCCGATGGCGACAGAATCACTCCATCAGCGATTTTCTTCGATGAAGAGAACCCTGATATAATCCGCGTAGGTATTGAAGCGATTAATTCACGGTATCTGAATGCTCAAAGGTCGGTTCGCTGGATAAAGCGGCATATGGGAGATGCCAAATACACCAAGAAAGTTGACGGAAAGAGCTGGACTCCTGTGGAATTATCAAGTCTGATTTTGAAAAAGCTCAAACAGGACTGCTCCGCCGAGCACGGCCAAATCCGTGATGCCGTTATTTCTGTGCCTGCTCATTTTGACGAAGTGCGAAGAAAAGCAACTATGGATGCCGGAGCTATGGCAGGACTCAACGTCATTGGAATCGTCAATGAACCTGTGGCCGCTGCGTTGTGTTATGCTACTGCCCGCAAGGTTTCAGGAAAAATCCTCGTATATGACCTCGGCGGAGGAACCTTCGATGTAACCGTAATGGATGTCAAGGGACATCAAATGGAGATTATTTGTTCCCAGGGTGACCATGCGCTTGGCGGAATCGACTTCGACAGGAAAATATTGGAGATGCTGGAACAAAGCTACAGGGAAAAGTTCGATAGCGAGCTAATCAATTCAGACGAGGATAGAGCAAAGTATGAAGACGAAGCCGAAGATATTAAAAAGACATTGTCGAGACGTCCTGTTGCAAAAAAGATGCTCTACGGCTCGGCAGGCAGTAGAAAAACGGAAATCACCCGCGAGATGTTCGAACAAGCCATTTCCTCGCTGATAACTCGTACAGATATCCTGCTCGAAGTGGTTCTTGAGGAGGCAGGGTGCCAGCCTTCCGAAATTGACAGGGTGCTCCTGGTAGGTGGCAGCACTCGAATCCCATTAGTCCAGCGGCACCTTGAAAAAATGTTCGCCTTCCCGCCCGAAACAACGGTTAATGTGGACGAATGTGTTGCGCTCGGTGCCGCTTTACACGCCGGTTTGACAATGCTCAGGGAAAAACCAGATTCGGTTCCGGCGGGAATTTCCAGCGGACTAAAAGGTATTAACCTCACAGATGTTTGTAATCACAGCTATGGGACTATTTGCGCTCCTGTTGATAAGGAAACCGGGCGACGCACAATTGCCAATCGTATCATCCTCAAGAAAAACACACCGCTTCCCTGCGAATGTACACAGATGTTCTACACTATGTCTAAAGGACAAACAGAGCTTGAGGTGACCATAACCCAGGGTGAAGATACTGCCCCTGAATACGTAAATAAGATTGCAACGTATAAATTTGAGCTTCCCCCGTCTCGGCCGGCAAAATGCCCCATTAAGGTCACTTATAGTTATGATGTAAACCAGAGAATGCACTGCAAATTCCAGGACCTTGAATCAGGCAGAGTCCTTGAAGTCGATTTTTGCCTGGACCAAAACGACGAAATGTCCCAGAGCAACACAACAGAAAAGGCCGAACAGTTGGAGGCCTTGAAAGTCAAATAGTGCTGTCCGCAGGTGTGAAATGGCCGAACTTCTGATTACTATTTTGATTGTGCTTCTGGCACTTGCATTATTGATTTCTCTTGGTTTGGTTAGTTCCCTCGACTTCCGGCTATTAGTCAGCCACTTTAAGTGCTCGGCTTTGATCGGTCGCTTCGACTTTCGGGAGTTGCTCCGTTGCTTCAACTTTCCAGTTTTGCCCAAAGTGGGCCTCAACGAAGCTGCCAAGCCTTGTGAACAGCCCGACCCGAAAGTTCTCAATTGTCGAGTTCAACTGATAAGACAGGAAAAGGATAACCGTGTCTTTGACGCTTTTAACGTGGAAATTCGCGGCTCAATTCACGCACCAGGAGATAGGCACTATACCACTGTGCAAGTTCTGATAACAGACGTGACAGATGGAATCACCGAAGCTAAACCAGTGCAAGCCCGAGTTGAGCAGTGGCAGCAGAGTCCCCAAACGCAAAAAAAGGCGTTTGCCTCCCCCCAGCTATACGATTCGCCCGCCTTTTGCTACAACGCCGACCTCGGCAGGCTCCCTCACGCAGAGAGTATTTTATCAGACTGGACTGCTGTTGCCCAGTTAGACGTGACACCGATGATATTCCCTCGCAAAGGGAAGAGAAACCTGCATTTCAATATATCAATACTCTCTCGGGAAAACGGCGAAGAGCTTGCCTGTGCCACCTGCACCTTTAGTTACGAAAATGCCTCGTTTGGCTACATCGATTTACAGGAAAATATCCAGCGAACAAAAACCCTCGCGGTGGCACTGGCATTTGCCGTCAGTGCCGCAGATAAAAAACTGTATGATTGCGAAGTTGAACTTATAAAAAACTGGGCAAGAGGTAACATCGATGTTTCTAAGGTGTCTGATAAAGCCAGGCGCAAATTTGACAAAGCGCTGGACGAGGCGCTTGGTTTTTTCCTCGATGGTAATCAGCTCGACACATATAAAATCTGTAAAGAAATTGCTGAAATTGCGCCACTCGCAGAACGCTGTGAAATTTTAGACCTTTGCCTGCGTGTAGCACGAGCCAACGGCTCCGTCGCCGCCGAGGAACTGGCTATCTTGAAGAACCTGGCAAACTGGCTCGAAGTTGACATGAACAGATTCCGCGCAATGGCGGAAAAAATTCTTCCGGTTGGTATGCACCAGGTCGAAGATGTGGAAGTTACAATCGGCGTCAATTCGAATATGAGCAAAGAGGAAACACGGCGACATCTCAATAAAGAGTACCGTAAATGGAATGCAAGGGTTACCAACTTCGACCCTGAAATTCAAACCCAGGCCGACCAGATGCTCAAGCTAATCGCGGAGGCAAGAAGCCAATATGTAGGGTAGGACGGCTCGGATTCAAGGGCGAGCCCCGACCCCTGCGGCAGGGGCGGGGCGAGCGTTTATTTTGTTAGAAACTAAATGAGAATTCCTGCAATCGCTGCCGTCATAAACGCGGCAAGTGAGCCGCCAATCATTGCCCGCAATCCCATCTTCGCAAAATCTTTTCTGCGAGTGGGTACGAGCGAGCCGTATCCGCCGATCTGAATGGCGATTGAACCGAAATTTGCAAAGCCACATAAAGCGTAGGTGGCAATGGTAAAAGACCTTTGTGAAATCACATCTTTGTATTTGACTAGATCGAGATAGGCCACAAACTCATTCAAGATTGTCTTCTTACCCATAAGCATACCGACGGTGCGGGCGTCATTCCATTCGATGCCCATCACCCAGGCCAGCGGTGCGCACAACCAGCCAAGCATACGTTCCAGCGTCAGTGGCGCGCCCAGTATATCAGGCAATAGGGATAACAACCAGTTCAGCAGGGCCACGAACGCGATAAAGCAGATGAGCATCGCAGCGATATTGATGGCCAGCTTTGCTCCTTCAGATGCACCGCGACACGCAGCATCAAGGATGTTGGTGTCTTGTTTGGGGATGTCCACCTTAACAGCGCCTTTGGTGAGGGATTGCTCGCTTTCGGGAATCATAATCTTGGCAATCACCAGCGCCGCTGGCGCCGAAATGATCGAAGCCGTTAGCAAATGTCCTGCGTCGGCACCTAAACCCGCATAGGCCGCCAAGGTGGCACCCGAGATGGTGGCCATACCGCCCGTCATCATCGCCATCAATTCAGACCGTGTCATTGTTTTCATATAGGGCTTAATGACCAGCGGGGCCTCGGCCATTCCAACAAAGACGTTCGCAGCAGTAGCAAGGGACTCGGAACCTGAAACGTCCATAACGTATACCATCACTTTCGCCATAAACTCGGCGACCTTCTGCAATATGCCGAGGTGGAAGAGCACAGCCATTAAGGATGATATGAAAACTATAGTCGGCAATACTGAAAAGGCAAAGAAATGCTCCTTGAAGGCGCTTCCGAAAACGAACTCTGCGCCGGCATCCGAAAATCTAATCACCTCAGTTACAAGGTCCCGAGCATAAGAAAACATCAGCCGGCCGGGCCAGGTCCGCAAAATGAGCACGGCTAATATGAACTGCAGAACTACCCCACTGACAATCAACCTGATGTTCATCCGTCTGCGGTCGACTGACAACAGCCAGGCCAGAAGCAGCATTGCCAGCAGTCCAGATAAACTGACGATGCGTTCCATATAAAACCGCACCTTTCATCGATAACTAACAACCAACAGGGCCTTTCTTAGACATCGGCCGAACTGTCCTGCTATCGCCAATAAACTTCCGAAAAACAAGACAAATCAAGTTCAAATGCAAATCGTTTGCTTTTCTTTGCCAATTATGTAAAATGAACGCTCCTTCATCGGTTCTTTTGGATAATATACAGGATATTGTATTGAGGCCCTGAAGTGGATTATGGCAAAGCAAAACGAACAATTGTTGCGAAAACTGCCCTCGGTGGATGCCCTGTTAAAAGCGCCGGACCTGCAAAGTTGCATCAGTAACATTCCCGGAAAGGTGGTGGTCAATTCAATCCGCCAGGCAGTCGACGAAATTCGAGAGCTTCTTATTGCCCAGGAAGTATCTAAGATAGATGAAGACACGGTTCGTCAAAAAATCATAGCCGAAACTAAGCGTCGTCTCGAAGCGGTTATGTCCCCGCACTATCGCAGAGTCATCAACGCAACGGGTATCATTTTGCATACCGGCCTGGGTCGCGCACCTCTGCCGGTCCAGGCACTGCAACAAATCCAGGACCAGCTTCAGAGCTACTCACTGCTCCAGCTGGATATTGAAACCGGCAAACGCTCAAAACGCGATGGGCGTATCGAATGGCTGCTCCAGCAACTGACCGGCGCCGAGGCAGCCACTGTCGTTAATAATAATGCCGCCGCCACAGCTATTGTATTAAATACTGTCGCGAAGGATAAAGAGGTCATCGTTTCCCGGGGCCAGCTTGTTGAAATCGGCGGCTCATTTCGCCTGCCGGACGTTATGGCTTTCAGCGGCGCAAAACTCGTTGAGGTCGGCACCACCAACAAAACCCACCCTCACGACTACGCCGATGCCATTACCGAAAACACCGCTGCAATTCTACGCGTACATCCCAGCAATTACAAAATTCAAGGATTCTCCTCGGAAGTACCGCTCGATGAGCTCGTTGAAATCGCACACGCGCACGGACTGATTATGATCGACGACGTCGGAGCCGGTGCCCTTATAGATTTTTCCCGTTTCGGATTTGAGCCTGAACCCACTCTGACCGAATCGATTAGCACCGGCGCTGACATTGTCACTTCAAGTGCTGACAAACTGATAGGCGCCTCGCAGGGAGGAATCATCCTCGGTAAAGCCAAACTGATAAATGCGATACGCAAAAATCAATTCGCCAGGATTGTCCGCGTCGGAAAACTTACTCTTGCAGCACTGGAAGCAACCTTGAAGCTCTTTCTCGATGAAACCACCGCTCTCTCCGAGGTCCCCATTCTGCAAATGCTGATGAGGGACACCTCCGAAATCACTGATGAAGCGCAGCGTTTTGCCTCACAGCTGCGCAAAGGCATCTCTAATGCAGCTGTTACAACCACCCCCGGTTTTTCGCAGATGGGCAGCGGTTCCCTGCCCACACAGAATCTCGCAACAACACTGGTAGCCCTGCGACCGGAAAAAATCAGCGCAGAATCACTGACCAAACAGCTTCGCCTCTACCGCCCGCCGATTTTTACCCGCATCCAGAACGACCAGGTACTCATCGACCCACGCACTCTGCGTGGTGGGGATGGAAAGAAAATCATCGAAGCGCTGCTCGAGATTCTCGGCCAAAGAGACTAAAACCTATGGGGACAACCCAAATCAATATTACACTTGGCACTGCCGGTCATATAGACCACGGCAAAACAGCCCTGATAAAGTGCCTGACCGGATGCGATACCGACCGGCTCAAAGCCGAAAAGCAGCGCGGAATGTCTATCGACCTTGGATTTGCACCCTGCAGAATCTCCGGTATGGAAATCGGTATCGTCGATGTCCCCGGTCATGAGAATTTTATAAAAACAATGGTTGCCGGTGCAAGCGGTATCGATGGCGTTATTTTCGTTATTGCTGCTGACGATGGTGTTATGCCCCAAACGCGTGAACATCTCGATATCCTCACCCTGCTCGGTGTCAAACACGGCGTCGTGGCTTTGACAAAAGTGGATTGCATCGAGCCGGACCGTCTTCAAATTGTTACTGCCGAGGTTAAGAACTTTCTTGTGGGTACATTTTTGCAGAACGCCCCCGTCCTTCCTCTATCCAGCATAACAGGACAGGGCTTCGATGCCTTCTACGAAGCACTGAAAGAGCTCGTCAGTACCATCAAGCCGAAACAAACCGATGGAGTATTTCGAATGCCGGTTGAGCGGGCCTTCTCTCTCAAGGGCTACGGCACAGTCGTTGCCGGCATCCCGGTTTCAGGTGCAACCAAAACCGGAGACGAGGTCCTGCTTCTGCCACAGGAAACCAAAGGCCGAATAAAAGCAATACAGGTCTACAAAAGAGACAGTGATACCGCTGTAACCGGCCAGTGTGCAGCGCTTAATATCCCTCAGTTGGACTATAAAACTATCAGGCGCGGCAACGTGGTTACCATCGGCGAGTATTTCTCACCCCAGCAGTGGTATCTCTGTAAACTTCACGTCCTCGGCTCAAATAAAATCACGCTTAAAACCGGCACCACCATAAAATTTCACACCGGAACCTCAGAAATCCTCTCGACAATCTATCTAATGCAAGCCAATAATGTCACTGCCGGCCAGGAATGTATCGTTCAATTCAAATTAAGCACGCCTGTCGTAGCAGCACCGGGGGATCGGTTCATATTGCGAAGTCTCTCGCCCGTCCGGACAGTAGGTGGCGGAATGATTATAGAGGCAATCCCAAAAAAGCTAAAACGTAGCCACCCCGAGATACTCCAGGATGCTAAGACCCGGGCAAAAGCCGTACTTACACGGAAGGATTTTGTTGAATACTGTATAAAAACCGCCAACGCCTCAGCCGCTAATGAAACTGGGCTTTCACTTCGTACAAAGATACTGTCAAACCAGTTGAAGGAAATCCTTGCGGAACTTATCCGCGAGGAAAAAGTACTCAGTTTGGCTGCCCCCCCTGCCTCAAAGTGCTATATCCATAGTGACAGCGCCGCTTATGCTCAGCAACGGCTGCTTAACATAGTCAGTGAGTTTCACCGCGCCAGACCCGAAAGCCCCGGAATTAGCACCGAGCAATTTTACGGAGCGTCAGGCCTCAAAAAGAATGTCTTCGATGGTCTTGTTAGACTGCTCATTTCACAGGGCAAACTTGTGCAAAGAAAACATCGCCTCGCCTTGCCAGACCATCGCGAAACATTCAACCAGGACGAACAAAAATTGCTCGAGACCGTCGATTCACTTTTCAAAAACCGGCCATTTAATCCACCAAAACGCGAAGAAATTATTGAATACGCCACAGCCACCCAGGAAACGGTACAGAAAATTCTGCAAATACTAATCGAGCAGGAAAATCTTGTGCAGGTCGAAAACAATCTTCTTTTCCACTATACCGCTGTTGAGCGAGCTCGCAAAATTCTAACTTCGTTTATCGAGAAAGAAGGAAAGCTCGAAAGTGTAAAGTTCAAGTATCTCCTTGATACGACCAGAAAATTCGCTATTCCGCTGCTTGACTACTTCGACCGCATCGGCCTGACACGCCGTGTCGGCAACACTCGATATTTGAAAACACCTGCCGGGCCTGTTTCAGATAGTTAAGTGACTGTTACCGCTTGAACCTTACAGCTAAAATAACAGTCTCATTTCAGAAACTTGGTCGCCCTTGAAAAACAAGAACTTAGAAGAATCTGCGACGTTTGGCGTAATCTCTGTCTCCATAAACAGATATGGAACATTTTCAATTAAAGCAGACCACAAGAAAAAAAACGTCATAGATGCGAAAAAACACCACAAAAACAAACTTTTGTTGGCGGTTTGGCGTAATTAACGATATAATATAATAGCGTAGGTGCAGGCGGCTTATTGAGCCCTGCACCGCATCTTTGAAAAGTGAATATGGGGGCGAATGGCTTCGACCGGATGGCGGAGAGCCAAGTTGCATGTCCAGGACGCCGGTTGGCCTGGCTAATCATCCGGCAAAAAATTTAAGCGACAACTATCAGTTGCGCATGGCTGCCTAATTTGGCAGCCCGTCCTGCCTGACTTTGCCTGCGGGTCTGGTAAGGGCGTCAAACAGCAGGCTGGCCGAACCGGTTGTTCGGGCCCGCAACCCAAGAAATAAACCCGAAATAGCCGAGTTAAGAGCCTGTCGTTTGGCGCTTAATGAGGCGAAAAAACAATTAAACGACTAAGCATGTAGACGCTTGTCTCGAAACATCTCGGGACGGGGGTTCGAATCCCCCCGCCTCCAGTCTTCGCTCGGAGCGGTAGCGTAGAGCGAAGACTGCCGCGTCGGAGTGTAAGCGAAGACGGGCTGTCTTTACCTTCACAAATCAGAATATAACTTTTTTGAAAGGTAATGATTATGAAGAAGTTGTCAAAAACAGTTTGTATTGTGATTTTAGTCTGCCTGCCGGCAATTGCAATTCTATATGCAAAAGCCACAGCTGAGCCGGTAGTGCTTGTTGAAGCATTGATAGTACAGGTCGGCAGCGAAGCATCGCAAACATTAGGGATGGATGTATTTGAACCTGGCGCAGAAGTAACCATACCCGTTGCGGAACTGCTGTGGTTGCTGGCAGATGCTAATAGCGCAAAGCTCATTGCCTCGGCAAAACTCAAGGTGCCGGCCGGCGAAACAGCTAAGGTCGGTACCGGGGAGAAAGTAAAATTCCTTATCAAAAAAGACGATGGTTCCCTCGAGCAGAAGACCACAGATACGCCCATTGGGACGACATTGGAAGCAACACCAGTTATTGATAAAGATGGGGACATTTTATTGGATTTTAAGTTTGAGCATTTTTCAGCAGCTCCAGCGAAGGAGATTGACCCTCAAACGTCTTTACCGATAGGCCCCCCGATAATCAGCATTCAATCAGAAAGGAGTCGGCTGAAACTCAAATCCGGTGAATCGATGATTGCCGGGGGTTGGACGAACGTCGCAGCGCAGCGATTCGTCCTCGTGCGAGCTACAATTCTGGAATAGTTTACTATGATAACTGCGGAGGAAATAATAAGATTTTTTGGAATGAAGCCGCTGCCGGACGAGGGTGGTTATTATGTTGAGACGTATCGGTGCCGGGAGAAGATTGCCCGGGCCGGCCTGCCGGCAAGATATACCGGCGAAAGAAATTTTGCCACGGCGATTCTTTACCTTCTCACACCTGATACATTCTCCACTCTGCACCGAGTTGCCGGCGATGAGATATTTCATTTTTACTTAGGCGATGCAGTAACAATGCTGCAGCTTCACCCGGACGGGTCCTCTGAAGTAATAGATTTAGGCCCGGATATAATGACGGGCCAGCGTGTGCAGGTTACGGTGCCGCGAAGTACCTGGCAGGGATGTTTCTTGAAGCAAGGAGGTAAGTTTGCTTTAATGGGAACGACTATCGCGCCGGGTTTTGAATTCGCGGACTTCGAGGCCGGGGCCAGAGATGAGTTACTGGCGAAATACCCCGGCCAACGGGACCTTATCCTGAGGCTTACTCGGGAAGAATAGTAGGCAGAGAAAAAACAGATTAACCAATTAAAAAAGGGAAAGTTATGAAAGAATTGATAAAACTAACACAAAAAAGGAACGCCAAATGTGCGATGGGGACGCTTACTTCTGTGAGCAACTGGCCTTTATTAATTTGTATCTTTTTGCTGATTTTTTTAGGTGCCACCGGTTGTGGGCAAAATTACGGATTTGATGGCCTGGGTATGGGTATGGGGAATTTGCCTCGTTTGTCAAATGCCAAGACGCGCTCGATAAGTCCGGAGAATTTCACCGGTGAAAAAGGCAAGGGTGGTATGGCGACAGAAGGCACGGGGGCCATGCCAGGGCGCGAGCTCGGACTGGGCTGGAAGATTTCTCCTTCAATCAATATTGACCCCGGCCAGACCTTTGTGCTCGCCGACATCAAAGGCACCGGCGCCATCCAGCATATCTGGATGACCCCTACCGGAAACAATCGGCTCACTATCCTGCGGATTTACTGGGACGGCGAAAAGAGGCCGTCCGTCGAATGCCCCGTGGGTGACTTCTTCGCCTGCGGGATGGGGCAGTATGTCAAGGTTACCTCATTAGCGGTTTGCGTCAATCCCAAAAGCGGCTTCAACTGTTATTGGGAGATGCCCTTTCGCAAACGCTGCAAAATTACGATGACCAATATCGACGAGAAGCGGATGAGACTGTATTACCAGATTGACTATACGCTGACCGACGTTCCGGAAGATGCGGCTTATTTCCATGCGCAATTCCGCAGGACCAACCCGCTGCCGTACAAAGGGGTTTATACAATTCTTGACGGTGTACGCGGACGGGGACACTACGTTGGGACCTATATGACGTGGGGGTCAAACAGTCCCGGCTGGTGGGGCGAAGGCGAGATAAAGTTCTTTATGGATGGCGACAAGGAATTCCCCACAATTTGCGGTACCGGAACGGAAGATTATTTCTGCGGTTCCTACGGCTTTAACAAACCGGGAACGCGACCGGGAACGCGTGAGTATCAGGAATTCAATACCGCTTATGCGGGTATGCCGCAGGTAATCAAGGCCGCTGCAGAGGTGGTCAAGGATGGCAAGGTAATCAAGCCCAAGACGCAGCCGCGCTTCGGCCTGTACCGCTGGCATATTATGGACCCGGTCAGGTTTGAAAAGGACCTGAAAGTAACAATGCAGGCATTAGGATGGCAGACCGGCAGGAGGTATCTGCCCCTGCAGGATGATATCTCTTCGGTTGCATTCTGGTATCAAACCGAGCCCCACGCCGCTTTTCCGAAACTGCCCGATAAGGATTACCTGCAAATCAAATAGCGGTTATAAGGCGGACAAACTGATTTTGCATTTTTATAAGAAAACAATATACGAGCCAGAAAGGTATGACCAAAAAGAAATTAAGCAGCAGGGAACGCGTTTTTGCAATGCTCAAAGGCGGGCAGGTTGACCCCGCCCCTCGGAGGAGCGGGGTTGACCATTTGCCCCTTATGCCCATTACTATGCAATTCGCCGGTGACCTTATCGGCAGAAAATACTATGACTATGCGATGGACCATAAGGTCCTGGTTGAAGGGCAGTTGAGAGTGGCTGAAGAATTTGACTTCGACTATGTCTCCTGTATATCCGACCCAACGAGGGAGGCGGCAGACTGCGGAGCAGCGATTATTTATAAAGAGGATTCTCCGCCGGCTATAGATAACCAGAATGCCCTGCTGGCCGATAAAACCAAACTTGCCAGTCTGAAGATGCCCGATGTTCTTGGCGGCGGCCGAATGCACGACAGGGTCAAAGCAGCCGAGCTTTTTAAGGACAAAGCAGCTAACGACAAAATTATCGAGGGCTGGATTGAAGGGCCTTGTGCCGAAGGCGCCGACCTGCGCGGTATCAATACTATAATGATGGACTTCTATGAAGAGCCCGAATTTATTCGGGAGCTATTTGAATTTGTAATTGAAATGGAATTGAACTTTGCCAGGTGCCAGATTGAGGCCGGCGTCGATTTGATTGGTATCGGAGATGCTGCTGCCTCGCTTATTGGGCCAAAGCTATATGAGGAATTCGTCTGGCCTTATGAAAAGCGGCTGATAGACGGCGTTCATAAGCTGGGGGCGGCGGTTCGGCTGCACATCTGCGGCGACACACGAGCTATTCTCGAAGGTATGGGGCGGCTGGGCTGTGAAATCGTTGACCTGGACTATCTTGCCCCGATTTCTAAGGGCAGGGAAAAGATGGGGCCCGCCCAGGTGCTGCTCGGCAATATCGACCCCGTATCGGTCCTGCAGGATGGCACAGCCGAGCAGGTCTATCGGGCCATAGAGCAGTGTCATAAAGAGGCGGGCGGCAATTTTATTGTCGGTGCCGGCTGTGAAGTTACTCGCAGCACGCCACACGAGAACCTGCGCGTGCTTACAGATTACGCCCTCTCACACTAAGGCAAATCTTTGTTTGGGTGTATTTTATATTATTTCGAGTCGGCGGAGAATGGCCTTTGCCCATCTGGCGCTGCGCAGTTGTGACAAGATAAGCAGCAGTAGAACGAGCAGCCAGCAGCCGGTGAACCGCAAATAGTAAAGGGCTGCTGCGAATATTCCGCCGGTCTGTTGTGCGTAGGAGCTTAATAATTCATTAGGTGTGTATATCGCTCCGACGATTACAGGGGCAAAGAGCCGTTGCCAGGGCAGCAAAAGGACGACAAGAGTGAGCGACAGGAAGAATGCTCTGGCGATATGGCTTATTCCGCCGAGCCGGCCCAAAAGTGAGACCTTCAGGCTAAACAGCATTGTCAGGCAGTAAAGTGCAGCGGCGAGTATCAGGACGAAGTTAAGGAACCGGATGAGCCAGGAGAGATGTTTGAATTTTATGCCGAGGAGCGTGCCGGCTTTCTGCTGTTGTTCGCCCCCGTTCTTGCTTTCGCAAGAAAGCACTGGGGCGGGCTGCGATGCTGGTTCGGCCGGCTGGTTCGGCGGCTCAGCGACTGTCTGCTCCGCAGCTTTTTCTATTTTGTCTGATATTTCAGCCGATTGGCTTGTCTGCTTCTCTTCGAGAGGAACGACAAGGTCCTTTGCCGGCGGCGGTGTGACTACGGGAGGTGGTTTGGTTAGCGGAGCCGTAGTTTCTGACGTCGCGGCTTTGTCTTCGGCTTTAACGCAGCCGGTATCCACGAGCCAGAAGCATACCTGGAGCAGCAGAAGGCATAAAGCTATGATTACGAACAAGCCGTTTTTCCAGCACCTAAAGACTCCTATCGCTTCGAGACAGTCGGTAGTATCAACCAAATCGTTTTGCCTGTCCTGGTTTTCATTCATTTTTAATCTCCCTTGACGATTGATTATTTACTATTGATTATTGACTATTTTCGATTATCAGTTCTCACTTGTCAATTATCATCTGGAAACTATTTTTGGCTGCTTCGATGGTCTTTTCAATATCCTGCTGTGAGTGGGCCAGTGAGACAAACATTGCCTCATAGGCACTTGGGGCGAGATAAATGCCGTGCTCTAACATCTCTGCGAAGAATTTTTTGAATTGTTTTATATTGGTTGACCGGACATCCGCGAAATTTCGCACTTTTCTTTCGGTGAAGAAGCAGCTCATAATCGAGCCGACGCGATTGATAGCAACAGGTATGTTTGCCCCTCTGGCGGCATCGGCCAGGCCGGCCTGCAATAGGGCAGCGGAAGATTCGAGTTTTTGGTAGCAATCTTGTTTTGTGAGTATATCCAGCGTCGCATTTGCTGCTGCGGTGGCGATTGGGTTACCGCTTAGTGTGCCGGCCTGATAGACCGGGCCGGCCGGGGCAAGCAGAGCCATAATATCCACTCTGGCGCCGAGTGCTGCTGCGGGCAGCCCTCCACCCATGATTTTGCCCAGGCAGGTAATATCGGCTTTTATGTTGAAGAGCTGTTGCGCTCCGCCGGGGGCCAGGCGAAAGCCGGTTATCACTTCATCAAATATCAAGAGAGCATCATCGGCGTCGCATAAATTCCGAAGCGTCTGAAGGTAGCCATCTACCGGCGGCACCACGCCCATATTTGCAGCAACGGGTTCGGCCAGGACTGCCGCGATTTTGCCTTTGTGAATTCTAAAGGCCGTCTCTGCCGCATCTATATCGTTATATGGTATTACAACGGTGAGTTTGGCAATCGGCCCGGGGACGCCGGCGCTTGAAGGGATAGCGGCCTCAGCAAGACCGGAACCTGCGGCAACCAGCAGCGAATCACTGTGGCCGTGATAACAGCCGGCCATTTTGATTATTAAATCTTTTTTGGTGTATGCACGGGCGAGGCGCACAGCCGTCATTACCGCTTCGGTCCCGCTGCTTACCAGTCGAACCTTTTCGATGGAGTCGAAGGCGGCAACTATTCTTTCGGCCAACTCGGTTTCGGCTAACGTCGGTGCGCCGAATGAGGTTCCCTTCTGCGCTGCGGTCTGGATAGCTTTCAATACCTTCGGATGGGCGTGTCCGACAATCATCGCTCCCCAGGAGCCGACGTAGTCGGTATACTCATTGCCGTCAATATCGTAGATTTTCGAGCCGGATGCACGCTCGATGAAAATTGGCCCGATATCCACGCCGCCAAAGGCCCTTACCGGCGAATTGACCCCGCCGGGCAGAAAATTTCCAGCCTCGCTAAAGGCCTCGGCTGACTTCGTATCTCGCATCTCGTATCTCGTATATTGAAAACAGGAAATTAAAAATTATCAATCGTTTATTGTCGGTTGTCAATTGCTATTTTTTCTTGCAAAGCTCATATCAGTTGCATATACTTTAGGCACTTTAGCTCACTTTAGTTCACTTTAGGCACTTTATAAGGAGCACCAATATGAATTTAGTGAAGTGGTTTCGCAAAAATAACAAGAAAATAATGGCTGTTGTGGTCATCGGTATAATGTTCGCTTTTATAGGGGGCTCGGCTCTCCAACATTTTCTTGAAGGAGGAAAAACAGGGCTACATAGGACCATTGCCTACTTCGCCGATGACAGGAAAATAACAAACTATGACCTGTATGTTTTGGCCCGGCGAGAACTGGAAATCCTAAGACGCCTGGGGGCGGATACTATGCTAAGGAGCATTATCGAGCCGGTATCGCGCACACCGGACTTGCGGATGCTTCTGCTGAGCGAGCTTCTTTTCTCTGAGCGGCAAACTTCACCGGAATCAATCATGCGGATAAAACAAACGATAAGATCAAATGGGTACAGAATCAGCGATAAACAAATCAATGATATTTACAGACGCTCGGTGCCGGCCGATTGCTACTGGCTGCTGCTGGAAAACGAAGCCCAGCTCGCAGGGGTGAGGATATCAAACAAGAATTCGGGCAGTCAGCTCGCAAGAATAATACCACAACTTTTTCCCGGTGCAACATATTCGCAGCTAATCGGGTCAATAGTAAACCGGCAGGGGATTCCGGAAGACCAGATATTAACAACATTCGGCAAATTGTTAGCCGTTTCGGAGTACGCCAACGTGATTTGCTCAGGCGAAAATGCTACATCGGCGCAAATAATGCAAACGATAAGCCAGGAGGAGGAAAGAATCGATGTTGAATTTGTTAAATTTGACTCGACTGTATTTACCGGCCTCGCCGCCGAAACTCAAGAGGAGCCGACCGAAGAAAAAATATCTGCGCATTTTGACAGGTACAAGAGATTCTTTGCCGGTGCCGTAAGCGGGGAAAACCCTTACGGGTTCGGGTATAAACTTGCTGACAGAGTTCGCCTTGAATACATCGCGGTCAAGCTTGACGATGTTTCAGGGATAGTGACCCCGCCTACACAGGACGAGGCACAAGAATATTACAGAAGGAACGAAGAACAATTCAAAGAACAAGTGCTCTCTGACCCGAACGACCCGAATTCTCCGCTAACCGAACGAAGTAAAACCTATGCCGAGGTGGCCAGTATCATTTCAAAAGCCCTGTTGCAGAACAAAATAAATTCGAAGGCAGAAAAGATTTTGCAGGAGGCAGGGACACTTACCGAGGACGGTTTGCAAGAGACAGATATAAGCTCCGGGAATCTCAGCGCCGAGCAGCTTAAGGCAATGAGCGGCGATTATGAGAGTACCGCCGACCAATTGAGTAAAAAATATAATGTCAGGGTATATGCCGGGCAGACGGGGCTGTTCGACGCAGTCGATGTGCAGACCGACAGACACCTTGGAATGCTGTACCTGCAGCGCCACGGATATAACCCCGTGGGATTAACTCAGGTTGTATTCGCACTCGATGAGCTTGGGGCCAGCGAGCTTGGTCCTTTTGATGTGCCGAAGCCGAGAATGTATGAAAACATTGGGCCGATGAAAGATATGTTCGGACAAACAATGGTGGTTGTGCGGGTCATAGAAGCCAAAAAGGCCTCTGAGCCGGAAAGCATAAATCAAACTTTCAGCAAAGAGACGCTTAGACTTGAGACAGGGGACAAGCAGGCGAGCGAAGATGTTTACTCGGTAAGAGAAAAAGTGGCCGAAGACTTGAAAAAACTTGCAGCGATGGATACTGTCAAAAGCAAAGCCGAGGAGTTTATCACCCTGGCGGCAAAGGACGGCTGGGAAAGCACGATAGAAAAATTTAACGAGCTCTATGGTGAGAAAGAGCAGCCGGACAAAGGCGACCCCAACGCAACAGGAGACCCAAACGTGATAAAGGGCGTCGGTGAACAACCCTTCAAGCTGCAGAATTTGAGCGGCCTGCAGAGAATCTCAAAAGAGGTAATAGGGACATTGGCTGTGCAAAGTGCGGGTAATCCGGTGGCACGGCCTTCTGTTGAAGGAGCTAAAAAAGAGGCGTTGTTTAGAGAACAGCTTTATTCGCTTGTGCCGCAGGATAGCAACACCGTTGAAACCTTGCCTTTGGTTATGGAATTCAAGCCGGATTTGAGCTACTATTGTTTGAAGGGAATTTCTGTTAAACGTCTTGAACGGCAGGAATACGAAAAAATCAAGACGATACGAGTATATAAAGAAGACGCCGTTCAATCTCAATCTCTGGCAGTGGTGCACTTTAACCCCGAAAATATATTGAAACGTATGAACTTTAGATGGGCCGAAGAGGTCGAAACGGCGACGGATGTCAACGCACCGGAAGATGCCAACGCCCCGCAACAAGACAGAGGACAGAAAACAGAGGACGGAAAACAGAGCCCCGAACGTTAGTGAGGGGTGACTTTCTTCGAGGGTAGGTAAAAATTGTAATGGCGGAACGCTGGGAAAAAAACCACACGTTGTTTTTGTTAATTGTTGGGCTGCTGGCCTGGTTTGTGCCGGGTGCGGGGCATTTTGCGCTCGGGGAAAAGAAGCGCGCGATAATTATATTCGTAACCATTGTCGCCACTTTCTGCACGGGGCTATATATCGGCTCAGTTGGGGTAATCGACCGTGTCGTAGCGTGGTGGTGGTATGTGGCACAGATTATGAATTCGCCGATGGTGGCGGTGTTGGGGCATTTTACTGCCGGGGGAGGTTATCCTGCCTACGGCAGGCCGAACGAAATCGGACAGATATATACGAGCATCGCGGGCCTGCTTAACCTCTTGTGCATTGTCAATGCTGTTTATTTAGCTCATCTGCGAGGCACAGAAACAGCCGGAGGCTAACTTAATGTCTATTTTCTATTTTCTATTTTCTATTTATCAAATTTCAATAGTCAATAGTCAATTGTCAATTACTATGGCAACCTTTACCACCCCGGAAAAGATCGGGACAACTCCGGCCTCAATGCTGTGGCTGCTGCCATTAGCTGCGTCGATAACTATCACCTACAAAGCAACGAAACTGCCGACAATCACGGCTCGCAACTTCATCAAAGAGGTGGCGATGTTATTCGGCTCGATAGTTGTTTTCATAATCATAACTGCATTGGTCTTATGGGCTTTGGCTTGGCTAATCACGGAGTAACTGTCAAACGTTAGGGGTGGATTTTTCTTAACTCTTTAAGGTCCAACCCAGGAAACCGTAAGTGTTTGGGTGGCACTGTAATCGCCCGCATTAGCCAGTTCATTGGGGTAATTGCTCACCTTAACAGAAAGCGTTACTTGTACATCATTGTCATCTGGTACATGGGTAACACTGACAGAGGGGTTTAGAAATGAATCATAACTGGTAAAATCAACCGTTGAACCACCGGTCTTGCTTGTTCCGTTGCCATCGAATTCGAGTTTGTACTCTGTGTATAAGCTGACACCACCGACTTCGGTAAGTCTGGCTGCATTAGTATTGTCTGCGGAGATTTCCGCATCGCCGTTCGTAAACAGAGTTACCTGTGAACTTCCTTGGCGCACTTGGTCTCTGTTTCCAATATTTTGTAACGCAATGGGGCTGAAATTACCACTCCAGTACATAAAATCTGCGCCCAGAAGCAAGGGAAAGCAAATCAGAATAAGTATAACTACGATGATATAGGCTACTACCAGCTTCATTTGATCACGGGGACTTTCTACGTAAAGATTTACGTTCCTTGTCTACATCGAGCAAATTGTGGCGGTCGGAAAAGGCAATTTTCCCTTCCTTCATCAATCGTGGCGTAATAAAGATTATCACCTCTTTTTCTATGGTATTGCTCTTGGTGGAACGGAATAGACCGCCCACAAGCGGAATATCGCCAAGAATCGGCACTTTCTCGACACTGCTTTGTTCCTGAGTTTCAATAAGACCTCCTATGACTATTGCATCGCCTTCCTTGACTCGAACGCAAGTGTCGGCCTTACGGCGTCGAATTATCGGCAGGTTCCCCGAATTGTTCCCAGCTACCTGGTTCCGACGAGAAGCTACATCGCTGACTTCAGTGACAACATCAACTGTAATGTCGTTATTGTCACCTATGTGCGGTGTTATTTCCAGGAGCACGCCGGATTTGATTATTTGCAGTTGCGTCCGCAGCGCACCACCAGAATAGCCGAGGTCTGTAACAATGGTGTAGTATTCCTCGAGGGATATATCTATGGTAGCTTTTTGGCCGTTAAGGGTGGCTACTCGCGGCCGGGACCTTATGCGGGCCTGGCCTTTGCCGACCAGCATCTTAAGGGTAAAAAGCAGAGTCGTGAATTCAGCTTCAGGTACGCTTGTGTATTTTGCTATGCCCGTAAAAATTCCGATACCATGTTTCATATCGAGAGAAATATGGGGACGGGAGAATTCCCAATCTATGCCGAATTCCTTGCCGGCTTCTTCCCAGAGCTCCACAACAAGAACCTCCAGTACCACCTGTCGGCGGGGAACGTCCAGCTTGGCGACGATTTCCATAATATGTTTCATAATTTTAGGCACCGCGCAAATCAGCACTTCATTCGGCCTTTCCCCACTGGATACGCACTGCTGGACAGACCGCGGGAGAGAAGACTTGAGATGCTTTGCAGTTATGTATTTGAGGTAGAGCCGTTTCGAGTCTGCGATTTCCAGGAAACTCGGGCACGTAGGTTCTCCGCAGCTAATAAGGTAGAACCGCTTGTTTTCTGGATGAACGAAAAGGCCTCGTCCAGTCACAAGCTCATCCAGACACTCTTCCAATGGCTTGCCCGAACCGGCGTCGAGCGAAATCAGCGGGTCGGGCACATGAGGGCAGAGGGCTATAACGACACCTGTTTCCATTGATATGTCACGGAAAACCTGGGTCAGCGGCACATCAACCCACACATTGTTAACCATTATAACTTCGTTGGTATCGATGGCCTCAACAGTAGATTCTTCAGCAATGGCGACACCACAAGACAGGCCAAACAGTAGCACAAATAGCACCGCTGCATCTATTTTCCATAGTTTGCGTCTTTGCTTTATAATCAGCCCAATCATAAGCTCGTTACAGAGTACAAGCTGGCATATGATGCTTTTGGGGTAAACAAAACGGGTGGCAGCACTGTGGAGTGGAGCAACTATGACCGCTTCCTCAGTGAAGGTTCAACAGTGACGCACGTTTCCGGTGATGGAGCCGTCGAGGTTACTCTGTCAGTGAGGGTTTCCAACGACAGTGGTGGCTTTGGGAATTCATTGACTCCAAATTTAATGTCGGCCAATCCATATAGTTCCAATGCCGCGTGCATTATATCGTGTACTCTCGAAAACGTCGGTGAGTGCACTGCAACTCAGACCCTTACGGTCTGCTGGAAATCGTAATCGACTTTTTCAAGAGTCCCACTGTCTCTAACTGTCATGGTCTGGCAAAGTGCCGTTAAGAATACCTAACTCGAGGAGGGCGTTGAAAGCCGCTTTTTGCTCTGCCTGTTTTTTGTTTGTCCCCCAGGCACTTGGGAAATGGCGCTCGGAGATAACGACCTGCAGCTCAAAACATTTATTATGGTCGGGGCCTTTTTCATCAAGCAGTTCGTAAACAGGTGTGGTGTTAAACTGCTGCTGAGTGTACTGCTGTAGTAAGGATTTGAAATTACCCTGTGCCTGTTCTGCGTCTGCCTGGTCAATTAATGGACCAAAAGTCCTTAAGATAAAAGTTCGGGCAGCGCTAAAGCCGCCATCGATATAAATTACTGCGACAAGGGCTTCCAGCAGGCCAGCTGCAACAGAGCCGGACAAAGCCTGGCTGGAGACCATGCCTTTGCCGACTTTTAGGAACTTTTGTAGGCCGAACTGCTTGGCGACTCTGGCGCACGTTCTGCGGGAAACAAGCATACTCTTTACTTTTGTTAAGTCACCTTCCAGATAGGCCGGGAACCGCTCGAAAAGGGTTTGACAGATAACCACGGCTAAAACGGCATCGCCAAGAAACTCAAGACGTTCATTACTCAAAAGACGATTGTCAACGCCGGAGGAATGAGTAAATGCCTTGGTTAAAAGGTTGGCATTGGAAAATTTGTAACCTATTATCTGCTCGATTTGCTGCAGAACTTCTTTGTCCATTTGATTGTGTCCTACTTTTGCCCTGCACCTGAAAAAGCAGTTCGCAGTGCTGCATTTTTGGTGCGGGTTGCAACAACCTTGCGAGCAGGTTACGAAAACCGCCGCCATCAGCGATTTTCGTAGCCGGCTCAACAGATACCTGAACTATATTAGGCAAAATCAAGCTGTTTATCAAGGATTAAAGAGCATAAAAGCACAAGGATGCTTATGGCTGGTGCACTTACAACTTGTGCTGTTGTTAACTGACCATCTGCAAACTTGCCAGGGCAACAAACTTGTCATCAACAGTTTCAAAAATTCCATCAAGACCGGTTATCGTAAGGACGCCTTTTGTTGCGGGGGCTACATTGCATAAAACAAGCCGATGCTCACAATCCGCCAACAGCTTACGCAGCTTCAGGAACTTTGATAGACTTGAAGAGGTCACAATATCGACGCTGGAAAAATCAACTACCACGTCACAGTCGCCTCTATCACGAACGATTTCGGTGACGGTTTGCAACTCATCTCCCATCTGCGGTTCGGCGGGCAAGTCAACCAGAATAATGTCGTCCGACCAATTCTGAATCCCCATCTGAATTTCTCCTAATTCAACCCAATACGGTTTGCGTAACTTTACCCCTGCCGGTTTGCTTCGACTTCGGCGAGCCCGTCTCGAGGTCCCCGAGAGAGCTCTGCCGAGCCGCAAAAGCGAAGCCGCAGGGGCGTCAATTATTGTATCGGCACAAGCTTGGCACAAGTTAAGCGAAAAAACTAAACTGAACTTAATTTGTCCTCTCCGAAATATCAAAAATCAAAATGCAAAATTAAGGAATTCGTTGCCGCAAAGCGGCAACTCCAAAATTTTAATTTTTGATTTTTGAACTTTGATTTGTTTTCGTGGCCAAGTTCGGTCATCGCTTACCTGAGTATTAGCTCCCTTGCTCCTGGTCGCGGTCCTGGCCAGCGCCTACACGTCATACATAATCTTCGCCTTGTCAGGCGTAGCAGGAAATGGGTCGTTGGTTTTTTGCTTCCAGGCCTCCAGTTCAGCCAAGAGCGCTTCCTGCAGGCCGGCATGCTCAGGCAAATCGACGAGATTATTCATTTCATACGGGTCGTTCGCCAGGTCAAACAGTTTCGTAGCGGTTTGAATACCCTCTATTGATTCGACCACAAATTTATGCTGGCCCATTATCACAGCCCGCCAGTCTCCCGCCCTCTCTGCATAGATAGACTCGTCCAGCCCCTCCGAGGGGCGGGACTCGTCCGCCAAACTCCGGCTAACCAGTGCCGCCGCGGACTTGTCCTTTCCGGTACAACTCCCGGGCGCTTCCAGACCGCATACAGACAGTATCGTCGGCATCAGGTCGATGGAGCTTACCAGGTTATCAACCACCTGACCGTTCTTGAGGCGGCCCGGCAGCCGCATAATCAGCGGTATATGACACGACTCCTCCTCCGGATGATTTTTATGGTCTATCCCGTGCGACCGTATACAGTCGCCGTGGTCGGCAGTGAAAACCACGAGAGTGTTGTCTTCTAATCCTAACTCCTCCAGCGCCTCCATCAAACGACCAAACTCGTGGTCAAGAGAGGTGCATAGTCCAAAGTATTTGGCCAAACTACTGCGATTGCCATCCACAACGTTTGGACGAAAAACGATATCGTCCGGGTTGTATATATCAAAACCATCCGGCGGATTGTATGGAGTATGTGGTGGCCCCCACGAGACGTAACAGAAGAAGGGGCTATTCTTGTTTTGCTTTATAAAATCGATCGCCAGGTCGGTCTGGAACGCCGGCTCGTATTCACCCGATGTGTACTGTCCGGTAGTGGACATCGGCACGCCATCGTTAGTAAACGTCGGTGAATCGTAGTAAAAGTGCCCGCGATTGAACCCTTCGTAGGTTGTAAAGCCGCGACGCCGCCAGCCCTTGGGAACAAAGCCCGGCTTGGCCTCCCCATCCATATGCCACTTGCCGATGTAGTGACACTTATAGCCCGATTCGCCAAACACCTCCGCTATGCACCGCTCGCTGGGCGGCAGCATTAAACTATTTGTAATCATACCGCTCTCGTGCGGAAATCGCCCGGTAATAATGGCCGCGCGATTCGGAGTGCACAAAGGGTGCGCAGAATAGCACCGAGACCAACGCACACCTTGTTGAGCCATTTTGTCGAAGTTGGGAGTCTGCACCAGCTCATCATGATACGCACCATGACTGAACGCGCAGTCCCGCCACTGGTCAGCCAAGATAAACAGCACATTGGTGTGTTTGGCACCGATACGGACTTTCAAAGACCGGTTCGACAGCAGAAATCCTCCTGCTGCGCCTGCGCATTTCTTCAAAAAATCACGCCGATTCATTTGTGTCCTCTCCAGATATATTCGAAAGAGCTCCTGCAAAATGCGGAAAATTGTCATTCCCACACAGCACCCTCAATTCCATTTCATTCTACCATAAAACAACTTTGTTTTCAAGTGCAACCTCCAGGAACTGACACGCACTTCAAGTTTCCTGCGGGAGAAACTTTGTCTTGAATACCCCCCTTTTCGGAAGTTGATTTTATAATTTTCTGTCTAATTTTCGGTAACTTATTGCTTCTGCAATGTGCTCCGGAACGATGTTTTCGATGCCGGCCAGATCTGCTATTGTGCGCGCGGTTTTGCAGATTTTATCATGAGCACGGGCGCTCAGGCCAAATTCCGTCATCGCCTGCTTGAGCATCATTTCAGAGGGAGAGTCAAGCTCACAGAATTTTCGAACCTGCTTATGGCTCATCCGCGAGTTGGTCATCGGGGTCCCCAAACGCACTCTATCACGCTTGGCCGACCCCATCACCTTGCCATTGCCGAAACGCTTCGCCTGGGCGTCTTTGGCCTTAACAACATTCTCCATCATCGTAGATGAGTCAAGCTGGCCCGACTTTGAACGCAGCTTGCTGAAACTTATCGCAGGAACATCGATGTGAATATCAATCCTGTCCACCAACGGCCCGGATATCTTCGACAGATATCGCTCAATCTGCCGAGGTGTGCATTTACACCTTCTCGCATCGGTGCCGAAATAGCCGCAGGGACAGGGGTTCATTGCGGCAACGAGCATAAACTGTGCGGGAAAGCGGATAGTGCCTTTAGCACGCGAGACGTTGATAAAACCATCCTCCATGGGCTGGCGAATCATCTCTAAGATATGCCTGGGGAATTCGGCAAATTCGTCGAGAAACAATATCCCGAAATGCGCCAATGACAATTCACCCGGCCGGGGATTTGTCCCGCCGCCTACCAAAGCCGGCCCGCTCGCCGAGTGGTGCGGCATTCGTACAGGCCGAATCGCTAACAACGCCCTGTTCTTGCCTAACAGACCCACCGACGAATATATACACGTTGTTTCGAGCGATTCTCCTAAACTCAAAGGAGGCAAAACGGTCGCCAACCGCTGCGCAAGCATCGTCTTGCCTGCTCCGGGCGGGCCAATCATCATTATATTATGTCCGCCGGCAGCAGCAACGGTCAGTGCTCGCTTGACACTCTCCTGCCCCTTAACATCTGCAAAATCAACTTCATAATTTGATGCTACGTTAAAAAGCTCCTCGATATCAACGGTGGTCGTCTCGAGTGGCAATTGTCCGGAAAGAAAGCCAACCGCCTGAGCGAGTGAGCCGACGCCGAAGACCTCCATATCGGCAACGACCGCAGCTTCACTGGCGTTTTCCAGAGGGACTATCACTTGGCCAAAACCATTTGCGGCGGCGGTCATCGCCATATTCAATACGCCGTTGACAGGCCGGACCCTGCCGTCCAGAGCTAACTCGCCAATGATGACAAAATCTTTAAGCGATGAGCTGACCAGAACGCCTTGGCCGATGAGCATACCTAAAGCAATAGGCAAATCGAAGGCCGGCCCCGCCTTTTTCACATCCGCCGGAGCCAGATTTATCACCGACTGGGTCTTGGGATACTTGTAGCCGGAGTTTATGATGGCGCTTTTGACCCGCTCGGTGCTCTCTTTCACGGCGGCATCCGGCAGACCTACGATGAGCGACTTTTCAAATCCGCCGCGGGCAACATCCACCTCAACCTCGCAAACAATACCCTCGATTCCAACTAACGTAACACTCTGCAGCCGAGCCAGCATACTTTATTTCCTTATTTTCAGTGAAAAAGGATTATAAGCATGTCTTGGCTTTACCGCAAGCCTTTTTCGGCCTTTTCGGGCTTGGTAAGCAACCCTCTATATTTAGCCCCGCCACCTCTGGGCGGGGTTAGGTTTTCCCGTCCTCCGGCCGGGGTTGTCTTTGTACTTAGCCCCTTAGTTTATTAAGGGGTTTTGTTTTGAACTTTTGGATTTCCAATTTCGAATTTGTTTCGGATTTAGTGTTTCCCCAACGAGGTCCACTGCACCCCGATATTAGCGAAAGTATTCTGGCGGTGCTATGGTGAACAATTTCCATCCCTTAGCGGTTTCGCGGAACAGGTAGTAAGCAAGGCCGTTTGTGCGAACAAGCATCATGGTTCCTTTAATTTCAACTCCCAACAACGTCTCCGTTTTCTCCGCCTGGGTGGTATCCACTGTGATCGACTCAATTTTGGCATTTGCTATCTCCTGCAAAGTTCCCGGCCTCCTCGGAAATTTACGCATACGCTCCCGTCTTTCATCACGAGACCAATCCCGTCCATCGATCGACATCTTTATTTCATAATCCCAAAAATCAAGATATCCCTCGATATCATTGGCCTTGCAGACCTTTTGTAAAGATATAAAAGTTCTTCGAACTTCTTCTACTTGCTTCTCTAATCCTTCTGCGCCTCCTTTTCCCGCTTCCTTTTCTGCCTTTGCCTCAATTTCTGCAGTAGTTGGTTGAGACGTAGTTTCCCCTGGCTTAATGATTTGACTATCATCCGTTGACGATGGACTCTTTGATTCTAAGTTGCTGTCGGTTTCCTCCTCAGACCTGTCCTCTTTCTTGGCACAACCCCACATCGAGCTAAACAATACTGATACCGCAAGGACATAAATAATGACTCGGCTAATCTTCATAAGAATCTCCATTCTTACTTCTCAATTCTAAATTCTAAATTCTAAATTAAATCCCGGTTTTGCACACGCGGAAAAAACTTCTTGTTAGCCCCCGGCACTGTCCGGGGTTTCCTTCCCAAGCCCTGACCCCACAGAGCCCCGACCGTGAGGGAGGGGTAATCACTTTTTGATGATTTCGATGCAGCAGCCGTCAAACATCGCAAAATCTACGAAATTAACCGCCGAATCCTGGTCAAGGTCAAGGCCGCTGCACCAATCCGGCTTACCACAGTCCTGCTCAAGCCAGTGAGATGCCAGAACACCAAGGTACTTGAAATTGCCGGTTATTATCTTAATTGTGTCTGTTCCATAAAAGTATTGGCCGGTGCCAAATACGCCTATAACCGTAACGGTTCCATCAACCGGCCCGGCTGCACAGAACTCGGCCCGGCTAAAAGCCGCCTCAATCTCAACTAACCCATCTTCATTGACAAAGACATTCATATAGTCCGATTCGATACCTAACGGCTCAATCCAGGCCGGCCTACTAACATCCACATCCTCAACTACAAATCCCTCGGGCAGAACAAAATGCGCCTTCATCCAGTTGCCTTTGCTTTTGGGATTTAGTGCCTGCGGCGTAAATTTCATTGCCACTTGTAGCGCCGGCACAAACTCATCAGCTCCCATATCGACTCGCCCATCCCATACACGCGGCTCTCCGTCAATATCCGTCTCGTTCGGCCCAGCCACAAAATTCGGGTCGCCGGCATTTATACACGGTGAATCCTCTAACAAATGATAATCACCATTAATCCAAACCGCATTTGGGTCATTCGGCTCAACAATAATATTAGGATCGTTAGCATCAACCCAATAGCCGGGCGAAACAAAACAGGGGTCGTCGTCAATATTGCCAGCACCCCAAATAATGGTGCAACTTGGATCAACGTAGACCCCTGCCTCTCCCCCTTCAATATCGCTGTAGGATACCTCTACGCTGGAAGGACTTGAAGAAAAACGTAAAGCTATCTCAGGTCCAGCTGCGGCTGTATCACCCCAAAAGATGCAGTTGCTCAGTGTTGCATTGCTGTCCATGTAGTTGTACAACCCGCCGCCGTACTCCCCCGCCGAGTTGCCGCTGAACGTGCAGTTTATTAAGTTCGGACTGCTTATGTGACTGTTGGCCATCCCGCCGCCGTCGTGCTCTTCTGCCGAGTTGCCGCTGAACGTGCAGTTCGTTAGTGTCGGGGAGCTGTCGCGGTTGTCCATCCCGCCGCCGTAGTAGCCAGCCGAGTTCTCAATGAACGTGCAGTTCGTTAGTGTCTGGTTGCTTCCTTCGCGGTTGTACATCCCGCCGCCGCTGCGAGCTGAGTTCTGACTGAACGTGCAGTTCGTTAAGTTTGGGTCGCTGCTGACATTGTACATCCCGCCGCCATAGCGCTCGGCCTGGTTGCCGCTGAACGTACAGTTGGTCAGCGTCAGGCTGCTCCCGGAGTTGTACATCCCACCACCCCTGCTAAGTATTCCTACGGCTGAGTTCCCGATGAAAGTGCAGTTACTCAGCGTCAAGCTGTTATCTTTATAGTTGTACATCCCGCCGCCGCGGGCACGTTCTCCTACAACCGAGTTCCCGCTGAACGTACAATTAGTCAGCATTAGACTGCTCCGCGTGTTGTACATCACGCCGCCGCGGTAGTCAGTCGAGTTCCCGATGAAAGTACAGTTCATCAGCGTCAAGCTGCTATTTGAGTTGTACATCACACCGCCATAGGAGCGGCCTTCTTCACCCGTGGCCGAGTTGCCGCTGAACGTACAGTTTATTAAGTTCGGATTGCTGTAGTAGTTGTACATCCCACCACCCCTGCCATAACCGCTGGAACTGGTGGCCGAGTTCCCGCTAAATGTGCAGCCAGTCAGCGTCGGGCTGCTGCCTTCGCGGTTGTACATCCCGCCGCCATAGCGTGCCGAGTTCCCGCTAAATGTGCAGTTGGTTAGTGTCGGGCTGCTGTTCGAGTCACCGTACAATCCGGCGCCGAACTCCGCCGAGTTTCCGCTGAAGTTGCAGTCGGCCAGCATCGGGCTTGCATTACTACAGAAGATAGCACCACCGTATCCTGCGTAACCATTGGTAATAGTTAAGCCGGCCAAAACAGAGTTTCCATCCTCATTGTTGATGAAATTAAACCCTCGATGTGGGTCACCTTTTGTCCCGTTGCAGTCGATAACCGTCTCCGCGACTACATTGGGGTCATTCGGGTTAGTGCTGCGCACAGTAATCGCCTTGCCCAAAAAGTCGATATCCCGATTTCCTGGGCCGGTATAGGTGCCCGGCGCTATAACGACCGTATTACCATCAACAGCCGCATCTATCGCCGCCTGGATTGTGGGGAATACACGTGGTACTTCCAAATTTATACCATACCGATGTAAGATTACATTCACGGTCTTTGGACTGTTGATAGCATTGCTATCGGAAACTTTCAGAATGCAGTTATACATACCAATATCCAAGCCGTTAGCATCTACACTGACAACAACTTCATCAACCTCGCCTGAAGATTGGCCAGAGGTCGGCCAGACATCCAGCCAGTTACAATCCTCGTTAATCCGCCAGTTAAGCATTCCGATATCATCATTCCATACCGATAGAATCTGTGGTCCGGGACTTTGGCCACCCTTAGGATATAAGAAATTAAGCTCACTTGGCGTAACGCCAATAATAGGTGCTCTGACATCTAAGTTTACTGTGACGTATTGTGGAGAGTTTATTGCATTGGGATCGGAAACTGTTAGCAAATAACTATATTGGCCTTGGCCCAGGCCGTTGGCATCTACACTAATAACCACTTCATCAACTTCACCCAAAGATTGGCCGGAGGCAGGCCAAACATCCAGCCAGTTACAATCCTCAGTAATCTGCCAATTCAGTCTACCAATAAAATCATTCCACACCGACAGAATCTGTGGTTCAGGATTGGGGCCACCCAAAGGACAGACAAAATCAAACTCAGTTGGAGTAACCCCGATAACAGGCGCTTTGACATCCAAGTTTACTGTGACGTATTGTGGAGAGTTTATTGCATTGTTATCGGAAACTTCCAGGACGCAGCTATGCTTACCAACATCGAGGTCTCTAACATCAATGCTTATAATCACTTCATTGATTTGCCCCGAAGATTGACCGGAGGCAGGGGAAACATCCAGCCAGTTACAATCCTCAGTAATTTGCCAATTCAGTATCCCGATATCATCATTCCATACCGATAGAATCTGTGGTCCAGGATTTGGGCCACCAATGCCATAGGAGAAATAAAACTCGGTTGGTGAAACTCCGATAATAGGAGTCTCGGGATGAAACTCGTCAGCTCCTATGTCAACCCGACCATTGATGATGCGAGGCTGGCCATCAATGTCGGTCTGACCGGTATAGTCGCCGTTTGGGTTTCCTGTATCAATGCAAGGCGAATCCGGCAATAAGTGGTAGTCACCGACAGCCGGCCTCGCAAACAGTGGGTCATCGCCGAAGTTGCCCGTGCCTCCCAAACTGCCCGTCCAGCCCTGGATGCAGCAATAGTTGATGACCGGCGTACTACTCTCGTTGTAGAATTGCGATGACTCATCTGTGGCGCCGTTGCCCCAGAGAATACAGTTAGTTAGTCTCGGGATACCAGCTTCATTATAGATTCCAGTACCCAGGCGACCAGAAGACCTGTTTCCGCTGAACGTGCAGTTGATCAACGTCAGATAGCTCTCGTAGTTCCACATCCCGCCGCCTTTTCTTCCCGAATTTCCGCTGAACATGCAGTTTTTCACGTTTGGGTTGCTGCCATGCGTGTTGAACATCCCGCCGCCAAGACCCGCCGAGTTCCCGCTGAACGTGCAATTCGTTACTTTCGGGCCACTATTTACGCTGTTCGACATCCCGCCGCCCCAACTCGCTGAATTCCCGCTGAATGTGCAGTTGGTCACAATTGGCCTGCTTCTATCGTAGTTTTGCATCCCACCACCGAATGCGCGACCTCCGGGCCCATCCCAAAAAGCTGAGTTATTGCTGATGATACAATTTTTCACTGTTGGGCTACTGTGCCGACAGTATATACCACCACCGTTTTCTATAGCGTAACCGTTTGCGTAACCATTTCTAATCGTGAAGCCATCTAAGACTGAACTTGAATCCTCGCGGCTGTGGAAACTAAACCCTCGATGTGGTTGGGTCTTGGTCCCTTGGCAATCAATAATGCAGTTCTCCGGGCCATTTTCCGATTTGACTGTAATGGCCCTTCCTTTAAAGTCAATATCGCGATTGCCATCGCCCGTATAAGTGCCGGGGGCTACTATAACCACATCCCCATCAACAGCAGCGTCTATTGCCGCCTGGATATTGTTGAAATCCGCAAGGCCATCGTCATCGACGGTGATTATTCGTCCCGCAAAACTCGTCCCCACCATAGCCGGCAGAAAAACCGCCATCACCAGCCAGATTTTTGGTTTTTTTCTCCAGCTCATTTTCACACCTCCCTTTTTCGGCTAAATTTCCACCCGCCACAGAAGATAACGCGCTCTCTTTGGGGGCAAAACCCCTTTACAGCAAGCACAAAGACACTTTCTTTCTGAAATGCAAAGTTAATGTATCAATTTCGAGTGTAACAGTCAAGAAATTTTTTTGTCATTTTTGAGATTTTTATTATTTTTGAGAATTTTTCCAATACTTTTCTCCGTAATCTACGTCCTTCGCGCTCAATAAATCGTTGTCGATATGTGAAATCCGTGAAATTCATCCTTCGTAGCAATTCTACTGCGGAGAATGGACTTGTGCCCGCGAAGCTTGTTCTCGACTCCGATCGGGGAGCGGGAACCCAGCCGTCCCTCGCCCCTCATCCATCGTCAATCTGCCTCTTACAACCTGATATCCTAATTCCTGGTATCCTGCACCCTGATTTCCTGATATCCAGATATCCCAATTTCCGTCCTCTGACTTCTGACCCCCGACCCCTGTCTTCTGCCTTCCGTCTTCCGTGCTCTGTCGTTAGTCTTGAGTCTTGTGTCTTGGGTCTTGAGTCTTGTGTCTTGTGTCTTGAGTCTTGTGTCTTGAGTCTTGAGTCTTGTGTCTTGTGTCTTGAGTCTGTGTTCATTTTTCGCAATTTTTCTCTATTTTTTGCAAATTTTCGCAATTTTGTCGCTACTTTTCGCAATTTTTCGCTACTTTTCTCATTTTTTCTCTACTTTTCGCTACTTTTCACCACTTTTTTCCTACCTATTTTACCCAACCCCTACAAACTAACCCACCAACCCCCATTTTTACCCGAAAAATCAGTGTAATCTGTGAAATCCGTGGTTAAATTTTGCCAATTTTATCAAATTCCGGATAATTTCAATCCTAAATTTTGTTCTTCCAGTTCTTAAAATCCTCCATACTCACAGCCCTGAGGGCAAAAAACCGTTATTTCCTCAGGAACAAACTGCCCGGAAGCTGTTTTATCAGGCCCTTGAGCCGTAGTGATATCAACCCGGCGTTAGTGCTGCCCGGAGCCAAATCCGTCTCGGCGATTATTTGCTCTGTATGCAGCGGCTCTTTGCCAAGACAATCATAAATCTTTTTCTCGTCTTCACTTAGATTCAGCCGGCTAACGTCGAATAAGGGCGTCTCGAACTTTTCAGATGCCTCGGCTGCCGCCGTACTTACGTGGCCGTGCAACTGTTCACCGATATAGCCCAGAGCTTCGGTCACATCTTCAACGGATTCGACCAGCTTTGCCCCTTGTTTTATCAATTGATGTGCCCCTTTACTCAACGGCGAATCAACTTTGCCCGGCACCGCCATCACATCGCGGTTATTGTCCAGTGCCGCTCTGGCGGTAATCAACGCTCCCGAACGCAAGCCGGCCTCGACAACAATTGTCCCCAGCGACAGTCCTGCTATTATTCTGTTGCGGGGCGGGAAGTTTTCCGGCAGTGGTTCGTACCGCAATGGCAGTTCGCTGATGCAGGCGCCGGATTCGGCTATAAGTTCAAACAGCTTCTTATTCTCCGGTGGGAAGATATTTGCCAGGCCGCAACCCTGCACAGCGATTGTACGGCCGCCGGCCGACAGCGCACCTTGATGTGCGGCGGCGTCTATGCCGCGGGCCATACCGGAACAGATTGTAAAGCCGGCTGAACTTAAAAAATGAGCTAAACGAGATGACTGCTCCTGGCCATACAAACTGCAACGCCGGGAGCCAACTATCGAAATACACAGATTGTCCTGCCGGGATAAAGTGCCCTTTATGTAAAGAACCGGAGGCGGGTCGTAAATCCGCTTTAAGACCGGCGGATAACGCTTATCGTCGAGGTGGATTAGCCAGACGCCGAGCTTCTCAGCTAATTCCAATTCAGCTTTGGTATCAAACTTGTTACGTGTTGCGGCGATTTGTTCAGCGGTCTTGAAGCCGACGCCGTTTATTTTGGCCAGCTCACTGACCGAAGTACCCAAGGCCCGGTCGGCTGAGCCGAAATGCTTTATCAGCTTTGCGAATGTGGTTGGGCCGATCCCATCAGCCCTGATTAACTTGAGCCATTTTTCGATATCAATGGAATTTTGCTGTAATTTTGCCATTATTTGGCTATCGGGAAACAATTAACTCGGCGGGAGTCTATCTAATAGTGACTAAATGGTCAACCGAAATTGGTTGGTTTAAGGAGTTATACAAATTAGGGCTGTAAGTATGGAGGATTTTAAGAACTGGAAGAACAAAATTTAGGACTGAAATTATCCAGAATTTGATAAAATTGGCGAAATTTAACCACAGATTTCACAG
>JAUWAY010000006.1 GCA_030601845.1 Phycisphaerae bacterium
TTTCAAACGGCCCCAGGTCAATATCCACCTGCACCTGGTACTTGCCTTTGAAATCCTTTGGCACTCGCCACGAGTACCGGCAGGTGCCGCCTCACCCATACTCAAATTTACCAGAGGCAAGTACATTTCCAGCTTCATCGACGATCTTCAATCCCGGTGCAGGAAGCCCCCTTGCGTTCTTTGTTATGGTGGTGCTATAGTGTTCGCCTGCCTGGCCGATGATTGAAAGACCTATCGAGACCAACGAACTGCTTTTGCGGATGCTGGGTTTAATTAGCAACGGCGGGCCGAGCTCGAGAACCGTTGTCTCGTTCTCTTTCACTTTAATTTTTGCCAGTTTTCCCCACGGGCCGAAGCTATTAATCCGCCAGGTATCACCATCCTGTTTCGCTGTTATGCTCATCCGCCCAGCACTATAAACTCGCGCTTTTACTGTAGCAGGCTCTGCTCCTGAAGCAATCCTTGTTTTACTAAACCAGCCGCCATGAAGTTGCATTTCAACGCCGGCAGTGTCAATCTTTATGTATCCTTGCTGCCGCGGGTAGTAGTGAAATGCCAGAACAACTGCTGCTATAATCCCAATTGAAATCCATATATTTTTTTTCTTTATTTTCATTATGCCTGCAGGAAATTACAAACTTGTAATATCCAGTTCTACACCGCCCTTAGGGCAAAGTCTCATTCGCTCTACAATCGGCATTTTCGCTTATTGCGTCCTTTTCTCTTGCTGTAACTTTGGATGCTAACGCAACGGTTTCGTTACATCATGTTCTCATTTTTGAAAAAATCCTCGGTGGCCTATTATAATTGGACAAAAGCTCAGTCGCCCTTGAAAAACAAGCACTTAGAAGAATCTGCGACGTTTGGCGTAATCTCTGTCTCCATAAGCAGATATGGAACATTTTCAATTAAAGCAGGCCGCAAGGAAAAATCCTAAAGCCTCCTTATTATACTCAGACAGCAAAAAATATCCACAAAAAAACCACCTGGACGGCCAATCGCGAGGTATTATTTTCTTGACCTCAAATCGCTTATCGCAAATCACTTATCGCCGTTTTCGATTTGTCCTTCGCGATTCGCGACTGGCCATTTGCGATTTGCCATCAATGCTTTATGTTTCTTGCGTCCTCGGTAGCAAAAAAAATATAGATTCCCGCTTTGCGCGGGAATGACAACCTGTGGGTGAAACCTAAGGATAAATACTATACGCTAAACGCTATTTGCTATACGCTGTCTTTGCGTTTATTTTTTCTATCAGGCCAGGCAGTTCGGAAAGCCGATTTATTCTCCAGGCCTCTTTCGGAATTTTCTTACCAGCATTGGTATAAGCCGTTTTCAAAACGGCTTTCATACCGGTTTTTACTGCGGGTTTAATATCCCTGTCGATTTGGTCCCCTACAAACAAAATATTTTCCAGCATCTCGCCGATTCTTTCTGCAGCCGCCTTAAAGATTCGAACATCCGGCTTGCGAAAATCAAATTCGTATGAATAAACTCTTACCCCAAAAAAGTCCAGTATACCCAACTGTTCCAGGTGTTTGTCAAGGGAACTGCCGCTTACAAAGGTGTTTGAAACTATACCGAGCTTAAGGCCCAATTTTTTAAGTGCGGTCAAAGTCTCGGTTGTTTCAGGTTCGATTCGGCCGACTTTACTCAAGGGCTTATACCAGAGCCAGGCTATGTGTCGCCATCGTTGCTCATCGAGCTTAATACCCCTTTTTATGCCGCTCTTTTTTAACATCTTAAGCGCATCAAAGTCCCTTCTGGTTATGCTGGAAAGCCAGTAACATACGCGAACGGATATGAGGTTTCGCCAACAATACCACCTGAAGTTGCCGACCGGCTGTCCCACGCTTTTAAGAAAGTCGTAGGATAATCTGGCGCCTTCTCGAAAAAGCTGCCCCGCATTGACTTTACCAAAGTTCAGCAAAGTCTCGCCAAAGTCGAACAGTACTGCTTTAATCTTTTTATCGGGCATAATTAACCTATAGCTAAGGTACTCCCACTTGTCAAGACCAAAAAACTGGTTGTTTAAGGTGAAAAGCTGTGGTACAATGCAATTCTTAATGTGGTCAAGTTTTGGCCGAACACGCAAATGTAAACGGTTTAATGAAAGGGTAGAAAAATGAGGAAAACAATTTTCATAGTGCTGGCTGTTCTGGTGGTAGCTTGCACCACATTTGGGCAGCGCGAAGGCAGACCAACGCAACGTCGAGGCTTAGGGCGTGAAGAACAACTCAAAGCCATCAAAGCGATTGAAGAGCAACTTGCGAAACTCAAAGCAGGCTTAGAGGAATCTCTACAGCGCCAAGATTGGGGCAGCTTTCGAGAGCTCTCTGATGAAGAAAGAACCAAATTAAGAGAAAGATGGGCGAAAAGGCGCGAAGAACAACAGAAAGCGCTCGAGGCGATTGAAGAGCAAATTGCGAAACTGAAGGGACAACGGCAGCTTAGAACAGAACATGAAGAATCCATCGGCCAGTTAAAAGCAATTCTCGAGCAGGCGGTAAAAGAGAAAGCCAAGCAAACAGCCGACCAACTCGAAAAACTAATCAGCAAGCGCCGAGAAGAATTTAAAGACATCCTGCAGAAACTTGGGCTTGACCAGGAGCCGCAGAGATTCTGGAGCAGAGCAAGAACTGCGACACCAGAAGCCGGCAAGAAAGCACCGGAGTTTACGCTAAAGAGCTTTGACGGCAAAGCGATTACGCTTTCCGACTACAAGGGGAAAATTGTGGTGCTGGAATGGTTCAATGACGAGTGTCCCTTTGTGAGGTACCATTACGAGCCGGCAAATACAATGGTCGAGCTTGCGAACAAGTACAAGGGCAAGAACGTCGTCTGGCTTGCGGTAAACAGTACAAGCCATACAACGCCGGAGCAAAACAAAGACTTTGTCGCCAAGCACAAGCTGGTTTACCCGATGCTCGATGACAGGCCGGGTGCGGTCGGCCGGGCCTACGGCGCCACGCATACGCCACATATGTTTGTCATAAACGCCAGAGGCAGTATTGTCTACGAGGGCGCAATTGATAATTCGCCGAGGGGCAGGACACCGGCAGGCCAAGAGCTGATTAACTACGTTGATAAGACCCTGGCAGAGCTGACCGCCGGCAAAGCGGTGAGCATGCCGAAGACCAAGCCCTATGGCTGCACCGTAAAGTACGCTAAATAAAGTTTTGCAGCGAGGCAGTCATTAAGGCTAAGAGGCATCTGTGCAGGAGGCAGACTAAGTTCCTTCTCTTGCAATGCCTTTCTTACGTTAGCACGGCATATTGTGTGTTAACCAGGATAATCAGCAAAAATCAAGTCGGAACGAACTGAGTGTCGATAAGGTAGTAGGGAAACAGCCATTGGAACTTTAGGCAAGGAGTGTCAAATGGCAAAATGGGCGTTTGTTACTGTGCTGCTTTATATATGCCTGGTGGTGATTGTCTTTATGCCTTTGGTTTTTTGGGTAGCTTTTTACAACAAGGTCGATGCTTCGGACCTTCTCGAAGGTTACACGGCCTGGCAGTTTTGGCTGCTTTGCGTGATTATAACGGCGATACAGGCGTTGATGCTGTTGTTTCCGGTAAAGACACTTGCAGAGGCACCGAAGCCACAGCGACTGATTTGGGTCCCCGTAGTAACGGCGGCACTATTATTTTCCATCCTGGTTCTGGGCGTAGTATGGTCGATACTGATGGCAATCTGGGGTGATGATATTCTCAGCGACTATTTCAACTGGGCCAGTTTCGCATTTGTGATATTCTGCTGGGTTGTCTGGTTGTTTGTTTTTTATCGCTTTTACCGGGGTGTTGAGGCCAAGACTTTATTCCGGCGTATTACGACCTGGCTTATTCGCGGCAGTATTGTCGAACTGCTGGTGGCGGTGCCGAGTCATATCATTGTCAGGCGCAGAGATGAGTGCTCTGCACCGGGGTTCACTTATCTCGGTATAGCAGCGGGTCTGGTGATTATGGCGATGGCTTTCGGGCCAGGGTTGTACTTTTTGTTCCTTCAGCGTTTTGAACGGATGAAGCCCAGAAGCAAACGTAAAAATCATCAGCTTTCTAACCAACAGTTATAGTCGCATCACTGGGCTGGGGGACTTGGCCGCTCGTCAATCACCCAAGTATCAAAAAACCATTATTGACGAAACGGTCCTATTCGACTATCCTAAAGACACAGCTTAGCGTTTAATGTTTAGTGTTTCCTCTACGAAATGCGATATACAAAAGACGACACACAATTTTAGAGAGATTTTACGATGTTGAAAAGGACACATACTTGCGGCCAGCTTCGGCTGGCCGATGCGAGCAAAAAGGTTACCCTGGCAGGATGGGCCCATTCTTATCGCGACCACGGCAATCTGGTATTTATCGACCTGCGTGATAAAGCAGGGCTGACCCAGTTGGTTTTTAATCCTGAAACGGCCCCTGATGTCCACAAGCTGGCAAGGACGGTCCGCCACGAATGGGTAATCGCCGCCAAGGGAATAATTCAGCCGCGGAGCGAAGGTATGGAAAATCCCAAGATGCCGACCGGCCAAATCGAAGTGGCTGTGCAGGAGCTGGAAATCCTGAATCGCTCCAAGACCCCACCTTTTGAAATCGAGGACGCTGAAAGGACAAACGAGGAGCTTCGCCTGGCCAGCCGGTATATTGACCTGCGTCGGCCAGAAATGCAGGAAATACTGCACGTACGCCATCGCGTTACCAAAATCGTGCGGGACTATTTCGACCGGTTAGGCTTCTGGGAGATTGAGACGCCGATGCTGGCCAAGAGCACGCCGGAAGGGGCAAGAGATTTCCTCGTGCCCAGCCGGCTGCACAAAAACTGCTTCTACGCCCTGCCGCAATCGCCGCAATTGTTTAAGCAGATTCTGATGATTAGCGGCGTTGATAAATACTTCCAGATAGTTCGGTGCTTCCGCGATGAGGACCCGCGTGCCGACCGACAGGCCGAATTTACACAGATCGATGTCGAGATGAGCTTTGTCGATAGTAACGATGTCATCGGCGTTCACGAAAATCTTATAGCAAAAATCTTCAAACAGATACTGGATGTAGACGTGGCCGCGCCGATGCGGCGTATGTTCTACAAAGAGGCGCTCGAGAATTACGGCACCGATAGGCCGGATTTGCGATTTTCTATGAAGCTCAAAAATATATCCGATATCGCAAAACAAAGCACCTTCAACGTTTTTACTTCCGCCATTGAAAAAGACGGGATAGTCAAAGGGCTTTGTGCGCCCGGCAACAAATATTCCAGAAGCGATATTGAAAAAACGCTGACCGAATTTGTCGCCGACTATGGTGCAAAAGGACTGGCCTGGACTAAAGTTCGTCGCTCGTCGCTCGTCGCTCGTGACTCGGGGCACGAATCACGGGTCACGGGTCCCGAGCTCTCACTTGCCGGCGGTATTGCCAAGTTCTTCGGCCCCGAATTGCAGCAGCAGATAATCCAGCGCTTTGAGGCAAAAGACGATTGTTTGCTTTTGTTCGTCGCCGATAGCGAAAGAGCCGTCAACAAAGCTCTGGCTCCATTGCGCTGCAGGCTGGCCAAGGAACTCGGCCTTTATGATGAAAACAACTTTGAGTTTCTCTGGATAGTGGATTTTCCGCTGTTCGAGTGGAACGAGGACCAAAAGCGTTACGACTCACTGCATCATCCGTTCACAGCACCTGTGCAGGAGGATTTAGACAAGCTCGAAACCGACCCGTCAAATGTCCGCTCGCAGGCCTATGATATCGTCGTCAATGGCTGCGAAATTGGCGGCGGCAGTATCCGTATCCACAATCCAGAAATTCAGCAGAAAGTTTTTGAACTGCTTAATATCTCAAAGACCCAGGCCCAAAAGCAGTTCGGATTTTTCTTGAAGGCTCTGGAATACGGTGCTCCGCCACACGGCGGAATAGCAATCGGCCTCGACCGGCTGATTATGCTGCTTACCGGCACGGACAATATAAGAGACGTCATCGCTTTTCCGAAGACCCAGCGCGGCCAGTGCCTTTTGACCGATGCGCCGAGCGAAGTGGATGCCAAACAGCTCGATGAATTGGCCCTGCGAACGCAAAGACACTCGCACGCAATCGAACAGAAAACCGAGGAGTAAAGTAGCTTTAAGCATATAGAGATTATTCAAAAATTAAATTCTAAATTCAAAAAACGATATACGAATCTATGCGAAGACAAATACATAAAATCTATCACAGGATTTTGGTATTTTTGCATTTATCGCCGTTATCTTTGGCGAAGAAGTGTCGGCTTACGTTTGGGGCGGCGGTGGTTTTTATCCTGGCCCTGGCGCTTCTTCTGCCCTATATCTGGATGGGCCAGTTGACCAAAAAGGCCTCCCTTGACGCCGGGCGAGCCAAGGCCGAGACACTGCTGCGCCGTCACTTCCAGTCAGAGCGCACGGGCGAAACGGCTCTCGCCGAATTAGACAATTCCGGGGCGGTGCTTGATGTAAACGACACCGGGATGTACTGGATTCGATTCACAAAAGACTATGAAGATAAGCTACAGCAACTGACCGAAGAGCAGATAGAGATGATTGAATCTCTGAAAACCGAGGAAGGCAGAAATGATGATATTCTTTTCACCAAATATGGTGGTGTCCTTAACAGCAACTATGTTCAAATCTTCAGGGGCACAGAAAGCTGTATAAACTGTCATAATCCACAGGGTTCTGCCAGCGCTTTTGGGCAAAATGAGCCGATAGGAGCGGTGGTCATTCAGCGTCCGGCCGGTGAAATCAGCAAGATAGCTATTATGAATATTGGCTGTATAATCATTGCCATACTGATTGCAGGGACAGGGGCAATCGTTGCCTTTTATATGATTATGCAGCGGGTAATACTTCGGCCTATCCGGCAGCTGCGGGCACTTGCAAATAACGTGGCAGAAGGAAATCTCGATATAAGAAGCGCGATAAAAACCGGCGACGAATATGAAAAGCTCGCCAATGCCTTTAACAATATGCTGGACGGACTGCAGGCCGCGCAGGAGAAACTGCGACTGGCAAACAAACAGCTCGATGACAAAATCGCTGAACTTTCCAGGCGGAATATCGAGCTGTTCAAGGCCAATAAAATAAAGGGCGAATTCCTGGCCAATATCTCACATGAGTTCAGAACGCCACTCAATGCCATACTGGGCTTTGCAGAAATTCTCCGAGAAAAGCCTGACGTTCTAAAAACCGGCAAAGCACAAAGGTACGCTGAAAACATTATCACCAGCGGAAATCGACTTTTAAATATGATTAACGACCTGCTCGACCTGGCAAAGACCGAAGCAGGAAAAATGGAACTGCACATTGAAAAAACCTCTGTGCCTGAGCTTTGCCGCGCACTGGTGGGGTACTTCTCCGCTCTTACAAAGAAAAAGAAAATCAAAGTCAAACTGCTGGCCGACGACCAACTGCCGCCTCTTATGACAGATGCCGGCAAGGTTCAGCAGATACTATACAATTTTCTAAGTAATGCGATAAAGTTCACTCCTAAGCGCGGCAGGATTGAGATTCAGGCCACAATGGCGGATGAAAAAACTGTCCGCATTGCAGTGAGCGATACCGGCTGTGGTATTGCTGAGGCAGACAGGAAAAAGATATTCGAGAAATTCCGGCAGGCTGACGGCTCCATAACACGCCAATCGACCGGCAGCGGCCTGGGACTGGCCATCTGTAAGGAATTGGCGAATATGCTCGCAGGGACTATCGGGATGGAAAGCCAGCTCGGTCACGGCTCAACCTTCTGGCTCAATATCCCCATCACCCTCACAAAACAAGATGCTCAAACCGAGTAAGTTGGCCGTTTGCCTTGTAGACTTTACCTCTTTCAGACTTTGGACCAGACCTCGCTTCAAATTTGCCTGCCAACTTCACGAACTGTTCTTACATCCTCTTGATGGATTGAGCTGCGGGTCGAATATTTTGCTTGACCGGCGAGACCACAATTGGTATTGCGTCAGTATGCCGGTTTACAAAATCATTGACGAGACCCCAAAGATACATTTACCGGCAAGGATGCTATAAAAGCCGGCCGAATTTGTAAGCTGTAATTTGCCAACATTAGCAGAGTTTTGTGGAAAGGAGAAAACAATGTTATCAAATATGAAATTAACAATAGTGATAGGTGCCCTATTTACCTTGGTTGATGCATTAGGCCTTGCCTCTGGTTGTTTCTTAAAGGTTGCTTACGCCCGCTCATCTGTAGTCTTAGAACCTGGTAGAGCAAAACAGATAGGCGTTACCACTGCTCCAAGACCAGTTAAAAAGCAAATTGAGAGGCTCAGAATAGTCAGTTTCCGTCTTAAGGATAGTGGGGTGGTAAAAGGAAAAGTGATTTCAGAAGACAGGCACATGATTACCTTGGAAAAACCAGATGAGAGCAGGATTGTTTTGTTCACTTACGATAGGAAGGATATTGATTCGATAGTTTATGAAACTATGCCGGAGTTTGAATACTATGAAAACTTAGCAGAGTACTTTTCCAATAGGACAGGAGATTTTAAGGATGATCCGGACGATTTCATACAGGCAATCCGCTTCTATGAAAAATCAAAGCGTTTAATTGCAGAAACTCGTGGAGAGACCTCAGAACAGGTCAAAGAGATAGAAGAAAAGATAAAGGAAATAAAGGCAGACAGAGAGGTCTGGATAAAAGAGGTAAAATCCAGGGCAGAACTGAAAAAACTCGAATTTGAGGCTATGTTTGATGTAAGGATAAAGGAACTTGAGAAGGAAATTAACAAAACCAATGAAGAACTATATGGAATGGCTAAAGATATTAAAGGTGAATTTGAAAAAATTAAAGATTCAAATAAGAATCTAAGTTGGGAACTGGAAAAGATAAAAGATATTTTATCGAGCAGGCCCCGGAATTACTATTACTACTATCCATACTACAGGCATAGGGATGGAGAATCAGACAAAAATAATTAACCCTGATATCCCGGTGCCATACAAACTTGGATATTCCTTTTGGAACGGCGGCTATTTCGGGACGTTTGGCAATTGTCTTGGCTGCCCCAAAGCAATACTATATAAAGAGGATGCAGGACAAGCACGAGCCTCTGGTGCACAGAAACGCCAGTCACAGATAACCAATTACTTGGGCAATTGAATCCCCGGGCTTTAGCTGCGAGATTTTTTACAGTAGCAATAGCATTGCAGGAAAGGAGAATAACGATGGCAGCAAGCGACAAGATAACTCTTAGCCGACGAAAATTTATGAAATCTCTGGCAGCCACAACAGCAGTGGCTTCTTTGGCAGGAGCAGACTTGGCCTTTGGTGCAAAAGCAGACAGACGCCCTGACGTGCTGTTCATTTCCATTGAGGACGTCAGCCCACACCGCTTCGGCTGCTGGGGCAACACGGTCTGCAAGACGCCCAACATCGACCAACTGGCCGGCCAATCCCTCCGCTTCGACCTCGCCCACTGCTCAGCCCCGCCGTGCAATCCTTCGCGCACATCATTGTTAAGCGGTCTGCGCCCGGAAACAACCAAGGTCTTCGGCAACGCAACGGACTGGAGTGAAGTCCTAAAGCCCGGAACAACTATGCCGGAACATTTTCGGGCGAACGGATACGAGACCATCCGCGTGGGCAAGATTTTTCACCGTGGCAACAAGGACCGCGTTTACAACGACACGGCCCGCTGGAGCCGGGTGATAAAGGAAAACGAAGGCCTGCCGAGGCCAAAGAGTCGACGGTTACCCCTGAAGGGCCCCGGCGTGGAATTCGCAAAGAAAAAACAAGAGGCCGCCAGGCAAGGCATATATATCGGAGGCGGCTCGCCTTTCTCATATGGCCCATCCGGACTGGACGACCTCGAAGAGACCGATGGAATGAGCGCCACCCAAGCCATCAAACTGTTGTCACAGAAGCGCGACAAACCGCTGTTTCTCGCACTGGGCTTCCACAAACCGCACCTGGCCTTCACAGCACCACAGAAGTACTTTGATATGTATCTACCCGCGCAGATGATTATTCCAAAAAACCCCGACAGCGACGCCGACGGTATGCCCACAGATAAAAGCAAGCTCAGCGATAAAAACCCTTATACACTGAAACAGTGGCGCGAGGCCATCGCCGCCCACTACGCCTGCGTGACCTTTATCGATGCGCAGGTCGGCAGGGTGCTCGAGGCCCTGGCCAAATCCGGCCGGGCAGACAACACGATAATCGTGCTCTGGAGCGACCACGGCTTTATGCTCGGCGAGCATTACTTGTGGCGCAAGGGGCCCCTGTACGACGAATGTGTTATGGTGGCGCTGCTGATAAAGGCACCCGGCGTAACAAAACCGGCCGGCGTCTGCAAACGCCCTGTCGAATCCATCGACATCTTCCCGACACTTTTCGACCTCTGCGGCATCCCCATCCCCGATGGACTCGAAGGCATCAGTATGAAACCCCTGCTGAAAAATCCCTCAATGCCCTGGAAGAAAGGCGCCATTACCGTACGCGGCGAACGCGACAAATCCATCCGCACCGAGCGCTGGCGCTATACTGAGTACGGTGGGCCGGATAAGGCCGAACTATTCGACCACCAAACCGACCCGCACGAATTCATCAACCTCGCCAAAGACCCAAAATATGCTGACGTCGTCGCTGAGTTGAGCCGGCTCCTCAAGGCCGGCTGGAAGGCAACATTGCCGAACCCATCAGCCACCGGCAAGAACCCAGCGCCCGACCCTGTCTATCCCCTGTATGCGATTTGTTCGGGTGTGCACGAACCCACTCGCCAGGACCTGGAAGTCCTCGCCCGCAATTTTGCCCTTGCCCAGGCAAGCTTTTCGCCGTCTGATATCCGCACGCTCCACGAGCTCAATCCCGACTTCAAAGCCGTCAAATACTTCAACAGCTCCTACACCTCCAGCGCCGACGAGGTCCCCCGCGTCGAGCAGCGTTTTCGCCGGGCACTGACGATGTTCCGCGCAGCCGTCCTGGGCCAATCCATCGACACAAAAATCACCGAGTTCGCCCTGCAAGCCCCCCGAAAGAACAGACCGATTGCCCTAAAAGCCAGCACGCTGCCGGGCTCACTCAGCTCGGCAGAGCGGAATCGGCCGAGCACAAAATACTACGTAACCTGGATTCGCATCGGCGACGAGCTGATGCGCATAGACACCTTTGATGTCACCTCAGGCCGAATCAAAGTAACCCGCGGCTTCGACAAAAGCCAGCCGGCCGCCCACAAAGCCGGCTCGCCTGTCTTCTCGCCCGTGTATCTCGGAAGCACTAATGACACCGGTGCCTATCCGGGCGGGCCGGGCAGCAACCTCCGCTACGCCTTCGACCCGGCAAACGCCGAAGCTGCCAGGTGGTGTATCGAAAAAGCGACCATTTGCATCGAGCAGGGCTACGACGGGGTGTGGCTGGACATCTGCTCGCCAAACCCATTCAATATGGCCGACTCCGACGGCAACCACGTCGCCCCCTGGGACTTTCGCACAGGCCAGGACTATGACCGTGACGCCTACCGCGAAGGTCAGGAGATAAAAATTCACGCCGTCCAGACCGCCATTTATAAAAAGTTCGGTTCCTGGCCCGTGGTAATCGCAAACAATATGGGCAGCTCACGCACCTTTGAGCCCGGCCAGGGTGGGTCAAAGCTGATGCTTATGCCGACCGAGATTAAGCCCCGCCCGCTGGACGGTTACAGTATTGAAAATTTCGCCGGCTCATTCGCCGCGCGAGCCGTCGACCGCATCGGCCACAAGGGGCCGCGTTACCATTCGCTCGATACTTGGCGGAGCAAGCTGATGCTGTTGGCCAAATCCGCACAGCAAAAACTGGCTGCCTATCCGATGATTGCAAACGCAGGCAGCAAAAGTAAAATGCTCGAGCCCTTCGGGGACATTCGCGACCGGTTCGAGACCTTCGCCTACGCCAGCTACCTGTTAGCCGTAGAAAAAGATGCGCCGACCCGCTTGGGCCTGCCGGCCTTTTACGAAAAAGATGGACGCCGATACGCATACCTGCATCCGCGATACTCCTGGCCCATAGGTGCACCAACGCAGACCTATCAGCCTGACCAGATTGACCGGTACCGTCCCAAAGGGTATTTGTCCTACGTGCGCCGATTTGACAATGGCCTTGTAATCGTCAATCCATCAGAAAAGGACGACCGCAAGCTGAACCTCGATAAAACATACCTCGACCTGGAAATCCAAAAGGAAATTTCCTCCATCCAGATGAAGGCGCACACCGGAAAGATACTATTGCGCAAGTAAGTCAGCACAAATATTCGCTTTTGTCGCTCTACCAACCGCCCGGCTGAAGTAAGTCACTTACAGGTTCATTCCACCAGTTTGGGTCTCTGAAGTACTGTTTGAGCATTATAGCAGCGATGACGCCGTCGGCGACGGCTGTGGACAGTTGCATAGCCGCACCCACCCTGCAGTCCCCAGCCGCAAATACGCCCGGCACATTCGTCCGCAGATATGCACAATCACACTTGATAAACCCGGCCTTGCTCAGCTCCAAAAAACCCTTCAAAAAGCCGGTATTCGGCACCATGCCAATAAATATAAAAACGCCATCGCAGGGATAGTTTTCTTCCTTACCGCTTTTTACGTCTTTGAGGATGATTGATTGCACTTTGCCTTCGCCTTTTATGGCGACTGCTACGGTGCTGAATTTTACAATAAGATTTGAATTCGGCTCGCTGGCTCTTTCCAGAAGCTGCTCAGCCAGAACTCTGGTCGCTCTGAATTCATCTCTGCGGTGTATCAGCGTTACTTTCTCTGCGAATTTTGTCAGGTGCAGAGTCTCTTCTATTGCCGTATTACCCCCGCCAACGGCGACAACGCTTTTTCCCTTAAAAAACGGCGCATCGCAGGTCCCGCAATAACTAACCCCCGCACCTGCGCTGTGAAACTGCTCTTCGCCCGGGACACCAAGTTTGCGATAGCTGCTGCCCGGAGCCACAATCACACCTCTTGTGACGAATTTATCCCTGTCACAGTAAACAGCAAGATGGCCGTTTTTTAGTTTATGCAGTTTGGTAACTTCGCAGCCGGTCTTTATCTCTGCACCAAAGCCGCTGGCCTGGGTTTGCATTTGTTCAATCAGGCCCGGCCCGTCTATACGCTCGATGCCGGGATAGTTTTCTATTCTGTCTGTAGTGCTGATTTGTCCGCCGGGCAGAAATCTCTCTAACACTAACGTTTTTAATCTGTCGCGCGAGGCATAAAGGGCGGCTCCAAGACCAGCCGGGCCGGCACCGATTATAATACAATCGTAATTTTCAGACATAATACGCACACCTTGCTAAATCCTTAATCCCCAATTATCGGATAATCAAGCCGTGAGTCTGTTAGCCGTAACTCGGTATTATTCAGATAGCATAATCATACTAAAGTGCCAAGCCAATTTTTGCGTTTTTGCCAACGAGAAAATCGAGTATCGAACATCGAGAATCCGGCATCGAGTATCGAGCATCGAGCGTATTTTGTCCTTGCAAAATCGCCCTAACCCTATTACAATCCCCTTTTTGCAGAATGATTAAAGCCCAATGCTGGATGCTCATACAACAAGAAAATCGAGTATCGAGCATCAAGTATCGAGAATCGAGGCATGTTTGAATCGTTAACGGAAAAATTCAATTCGGTATTCAGGTCGTTAGCCGGCCGGGGCAGAATCACCGAGGCCAACATCTCCGACGCTATGCGGGATGTCCGCAAGGCCCTGCTCGAAGCCGATGTCAACTACAGTGTGGTAAAGAACTTCTGCAAGGATGTAACCGCCGCGGCCGTCGGTGCTGAGGTGATAAAGAGTCTCCATCCAAGTCAGGTTATGGTTAAAATCGTCAGTGATGAATTGACCCGGCTGATGGGCCCCGTTGATACTCGTATCTATTTCGTCTCGCCCGGACCTACCATAATTATGTTAGCCGGCTTGCAGGGTGGCGGCAAAACCACCACCGCTGCCAAACTCGCCAAATACCTCCTCGCCAGGGGCAAAAGACCGCTTCTGGTAGCCGATGACCTGCGAAGACCGGCTGCTATCGAGCAGTTGGTTATCCTCGGCCAGCAGATAAACATCGATGTCTACAGCGAAGACAGCACCAATTCCATCAGGGTTGCAAAAAATGCTGTAAGGCACGCCCGCGAAAACGATTACGATGTGGTGGTGCTTGATACCGCCGGCCGGCTGCATATAGACCAGGAGATGATGTCTGAGATTGCAGACGTTGCAAAGGCCATCAATCCACACCAGATTTATCTGGTCTGTGATGCAATGACAGGTCAGGACGCCGTCAATTCAGCCAAAGAGTTCAACGAGCGTCTCGAGCTTGACGGCGTTATCCTCACCAAACTGGACGGTGATGCCCGCGGCGGAGCGGCCCTGAGTGTAAAGGCCGTAACCGGAAAGCCCATCAAATTCGTCGGAGTCGGTGAAAAACTCGACAAACTTGAAGAATTCCACCCCGACCGAATGGCAAGCAGAATCCTCGGAATGGGCGACGTCGTAACGCTGGTAGAAAAGGCCCATGAGCAGTTCGACCGCGAAGAAGCCGAAAAAATGCAAAAGAAAATGGCCAAAGGCAGCTTCGGCTTCGATGACTTCCTGAAGCAAATGCAGGCCGTCAAAAAAATGGGCGGCATCGCAAATCTGGCCAAAATGATGCCCGGTATGGGAAGCCAGATGGCAGATATGGACCTCGATGAGGGCCAGTTTGGCCAGATGGAAGCCATTGTCCAGTCGATGACGACCCAGGAGAGACGCGCCCCGGATATTATTGATGCGTCGAGACGAAGACGAGTCGCTGCAGGCGCCGGCGTGGAACCTAATGCAGTCTCCTCTCTGGTAAAGACATTTAAGCGAAGCCGCGATATGCTAAAAGCCCTCAGCGCCGGAAGTTTTGGCGGGCTTAAAAGTCTCTTCGCAGGCGGCTTCAATATGGATACCCTAAGCGCTGCTATGGGAGCGGGAAGAAAAATAAAGCAACGCTCAAAACGAAAAAGAAAAATTATGCGAAGAGGAAAAAAACGAAGATAATACCAAATTTAAACAGGGCCGTGAGCGTAAGCGACCGGACAAAAAACTCATTATGAAAAAAAATATAAACCGTCGGGATTTCTTAAAAGTCGTGGGAGTGGGAGCAGCATCGCTGGCTATGGCGGGATGTCTGGGCGACTCTCAGGACGTTACTGACAGGGCAGGTAACGCTAACAAGCCCAACTTCATCATTATTTTCTGCGACGACTTGGGCTACGGTGACCTCGGCTGCTTCGGCTCGAAGAAACACCGTACGCCCAACATCGACCGTATGGCCAACGAAGGAATGCGCTTTACCAGCTTCTACGTGACCAGCGGCGTCTGCACGCCGTCCCGGGCAAGCTTGATGACTGGCTGCTATCCCCGCCGGGTGGATCTGCACCAGGATTCTGTCGGCGGATGTGTGTTGTTCCCTGTTGCTCGCAAGGGGCTCAATCCGAAAGAGATTACCATTGCTGAAATACTCAAACAGGCCGGTTATGCTACGGCCTGCATCGGCAAGTGGCACCTGGGAGACCAGCCGGAGTTCCTGCCGAGGCGTCACGGCTTCGATTACTACTTCGGCCTTCCCTACAGCAACGATATGGGGCCGGAGATGCGCCAGATGCCTCCGCGGATGAATATGAATAATCCTCCGGTGCCTCTGCTGCGAAATGAAAAGGTCATCGAAGCGCCGGTCGAACAGACCACGCTGACGAGGCGCTATACAGAAGAGGCGATTAAGTTCATCAGGGCCAATAAAGACAGGCCCTTCTTCCTTTACCTGCCGCACACGATGCCGCATCATCCGGCACACGCCAGCGCCGCCTTTAGCGGCAAAAGCGCCAACGGCTCCTTCGGTGACGCGGTCGAAGAGATAGATTTCTCAACCGGCAGGATCCTTGCGATGCTGGCAAAACTCGGCATCGACAACCATACGCTGGTGGTCTTTGCCTCCGACAACGGCGCTTCCCACCACGGCGGCGGCAGCAATGCACCGCTGGCCAGCTGGAAGGGCAGCACAATGGAAGGCGGTATGCGGTCACCGACTATTATGCGCTGGCCCGGCAGGATCGGTGCCGGCGGAACGTCTGACGAGCTGGCTTCGACGATGGACCTGCTGCCTACCTTCGCCCGACTTGCCGGCACCGGGCCGCCCCGCGACCGTATCATCGACGGTAAGGATATTCGGCCACTTATCTTCGGTGAAAAAGGCGCAAAGTCGCCGCACGAGGCGTTCTATTATTACTTCAGGGAGCAACTGCAGGCGGTGCGTTCCGGCAGGTGGAAACTGCATCTGCCGCTGGCCGAGAGGCAATACAACTTTAGAGGAGACAGCCGCAAGAGTCCAATGAGACTGTATGACCTGGATGCCGACATCGCAGAAACTACCAATGTCGCGGACGACCATCCCGACATCGTCAAGCATCTCCTTGCCTTGGCCGAAAAGGCCCGCGAGGATATCGGCGACGGCCGGCGAAAAGGCAAAAACCAGCGTCCGGCCGGACTGGTCACCAACCCAAAACCGCTGACTATTTCATTGAAATAACCCAACGCTCAAAACGAAAAATGCTAAGAGAACGAAAAGGAAAAGTAAAACGGCCGAGGAAAAGAAAATCTCAATTGAGCAATACCTGAAAAAATTGGCCCGGTTCGCCGACAGCGAATACGGCAAGCTCATAAGAAACCAGTTTAAGGATATTCAAGGCAGCAGTGAGCTGGCAATGTTAGCCGCACCGAGCAAAGAGGAATTAGAGCAACTCGAAAAGGCAGTGGCGATAATGACACCGGCCGAAAAAGAAAACACTAACAACCTTGCTGATGAACAGATACAAAGAATCGCAGTTGACGCCAAAATTGACCCGGGGAATTTAGCAATTTTCATAAATGGCTTTACCTTACATTGCAAACGAAAATAATAAATGGCTATAAAGATATGCCAGGTGTAAATAGGTGACCCAAAAAGGAGATTAAATTATGATCGAATTGATAGTCTGGATTGTTTTGGTAGCATTGACAGGCCTGGTTTGTGTGGCAGTCATTTGTGCTGTTCGAAGACCAATGAATGAACTGTTAAGAACTAACTCATATATTTCCCCAGCCAGGAGCTTTTATTTGCGGGCCTTTACAGTTTTGGTCTTTTTGGCAGCTCTTGCTACAGTTTGCCGAATAGATGCTCCAAGCAACGACAAGGCGTTTATCGAATATGTCTGGTGGATTGTTGAGGGCTTAGAACCCACTTTCTGGGCACTGAGTTTTTGGCTTATGGGATACGTTGCACTTCTGACACTTTTGTTCATGATTCTGGGACGATATCGTGACTAACGAGCAATACCTGTACATATCATATTTTGCTGCCGCTGCTGGTGGAGTTGTTCTGGCGATCCTGACAGCGATCATACTTGCCCGGCCCAATCGGCAGGCGACAGAAGGACAGATACTACCAAAGCTTGGAAAATTCCTCAGACGTGTTTTCCCATCCTGGCTTATACTTACGGTACTGCTTGGATTCATATCAGTAAGTTATATTGACTGCGCGCATGAGAATTATGCCAAGGTTGTCGCCGACCGTGACCACCTGGTTGACAAAACGCAGGAACAGGTATTTCTGATGTCAATATGTCTGGCCGTTGCTTTGATGGCCTATGCACTTGTGTTGATGCTGTTTCTATGGGCACGTGCAAGAGCACAACGGTATCATAAAGAAATGCAAAATCAATAGCACTTTTTTATAAAAACGGTTATCCTTTACATTGCAAACGAGTTTCGCCCCCCGATTGTATCGGGATGGCGGAAATTGATTATAAACTATTAGAAAAAGGAAAAGATTATGGCAGTAAAGTTGAGAATGACGAGAATAGGCAGGCGGCATCGGCCGTTTTTCAGAATCAATGCGGTCGAATCACGTACCCCGCGCGACGGCAGAGTCTTGGAAAAACTGGGCCATTACGACCCGATTGAGAAAGACCCCGCCAAACAGATTGTACTTAACCGCGAGCGAGTAGAGTACTGGCTCGATAAAGGAGCAATACCGTCTGATACGGTCTCCCAAATTCTGCTTCGCCACGGCATCAAACACAAATTTGCCGAGCAAAAGACAGCTCGGCGTGCAAGGGCCAGGGCCATGGCTCGTGCCAAAGGCAAGCTCTTTACAAAAGCCGAAAGGATAGCTGCCGAAAAAGAGGCCTCCCAGGCCGAAGAAAAGGCCAAGCAGCAAGCCGAATCACAGGCCAAGGCAGCCAAAGAGAAAACCGAAGCCGAGGAAAAAGCTAAGGCCGAAGAAAAGGCAAAAGCCGAAGCCAAGCCTGAAGCAGTGGAAGAAAAGGCTGAGGCCAAAGTGGCGGAAGAAAAAGTAGAAGCTAAAGCTGCCGAAGAAAAGGCCAAGGCCAAAGCCGAAGAAGAAGCCAAAGCCGAAGAAAAGGCAAAGCAGCAAGCCGAATCACAGGCCAAGGCAGCCAAAGAGAAAACCAAAGCCGAGGAAAAAGCTAAGGCCGAAGAAAAGGCAAAAGCTGAAGCGGTGAAAGAAAAGACCAAGGCAGCCGAAGAAAAGGTAGAAACTAAGGTCGCCGAAGAAAAAGCTAAAGCCGAAGACAAGGCAAAAGCCAGGGCCAAAGACAAGGCCAAAGCCAAAGAAAAAATCGAAGCCGAGGCTGAAACAAAAGCCGAGACCAAAGCCAGGGATAAAACCGACGCCGAAGTAGCTAAAAAAGCCAAGGCTAAAAAAGCCAAAGCTAAAAAGCCAAAAGCCAAAACAGCTAAAAAAAAGACCACGGCCAAAGCAGCTAAAGAAGCCAAAACTAAAGTAGCGCAAGAAAAAGCCAGGGCCGATGTAGCAGAAGAAAAAACCTGAACCGAAGCTAATGCTCTGTCGCAACGCAAGTGATGATTGTCATTCCTGCTCCTGCTGCTTCGCTTTGCGAAGCAAAAGCGGCAGGGGTAAACTTGTCCCCGCGAAGGCGGGGAGCAGGAATCCAGAACTGTAGGCGCTCTGCGGTCCGTATCGACTACGGAACGACAACTCACTAAAGCATACGCGACAGAGAACTAAGGTAAAAGCCAATGCTAAGCCTAAAGAAGCTAAAGCTGAAACTGACTCGCAAGCCAGAGGAGAAAAGCAAACAACTTCACGTGAGCAGACAGGCAGGAGTGATGAGGATTGACATTCTTACCCTTTTTCCGGAGATGTTCCAATCACCCCTGAGCCATTCGATATTAAAGAGGGCGCAGGATAACGGTATAGTCGATATCGCTGTTACCAATATAAGGGATTTCGCCACCGACAATTATAATAAGGTTGATGACAAGCCCTATGGCGGCGGGCCCGGTATGGTTATGATGCCTGGACCGGTCTTCGATTGTTTCGAATATGTCCAGAAGCTCTCACCGGAAAAAGGCCGTCCTATCCTCCTGACCCCACAGGGACAGAAATTCAATCAGGCAAAAGCAGCAGAATTAAGCAAAGAAAAACGCCTGATTTTAATCGCCGGCAGATATGAAGGATTCGATGAGCGAATCCGCACGGGCCTTGGTGCCGAGCAAATCTCGATGGGCGATTATGTCTTAACCGGCGGCGAACTGGCTGCTATGGTAGTCGTCGATGCCGTGGTCAGATTATTACCCGGTGCACTTGGTGACGAGGATTCTCCAAAAGACGATTCCTTCAGTGCCGGCCTGCTGGAGTACCCGCAATATACCAGGCCGGAAGTCTTTCGAGGTATGAGCGTCCCTAACATTCTTTTAAGCGGCGACCATAACAAAATAGACGAGTGGCGACGCTGGCAGGCCCTCAAAAGAACAAGAAGGTCCCGGCCGGATTTGTTGAAAAGAAATAATAAAGAATAAGAATACAAAATATGAAAACCTTTAGTCGACGCGATTTTTTAAAAACCTCTGCAGCAGTCGCAGCAGGAGAATATGTGCTCTCGAACCGGACTTTGGAACTCCGGATGGGTGCAAAGCGGCCGAACATCATCCTTATTTTCAGTGATGACCAGGGCTATGGCGACCTGAGCTGCTACCCGCACACACTGCCCATACAAACACCGAATATCGACCGCCTGGCCTCGGAAGGCCTGCGCTTGACCGACGCCCACGTCAGCGCCCCTATCTGCAGCCCCTCTCGTGCCGGCTTACTAACCGGACGATACCAGCAGCGCTTCGGATACTACGGCAACGGGGACGCCGAGCCCGGCATCCCCACAAGCCAGCGCCTGCTCGGACACTATCTCAAACCGGCCGGTTACACTACCGCCTGCATCGGCAAATGGCACCTCGGCTGGGAAGAGAAAAATCACCCGCTGAATATGGGCTTCGACGAGTTCTTCGGCTTCCTCGGAGGACAGCACGACTATTTCGACCCAAACATCGGACATCCGGGCGTAGGCCAGGACCCCAACGGCTACGCACCAATCTACGATGGCACAGAGCTCGTAGAGCAAATCGAATACACAACCATAGACTTTACCCGCCGGGCACTGGACTTCATCAACCGCCACGCACATCACCCGTTCTGCCTGTATCTGGCCTACAATGCCATACACGGCCCGCTGCAGGCGCCGCAGGAATATCTCGCCCGATACAATAACGGCGCCACCAACCGCGACAAAGTCAGGGCAATGTTAGACGTTATGGACGAGGGAGTAGGCCAGCTCCTCGACACACTAAAAAATAATGGTATCGACGATAACACGATGGTGTTCTTTATCAGTGACAACGGCGGCAGTCTGAGCACCGGACACCACAACTGGAAGCTGCGCGAGGGCAAAGGACGTCTGTTCGAGGGTGGAATCCGCATCCCCTTTATCGTCCGCTGGCCGAAGGGACTGCCAAAGAACAAGACATACTCGGCACCCGTCATAACACTTGACGTGCTGCCGACCATCCTCGCCGCCGTCGGCCTCCAGCCCCCCGATGACCCTGCACTCGACGGCGTCAACCTGCTGCCATACTTCCAGGGAAAGATTTCAGAGCCGCCGCACGAGCTGCTCTATTGGAGCTTTGCCGAAAAGACCAACCGATGGGCCATCCGCCGAGGTGACTGGAAGCTCGTCCATGAAAAAAGTGACTTTGGCCTCTATAATCTCAAAAACGATCTGCAGGAGCAGAATAATCTCATAGAAGACCAGCCCCAAATCACGGAGGAATTGACAGCCCTCTACGAGAGCTGGATACAACAGATGCCCCCCCGCATTGGCGGGTAGCTGCCGTCAGCTCAAAAGCAAGAAACAAATAAAAAAAGGACCAAAATGAAGGATTTACTCAATCGTCGCGATTTTCTAAAAGTTGCAGGCCTGGGTGCCGGTGCGGTGGCGCTGCCGGGATCTGTGCTCAGTGGGCCCGCCGGAACCGCCGAGGCAAAGCGACCCAACGTTATTTTTCTGCTCACCGATGACCAGGCATACAGCGCTATCGGATGCAATGGAAACAGTGTCATTAAGACACCGAATATGGACAAACTCGGCGCAGACGGTGTCATCTTTGACAGGGCATACACCACCACCTCGATTTGCATGGCAAGCCGGGCGACCTTTATGACCGGACTGTATGAGTACAGAACCGGATGCAATTTTTCGCACGGCCCGCTCGACCAGGATAAATTTGACCTCTCCTATCCCGTCCTTTTGAGAAAGGCCGGCTACCGCATCGGCTTTATCGGAAAGTTCGGCTTCGCAGTAAAACCCACGCCTGAACCAAGCAAACACTGGAGCGACAGAAAAGATATGCCGGAAAACCAGTTCGACTTCTGGTGTGGTTTCCCGGGCCAGGGAAGCTACGAGATGGAAAAGATGAAGCAGTACCCTTACCTGGCCAAATATGCCGAGAACAACGAGTGCTTGACCGCAGCAATGGCGGATATGGCCACGGACTTCCTCAGAGGCTGCAAACCCGGCGAGCCGTTTTGTCTCTCCGTCAGTTTCAAGGCGCCACACTCCCCGCACGAGCCGGACCCCGCATACGATAAGCTCTACGAAGAAACAGTGAAATTTCCCAGGCCCGCAAATTATGGTGAGCAGTGTGCCGAGCATCTGCCCGCCCAGGCCAGGAGCGGCCGACAGGTCAGATTAGGCAGCTCCTATGCTCCGGAAGCATTCGACAGCAATATGAGTCTCTACTACCGACAAATCTACGGAGTGGATGTCACCCTTGGAGCAATCCGGGACGAGCTGAAACGGCTCAAGTTTGATGACAACACCGTCATCATCTTTTCCTCTGACAACGGTTACTCCTGCGGCAGCCACGGCTTCGGCGGCAAAGTACTTCCCTACGAGGAGGCCTCACGTGTGCCGCTGATTATCTACGACCCACGACACGAATCCGCAGCAAAACGCCGGCACGTCAAGCAACTGGCCGGAAACATCGATATAGCCCCGACAATCCTCGATTTGGCCGGCCTCGAATTTCCAAAATCCGTCCAGGGCAAAACGCTCATCCCACTTATGAGCAATCCCGCCCGCCAGATTCACGATTCACTGCTGCTGATAAACGTCTGGGGAACGTCCAGCGCACAATCTCTGGCCGTTCTCACAAAACGCTTCAAATATATTTACTGGTTCGATGGCGATGCCGCCGAAGAACTATACGACATCGAAAACGACCCCCTCGAAATGAAAAACCTCGCCGGTAATCCAGACTATGCCGCCGTTCTGGCACAGATGCAAACAAAATATGACACCTGGCTTGCCGACTGGACTAAAACTTCTATTATGCGTGATGATTACCAAAAGTATTCGACAATTGCTAAGCGAAGATAAAACCTATAAGCAGAAAGCAGAAACGAAAAAATGAGCACACAAGATTACACACGACGCGATTTCCTAAAAGCCGCAGGTCTCGGCGCCGCCGCGCTGGCGCTGCCGGGCTGCGCAAGTGCCTCTCACTCGATTTCGCCCATCGCCTCAAACAAAAAACCAAACATCATCTTCATTATGGCCGACGACCTCGGACCTGAATGGCTGAGCTGCTACGGCTCCGATGAAATCAAAACCCCAAACCTCGACAAGCTGGCCAGAGAGGGAATGCGATTCTCCAACGCCTATTCTATGGCACAATGCTCGCCCACTCGTATGACACTCTTAACTGGGCAGTACCCCTGGCGACATGGCTGGGTCAACCACTGGGACGTGCCCCGATGGGGCACCGCCTGGTACTTCGACTGGAAACATAATATCTCTTTTGCACGCCTGATGAAGACCGCCGGCTACGCCACCGCCGTCGCCGGAAAGTGGCAGATTAACGACTTCCGCGTCCACCCCGACGTTATGGAAAAGCACGGCTTCGACCAGTGGTGTATGTGGACCGGCTACGAAAAAGGCAACCCGCCCAGCGGAAAACGCTACTGGGACCCTTACATCAACACAAGGGCCGGAAGCAAAACCTACAAGGGCAAGTTCGGCACAGACGTATTCCTGGACTTCCTCATTGACTTTATGAAGCGCCACAAAAATGAGCCGATGATGCTGTACTTCCCTATGGCCCTCACACACGGGCCGCTTACCAACACCCCACTCGACACCGACGCCAAGCGCAACGTAGAACGCTTCAAAGCTATGGTCCGCTACACCGATCACGCCGTCGGCCGGCTGGTCAAGGCACTCGATGACCTCAATATCCGCAACAATACTATCATATTCTTCACCGCCGACAACGGCACCAGCGGGAGCATAACAGCACGAATGAACGGCCGGCTGGTCAGAGGTGGTAAAGCTACCCTCGGTGAGCCCGGTGTCCAAATGCCGTTCATTGTCAATGGCCCCGGGCTCGTCCCCGCCGGCGTCGTAACCGATGCCCTTACAGACTTCACCGACATCCTGCCGACCTTCGCTGAACTGGGCGGAGCAAAATTGCCCACAGGCGCCGTCACTGACGGCCGCTCCATCGCAAAGCTCATTCTCGGCAAAGAAAAAGATTCCCCTCGCCGGTGGATTATGTCAATGGCCTACGGCGCAGCGAAAGTTACCCAAACCGGCACCGAGCCGGTTCAGACATTCACCGACCGGGTCATCCGTAACAAGCAGTACAAGCTGTGGGTGCTCAACGGCAAAAATGCAAAATTGTTCGATTTAATCGCCGACCCCACAGAAATAAACAACCTGATTGACAGCACAGACCCCAAGGTTGTCGCCGCCCGCACCAAACTTGAGGCTGTCGTTAAATCCTGCCCTAAAAAGGACAATAAGCTAAATTGCGACCAGATACCGCCCCAGCCCTGGGCCCGCAAGCCGGATAGGGTACCTGAAAAAACAACAACCACCCAAAAGGACGAAAAGAGCAAATTTTGAAAAACTGCTTGTCTTCAGGACAAAAATAGCTATACTAAAAACAAATACATAAGTGATAGGTGCCTTTGTGCACTTTACTTAGGAGATAAATCAGTGAAAACCCAAATACTCGACGCTGTCGAGAGCAAAACTCTGAAGAAAAATATACCGCATTTTGAAATAGGCGATACCGTAGATGTGCGCTGCAGAATCAGGGAAGGCGATAAAGAACGCATCCAGGTATTTACCGGCACGGTAATCGCCCGCAGAGGCCGAGGCATCAACGAAACCTTCACTGTCCGCCGAATCATCGCCAACGAGGGCGTCGAGCGTATCTTCCCGCTTCATTCGCCCAATGTCGTCGATATCAAGCCGACCAGAAGCGGCAAAACAAGACGCGCAAAACTCTATTTCCTCCGCAAGCGAACCGGCAAGGCCGTCAAACTCGCCCACCGCCACAGCGAACATACCGTCTCAAAATAACGACATACAACATACGAAATACGAGATACGAAATTTGCTGTTCAATAAACGCAATTTATTGTCCGACCGCAAACGGCTCGGCCGATGGGGTGAAAAACGCTGCGAGAGGTTCTTAAAAAGAAAAGGCCTAAAAAAGCTCACCCGCAACTTCTCCTGCAAGACCGGTGAAATCGACCTTGTTATGGTCGACACCGATAAGACCATTGTCTTCGTCGAGGTCAGAACCAAGGCGGATGAAAGTTTTGGCCCGCCGGAATCAACCATCACCCCCGCCAAAAAAACCAGATTATTCCGGACAGCCCGCTATTTTATCACAACCAATAATATCAAGGACCGCCCCTATCGCTTTGATGTCGTTACGATAGTGCTGACGCCAACCGGCCCACCAAAAATAAAACATTATAAAAACGCTTTTGTGCCATAAAACAATGGAACTGATTGATACGCATTGTCACCTGACTTTTGACGAATTGGCCGATGATGTTGAAGGTGTTATCGAACGAAGTAAGGCCGCCGGCGTTACCGGCTGGATAACCGTAGGTACAGACACCCAGCAAAATCAAAGGGTACTTCAGCTTGCTGAAAGGCACGAGAATATGTATGCAGCTGTCGGAATTCATCCACACGATGCAAAAGATGTCACCACAGAGACAATCTCTGAATTGAAAAAGCTTGCAAAAAATAAAAAGGTCGTTGCAATCGGCGAGACAGGACTGGACTTTCACTATGACTTTTCACCGCCCAGCGACCAAAGAAGAGTCTTCGCTGCACAGCTAAAAATCGCCGCCGAGCTAAATCTGCCCGTGATTGTCCATTGCAGAGAGGCATTCGACGAAACCATCGATACTTTAGAGCGTTTCGGCTCAGGCGTAAAAAAAGTAGTTTTTCACTGCTTCGGCGGCTCAGTTAAGCAGGCAAAGATTGTTCTCGATTATGGTTTTTACATCTCTTTTACCGGCGTAGTTACTTTCAAAAACGCCGACCCCGTCCGCCAGGCTGCCAAAATCGTGCCACTGGACAAACTTATGCTTGAGACCGATTGCCCGTATATGTCACCTGAGCCGATGCGAAAGCAAAAAATAAATGAGCCGGCACTTCTCATTCACACCGCCAGGTGCTTAGCTGAGCTCAAAGGCCTGGATTTGGCCGACTTCGCCAAAGCCGTAACCGCCACCACCACAACCTTTTTCGCCCTGCCGGACAGGTAAGTGCGTAAGTTACCAGAAACTCAAGACCAGAGAACATAAAAGGCCAAACTTGGGTCTTCGGTCTTTAGTCTTGTGTCTTATCCCACCAACTGTCCAAAATAATTAGAAACAGCTTTAACAATACTAAAAGCGGGGTTTTATGATATGACTTGACTTTTTCGCAAATCGGACTATATTTAAGTAGCAAACCTTTAATTGATAATTGATGGATGGAGCGTTAAAAATAATCAATAGAAAATAATCAATAATCAATTTGTTATGGCAGGAAGATTTGACAATGCAATAATTAACCAGGTTCAGCAGGCCAACGACATCGTCGATATCATAAGTGAGCATGTGAGTCTGGTGAAAAAAGGCAGGGAGATGGTCGGCTTATGTCCCTTCCACGACGACCATCGGCCGAGCTTGTATGTCAACCCCGCCAAGCAGATTTTCAAGTGTTTTGCCTGTGGTGTCGGCGGCAGTGTCTTCACCTTCGTCCAGATGCGCGAAAATCTCACCTTTCCCCAGACGATACAAAGATTGGCCGAACGCGCAGGTATAAAGCTGGCGCCCCCCAAAACCGCAAAACAGGGAGACCAGGAACCACCGGATATCGACCCGAATGAGCTTGCCAGGGTCAATGCCTGGGCCGCTAAATATTTCCAGAGAAATCTCTATGATGCGAAAAAAGGCAAGCCAGTCCTTGATTATATCGCCGAAAGACAAATAATTTCTGAAAGTGCAAAAAAATGGCAGCTCGGCCTGGCTGTCGACTCACAGGATGATTTGCTCAAAGCGGCAAAGAAAAAAACTATACCAACCAAACTGCTGGTCGGCGCCGGGCTGATTACATCGTACCCGCCCGACAACACCCTCCACGATAAATTCGTAAATCGCCTGATGTTTCCTATCACCGACGTAACGGGCAGGGTAATCGGCTTCGGCGGACGAACACTGTCCGAAACAGGTGCTAAATACATAAATTCACCCACAACACCATTATTTGACAAGAGTAATTCACTATATGGCCTCCAGCAGGCACGACACCAGATTGTCTCAACAGGGACAGCCGTTGTTGTGGAAGGTTATACCGACTGCATAATGGCCCATCAGTTTGGCTGTGCAAACGTCGTTGCGACCTTGGGAACCAGTTTCACCGCCGGGCACGCGCGCATCCTGCGGCGATATGCAAAAAAAATAGTTCTGATTTTTGATAGTGACACCGCAGGCATCGAAGCCGCCAACAGGGCCCTGGAGATTTGTCTCGCTCAGCGCATAGATATCAAACTTGCTTCACTGCCGCAGGGAAAAGACCCCTGTGATTTCCTTCTGACCGCGGGCAAAGACCGATTCGAGCAATTGGTGGACAGCGCTGTCGATGTCTTTGAGTTTAAATGGAACCGGCTAACAGAAAGTTTCAGCAAAGACGACACCCTCGTCGATAACAAAGCAGCTATCGAAGAGTTTCTGCAAACGATAGCCACGAGCTTATGGGCCGGCAGTCTGCCGCCTATAGAGGGAGGGTTAATAGTCAACCGGCTTTCTAAGATTATCGGCCTTAGCCCCAAAGAGATAAATACCGAACTGCGCAGAAGGGTTGCAAGGGCTGCAAACTACCCCCATGCAGTCAGCCCAGAAAAGCAAAAAGCCCAGACTGTAGACCTGGGCGAAGGATTCTTTGCCGCAGCTCAACGCGAAATCCTCGAAGTATTGCTCAATGAGCCGAAGATGTTCGAGACCGTAAAACAAAAAATTACAGCCGACGTCTTTGATGTACCGATATTGAAGCAAATAGCAACTATACTGTTTGAAACGCTCGATGCTGATATTAATGTTCCGCTGAAAGCGGTTTTAGCCAGAGCTGAATCAGCAGAAACAAGTAACGTTATTGTGGAATTAGCGCAGGTCGGACAGGAAAAAGGCAACTTTCAACCTCGACTCACCGGGGCCCTGGATGCCGTACAGCGAGCACTGGGACAGAAAAGAAAAAGCAAAATCAAGGCGATAGAAGACCAGACACGGTTTCTGCAGCGTTTCTCAGAAAATACAGCAAAACAAAATCCACATAACCTGGGAATGACATAAAGGATAACAATATTGACTGTTGAATATCGACTATTGAAAAGTAAAAAAGCAGTCAGCGGTGATGAACCACAGGTACTAATCAATAGTAGATAGTTAATAGAAAACGGCAAATTGAAAATAGTCAGTAAGGGCGCCAATTGTGGCAAAAAAAGAAATAAAGTCAGACCAATCAAATACCGGTACCAGCGACCGGCCCATCTCAATGTCTGCTAAAATCAAATATGCTGAAAAGCAGATAGAGGCGCTTATTGAAAAGGGCAGGCAAAAAGGATTCCTCACTTATGAAGAAATGAACCAGGAACTGCCCGATGAAGCTATTACCCCGGCTCGGCTTGACAGCTTATTGATGACACTCGATGAATTGGGCATCAACCTGATTGATGAAGCTGATGTCAAAAAACAAGATGATGAGGAATTTGAAGAATCAACAGAGACTTTAACTGAGCAAAAAGACACCGGTAAAACTGGGGTCAAAGCCCAGCTCAAAGACGATCGAATACTCGAAAAACAACTTGAGGGTGAAGAGATCGCGCGACGTATCGATGACCCTATCCGGATGTATCTGACCCAGATGGGAGAAATCCCACTGCTCACAAGGCAAGCTGAAATCGCTCTTGCAAAGAAAATAGAACTCACAAGAATGTCCTTCAGAAGAAAAGTGCTCGAATCCGATTATTGCGCAAAAAACGCTCTCGATATAGTACGGCAGGTACAGGATGGGGACTTGTCATTCGATAGAACTATGAGAACTTCCACCGCCGAAAACCTCGTAAGGAAGGTAATAAAAAAGCGAATGCCGGGCAATATCAATACAGCAAGTGAGCTACTAAAGCTAAACCAGAACTTATTTAAGAAAGTCAGGCAAAGCCAAAATGCAGCCGGCAATAGGGCTATATTAAAGCGGATGCACAGAAACAAACGAAAAATTGCAACCATGCTCGAAGAGCTGAGTCTGCGAACCAGCAGAATACAACCAATGAAGAACAAACTGCACGGCATCAGCCAGAAAATGCACCAGTTGGAGCAGATTATCGCCGACGGACCAAACGCCGATTACATCGCTGAAGATATCGAAACTATAGAAGAGGAATTGCAAGGTCTGCAGGAATTGGTCATGGAAACTCCAAAGCAACTTGATAAAAGACTGCGAGCTATCGAGAGGGTTTTTGGCCAGTACGAGCAGACAAAGCGGACACTATCAAGTTCAAACCTCCGGCTGGTGGTTTCAATTGCCAAAAAATATCGCAACCGCGGCTTGAGCTTTCTCGATATAATTCAGGAAGGGAATACCGGCCTGATGAGGGCGGTGGACAAATATGAACACCGCAGGGGATATAAATTCAGCACATACGCCACCTGGTGGATTCGACAGGCTATCACTCGTTCTATTGCCGATCACGCACGAACCATTCGGATTCCCGTGCATATGATAGAGACTATGAGCCGGCTGCGTAACGCCGGCAAAACCCTGCTGCAGAAACTCGGCAGAGAGCCGACCGTCGAAGAAATCGCCGACGAAGCTGATATGAGCATCGAAGAGACCCGCAGAGTCCTCAAAATTTCCAAGCACCCAATAAGTCTCGACAGACCCATTGGTGAAAGCGAGGATACTTATTTCGGAGATTTCATTGAAGGCAACGGCGTCGATTCACCGGTGGTCTCCGCTGCACAGGAGATGCTAAAAGAAAGAATCGATTTAGTCTTAAAAACACTTTCATATCGCGAACGCGAGATTATAAAGCTGCGATATGGAATCGGCGACGGCTATACCTATACGCTCGAGGAAGTCGGCAGAATCTTCAAGGTCACCCGCGAACGCGTCAGACAGGTCGAGGCAAAAGCAATAAGGAAACTACAGCATCCCGTAAGGTCCCGCAAGCTCGAAGGCTTCCTGGACCACCAAACAGTGTAAGGCCGTTAAGCTGCGCCAACCTCCAAAACTTATTCGTGAGGTGGTTGATCTTCGCTCTTTAAAAGTCGAGAGCGCAAGCGAAGAATACGTCCTATTTAAAAGGTGTATGCAAAAAGAGCTGGTTCGTATTAAAGAGTCCTCGGGGAAAATCACCAATTTGATCGAGGATAGAAAAAGTATTATTCATTACTTGCCACTAACGTTGAAAGTAATTCGACTTTATGCTGTTGGAGCGGATGAGAAAAAAGTAAAAGAAATCAAAGCTGAGGTAAAGAGTCGACTTTAAAGAAAAGCAAGCGAAACCCCGCAATTTCTGTCAAGCAAATTCGTCGCTTGTCGCTCGTGACTCGTCCAAAAATTCTAATTTCTCTGTGTTCTCTGTGGCTGATTCGTTCTTCCTGTCCGCTATACGCTACCCCCTAAACGCTATTCAAGGGTTTGTAAAATTCTTTCGGCTTCTGCCCTAATGTATTGGTCAGCGTGCCGAGCTTTTCGATTTTGCATTCGATAGTGTCGCCCGGCTGGAGGAATTTGCCTGTAGCCATAGCGACGCCAGCAGGCGTGCCGGTAGCGATAATATCGCCCGGCTCAAGCGTCATTAGAAAAGTTAGAAATGACACTATCTCAGGAACAGGGTAAATCATCTGCGAGGTATTTGACTTCTGGCGAACCTCGCCATTTACTTTAAGCTCCATATCGAGATTTTGTACCTCTGCGACCTCGTCGCAGGTTGCAAGGAACGGCCCCATCGGCAAAAAGCCATCAGCCCATTTTCCGTTCAGCCAGTCGTAGAATTCGTCCCACGGCCGGTCGGCCCTTGCCTTTGCGAAAGTGACGCTACGAGCGGATACATCGTTGGCTATGTAATAGCCGGCAACGCAATCGAGAGCCTGGTCGGGGCTTACGCATTTTGCCACTTTGCCGATTACCACCGCAAGTTCGATTTCGTAGTCGATTTTGTCGCTGTAGGCCGGCCAAAGGATTGTTTCCTCCGGCCCGATGACCACAGTCGGCGGCATAAGAAACGGCCTCGGCACGGTCGTTTGCCGCGGCGAATCTGACAGGCCAAGCGCAAGACCCGCCTCTTTAATATGCTCGCTGTAATTTCCTGCAAGAGCGATTACCTTTCCCGGCCGGGCAATGGGGGCAAGCAGTTTGACCGAATCGAGAGGTATCAAATTATCCGCCAGGGCGGCCAGCCCGGCAAGTTTCGCAAGGCAGGCCGGGCCACGCTGCAGGATTTCTTTAACGCTGCGAGGCGGATTTGGCCCCTGCCAGGCCGATGGAATATCAATCAGCCCATCCTCAACCAGTATTCCGCAGGAAATTGACTTATCTTTTGAATAAGTAACTAATCTCATTTGCCTACCCTTTTTTTTACCGTATAGATTTTGTGGCAATTATAGTAGCAAAAAATAAGTTGAATTTACAGAAGGAAAACCTTTTAATGTAATGTGAGCTAAAAAGGATGGCGGTGTTTTTTGGAGATTTTGAAAATGACTTTAAAGGATTTTTTGTCGAACACAAAGTCGAAAACAAGTAACTGGCTGCGGACTCATAAACCATCCAAGCTAAGAGATTATCAGCCGGAAGTAGATGACCAGGGCCTAATCAGCGAGGATGCTGAGTCGGCAGAGCCGACCGGCGACGAATCCCAGCGTGCCGGGACGCAAAGCAAACTGGTTTCTGTCAAAACGCTTCAGCCGGTGAAGAAACCAGAGTCGCTCGAAAAACTTCAAGAGGGCTTTAATAAACTCATTGGGCAACTGCAGGGCATCAATGAGCACCTGGACCGCCAGGTCGCTCAGCACGAAGATTTGATGAGCCGGATTGAGAAGCTGCCTGAACTGGTGGAAAGTTTTCCGGCTGTTGTGGAAAACCAAAAACAATTAACAGAGCAGCTCCTCGAGCAGCTAAAGGCAACTGTTACCAGAAGTCAGCAGTTTATCGATGCTGTCGGAAAAATCCCGACCGAAACCGCCAAGCAAACCGATGCTCTGGTTGATATTGACCATCAGCTCGCCGCCGCCGCCGATACTGATGTGCAAATGGCTGAGAGTTTTAACAAATTTAACCAGACTCTGGACAAACTAAACCAGAGCACGCTCGGCCAAACCGACAGTATTATGCAGATGAGCCGAACCTTCGCCACGAGCGACAGATACCTCAAATATATCTTATCCAGGCAAAACAAACGCTTTATGTGGATATTTATAACCGCTATAGGCGTGTGCATGCTCTCCATTTTGATACTAACGGGTATCATTATTTATCTGAGGCAATAAAAATTTTTGTTTTTTACTTGACTGCCGGCACATCGGCTGATAAAAGATTACTTAATTGTTCTTTGAAAAGAGTATAATCTAACTGCAGGTCCTGAAGCTGCTCGCTTTGGGATAATTAAATGGGAACACGGTTAAAAGCCGTGACGGTCCGCGCCGCTGTAGGCGCCTGTTTCGATATTGGTCGGAAATCCGAGAGGCAGTTTGTCCCACTGTCCGGCGCTAATTTTTAATACTGCAAGGTATATTTTTATTCGCTGCTCATTGCTGAAAATTAGTGCTGGATGGGAAGGGGTCTCAAGGTAAGGCGCAAGTCAGAAAACCTGCCTGTAGTTGGTCACTCATACACGGGTGTTCTCGCGAGCTGGGACACGGTGTGGCTCTCTGGTTTGAGCAAACTTGCTTTTGGTATAAAGCAAGCCAATCGGCTGGGAGTTTGGTTTATCAGTGATGTAAACCGCCGTTCCTCTCGCGGGGACGGCGGTTTTTTTATTGGTTTTTTTGAGCGCCCTTGCGTCAAGGGCCGGATAGGATGAAAGGAGGTGATTTTAGCGTATAGCATTGTCATTCCTGCGCAAGCAGGAATCTATCCCCTATTCGCTAATTAAGGTAGTAAACAACAAAAAGAAGAAGTTTTGAAAAGCAAGTTGTGACTTTTTGAATTAAAGGAGAGAAACTATGGTTTTGAAGAGAGCGCTGAGTTTAATTTTTGTGTTTGCAATTGCCGCAAGTGCCGGTGCTGTAACGTACCACGGCAGTGCAGAATACACGGCTGGAAGCGGAAGTAATGAAGCAACTATAGTTATTGACTTCGACCTTGACAGTTACATTTTGTTTACTTACAAGTGGGATGGCAGTGCCAGCGGTTGGGACGCTTTGGATGCACTTGACGCCGGTGCCCTTGACGTAGATGCCACGTGGTACGAACTCTATCAGAGTCACTTTATAAACGATTTTGATTATCCGGGTACAGTGGAATACGATTACGGGCCGGACGCTGTTACCGGCTGGACTTACTATGGCAGCACTGATAATGAAAACTGGTCACTGAACACCGGCGTTGACGGTCGTTCCCTGAGCGATGGCTGCTGGGATAGCTGGGTCTGGACGAATTACGACGAATTCTGGAACCCTGTACGGGCGCCAGGCGAGCAGCCGATCCCTGAGCCGGCAACGATAGCACTGTTGGGCCTTGGCGGACTGCTGTTTAGAATGTCATCGCCGTGGCGGCGACGGCTGAACAGTACATAAAAGAAAGTCGCCGGGCCGGCGACTGCTAAACTGGGTGTGGCTGGTGTAATTGCCCCACCCATACGAAAAGTAAAAGGGGAAATAATGTGCTGGAGAAAAGCATATATTGCGTTCGCATTATTTTGTTTTGCGCAGGTAACATACGCCTACGATTATGACGCCAACGACTTTGCTATTGAAGTCGTTGATTACATAGAGGGCTTGGGGGCTGGTATTTATAATGAGCCGAATAGCGCCCTTGGCAGGCCTTCGCTGGAGACAGGCGGGAGAGTTTATCCTGAGATGTGGCCGGTCGTGCCGGTTTATCAGCCCCGGCTTGCCGACCAATTAGTTACTGATGGCAATGGTGGGCTATTGACCGTCAAGTTCAGCCATCCGGTGGCAAATGATGAGAACAATCTCTACGGGGTGGATTTTATTATCTTCGGCAATGCCTTTCAGACAACAGGCGGGGGTCAGTACTGGACAAATGGTAATCCTGAAGAAACCATAGTCGGCGGCTCGGTTTTTGCCGAGCCGGGGATTGTCTCTGTCAGCCAGGATGGTAACGATTGGTATTATTTCTCATCGGGGCCTTATGCGGATGATTTTGCTCCTACGGCCGGTTACGAATGGGATGATGTTAATGATGTTTGGGCGCAGGAGCTTGACCCTACCAGGCCAATTGACCCAAATTTGACTGCGTCTGATATGGCCGGCAAAACGGTGGCGGAGATGATAGAGGCATATGACGGCTCGGCCGGCGGTACGGGTTTCGATATCGGCGCACTCGGACTGGACTGGATTCGGTATGTGAGAATTGAAGATGACCCCGGCAGTGTCGTTACTACCGAAATCGATGCAGTTGCCGATGTGAGCTGCTGCGGCGATTACAGACATCCGTTTCCAGTGGGCGATGTTAACAAGGACTGCAAGGTCAATATGGTGGATTTCGCTTTGCTCGCGGGACACTGGCTGGATTGTACGTGGGATTGTGAGTGAGAAGGACATATGCGAAGAAAAGGATTTACCCCGTTAGAAGTCTATACCAAAGGCGGGCACCCTGTCCAGCCGAGATTACTTCTAACGGGGTTTACGTTAATAGAGCTGCTTGTAGTGATGGCGGTGTTGTCACTGCTTATGGCGATATTGATGCCGGCACTGGCCAGAGCCCGGCAGCAGGGTAAAAGCGTGGTCTGTTTGAGCAACCTGCGGCAGATGGCAATAACGGCCCAGATGTACGCAGACAATAATGATGATTATTATCCGTTGACACAGGAGACAAGCGTCGAACGAGATAATGAGATTTGCGAATACGTGTGGGATTTTGTTACGATTATAGACACCAGTGACGGCAGCAAAACATTTAAGCCCGGCATTTTGTGGGAGGGACAGAGTATTCTGGAGATACAACAGTGTCCATCCTTCAAGGGGGCTGATAACTGGGGCGGCGAACCGTACACCGGCTACAACTATAATGCCAGCTATATAGGCGGCAGCCATCGCAGAGACCGCTGGTCAGGCAGAGAGTTCTTTACGCCCTCTGCGAGGGTATCGCAGGTGAGAAGACCTGCTCAATGTGCTATTTTTGGTGATGGCCAGTGGTCGGGCGGGGCGAACAAGTTTATGCGTTCGCCGTTTGCGGGCAAACTCGATAAAGGTTTCTTCGGTCGATATGCGGGGACACAGGGGTACCGACACTTAGGTAAGACAAATGTTGCCTATTGTGATGGTTCTGTCGGCTCGGTTCGGGATTGCTTTACCGAGACGTATAAGGCCGAAAAGAAACACATCGCGCCGGGGACCGGCTTTATTTCTCCGGACAACAGCGCATACGATTTGGAGTAAAAGGGTTGGATGCTCGATGCTCCACATGAGATAGTAAAAGATTATCTCACGGGGTTAATTTTCTTTGCTTTTTCCATTCTTTTCTGTGCCTCGCCAGCTTGCCCTGTGGGAACGCGTTGAAGAAAACCCTCTCCCAAGTGAGTTTACCCTGAGCTTGAGAGTTTACCCTGAGTGAAAGAGTTTACACTGAGTGAAATCGAAGTGAAGGGAAGGGAGAGAGTTGCCGTTAAAATGAGGATTTTGCTTTGGCGGGAAGTGCGGGTTTTGGTATTATCTTTGTTTGGAATATTTTTTTGGAAAATCGATTGCAGGTTTTGGGTATTGTAAATGGGAAATAAGACAAAAACAAACAGGCTATCAATTTACTTGATTAAAGGAGAATTCAATACGCCTGAATCAATTCTAAAAGATATCGATAAATTAACGCCGCATAATCTTAATGACGATAAATCTTTTGTCTTATATACTAAAGATTCCTATATTCATCCGCCCCAATGGATACAGAAGTTTTTCCTTGAAACGCCTGATGATTTTAATCTTAAAAATTCTTCTTCTCAGGGATTGTTTTTGGCCAAAATAAAAGTTAGCAACGAGAAATATAGATTTTTCGCCATTCCATTCGGTTTTGGCCGTCACTTATTAAATCTCGGAGTCATCGAAGAAAGATTTGGGCTAAAAGTAGTTTTAAATACTGTGGATGAGAAACAGTTAAGAAGCATCGTCAAAAAAAATATGTCAAACGTTCCAAAGGAGTCCAGAGAGCAGGTCAGCTTGAATAGTGTTATCGCTGATTTTGGAATTGACATTGAACAAGATCTGATTCTGGGTATGACAGGAAAATCCAAAAAAGAAGATTTCGGAATAACTATTACCGGCAAGGATGCTTTAGGAGTGTCCGTAAAGGTTGATATAAGAACTATAGGAGGTTTTTTGAAACAATGTTTTGAATGTTACTGCAAAGATGCATATAAGGCAAATTTCGGGTGGATCGATCAAATAGCAGAAATAAAAAGCAAGACAACAATCGACATGCTAAATGAGCGCATGGTAGGTAGAGTAAAGGAAAGAGATTTCAATAAGTTGTGGATGGCAATCCCTGAAATTATCGACTGGGAGGATGTGGAAGGATTTTGTTATTCCTATGATAATACAAATGATAAGTTGGATGACATTGATATTCGTGGCTTTTTAAAAGGCCTTTTAACTGATGAAGATTACAGCAAAGTCTCTGTGAATATATTTACGAAGAACAAAATATGTTGTTATAGTTTAAGCTCTGGTATCAGAACACACGAATGGAAAGCGTTTAATTGTCTTTATTGTGAAATAGAACAGAACGGCTCTGTATTTCTGTTGACTAATGGGAAATGGTACCAGATTACCACTGATTTTGTTACACAGGTTAATGAAACATATCAGGGACTTTTAAGAAAAAAAATTGCCCTATCTCTACCGGGGTATAATGATAAAAATGAAGACAAATATAACAAGAGAGTAGCAGAGAGTATAAACAGCATTTGTCTTATGCATGATAAAAAGATTCCTTATGGCGGCGGGCATAGCAATATTGAATTTTGTGATTTATTTTCAAAAGACAAAGAAATGGTTCATGTCAAACGGTATGGGGGTTCGTCTGTTCTGAGTCACCTTTTTAATCAGGGCCTTGTCTCCGGTGAATTATTTCGAGCTGAAAAAGGTTTCCGTGACAAGGTAAATGGTAAATTGCCGGTCGGTTACAAACTTTCTAATACAGCAAGCATTCAACCATCCGAGTATAAAGTTATTTACGCAATTATAAGTCGTATTGACCAAGAATTAAATATACCTTTCTTTAGTAAAGTAAGTCTTAAAAATGCCAAAAGACGCCTTGAAATGATAGGGTATGAAGTTTTTCTAATGAAGATAAATACTAGAAAGTAAAAAATAGTCTGTACCGTCAGTGGTTTCGGGTTGAAACACGAATTGTGAGCAATTTTCCAGCGTCAAAAGAGGAGGAAAAAACAAAGAGAAAAATGAGCAGTGAATCGACGTATGTTTTATTGGCTGGAAAACGCATAAAAAAGTGTTGAAGCGTTTTTTGCATAGTGTATAATTCAAAAATTGTGTGGATTCTGAGGATTGTTGTTTTGCTCTTGGGATTGGCTGCTTTTTTCATGTTATTTTGTATGTAGACCGATAATAACTTATAAATCGAATTCTCTGTTTAGAGAATGCGTAGAGAATTTAAGGCAATTAAATTTTAAGAAAAGCGGAGGAAATATATGAGTGAACCTTGGAAAGATTGGATACCAGGCGTGTTGTCTAAGGAACAGGTCCAAAAGTTATGCAAAGAGAAATATATTACAAATGTAAAGAACTGGAATAGCAAGAAGAAGGGGGAAAATCCAATTGACCATTCGTCTATCGATTTAACCTTATCAAAGGAAGGGTATGAAATGGTCAATGGGTCGATAAAGCCAACTAAACAAGATGCGTATAAAAGAACGATTCTTGACAACCGTGATTATGCTAAAGTTCATGATGAAGAGAGCGATGGTATATTTTTTTTAGAAAAGATACACACATATGTGTTTGCTCTAAATGAAAAACTTGACGGACGGAAGTTAAAAAATAGTCCGATTTGTGGCCGAGCGACAGCTAAGAGTTCGATTGGGAGAGTTGATGTATTATGCCGTTTGATTGTGGACAAGATGGACCACTACGAGTATTTTGACCCAGATAAATTGCATGAAAAGCATGTTGAAATGTTTTTGGAAATAACTCCTATCACTTTCAATGTAAGGGTCAAAGTGGGAGAACCTCTGTCACAGCTTCGCTTATTTTATTACCACCCAGATATCTCCCGTATGAAAGGGAAGGAATTATACAGATGCCTTTTGCGTCGTCAGGAGAGTGTGGAGGACGAGACACTTTCGGTTGATCTATCAGGAACGGAAGTTTTTAAGAAGGACAAAAGCGTTTATAGGGCTAACATTGCTGCCTTTAAAGGGAAGGAAGATCAGGACGAGCCCATAGATTTATGGAAGCATGAGGAAACAGGCAGACCGGATCCGAATGATTATTGGGAGTGCATAGAAGCAAATAACAAGAAGAGGTTGTTAGTTGAAAAGGACCGTTTTTATATTTTGAAATCCAAAGAAAGGCTTTGCTTACCAGAAGGAATCGCTGTATATTGTCGTGCGATTGATGAAGCGATTGGCGAAATGCGTATACATTATGCTGGATTTGCGCATCCTTTTTTTGGTAAAGACCGAAAAGACAAAAAGGAAGGTACTCCTCTGATATTTGAGGTTCGCGGGCACAATATTAATGTCAATTTAGTAGACGATGAAAGATTAGCAAGGCTGGCGTTTTATAGAATGTCAAAAGATTGCAAAAAGCCAGAGCCAGAAGATTACGAAGAGGATGAGAAAAAAGATGATTATAATGAGCAAGAATTGAGGTTGTCAAAATTTTTTAGAGATTGGGGAGACGGCGATTAGTTGTGGACGTGACTATCATATGGCATTATAGGTAATAAGAATGGAAGAACTCTTTTCGCAAAAAGGCAATTTCCAAGTTGTTAGGCTATCTGAGGCAGATGCGCGCGCTGTCAGCGACCATTTGAAGAAATTGCGGGAGTTGGTCTTAGAAAACGAGCCGATGTATCCTAATATTGAGAAGTGGTTTGACGAAAAAGTTATGGCGGGTTTGAAGGTTTCAGAAAGAATCGGGTATATTGGCTACCTTGATGAGAAGCCGGCGGTTTCTGCGGTGGTAAAGCGAGGAGAGGATGCTAAGTTTTGCCACCTTAGAATAAAAAAAGAACTTCAGGATATCCACCTCGGAGAGGCCTTTTTCACCTTGATGGGTTTGGAAGTAAGGCGCTTCGCGAAAGGTGTACATTTTACACTTCCGGAGAGCGTGTGGGAGAAAGAAAAAGAGTTCTTTAAGTCGTTTGGTTTTATCGATGCCATTAAGGCAGGACATCAATATAGACTATTCGAGGACGAGCTTAGATGTTCCTCGGATTTCGAGAATGTTTGGTCAGCTATTTTGAAAAAATTTCCTAAGATTGCGCGGGCCTTTTTTATGAATGGACATTCGCTCGACAGCAAACTTGTAATGAGTATTAGGGGGGAAAACGCAAGGAAAGTCGTGGCCGGGAAGAAAAAGGTCGAGATAAGAAGAAAGTTTTCAAAGAAGTGGGAAGGGTGTAAGGTTAGTATATATGCTTCGGGACGTGAACGCTGTCTTGTCGGAGAAGCATCAATAAGCAGAGTGGTTGTCGATGACCCTGAAAGTATTTGGGAAAGGTTCCATGAGGAGATTGGATGCACGAGAGCAGAGTTTGATAACTATACACGGCCCTTGGGCGAGATTTATGCTATTGTGTTGGAAAATGCGATACCTTATCGAAAAAGCATTTCTCTGCGGGAGGTTTCGAATTTGACGCAAAAGGAGTTACAACCACCACAGACTTACTACGATCTCAGCAAGAATAAAAACTGGGCGGCAGCCGTCTCCCTGGGTGCTCTCTTGCAGAGTGCCCTTGCATCCCAAGGTTCAGTCTTAGTGTAAAGTCGGTTTAGAGAGCTCGTGGGAATGGCGGAGGGTGGGTTATTCTTCGAATCTGTTTTTTCAGTCGATCATTTGGACACGCTCATACAGCATACGGAGATTCGTCCAATTTTTTTACAAAAAAGTTCGATTATCATTGACCTTTGTTTGATATTATGTTAAAATACCCGCATGTTTGTCTAATAAGCAAACATAACCCGCCTCGCAGCAAGGTCTTAGGGCCAGCAGGCCCAGCCAAATTAGTCAATAATCAAGAGTCGATGTTTCTTTTGAACCTTTATATTTCGGTAATTTGTATTTGCCTGCCCTCCGTAGCTTTATGCGAAGGATGGGTTTCGGATTTCGAACTTCGAATTTCGAGTTTCTGGGCATCCAGCATTTGGCAAGCAAGGCAAGGTTTTGAATTTGGGTCATTTAGATTTTGATATTGTTTCCGCCGTTAGGCGTCCTGTGGAGAATTTCGTGCTTCGTATTTCGTATTTTTCGTATCGAGATACGCTATACGCTATACGAGACGCTGTACGCAATACGCTATACGCAATACGCGATACTCGCCAACTGCCCTCTACACTTGTAGAGGACTCTCTACAAATCACCCTTTTTTATGCAAAACAAACCCAATTTCCGAAAAAGTCAAATGAACGTAAATAAGGTATTAACAAAGGATTATGAAAATAAGACACTTGGTGAACGCGGGAAAAACAAACCCAATACAAACCCAATACAAAGCCAATCAAAGCCAATTTGCCAGGGGGTAAAATTGATGCAAAGTGTGTATTTACAAAGGATTATGAAGAAAAATGCGGATACGGGCTATGAAAAAACAAACCCAATTCAAACCCAATCAAACCCAAAACAAACTGCCATCTTTGGTTTACAAAGTTTGAATCAACTCTTGTGGCCCGCGGTCTGTATCAACTGTAAGCGAAGCATTTGTGAGACCGATAAGAGTTTGTGCAAAAATTGCTGGGATGAGCTTCTGGCCTGCACGGGCGCCGATTACTGTCCGCGCTGTGGCCGAGACGCCAGCAGATACGCTTTGCTTGAAGGTGCCTGTCCCGATTGTCAGGGGAAAGAAATTCATTTCGACCTGATAGCCCGAAGCGGCGTTTACGCAGATGCTTTGCGAAGAATGATATTGGCCTTTAAGAAAGGCCGGACGGAATTGGATTCAACGTTGGGCTTTTTGGCCAATTCCGCGTTGCAAGGAAGCAGCTTTGTAAACGATATAGAATTTTTCGTCCCTGTTCCACTTCACTGGGCCAGAAGATTGGTTCGCGGCTACAATCAATCTTTGATTTTAGCCAAAAAATTAAAGCACCCAACAGCTAAAATCAATACGGAGCTGGCCCGCATCCGCCATACCAAATCGCAAATAATAATGCCAACGGCTGCCGCTCGTGCCAGGAATGTTGCTGGTGCTTTTGCCGTCCGCTATGGACATAATTTTAATGGCCGAAGGATTTGTCTTGTTGATGATATAAAAACAACCGGTGCAACGTTGAACGAGTGTGCAAAGACATTGAAGCAAGCCGGGGCGTCGAAAGTTTTTGCGTTAGTTTTAGCCATCGCCGGGCAGAAGGTCAGCTAATTCCAGTCTGTTTACCGCAGAGTACGCAGAGACCGCAGAGAATAAATTAGAACTAAATGCAATACTCAGTATGCATCACGCAATATGAACACGTCGTTGCGAGCATCGCTTTGCGATGTGCGGCAACCTCGTCTACGGCTGGCAATGCATGTCGAGGTTATTAGTTGCCTTGAGTGACTGGCGACAAATGAAAGGGTTTCAGAATGATAGTTACGGCATGGAATAATGGCAAACATCATGAGAGCGGTGCAGGCTACGGCTTCAAGGTTAGAATTGCTGACCGAGACAAGTTCTTCAAAAAAGAATGGAAATCCGTCAAGCTTGACCTGGCAGACTCTTCAAATACGGTCGAGGTCAACATTGATAAACCTTCATTTTGGAAAAGCTGCAGCGAACTTATCAGCAAAAAGATTGGGATATGGCTTCGAGAAAAAGGGCTGGCTCCGTGGCCGAAGGGCAATCCTCCCAAATTCTCAATGGAAACAGTCTCAAAAAACCACTTTCTTGTCTGTCCATTGGAAAACACTACAGACGAAAGATAATAAGGAACCTACAAAGTTAAGAAAAATGAAGGGTCAGGACCACCAAAATCAAATAAATCAATCGAAGGAACATTGACCATGGCGGCTGGCCAATAAAGTAATGTCGATGGTTTCCTGTATCGAAGCATAAGCCTTTCTCCTCCTTCAAAGTGTTTGTTGTCTTTTTCTGAACATCAGCCCACCCAAGGTAAGCAACAAAATGCAGATGGGTTCGGGAATCCTCGCAATCATTTTTCCACTTTAAAGTTCTCCTGTGTTCCATCCGAGTAGAGCACCTTTTGTGTGGCGAATTTCACCGTTGCCTTCTGCCCTTCGTCATTCCAAAGACGGGTCCGGATCAGTTCCCGCATTCGGCCTTTGTAGTCCCAGTTGATCGGCCAGAGGTACTTCACCGCCTGTCCTGCTAAAATTGGTTTATCAAAATTCCCTCGCAACTTATCAAGTTCCTGACCAAACTGGTCAAAGATGAAGAGGTATCCCTGCACCGCTTCTATGTCCTTGCCTGAAATATTGGTAAGCTCTACTTCAAGCCCCCCTCCCCACAGCCCAAGAGCGGTGACCCGAAGAATGTGTTTAGCCCTCGGATTGATGTCGGCTGGTGCTATTTCTTTAGCTGTTCCACTAAAGATGGAATTAAGCTTACGGTAAAAGCTGTTCCGGCTTTGGTACTTCGAGTACATTTGTCCGACAAAAAAACCAATAATTAGGCCGCCTATGGCGCAAAGTGTCAGGGTAAAAATTCTGTAAGTTCGTGGCTTGAATGTTCTTCTCTCCGACACGAAACTTTCAGTCGTTGGGGACTCTTGTGCCTGCTTTTTCAGTTCTGCATAACATTTTTCACAAACTATATGGCCATTATGAACAAACGCTTGCTCATGTTCGCTTATCTCTGCGCCGCAGTTTTGGCATACTTCGGTCTTCATAAATCTCTTCTTAATCCTCCTTAGCTTCTGCTTCAAAGCTCCGCGCACGGCCCGCAATGCAGAAAAACGGCTACAGCTTTTCTAATTTTGTAATGGCGCGGTACAGGCCGTTGATGCGTTTGCCATCGACGATTATGGGGGAATATTTTTCGTTCCTCGGCTGGAGTCGGACCTTATTTTTCGGCTCGAAGAACACCCTCTTAAAGGCCGTCTCGTGCGGCTCTGCAAAACGGATGAAGCAATCATCGCCGTTGTGCACTTCGGTGGCGGGTGAGAAGACCACAATGTCACCCTCGCGGAACTTCGGCTCCATCGAGTCGCCGACGACCCGGACGGCGAAAGCGTTCGGGTCGTGCAAATCCGGGCAGCGAACGTAATCATCCGCTACCCCGACAGGATAATCCAAATCATCGAAATCGCTCGGATAGCCGGCTGCGACCTTGTTTATCACGGGCACCAATCGGCCGGCCGCCAGGGGCAGACTTTGCTTTTCAGCGTCCAACTTGCTTTCGGCAAGAAGCTCGCCGAGCTGGGTTGCATCGGTTTTTGCGTGAATGAGGTTTTTGATGAACTGGCGCCATTTCTGGTTTTCGGCCTCGGCCGATTCGTATTCCTGACGGACATCGCAGGGCAGACCTTCCATATGAGCGATGTGCAGCAGCAGGCCCGGCTCAAACTCGAGTATCTTTTCGAGCTTTCTTAACAGTCCGTCGCCGGGTGGGTTTTTTACCTTGCCGGTTTCAATGGTAGATAGATACGGCTTGGAGAATCCAACCCGACTGCTGACCTCGTCCAGCGTCAGATTCAACTGTTCACGTTTTTTTCTTATTATCTGACCTAACGACATAGCAACCTCAAATTATATTGTTTTGCCAGGGCACTGCAAGAGTACGTTGCTACCCGGCCTTTATTATACTGTCATTTGTCAGGTCTTCAGCTATTTTTTGGCCTGGCTTGACAATTAGGAACTCGCAGTCGTTCCAGTCGCCGTCGACAAGTCTTTGCATAAGGCCAGGGTCGCCTTTTAACACATCATAGTTCCATCTGAGAAATTCGGCGCAGCGTTTGGTATATTTCTTATCCTCATCAGAATTGGCAAACCCCCAGTCGATATAAGTTGCCCAGTTGTATTGCTTTATCCATTTCTGCTGGGTTTCCATCAAATATCTGGCATCATCCTGGCCGTATTTTTCCTCATACTCTTTAAGAGTCCGTTCATAGCGTTTCTTGCCGGGCTGGTTACCGCTCTCTATCCAGCCGGCACTATACCAGTAAACGCCGCGATGTGAGTTGAAGTATTGCTGATACTTTTCTTTCGAGCCGAGCAAAAGGGTAATGCAATCGTGGGCTCGTGGGACAACCACAGGGATTTTTGCCGACAGGCCGATAATGCCATTTCTGCAAAGACCATAACCCAGCAGCGAAGCATCGTAAGCTCGACCCTGAATATCGCTGGTGCGTTTGAGGTTTTTTTGAACCTCACTGCGAAGCATATCCGGCTCATCGTGCAGACCCTGCGGCATTAAAACTACATCAATGCCATTCTTTGAGCGGGCAGCACAAAAATACGCCTCTCTCTGCATCACCTTGCAAACTATAAACTGCAATCTCATAATATTTCCGATTTAGGACTGGAAATAAAAAATAAACTGTGTGCTATATGCTACTGTTATATGGATAGTAATTCAATGACCTGAAAAATCCAACAGGAAAATCCGTCATCTCCGTTGGTTCTGGAGCGGCTCATCCATAGTAGCGAGTATCTACGATTTGGTCCAAAGCTCGGTTTTCCGTTTTGGCTTTTCGCTATTGAGTTGTCTTATCATTGTGGTTGGCCAGATCCAGGCCGGGATTGATTGGCGCAAACGGACTGAAGGAGTGCCTAAAAATAACGGAGAGGGCGGGATTCGAACCCGCGGTACCCGCAAAGGGCACACCGGTTTTCGAAACCGGCTCGATCAGCCACTCCGACACCTCTCCATAATCGCCTCTTTTTTTTTACTTTCCCTTAATCTATACACCCGATAGACCGTAATTGCAAGAATATTAGCACCGGTTCTGTCTGCCCTTAGGCAATTCCCCTCAGTGGTATACGGTGTTACCTGGAGATACCACTGATTTGTGAATTTTCCCTTGACCTGGGTTGCCATCCTGATAGATTCAACGGCAAGAGTGGGCAGCCCCGCTTGTTCGCTTTGCGAAGCAAAGCAGCGGGGGTAAGTCTGCCCATATCGAGCGAAACCGGGTTTTTCTAATTCTCTTAATTCAAGGGAGGTATGGTCATGTCTATAAACCGACGCACTTTCCTTAAAGGTTCGATGGCGTCCGGCCTGGCCTTTGCGGCCCCTAATATAATAATGGCCGAGACGGACAAAAAGCATCGCACAGCGCTGGTCGGCAGTGGGTGGTGGGGTATGAACATCGCTCGTGTTGCATTACAGTCTCGCGAGTGCAAGCTTGTCGCTATGTGTGATGTTGATAGCAATCAACTGGACCCTGCCGCCAGCGAGATAGAGCAGCTTAGCGGCGACAAACCCAGCAAGTATAAGGATTATCGAGAGCTTCTGGACCGTGAAAAGCCGGATATTGTCATAGTGGCCACGCCCGACCACTGGCATCCGCTGATTACCATCGCGGCTGTCAGGGCAGGAGCCGATGTGTATGTTGAGAAGCCGATCGGCCACACGGTCTATGAGTGCAGCGCAATGGTAAAGGCCGCCCGTGATACCGGCCGGGTGGTTCAGGTCGGCACGCACCGGCGAGTATCGCCCCATAACGTTTCTGGTATGAAATTTCTCAAGGAGGGCAAGGCCGGCAAGATCGGTATGGTTCGGGCCTTTGTCCATTCCGGAGGCGGTCTGGAAAAACCGAGTCCAAATGAAGAACCTCCCAGGGGGCTCGATTGGGATATGTGGTGTGGCCCTGCACCGCTGCGGCTGTTTAACAAGGCGATACACCCGAAGGGCTTCCGCCAATTCCTGGATTACGCTAACGGTACATTAGGGGATTGGGGGATACACTGGCTGGACCAAATTCTCTGGTGGACCGAGGAGAAATATCCCAAGCGGGTCTTTTCCACCGGTGGCCGGGCCATCAGAGGGCCTGCGGTCAATACTGCCGGCGCCCAGACGAGCGATGCCCCCGACCACCAGGTTGCCTGTTTCGAATTTGAAACTTTCACGGTTGTCTGGGAGCATCGTCGTTTTGCTGGAAATAATGCCGAGAAAGGCGAAAATGTTGGTTGTTACTTCTACGGCACCGAGGGCACATTCCACATGGGTTGGCGGGATGGCTGGACTTTCTATCCGGCTAACAGCCGCAAGCCGGTCATCCACGAGGACCCAAAACTGCATGAGCCGGATAATCAGAATATCCCTGAGCTGTGGGCTGACTTTCTCAAGGCCGTCAAGACACGCTCTCGGCCGGTTTGTGATATCGAAATCGGTCACCGCTCGACAAATATGAGCTTGCTGGGAATGCTTTCGTATAAGGTCGGCCGTAGTATCAAATGGGACGGCGAGAAGGAAGTAATCATCGACGACGCTGAGGCCAATAAGTTGCTCCGTCGCGAGTACCGAAAACCGTGGGTCTATCCGCAGGTTTAGTGGGCCCTATTTTGCGAGCGGATTGCCTGCACCTGCGGTTGCGCAGGCACAGGTGCGAACACGCGCATAGACACGGCCGATTTGTTGTTCAGCCATTCTTTCTGGGCACTTTGCGGACGCGTGCAGCGAAGTCATCAATTTCTTCGGCTTTCTCGAAGCCGACAATCATCGCATCCACACAGCCCAGGCCGAGCACATAGCGGATTGAGCTGTCGCGTTTTTCGTCGCTGTTACGAAATTGGCCTTCACCGATCAACTTCATCCCCACCACGGCCTTGCCGGCCCGGTGGAGCTTCTTGAGCACGGCGGTGACCTTTTCCGGTGTGCCATCCATTTTCGTGCCGTAGGCGTTGATCCTGGCATTGACCGCATCGACCCACGGCTCGTTCACGGCCGCCTCCAGAGCCGGCAGCGAATGGCACGAGACCCCGTGTGCCCGTACTATGCCCTTTTGCTTGAGAACGTCAAGGATATCCATTTGCCTGCGTAATTCCTGCGGCCAGTTGGCCAACGCGACGCAATGCAGCAGGACCACGTCGATGTAGTCGGTGTTCAGCTCTTTGAGGAAGCGTTTCACGACCACATTGGCGTCGGGACGCTCCTCTTCGGGCAGGCCCTTGGGTCGCCACCAGATTTTTGATGTAATCACATAATCGGCGCGTGGGATATTGCTCAGCGCCCGAGCGAGGTATAGGTGCGTGCCGTAGAGGTCAGCGGCATCAAACAGTCGCACGCCGCGCTCATAGGCGGCCCGGATGAGAGTTTCGAACTTTTCTTTGCCCAGGCGGGTCTGGTTGGACTGTCGCATCCCGCCGCGCATTCCCGTGCCGAAGCCGACGCGCGAAACCATCAGCTTGGTCTTTCCCAGCGGCACACGCTCATACGGGTCGAACATTACGGGTTTCTGTTCGGCCGCGGTAGCGAACCTTGGTCCCAGCAGGCAGCCGGTCGCCCCGGCAATTGACCTTGCTAAGAATTCACGACGTCTCATTTTCATCAGTGATAACTCCTTATCTTTGGTCCCGGCCCCGCCGTTTTGCTTCGCCTGCTGCCTCGTCTTGCGTCGAGAGACGCAGAGGCAAGCAAAAACGAAGCAGCGGGGGGACCGTTTTAACGCATTTGGTTTTTATTTGCCGGCTGTGTAGACTTTCAAGAAGCTGTCCGAATATATCTGTTTATTCATCAGCATTTCAGCGGTGGCCACTATATTTATCAGTTTTTCGTCAAGTACATCAACAATCGCCGAGTCGAGACCTCGCGAGACGGCCATAGCGAGGAATATGCGATTTATCAAGCTTCTTTCCGTTGCACCCTGAGAAAGATTTGACAGACCTATTGTTATATGTGGCGCCGGGTCAGCGAGGTATCCGATCTGGTCGATTGCGGCCAAGATATTGCCGGGCTGCACCTGGGCGTTCGGGACTCTAACCGGCAAAATGATGGGGTCAATAAACAGCCGCCGGGCGTCAAATCCAATTTCGGTCGCCTTTGATACGATTTCGGCGGCTATTGCTACGCGAGTATCAATATCCTGAGGCACGCCGTTTTTATCCATAGTAAGTGCGATAATACTGGCCTTTGGTCCAGCTTGGGCTGCCATTTCTACGTATTTGTCCAGTATTTCTTCATCGGCTTTCTTATTCAACGGTGCCGAATTCAGGATAAGGCCATTCTGGGCATTTACAACCTTTAACCCTGCGGCGATAACATCGGGCTTTTGTGAATCCAGGCATAAAGGCGTCGAGCAGGTTTCCTGGATGGTCTCAACCAGCCACTGCATAGTTCCTTCCTGGTCGGCGGCGGCGGTGCCCACATTCACATCCAGATATGCGGCGCCTGCTTCGGTTTGCTTTTTGGCCAGCTCCTGGATAACTTGCTTATCTTTCTCCGCAATGGCCTGCTTGACGTCTTTGAACATTCCGTTAATTCGTTCTGCAATTAGTATCATTTAAACACCTTCCTTTCTGCTATTCGTCATTTTTGCTCGCAGGCCAGATGCTTCGCTTGGCTCAGACAGACAATCTAAAACCAGTCAATTTAAGTTTTTCTATTACTGCCATATTTGATTGATAAAGTTTCTAACGATAGCTACAGCCCGTGGGTGGCGCATCCGGATTATGTCTACCCCGGCCTGCAGCAGGCAGATGGCGGTGGTAGCTTCCCACATTGGCCCGCGGTTTTTTACGTCGCCCCAGCCGGGGGCGTCTGCAAGTTTGGCCTCTTTTACCCGCCAGGATTCATAGCCTACGTCACAAATGGCGGGCATCGCCATCATTTTATCGCCGCCAAGGGCAGCCAGACGCTGGCGTTCCTGGATTGAATAGGCATACTCTATTCCGTATCCTAATGCTCCCGTGGCCTGGAACGTTACTATCCGTTCCAGCGGAAAGCCCATATCGGAAGCTAAAATATTAACCTGCTTGGCGATGTTGATGTCCAGCGGTGCTTGCGTAATAAGATTGTGGCCGTCAGCCAGGGCAATAGCCGTCAGGGCCTTGTAATTGTCCTCTTTAACAGTGCCTATCAGACAGTTCTGTCCTTTGGCTATCTGGCTTACTTTCGGCATAACCTGGTTATCTTTTTCGTCATTTCCGCAGCCCCACAGCACAAGAGGTACGCCGACCGCTTTTAGAACCTCTTCTGTAACCTTGACGGCGTGTGCGGCATCTAAATCGGCCTTATCAGGGTGGATACCATCGAATTTCAGGCAGATTACCTCGGCCCCGAATTCGGCCACGCACTTTTTGGCCCAGTCGCCGGGGCTGTCGAGCACATCTTTGTAGGGTTCGGCCAGGGTATCGGGCCAATCTTGCGGCTTTGCGTCGAGAACGTCCATAGCGATAACCGGTTTTTCACTGGCGTCTTCTATGGAACCGCCATATACGACATTACGTGCTCCGCCCACCGTTACTGTTGAGGTTCGAGTGCCGCCGCTGTCTTTGGTCGCCCCAAGCGTAACGCGATTTACCGAGCCGGTAAAACTATCTGCAACTTCAGGAACTGGCATATATAATTCTCCAAAAATAGTTCATAGTTCATAGTTCATAGTTCGTGGTTCGTAGTGAAGCGATTCAAAACTAAAATATCTTCGAATATTTTGCACACCGCCAAGAAGGCAGGGCTATCATTTTCAAGGTCGAAGACCGTTTTGCCCTGCATCGAGGCATCGAACGCTGCTTTATCGTAAGGCACACAGCCAAAGGTCTGTATGTCGTCGCTCGTCGCTCGTTGCTCGTCGCTCGAGTCACGGGTCACGGGCAACGGGCCACGGTTTTCGTTCCATATAACGCCGATTTCTTTTACAGATATTGGCAATTTTTTAGCAAGCTTAAAAATCCTCTGAGCGGTAATCGCCCCGAGGGCAGTTGCTTCAGCTACGATACACAACAGGTCAACATTATTATTGGTTCGGCGGGACAGGTGCTCCATCCCGGCCTCGTTGTCGATAACCACGAACTCATAGGCAGGGCTCAGCTCGTCCAGAAACTTCCGCAGAAGATTATTTGCGGCACAGTAGCAGCCCGGCCCTTCCGGCCGACCCATAGTAAGCAAATCGAACCCCGCCCCTTCGGTAATTGCCTGCTGGATGCCGTATTCGAATGACCGCACACGGTCCATACCCGGATTACTGGGCCCCTTTTCAATAATCTTTTCCCGAACTTCCGCAACAACGCCCGCCGGTTCAACGCCCATCATTAGACCCAGACAGGAATTAGGGTCCGCATCTACCGCAAGTACAGGCCCGCCTGCCTGCTCCAGCAGAGACCTGATAATCATAGCGGCCACGGTCGTTTTGCCCGACCCGCCTTTTCCACTTATAGCAATGGTTGTTGCCATATTCTCGTATCTCGTATCGCGTATATCGTATTGCGTGTTCTCTCACGCGATACGCATCACGCACGACGCATCACGTTTCCTACCGAAGGGAACAGCGACAAATCCGTATGTGGCAGAAATTTGGCCCTGATAAATTCATCCATATATCCCGGATGGCTCATCAAATCAAAATATGTCATCGATTTTGCAATCTGCTCAGCGGTTTCCAGAGCTTTTCGGCTCATCAGAACTGTTTTAGCACCTGCGATTGAGGTGTTGCCTACAAATTGAATTTTATCCGGCGGCACATCTGGCAGCATTCCGATAGTAACGGCCTTTTTGACGTTCAGGAAGTTGCCGAATCCCCCGGCAATGTAAATCCCATCAATGTCTTCTATTTTAGTTTGTGTCGAATCCATAAGAACTCTAATTGCAGCAAATACGCCTGCCTTTGAACGAATCAGATTGTTAATATCAGCCTGGGTTATTACGATTTGGTGATGTTCGTTGCCTGGCGGAACCAATTGGAACTGCCAGCCATCGTCTCCTTCCGTAAATCTCCTGTCTCTGCTGATTTTAAAGCGTCCGGTCCGGTCGATAATCGCGTTTAAAAAAAGCTCCGCAAGTGTGTCCAAAAGACCCGACCCGCAGATGCCGGCTGGATGGGCATCTCCGATTGTCTTAAACTCGATAGAGCCGTCGCCAAGGATGGTCAGTTTTTCAATAGCTCCGGCTGCTGCCCTCATACCGTGTTTGACTCCACTGCCCTCGAACGCCGGCCCTGCAGAACTTGAGGCACAGACCAGCCAGTCTCGATTACCAAGGACCACCTCGCCGTTTGTTCCAATGTCAACAAAGAGGGAGATACCTTTTTTGGTATAAATTCGTGTGGCCAAAACACCTGCTACTATGTCGCTGCCGACGTAGGCGGCCACGCTGGGCAGGCAGTATAATAAACCTCGCTTGTTGATTTGGATGCCGGCTTCTGCTGCCCGAATCGGTGGCACAAAGCTCACCGAGGCAATATAGGGCTCTTTACGTATTCGCGTCGGGTCGAGATTCAGCAAAAAATGCACCATTGCGGTGTTGCCGGCGCAAATAATGGCGGTTATATCCTGCAAATCGACTTTTTGCCGGCTTGCCAGTGTCACGATTAGATTATTTACATCGTGCACGATACGGTTTTGCATTTCGTCGAACGCGTTATTCTCTTCGGCGTAAATGATTCGGCGAATATAGTCTTCGCCAAAGTTTATCTGGTTGTTATACGTAGCTTCCGTATCTATTGTCTTGGCATTTGTTAAATCGATAAGGTGGGCTACCACTGTAGTTGTGCCGAGGTCAACCGCCACGGCAAGATTTGTCTTGCACCGCTTGCCCGGCTCAACCTCTATCACTTCTGTAGTTCCACCGCGCCGACCTATTGTAACTGCAACCTTGTAATTTGCTTCGACAAGCGTCTTCGAGAGCCGCTGTAGAATGCGAAAGCCGGTTTGCATAATAGGTGCGTCAATTCGGTCACGTATAGCCACATACAGGCGTTCATGGTCGGCCGTATTGTCCTGCACCGTCGGTTTCGACATCTCAACGGCGAATTTGCGAACCAGAGGGTCGAACTCAAATACTCCTGCGCCCGGCTCGCCAGCAAGCTCGCTGAATCTGTGGGCATCAGTGTCCATAAGTATTTGACTTGTTTCTAAAGTGTGGAACTTCGGAACAGTGATAGTCATATCGGAAAGCACTTCAGTCTGGCAGGCAAGAACAACATTTTCCCGTATTTCATCCGGCGTGAGTAAGCTGGTGGGTCTGCTTTGGAATTGTTCGCTTCGATCGATTATTACTTTGCATTTGCCGCAATAGCCGTCTCCACCGCAGATGCTTGTTAAATAAATACCGGCTTTACGTGCCGCCTCAAGCAGGACGGTCCCCACCGGGACTTCAATTTTAAGTCCACTTGGCTCAAATAGGATCGTGCATTTCTTCTTTTGTCTTTTCACTTTTGCCTTTTTAGTTTTTCCAGACTTCATGGAGGTATTTAGGCAGCATTGAACACTCTCTCGGGCCTACCATAACCTCCCAGTTCGTAGCTTCTTCGAGTTTGCCGCTCATCACCGCCACATAGCCGGGGATTATTAGTTTGCGGTGTTTAACCAGGTTTTCTACATTCTGTTTGGCCATAGCGTCAGCTACCGTTTTTTCATTGAGCTTATCTCCTGAATAAGCGGTCAATACGCTTGTGCCTTCCGTATCGACCACGAGGATATAGCTTGGCACTCGGCTTCGCTCGACATCCGATTCCACAGTGTAGTATGTCAGCGAGAAGTTTGTTGTAAACATCAGTGGAGAATTGGCATCGGGTTCGCCGATAGGATAGACTTTCGGCTCTACCTGGACGGGTTTTTGCGGGTCGCTGAAGACATTCATTATGGTGGTCAGCATAGGCAGGAACGCATACGGCTCGACGGTGTCAACCACTACGATACTGGAATACTTGCAGATGAGCCCACAGGCCTGCGCCGCCTGCTGGTCGGCATCACCATCTTCAACGAAAGAAATGGTCGGATACCCTAAAGGCCTGAAGACCTTTTTCAGCGCCAGCGCCCGCATCTGAGAGAGGTTATACAACCGGTCCCGCAAGTTCGGCACATCAAGACACAGTACAATGTCGTCGGCGCCTTCGGCTTTGATTTTTTCGGTAAGCTCAGAAAGTTGCTCAATTGATTCGGCTTTTGCCACCAGCGGGCAGTTGTTCTCTTTGGCGATTTTTGCCATCTCGTCAGCCGTATCGGGCTTGGCCGAGGCAAGTAAAGGTACAGATTCTTTAGTTTTGCCGGCTGCTGCAGCTATCGCCTGAGACGATTCGGAAATAAGGAGCAAGGCTAAGTCGCTCGATTGTTTTACCGTTGCAGCAGCGGCTGCAAAGTTATCAACCGAACCGCTGTCATTCATAACCGCTATAGCTTTAACCCCTAACTGGGTCCCGACTCGCTCAAACTGCAGTGAATTTATGGCCTCGATGCGTTTTTTCAGATCACCGCCGGTGAGCTTGTCTGATACAGTTACGCCTATAACCGTCGGATTATGAAATTTCTCTTCGTGCCGGAAGCACACGGTCTCTTGACCAACGGGCAGCTGATTGTCGCCCGTGCCGAACACGACTTTTCGCATTGGCGGCTCGGCGGCGGCTGCAAGCAGCTTCTTGGCTTCTTCGGAAACGTCGGGGCAGTCTTCGAGTTTGGCGCGTTTCTGGGCTAATTGCATAGCAAAGGCCAGACAGGTAGGCATACCACACTTTTTACAGTTGGTTTTTGGCAGGAGCTTGAAGATTTCCAATCCTGTTAATGGCATAATATTTTACCTCGTATCTTGTATCTCGTATTTCGTATCTCGCTTCACACTTCACGAGATATGCTTCACGCTTTTAGAACATAGGCTCCAGAGAGGTTACGGAATGGCCGGCCTTGGTAATAAACTGCAGAACCTCCTCTTCCGTGGTAGCTGTGGTTTCGTCGGCGATTTTTGCGAGGAAATCTTCACCGCCAAGCTCAAGTTCTTCGGCTCTTTTGATAAAGGCGTCTTTGATTTCTTCTTTGAGCATGGTAGGCATCCACACTATGCGCTTAATTCCTCCTTCAGCAGCTATAAATTTTCCGGAGTTGATGTAGTGTTTGGAATGGCCGATGAAACCGGGCGTCTGGTTGCCGCCGCCGACGGTGCCGGCAAGTGTGGAAAACTTCATTCCACACGGGGTCATCTCTGGATACTCTCTGTTGACAATCATTATACCACCGGTGGAAGGCAGTACTGCGGCGATACATTCGAAGCAGCCGCAAGAGGTCATCGGGTCGGTTATCATACTGTACTGACTCATTCGCTCGATGTTACCGCCGCTGGTCTTTAGAACAAATGCGTTTATCTTGTCCCATTGGCCGATGGTCGGCTCAATGCAGTTGCCTTTCGGGAGGGGTTGATTTGGCCCGGTTGGAGTTATCTCGTATGCTGCCCGGCAGTCCAGCCAGCTATAAGCCCCGCACAGGCCCGGCCGCTCCGGTGAAACCACACACACGTGGTTCGGTGCAAAGCTCTGGCACAGCGTGCACGAGTAAAACGTACCTACATCCTCATCCGTCATACCCGCCAGGCGCGCATCTCGCTCGGCATACACGGCCGTTGCCTGCTCGCGCAGGCCTGTAACCTGCGATTCGTCTGTGAATATCTTAATCTGCACCTTGTCTATAATACTCGAAAACTGCTCGTGAAACATAGCGTGCAGCAGCTTGCCGATATGCTCAAGCTTGAAACCGGCCTGCGCAGCCGTCTGACTGATTCGCACCCAGTTGATGTCCCGCTGGCCCATATGCCACAGACCCTGCGCCTCGTTCATAAACGTATGTATCTGACGCTCGAGAACCGGCTCGAAGTCCGCCTGCATCTTCCGCCCCGCCACTTCAACTACAATGCCTAACGGCAGTTTGCCACCCACTTCGACCGAGTCGACATTCGCTCCTTTCACTTCTACCTTACCGTCCTCAACCTCTTTTGTTCCCCGCATCCGGAGCCATTCGAACGCCGGCGTCCTTTGGCCGCCAAACTCGCAGTGCATCTCTTCCTTGCGGATACGCTCGCCCTCAAATGCCGGACTGACAGAGACCGGTATTGCTACCTCTGTGATCTTTATCTTCAAACCACGAACTTCGATGGCTTTTTCCACAATTTCATCGTGCGGTATATTAGATACCACGTGCTCGTATGTGCATACGCCCGTGGGTAGAATTTCCGGAATATCGGAATCGGCAATGGTCGGAAAGCCGTAATTAATTACACCAGCCGCCGTCGCATACCATTCATCCGTTACCTTGCCTAAGGCCACCACAAAGGCGAATATCCTGTTTTTGTTATACAGCAGATGTCTCTTGTAGTCGCCGGGCTTCACACCACCAAAAGTCAGCGCAACCCGACTTGCAAAACCCGCGGCATATATCGCCGCCGTTATCTCCCGTCCGAAAGGCACCAGACGCGTCTCCCAGCCCAGTTCCACTCCTGCTTGTGCTAATTGTTCGGCAAAGGTTGTCCCGTTATGATGACCGGCCATAAAAACATACAAACTTCTTTCCTGACATTTCCTGGCGATCTTAACCGCCGTCTCCACATCCGGAGCGGCCCCCACAATCGCCGCAAATCCCGGCGCAGAACCATCGACAAATTGGATGCCCCTCTCTCGCAGGATTACATCGTCTGCTGCGCCGAGCCAGATACCATCGACAGGATTAGGCCCAATTACATATTTGCACGCCTCGATAATCTCTTCCGCGAAAAGAGTCGCCATCCCCGCATCAAGAACGGGACCCAGGTAAGGCGTCCACAAATCATCAGCAACCGGTTCGGGCAGCAGAGATTTTATCTCCTGTATCACCTGCTCGAAATCGCCCAGTTTTTCTACCGCCTGCCCGGTTATCGAATATATAACAGGCATATAGTAACCGGTATTCGGAAACTCAACTTTGCAGTCCTTGCCCTTTTGCTTGATGGCTTTGGCGAGTATTTGTTCAGCCTGTTTGGCTATTTTGTGAGCCCCGTTTATCCCTGCTGATGCAATAATTTTCGACATAACCTAACCTTTCCTCAAACAAACTAAAAACTAAAAAAGTTTTGCGCTTTTAGCCTTACACTTTACACTTCCAACACCCGACGCTCTTCCATATCGTAGAGCTTACGTTCTTTCTCTACGTTTATCCCCAGAGCGTCTCGTTTCTTCTCGATATGTTCTATCATCATACCGGCTGCCTTGATTGGGTCCCGCTCAAAGGCCCATTTGCCGCCGATATCCTTTTCAATTTCGTCGGTTAAGTAACGCGTTAGATTTGGAGCACCAAGGATTGGCAACGGCTCAGCAATAACCGTGTACACACCTGAGGCCACGAAATACATACCAATTGATATTGCTTTTTCCGACATCCACTCCGGTGCGGCACCGGCAACAGGTAATTCTGAGATATCATCGCCAAGTCCGCCTTCGGCAACCACGTTCGCCAGAATTGTCAATATCCTGCTGTTATCCACGCAAGAGCCAACGTAAAGCACCGGCGGTATACCCACGGTCTCGCAGACCTCATACAGCCCTTTGCCGCAGTATTTCTCCGCCGCATCAGGCCTCATCAGCCCTGCCTTGGCCGCAGCAATCGCACTACAACCCGTGCTGACCACCAGAACATTATTCCTGATAAGCTCCTTTATCATCGTGAGGTGACCATAATCGTGCACTTGCTTCGGGTTATTGCAGCCCACAACTCCAGCCGCACCACGAATTCGCCCATTGATAATATTGTCGTTCAGCGGCCGATAGCTTGCACGAAATCGCCCACCAAGATGGTAAAAAATATTTTCCGTCGTAAACCCCGCAATCCCACGCTCCGTCACCTTCGGGATCCTGGCCTTAGCTTTCCTGTTCGCAAAATTCTCAATACCAATCTTGATGATTTCCCGTGCGATTTCCACCGCCCTGTCTTCGTGGAATTCAATGTGCTCTGCGCCGGCGATTTTGCACTTCGGGGAAGTGGTAATCAGCCTGGTATGGAAGCAGTCGGACAGTGAACCCAACGCAGGCATAATGCACTGTACATCCACCAGCATAACCTCCACCACTCCGGTCATCATCGCCAATTCCTGCTGAAGAAAGTTGCCCGCAACCGGTATGCCGTGACGCATCAGTATCTCATTAGCGGTGCAGCATATACCGGCAATGTTGATGCCTTCGGCACCGTTGTCCTTGGCCATTTTTATAAGTTCGGGTTCCTGCGATACCGACACGATAATGTCCGACAATGTTGGTTCATGGCCATGCACAATTATATTGACCTGCTTGGCGTCAAGGACTCCCAGATTGGCACTGAACCGGATCGGCTGCGGACTGCCAAACAGAATATCCGAAAGCTCAGTCGCGATAAGCGAGCCGCCCCAGCCATCTGCAAGGCTGCACCGTATCCCCTGCTTGACCAGGTTTTTGTAGTCTGAGCCCACGCCTATATGTGTTCTGTGCATAATCTCAACGATTTCCCGGTCGATAGAACGCGGAGTTACACCGAATTCTTGCCAAACTTTCTGTCTGGCCGGCGGTGCATAAGCCGCTGCACTGACAAGGGTTCCCTCCTGCTTTCCGAATTCAGCCATCACCGCATCAGACAAGTCGCCGGCAATCTCTTTCGTGTCTCTGCCTTCTACCTTTATGCCGTATCTTGCCGCGACTTCCCTCAATTTCAACTCGTCCTTAATCATATAGTCGCACTGTTCACTCTCGACCACCATCTTGAACGTGTGTGCGATATCACGGCCGTGGTCGGAATGCGCCGCCGCCCCCGCTGCAATCATTCGGACCAAATTTCTGGCCGCAATCGTATCGGCATCGGCGCCGCAAACGCCCAGCGGGGCCTTCTTGGAGATGCGGCACGGCCCCATTGAGCAGAGTCGACAACATATTCCCTGTTTTCCAAATCCGCACTGCGGTGATTGGGCTTCAAGTCGGTCCCAGGCGTTCTGCTGGCCAGCCTCGGCCATACGGCTTATCATTTCCTGTGCTGCTTTGTCACTGCTACGTTCTTTCACATCCATAACAAATCCTCACTAAAGCTAACTTCCGCTTTTAACGTATCTTACATCTTATCCTACGTTCTAAGCAGAGGTTTTGTTTTCATTTCAGCGGTCTGTATCATTTACTCACGTGGCTGTTGTTTCCTTTGTGCCGATTAAATCCATCAGCTTATTTTTGGCATCTTTTAGTGTACTCACCAGTTCCGCATCGGCACCAAAAACCGCCTTTCGCTCGAAGTCTGCTTGCTGAACAGCCCGGCTGTACCGTAAACTTGCCAGCAAATCTACGTCTAATTGGGCTCTTATCATATCTGTCTGGGCTGTTTCTGTGATTTTGTTGGCAATTGCTCCAACATTTTTAATTCCTAATTCTGTGCCCATTCGGGCTATATTCATCGCGGTTTCAATGCTCCTGCTGCCCGGCTCAACCACTACTACGAGTGCATCGATACCTTGCACGCTTGCTCTGCCCATAAACTCAACGCCGGCAGCCAGGTCAACTAAGACCAGTTCCTGTCGTTGCAGTATTGTATGTGTGAGCAGTGCCTTCAAAAACGCTCCTTCGGGGCAGGCGCAGCCTGCTCCGGCCTGGGTAATAGCACCTAAGACCAGCAATTTTAACCGTGCCCCGCCCGCCGTGCCAGCGCCCCGTCGCGGCAGGTCGCTCGTGACCCGTGCACCGTGTCCGGTTTTGTCAACTTCAAGCCAGTATTTTTCCGGCAAATCGCTGACTTTAGGATTCAGCTTAAAATATGCTCCCACGGCGTCTTTTCCAGTGCCGGTACGTTCGGCAATCAGCTGTTTCATTTTGATAAGCGGCTCCGGGCTTTGCTCGGAGGGTATGCCAAAAGCCAAAGCAAGATTGGTGTTTGGGTCGGCGTCGATGGCCAGAACGTCAAAACCGTCTTGAGCAAATAGTTGTGCCCAGACCGCACAAACTGTGGTCTTACCTACACCCCCTTTGCCGCCTATAGCTATTTTTACGCCCAACATTACAGATATAATAAAGGGGACCCCAAACGCCTATCTTTCGGGCGTTTGGGAGGGTTCCTACTTTGCGATTTTTTGCAAAGTGGGGCCCGAACCCACGGCCTCTTATCCCGGCCGTGTATGCTCCTACATCTAAACAGAATAGAATCACGCCGAAGCTCGAACCCTGCATACTAATATTTTCCTCTAATACTGTCAAGCACTATTCCAATATATTCAAAGTGGTAGTGGTTACGATGTTTCTTTTTTATAGGTTTTTTAGAAATTTTAGAAAAAATTTGAAATTTTTCGCTACTGTTGGCATCTGTAGTCATAGAGATGAGAATCAAGGCTGCCATTTTGCGGGTTCGGGCCGTATTTTGCTATCTTTCGCAAAATGTGGCCCCGTGAGCTGCTGTAGAAGCTAAGGGCTGCTGAATTCATTGGTTTTAGGTTTCTCGCACCTTTGGGCGAGCAATTGGTTTTTTGAACGGGCCCCGTTTTGCAACAGAAGTGCAGAATGGAAAGCCCGAAACTATATCTTCCTCCTCAAAAAGGCCGATCCGTTCGTGTCGGCCTTTTTGTGTTTTTTTTGGTGTTAGGCCGTCGGCCATTTAAGTGTGGGCCCTCTTGATTGTTCGCCGCGTGCTGGTATGATATTTGGTTATGAGGTTTAGGCTGACTAAGTACGGCTGGCCGCAGGTGGTTGTATATCCGGCGATAGTGTTTGCAGTGATGGTTGTTTGCCTGCTGGTGGGGTTGGTATTTTTGCCGGTCTGGTCTATCATTTCAATAGAAGCGATTTTGGCCGTTGTTTTGGTATGGGGTTTGGCGTTTTTCCGCGACCCCTATCGGGCAATGCCGCCGGATAAGAACATCCTGTTAGCTCCGGCCGATGGCAAGGTAACCGATATCGAGATTGTTGATGAAAATGACTTTATCGGTGGGGCTGCGATAAGAATCGGAATATTCCTGAGTATTTTTGATGCCCATATTAATCGCGCTCCGTGTAACGTAAAAGTCGAGAAAATTACCTATAAAAAGGGCAAATACAAAAATGCGGCCAATCCGCAGTCCGGGCGGGTCAATGAGTCAAACGACCTATGGCTAACCAGAACAGACAGCCCCAGAGACAGACTCCTCGTTCGGCAGATCAGCGGGGCGATTGCCCGGCGGATCGTCTGCGAGGCCAGGCAGGGGCAAGATTTGACTGGCGGAGAGGAATTCGGGATGATAAAATTCGGCTCCAGGACGGAACTGTATGTGCCTGCTCGTCCTCGATGCTCGATACCGGATGCTCGTTGCTCGGTCGAGAATCAAGAATCGAGAATCGAGAATCGAGTTCTGATTCAAATAGGTGACAAAGTCAAAGCTGGCCTGACAGCTCTTGTAAGATATGAAATAATCGACGATTGAAATTTTAAAAAATAGAAAATAGTCAACAGAAAAATGCCCAGATTAAGGACTCAGGCTGCCAAGGATCGTTTGCTGCGGCGAGTGCGAAAGCAGAGGTTAAAGTACATCACGGTACTACCGTCGCTGATAACAATTCTCAATGGTGTATGCGGCTTTGCAGCTATTGCTTTTGCCGGCAGAATGGCAGCAACCGGCACAAATGAGTTTTCCTATCATAAGCTCCAATTGCCTTATTTTGCGATGGCTGGGTATATGATTCTGCTGGCGATGATTGCCGATATGCTCGACGGGCGTCTGGCACGAATGAGTAAGGGCACTTCCAGCTTTGGCGGCCAGCTCGACAGTCTTTGCGATATAATCAGCTTCGGCGTGGCACCGGCCTTTTTAATGCTCAAGGTTCTCGAATACAAATTAGCCGGCTTTGCCGAGCTAAATCCTGCATCTGTGAATTTGCTGCAGCGTTTCGTCTGGCTGGCGGCGGCGGCATATATAAGCTGTGCAGCCATTCGATTGGCAAGGTTCAACGTGGAGAATGAGGAGGATGAGTCTGCACATATGAGCTTTGTAGGGCTGCCAAGTCCCGCAGCGGCGGGCGTGGTAGCCAGTCTGGTCATATTCCATCAGGAAACACTGCCGGAGCTGTTTGCTAAAGGCTCCCAGGCCTACCTTGTTTGCGAAAATGCTATTTTTTATACCCTGCCGGTTTTGACCCTCGCCCTGGCCGTGCTAATGGTCAGCAGGATTCGGTATCCGCACGTCGTAAATCAATATATGAAGGGCAAGAAACCTCTTGCATACCTTCTGATGTGCATGTTGGCCGTTGGGCTGATTATCTGGTTCAGACAGCCTGCTTTGGTGTTGGGTTTCTGTGGTTTTACAGCAAGTGGCTTTGCTAAATGGTTTTATCACCGGGTTCTCAAGAAGGGCGCTCTTGGCACGGCCACTGAACAGCCGGCTCTGTCGTGAATTGCATCTTGTGAATTGTGAATCGAACCACAAATCACCGACTACCAGAGAGATGAGACGTGTTTGCTGTCGATTTAATCGGGGTTTGTTGGCCGGGCCCCAATTCTGCGATTTTTGGCGAAACCGCAACCCCGCATATCCTGCTGCTTGGCGCTGGATTGATTTATCTGATAATAGCGCTCGACAACCCCAACAAGTCGGGACAGGACCTGGCGGCCTTCGGCGCTTGCCTCCAGACCGACAATTTGCAGGCCAAGGCAGATACTTTTACCGTTTGCTGTCGGTAAAATGTTCCTGATCTGGGCATTGAACATCAACGGCGTTTCATAGGGCATAGGGGTAAATCGCATCCCAATGAATTGACCGTCATTGAAGTCAGGTTTTTGCTCGACATCGATTGCGACCTGTGCGCCGCCGGCGGAAATATCGATAAGCCCGCCCTGCCAATAATGTTCAGGCGGCAGCCGGCTATCGTCATTTTGTTGTCCGCGATGCCACAGCAGGACGTTTACCTTCAGCGAGTTTGGCACGGCAACGCGGAAATAGCTTCTTCTCTGGACTATCTCAATCCGGTCCGGCACCGCAAGCATCATTGTTCCGCCGCTCGTCGTATCAGACGACGGTTCAAGTGAAACCACTTTGGTCTCAAAAATAAACTTGCCATATTCATACTTTAATGATATTCCGACCGGCTGATTAACCCGAATATTTATCGGATGCGGTTTTTTTCTTGGTAAAATCCGGACGTTTAGCCGACTGGCTCCAAGACCGGTCAACACCACCTTGGCGACATGCCATTTACGCTTGGATAAATAGGACATAATGGCAGGCACTTGTTTTTCGATTACTGTTTGCAGAATTCTCCTCGGCTCGCTTCCGCGCAGCATTACGACTTCGTTCATATCAGCCCCCCTCGTGATATGCTTTAAGATTCTTGCCTTGTTTTTAAGCAGGGCCTTTTTCAGAAACCCAAGAATCATTTGGGTATTCACCCCCTTTGCAGGGTTTCCCGTTTTTCGGTTTATTGTAAAATGGTGTTCCTCTTAAATATATATAAAATAATTCGGCAATAAGCAAAACTACTGTTTAGTTAAATTTGCCACAATTGTGTTTTTTTGGGCGAGTCCCGTTAGAAATCTTCCTTTTTTGCGTTATAATTGCCCGTTGCGGAATTTCTAACGGGTGGAAAGCTCTCAAAAAAGTGCACAAAAGCATATAGATTACCGGCAAAAGCGATTTATGGGCTCCCCAATAAATCGCAAAATTGGGCCTAACTGCCCAGTTTTTAGCTTTTAGCTTTAAGTTTTTAGTTTATTATTACTGCATATATGGATGGAACTTACGAAATAAAAAAATATTCGGCAGACAAAATAGCCCTTTTGGGGCTTTTTGCTGTCGCCCTGCTGATAGCCCGCCTTATAGTTATCTGGCGCTCCGTTATTGTGCTCTCGGGGCCGATAACATTAAGTTGTGCAGATTTATCGGTGTCAATGCCGGCTGGAAACGGCTGGCGAAGTGAAAAACAATGGAGATATCAAGAAAATGGCTTCACTTTAAGCAGTGTTTTCGATCCCGGCTCCGGCCCCATCGCCCAGGTTAGTTGCCGATACCTGCTGGCTGCTGCAAAGACCACTCCGGATACGCTGTTTAAGCAAAAGGCTTCCGCAGTCCACGGAACAATTGCAAAAACGGAGCAAATCCGGACGGGAACACTCACTATCGATTGGGTACATATAAAAGAACAAGAAACGTTGTTCGATATGTTTTTCGGCACCGCTCAGTTACCGAACAACCGTCAGCTCGATATCGAAGTACATCAAACTATGGGCGATACCGACTTGGCTGAGCAGGTCTTCAAACGCATCATTGAGGGGTTAGAATTCAAAAACAACCACCTGCTCGAGGCCGGCAGTGAAATTATCGCAGAAATCAAAAGCAAAGGGCTCGATAGCTTTCTTGAAGACCAAAGCCAAGAAGTTTTTTTCCTGATTAAAAACGCAAGAGGCCGCACCATCGGATTTATGATGAATGTGCTCATCAACTCGGAACCGGATGCTCAATTAAATATACAGGCAGCAGGTTTTTTCTATATTGCAGACCAATACGCACGGAAGCGGGTAACGTCTTTTCAAAGCGATAACAGCTTTGATAACTTTGTCGCCAGGAGCGAAACCAGCAGTCTGGCCGGCAGAAGTGGCGCTGAGTTAATCCTGAAAAAAGGCGTCGGCCTGACTGTTAAGAGATTTACCAAACCGGCCGAGGAGAAGATTTACCAGCTTAGCCCTGCGGCGATACCGGATGTTTTCGACGAGCAGCTTTTTAGCCAACTGCTTGATAGAGACCACAGGAAAATCATCGTGGATATAATTGAAGCTAACGGGACAATTATGCCAGTACATATTTGCAGAATCGAAACCGAAGATATTGGCGTTGCCGGCGAGCAGGCAGCGTATGTATTGAAGGTGGAGCTTTTGGATGGCCAAGGTTTTTTTGAACAGGTATATTTTGACGACCAGAAACGAATTTTCAAAAGAGTAATCTGGCATGGCGACAAATATATACTCGAAAGTGCCACGGAAGAAGAGGTTTTAAGACAATTTCCCAAACAAGCTAACTATATCTTACAAAAAAATAAAATGTTGGAATAAAACCAACGGCAGTATTAAAAATCCAAAAAGGGAGAGGAGGCAGGAAATGAAGACTACAAAAGTAATAATTGCTCCAATCGTTTTCGCGTGGTTTGTCGCCAACATCTTCACTATAGGATGTGCGATGGGCCGCGCAGAAAGGATTAAGGATAACGGCGCTAATATGGAGGGGTGGTGTGACCTGAAGTTGTGGTATCATCAACCAGCACAACAATGGACCGAGGCGATGCCTATTGGAAATGGGCGTCTGGGAGCAATGGTCTTTGGCGGGGCAGAACACGAGCGGCTCCAGTTCAACGAAGACACACTATGGACCGGCAGGCCACACGATTATTCGCATCCCGGTGCGGCCGGCTACCTGCCGACCGTTCGCAAGCTGCTGTTCGAAGGTAAACAACACGAAGCCGAAGAGCTGGCGATGGAACAGATGATGAGTGTGCCGCTGCGACAGGAGAGTTATCAGCCGTTCGGAGACCTGCATCTGCACTTCCCGGGTCATGGCAAGTCCAGCAGATATCGACGGGAGCTGGATGTCGACGCAGGCATCGCAGGAGTTTGCTATCACATCGGAGAAGCAACTTTCACCCGCGAGGTTTTTTCCAGCTTTCCAGACCAGGTAATCGTTGTACATCTGCGTTGTGACAAGCCGGGGCAACTAACATTTACCGCCACAATGGATAGTCCGCATCCTGATACGCAAACGTTGGCAGTGGACAAAAAGTTGGTGTTGCGAGGCCAACTGCACGAGTATATGAACAAGCGACTAAACTGCAAGATGCAGAGCGTGTTGAAGTTTGAAGCGATGCTGCAGGTGACTACTGAAGGAGGATGTGCTGAAATCGATAACAGAGCTGTGCATGTCAGCGGTGCTAACGCAGCCACGCTGATCCTGGCAGCGTCGACCAGCTACAAGAACTATAAGGATGTCAGCGGTGATCCGACAGCGGCCTGTCGCCGGACCATTGAAGCTATAGCCGGCAAAAGCTATGACGCTTTGCGCAAGACACACGTGGCTGACCATCGCCGATTGTTCCGCAGAGTCGACCTTGACTTCGGTACTACCGACGCAATGAAGCAGCCCACCGACCAACGTGTCGCAAACTTCGCCAACCAGGATGATCCACAACTGGTAGCGTTGTACTTTCAGTTCGGTCGCTACCTGTTGATTGCAAGTTCACGTCCGGGTGCGCAGCCGGCCAACCTTCAGGGCATCTGGAACGACAAACTCGACCCGCCGTGGGAAAGCAAGTGGACAACCAACATCAATCTGGAGATGAACTACTGGCCGGCAGAGGTGGCCAACCTCTCTGAGTGTCACCTGCCACTGTTCGACCTGATCGGTGATGTGGCCGAGACAGGGCGTACGACGGCAAAGGTTCACTATAACTGCCGTGGTTGGGTACTGCACCACAATACCGACCTCTGGCGGGGCACAGCACCCATTAATAACTCTAACCATGGTATATGGGTAACCGGCGGGGCATGGCTTTGTCAGCACCTCTGGGAGCATTACCTGTTCACCGGCGATAGAAAATTTCTCGCAGAGCGGGCATATCCGGCAATGAAGGATGCGGCTTTGTTTTTCGTTGGCTTTCTTATTGAGGACCCGAAGACCGGCTGGTTAATCAGCGCCCCCTCCAATTCGCCGGAAAACGGTGGGCTTGTCGCCGGACCGACAATAGACCATCAAATCATCCGTGACCTGTTCACCAACTGCATTGAGGCTGCTGAAATCCTCGCTGTGGACACAGATTTCCGTCAACGGCTCGTCAAAATGCGAGGCCTCATCGCGCCCAATCAGATCGGTCAATACGGCCAGCTCCAGGAGTGGCTCGAGGACAAGGATAATCCTAAGAACCAGCATCGACATGTATCGCACCTGTTTGGCCTGCACCCGGGTAAGGAAATAACGCGTCGTGGCACGCCGGACCTCTTCGCGGCCGCCCGCAAGTCGCTGGAACTTCGTGGCGATGTTGAGGGCCAGTCGGGCTGGAGCAAGGCCTGGAGAGTTATTCTCTGGGCTCGCTTGCTGGAGCCGGAGTATGTCTATGATGGGCTCTGCGATTTGCTCGAGCTCAAAACGCACCCAAATCTTTTTAACAACCATGCTGGGTTTCAAATCGACGGTAACTTCGGGGGCACAGCAGGCATCGCAGAGATGCTGCTGCAAAGCCATAGTGGCGAAATCCACCTGCTGCCCGCTTTGCCCAAAGCCTGGCCAAAGGGAACTGTCAAGGGGCTATGTGCCCGTGGTGGCTTTGAGGTGGACATCGCCTGGAAGGATGGCAAGCTCACAAATGCCGCTGTTCATTCAAACCTGGGCAATAAGTGCAGGCTCCGAACGAATGTGCCGGTCAGCATAGAATCTGACGGCAGCTCAATTAAGACCACCAACCCCGAAAAAGACGTCCTTGAGTTCGAAACAAAAACCAGCCGAACGTATGTTATCTCGATAAAAAAATAAGGACCTCGATGGATTTTGCTCTGGTAATAGTGTGGTACGCGGTTTTGCTTATCTCTCTGACCTGTCACGAAGCAGCTCACGGCTTTGTCGCTATGAAGCTGGGCGACCGAACAGCTTACCACCACGGCCAGGTAACTTTGAACCCGCTGCCGCATATCAAAAGAGAGCCGTTTGGTATGGTTGTTTTACCGATTCTCTCATTCCTTCTCGCTGGCTGGATGATTGGCTGGGCCAGCACACCGGTTGACCCATACTGGGCACGAACGTTTCGGAGAAAGGCCGCTTTGATGTCCCTTGCCGGACCTGCCGCTAATTTGATTCTTGTCCTCCTGGCGGCTTTGATAATCCGTGGTGGAATGCTTTTGGGCATTTTCAGTGCCCCTGATGCAATTACCTTCGACCGAATCACTGCAGCAGGCGAGCCGGGGTTTGCAAGTGCTATGGCAGTGGTAGTAAGCATCCTCTTTTCCCTCAATTTAATTCTATTTGCTTTTAATCTGATTCCGCTGCCTCCACTTGACGGCAGTAATGTCCTTTTGTTATTCCTGAGCAGCAGAGCTGCAGAGTTCTATAACAGGATAATACATCAGCCGACATACAGAATCATAGGGTTGCTCATCGCCTGGCGGATTTTAGGCGCTGTCCTTAATCCTCTCCACGCACTGGCCTTAAATCTACTCTATCCCGGAGCCGGCTACCATTAAAACAGCACCGGCAACCGGCACACGGTTTTTGTTATACCGGCCCAGAGCACAAAAGTATTGATAAACGGTGAAATTCATAATATGCTATTGTGCGAACGGCGGAAGTTTCGCAGAGGACTGATTATGCAGACCAGACAATTAGGCCATACCGATTTGAAACTAACGAGCATCGGGTTAGGCACTTGGGCGATAGGCGGGCCCTGGCAGTTCGGCTGGGGACCACAGGATGATGATGAAGCAATTGGTGCAATCCTGACCGCGATGGACAAAGGTATCAACTGGATAGATACCGCCCCTGTTTATGGGCTTGGCCATTCCGAAGAGCTTGTCGGGAAAGCCCTCAAGCAAGTAAGCCAGAAACCATTTATCGCAACAAAATGTGGTTTGCTTTGGAATGAAAAAAGGCAGAAGGTAAGCTGTTTAAAAAGAGAAAGCATTCGCGAGGAATGTCACGCGAGCTTAAAGCGGCTCGGCATAGAAGTAATAGACCTGTACCAGATGCACTGGCCCGAGCCGGATGAAGATATTGAGCAGGCCTGGGAAGAAATGGCCAAACTCGCAGAGCAGGACAAGGTACGGTACCTGGGTGTATCGAATTGCAATGTTGACCAAATCAAACGCCTGCAGAAGATTCACCCTGTCTCATCGTTGCAGCCACCCTATAATATGCTTCATCGCGAAGTTGAAGATGAACTGTTGGGATATTGTGTGGAAAATAATATCGGCGTTATTGCGTATAGCCCTATGCAGAGGGGTCTGCTTACGGGTAAGTTCAGTCACGAGCGCCTTGCAGCTCTGCCTTTGGACGACCATCGAAGAAGAAGACCTGATTTTCACGAACCGCAATTCAGCGCCACGCTCGAGCTTGTTGAACACCTCGGTGACATCGCCGAGCGCAACGGCGGAACCTGCGCTCAATTGGCTATTAGCTGGGTCCTGCGTCGGCCTGAGATTACCGCCGCCATAGTCGGGGCACGAGGAGCTGAGCAGATTGCTGAAACTTCCGCCGCGGCAGACTGGAAATTGACCGAAGAACAAACGCAGGAAATTGGGCAGTTATTAGCTGAACGTCAGGAAAGGATTAATGGATAATGACGGATGAATTCAAAAAGGGTAAAAGATGGCAAACAGTAAGAACGTCTATGTAAGTCCGCTCGTTGAGAGAAATGCTTCCAGGGAAATGGCTGAGCTTTTTGGGGCCCAAAAAAAGTTCAGCACGTGGCGTCGGCTCTGGCTGGAACTTGCAAAGGCACAGAAAAAACTCGGCCTCGATATAAAACAAAGCCAGATAAACCAGATGGCCCGGCACCTTGACGATATTGATTTCAAAAAGGCCGCCGCCTATGAAAAGAAATTCCGGCACGATGTTGTGGCCCATATTCACACCTTGGCCGAGGCGACTCCAAAGGCCGCTCCCATTATTCACCTCGGTGCCACCAGCTGCTACGTGGGTGATAACGCAGATTTGATAATTATCCGTGAGGCCCTGCAAATAACAGCCGGCAACCTGGCAGTGGTGATAAATCTGTTAGGTAAATTTGCAAAGAAGCATCGCTCAGTAGCCACGCTGGGCTTTACGCATTTTCAGCCGGCCCAGTTGACCACCGTCGGCAAAAGGGCCGCGCTATGGTGCTATGAGTTCGTGATGGATTTGCAGGAAATCGAATATCGGCTCCAGACGCTGCCCTTTAGAGGCGTCAAAGGCACCACCGGCACGCAGGCATCTTTCCTGGCGCTCTTCGACGGCAACCACAACAAGGTAAAGCGGCTCGACAAAATGGTTGCTGCCGCATTCGGCTTCAAAAAGACCTGCCCCGTCACCGGCCAAACATATCAGCGAAAGATAGATACCCTCGTTGTAAACGCACTGGCATCGATAGCACAATCAGCCCACAAGCTGTGCAACGACCTTCGGCTGCTCGCAAATCTAAAGGAGGTTGAAGAGCCGTTCGAGAAATCCCAGGTCGGCTCTTCGGCGATGGCATACAAAAGAAATCCGATGCGTTGCGAGAGAGTTACCGCTCTTAGCAGGTTCGTATTGAGCTTGGCTACCAGCCCACCAATGACAGCTTCGGAGCAGTGGTTTGAAAGGACGTTGGATGATTCTGCAAACAGAAGAATAGTTATTCCGGAAGCGTTTCTGGCAGTTGATGGGATTTTACAAATCCTTATCAATGCTCTCGACGGGCTCGTTGTATATCCGAAGGTAATAGAGGCACACGTTGCAGCGGAACTGCCGTTTATGGCCACTGAAAATATTCTTATGGCGGCAGTCAAGGCCGGCGGAAACCGACAACAATTGCATGAGAAAATAAGACTGCACTCACGGGCAGCTGCATCACAGGTAAAAAGGTTTGGCAAACCAAACGATTTAATCGGCCGGCTCAGGGCAGATATCGATTTTGCCGGTGTTGATTTCAAAAAGGTATTAAACCCGAAAAAGTATATCGGCAGGGCACCACAACAAGTCGATGAATTCTTAAAAAGTATCGTAACGCCGACCCGCAGAAAATACCGCAAAGAACTTAGCAAAAAAGTTGAACTTAACGTATAGAAACGGCAGGAAATAGATGGAAGGTTGGCTTAGGGGCTTGATTATAATAATAGTTGGCCTTTTATATGTTTTGGTTGGAATACTTTGTCTTTTCATACCAAACTACATAAAAAACTGGATAAATAAACAGTCCGTAATATCGCTAAGACTTCTTGGTGTTACCATTATCTTTACCGGAGTTTTGATAATTAGCCAATTATTAGCCTTTAGCAAATTGTTCCAGCTGCTCATTAGTTTGGCCGAACCCTAACTGAGAAAGAAATGAAATGACCACAGAAGAACTCATAAAGCGCATCAAAGAAACCGCTTATCTGGAAGGTAACTTCGTCCTTCGCAGCGGCAAACGCAGCAAATACTATCTCGATAAATATCTGTTCGAGACCTGCCCGGACATACTCAAGGCCCTCGGCAAAGAGTTTGCCAAATATATTACCGACGATGTTACTTTAATAGCAGGTGCCGAACTGGGCGGTGTGGCACTGGCCGCAGCGACGGCGATGGAGACCGGCAAGAACTGGATAATCATTCGCAACACTAAAAAGGGTTACGGCACGGGCAAATTAGTCGAGGGCGTCTTAAAGCCGGGTGATGTGGTCCTGCTCGTTGAGGACATTGCTACCACTGGCGGGCAGGTACTCGAAGCGGCGAAGGTCATCACCGAAGCCGGCGCCACCGTTAAAAAAATCGTCTGCGTAGTTGACCGTGAACAGGGAGCCGAAGAAAACGTCACGAAGGCCGGCTACAAATTCGAGTCCATTCTAACAAAACACGACCTCGGAATTAAAGACCAGGACTGATTTTCGCCCAGCAATTGGCGATTTCCTGCCGAAAAAATTTTTTGTCCGGTCGATGTTACCTTTCCTAACCTCTCTATTCGCAAGGGCTTATGAATTCTTAAAATTTTAAAAAAAAACGCTAAGTGGCATTGACAGCTACCTTGTATTGAGATATAGTAGATGTTATGAATGCCAGGTTTTTTGATAATTGGACTAATCAGCTTCGAAAGGGAATGCTGGAGCTTTGCATATTAAACGACATCCGAAACAGAAGAATGTATGGATATGAGATTGTGAGAAACTTGCGGAAAATTGAAGGACTAATTATCAGCGAAGGCACGATTTATCCAATCCTGAGCAGATTAAAACGCCAGGGGCTGGTGACAACGTCCATCCAGGACTCACCGGAGGGGCCGCCGAGAAAATATTATCAACTTACTCAACAGGGTAAAGATATGGTATGCCAGATGAACGCCTACTGGCAGGCAATTAGAAATGAAACAGACTCTATCGAGAAGAGGTAAAAGATATGAAGAAATTAACCAATAGCGCACAAAATCGTCTGGATAAGTATTTAAGCCAGACAAGGACTTCCCTGCACGCATGCACGAGTGTTGATGCTGACGAGGTGGAGCGCGATATCAGAGACCACATCGAAACAGAACTCCAGGGTATGAGCGAGCCGGTTTCTCTAAAAGACCTTGAAGCCGTGCTTGACCGCCTCGGCAGCCCGAGCCAGTGGGTCCCCGAAGAAGAGTTATCGTGGTGGCGAAAGATAATCTTGCGCCTGCGAACCGGCCCAGAAGACTGGCGACTGGCATATATCTGCTTTGGACTTTTCATCCTCGCCTTTTTACTTGTTGGCAGGCTAAGTTTCATCGTTCTGCTCTTGGCCAGTTTCTGCGTTTCAAGGGCAGTCCTCTCGATGGCCAAAGAGCCGGAAGAACTAAGCGGCAAAAAATGGCTAATTTACCCACCCCTTTTCGTCATATATACCCCAGTGTTTTTCTTCATACTCCTATGGCCATTAGTTGTACTTTACGGCTTGACCCTTGAGTTGGGACACAGCGGACACCCTTATGAAATGTCGATGGGATTAACACGCATACCCTATACCAGTACGCGGTCTGGAGGGGTAAGTGGTGTTCTGATTGCTTTAATTATTATGGGCTTCTGGTGGACCGTACTTGGGATTATCGGCTGCATAGGGCCGCACCTGTTTAAAGCAATATTTAGACCTTTTGCCGACAAATTCAAACGAAAGTGGGCGGGGCTGCTACTTGGAATTGGGCTCTTACTGATAATCGTTTGTTTGGGAGGATGGCTTTTATTTACTGCCTCAAGTGGCCATTTTATGCATCGCGGATTTCTTCGGCCGTTTTAATGAAACGTTTTTTCAATTGTAGCAATAATCTTTTTGGCGATGGTGGTCTTGGTGGCGTTTTCGATTTTGGTCCAGCCAGAATGTGCGGTCTTTATATGAACGGTTGATTTGACAGCACCTATTGCGGCGGGGGTGTTGGCGATTATCATATCAAGATTTTTCTCTTTCAATTTCTGCTCCGCCTGTTTTCGCAGCGTTTTATCTTCCAGTGCGAAACCAACAACAATCCGTGCCCCGTGCCTCGTGCCCCGTGCCCGCGTTTTATGCTTTCCCGCCCACTTTAGAATGTCGGCTGTGGGTTTTAATTTGATGGTTAAGGGCCTATCTGTCCTTTTGATTTTGGTTTTCGTCGGCCGGGCAGGAGTGTAATCAGAAACCGCTGCTGCCATAATCAGGCAATCACATTTAGCAAAGAACTTTTTAACCGCTTCAAACATCTGGGCAGCACTATCGACGCCGACAAAGTCGACACCGACCGGCGGCTGTAAATCCGAAGCGCTAATGAGCGTTACCTTGTGTCCCGCCTTTTGGGCTGCGCGGGCAAGCGCATAACCCATCCTGCCGCTGCTTGCGTTGGAAATAAAGCGGACGGGGTCAATGTATTCGCGTGTGCCGCCTGCCGTGATTAAAATTCGCATCTCGATACTCGATTCTCATTACACGATTCTCGATACTCGACTTTCCTCTTCTACAAGCATCAAGCATCGAGCATCAAGGAGGCGATTTTTTCGATTGCCTTTAAGATATCCTTTGGTTCGGCCATTCTGCCGATGCCTTCTTTGCCATTGGCAAGCCGGCCGACTTCCGGGCCTATCAGCTCAAAACCCATCTGTTTTACCATCTTGACATTACGCTGCACAGCCGGGTTGTCCCACATATTATTGTTCATCGCAGGGGCCAGGAGTGTGGCCCCTGATTTAATCAGGGGTGAAGCGGCACAAAGGGTCGTGCTTAGCAAATCGTCACAGATGCCGTTTGCGATTTTGCTTATGATATTGGCAGTTGCCGGTGCCACGACGACGATATCGGCCCAGTCAGCGAGAGCTATATGGCTGATTTTATCTCCTTCGGGTGGGTCCCACAAGCTGGTAAAAACCGCCGAGCGGGTAACGGCCTGAAAACTTTTCGGGCCGATGAGCCAGCAGGCGGCCTCCGTCATTACCGTACGTACCTTTGCACCGGCGGCGGTCAGCTTACTGGCCAGAGCAACCGCCTTGTATGCGGCGACTCCGCCACTGACACCTAATAAGATATTTAAATCACTAAGATTTGTTTTTTTTTCGGGCATTTTGGAAACTAAAAATTTAAAGCCAAAAGTTAAAAACTATAATTTGAAATTAAATATCAAAAATCAAATATCAAAACCACAAATCAAAATTCAAAAATATGGCAATTGGTTAAGCGGTTACTTGGTTAAACAATTGGTACTCACCAATTACTAATTTTTTGTCCTGTTCTTTTTGCATTTTAATTTTTGATTTTGTATTTTTCGCTTTGCGTTTTACGCTTTTTTGCTATGGTCCCGCGTTTTTCATTTTACGTTTTTTAGCTTTATTTATATTTGTCTGGCTTATCAATCCCGCTGGCTTCGTAATCGATAGTGATTTTGTCCTGCAGGATCTCCTGAATAACTATTTCCAGTTGCGTTTTGCCTTCGGTATCCTCAATCAGGGGCCGAGCACCGGCCATCAGCTCGCCCAGTCGTTTTTGAACCAACGCTGTTAATTTGAATCTGCCGCCAACCTTATTGACTATCTCTGTGCTCTTAAGCTCCTCTATCATTCTTTTTCTCCAGTGTTTTGTTGGAGGTTTCAGACCCCATTTTGTGTCCTCCAACGTCTTTTATTGCGTTTGGGGTCCCTGGATAATTTGCACCACCTCTTTTACTGCCTGCTCTAAATCCTCATTTATAACCATATTTTTGTAATATTGCCATGCAACAGCGATTTCGTCGTCTGCCCAGTCCAGTCTTTCTTCGGCCATTTCAGCATTTTCTCTGCCCCGCAGCTTCATTCGCTCTGCCAGCACCTTTGCGCTCGGCGGTAAAATAAAAATCATTACCGCATCCGGATATATCATCTTTGCCTGTTTAGCACCCTGAACGTCGATTTCGAGAATAGTGGTTTTGCCGGCCGCCAGTGCCTCGTCTACCTTCTCCTTTGGCGTTCCGTAAAGGTGTCCAAACACCTCGGCATATTCCAGCAGGGCACCCTGGTCGATTCGCTGCCGGAACTGTTCTTCTGATATAAACCAATAATCCTCGCCATCAACTTCACCTTCGGTTCTGGGCCTGGTGGTAACAGAGACACTAAGATAAGCATTATTTAGCCGTTTGACCACTTCTTTGCAAATCGTGCTCTTGCCCACACCGCTCGGGCCGCTAACTATCACCACCCTGTCCTTTCTGTCTTTCTGTTCGTTCATAACAACAAATTAAATATCAATAATCAAATATCAAAATTACAAATCAAATTTCAAAAATGACATTTGCATTTTGATTTTTACTCTATGTTCTGAACCTGTTCTTTAATCCTCTCTATGCGGCATTTTATATCGACCACGCAGCGGATAATCTTACCATCAGAGGCCTTACTGGCAATGGTGTTGGCCTCTCTGAGCATCTCCTGGCTGATAAATTCCAACCTTCTCCCCGCTGCCTGTGTATCTGCCTGCGGACTGGGCTGGCAGCTTTCAGCAAACTGCTCCAGATGCGAATCCAATCGGGTAGTCTCTTCAGATATATCCGACCTGTCGGCGAAAACCGCCACTTCCCTGGCAAGCGTCTCCTCGTCCAATTTTAGTTTTGCCTCCGCGAGCAGCCCATTGACCCTTTTCTTCAGTCTCTTTGCGTATTCGGCCAGGACGACACTGCTGCGAGCGCATATTTGCTCAAGGTCTTGCTTTATAGCTTCGCGGTGGTTAGCCAAGTCTGCCGCAAGCGCAGAACCCTCGGCGGCACGCATTTGTTTGACCTTCTCTATCGCCTCTTGCGTAATACTTAAAACTTCCTTCTTTATTTGCTCGGCTTTTTTCACATTTGGCAAACTCGGCAATAACACCCCTGGAACCGCCAACAAACTGCCAATGTCAATCTGACATTTAGTAGTACCCAAAGAAGCAACCCGACTCAATTTTTCCATATACGCCCGAAGAGCTGTCTCATCTATATCATAGAGCATATTCGCTGATACTTCTTTAAGCCGGAGCGAGTAACTCACCATCCCGCGAGGTAAATTTTTTCGCAGAAGTTTTTCAATATCTTCTTCGAGAAAGAGCGCCGTCTCCGGCAGTTTTATCCTGGACTTGAAGTAACGGTTGTTAACTGTCTTGATTTCCACGGCGTAAGTGACACTATCAATCTCGCCCGTCGCTTCGCCGTATCCGGTCATACTGTTTATCATAGCTACCATGCTTTCAATTTGTACTGCGCATTTCTTTTCGCCCGTTGCACGACGAGATTAGTCGCCGGGTGAATTTGTATCGGTATTTTCTCCGGTCGCAGCCCCGGTTTCGTCAATCGTCGATGGCTGCTCCGAACGTTGCGGCTGCTGCACAGGAACGGTGGTCTGTGGAGGTGTGCCGACGTCAAAACCGCTGATGGTCGGCCTGTAGAATTTGGCCATTACCACTGCAAGGGTCAGAAACACACCCACTAACACTATTGTAACCCAGGTCAAAAAGTCGCCGGTTTTGGAGCCCAAAATCCCGCTTGCCATACCTCCGCCAAAGGCCGCACTCAAGCCGCCGCCTCTGCCCTTTTGAATCAAAACGATGAGAATCAGTGCCACCGCACAAATGATGAAAAAAACGGCAAGGACCGTCATAATAAAACCTTGCGCCAGTAATGGAAAAACCACCATACTCGTTCCCCTTACAATTATACTGCTGCCTGAATTATCGCGACGAAATCGTCTGCGTTCAAACTTGCTCCGCCGACCAGCAAACCATCTATATCCCGTTGGCCCATTAACTCCGCTGCGTTGCCGGGCTTTACCGAGCCACCGTAGAGGATACGTATCTCCTCAGCTAAGTGGCTGTCATACATCTCGGCAAGCAGGCCTCTTATAAGTGCGTGCACCTCTTGTGCCTGCTGTGGCGTTGCTGTCAGGCCTGTCCCGATAGCCCAGACCGGCTCGTAAGCCAGTGTTACCGCTGAAACCTTCTCAACGCTTAAGCCGGCCAGGCCATTTTTTATCTGCCGGGTTACCACCTCGGTTGTTTTATTAGCTTGTCGCTCTTCAAGCAGCTCGCCCACACATAATATCGGCAAAAGCCCGCCGGAGATAGCAGCAGTAACTTTTTTATTTATTAACTCATCCTGCTCACCTATTACATGCCTGCGCTCCGAATGGCCGCACAGACAATAGGCACAGCCAATATCTTTTAGCATTGATGCACTTATCTCACCGGTAAAGGCCCCTTTCTGTTCATAGTAAAGGTCCTGGGCCCCCACGGCGATACTTGAAGTACTAATGGCCGTGGTTACAGCCTGCAGATAAACAAAAGGTGGACAGACAGCTACGGCAACGCTCTCGCCTGCTATCTCCACAGAGGCGGAAACAATTGCTTTAGCCAGATTTACGCTGCTGTGGCTGTCGGTGTTCATTTTCCAGTTGCCAGCCACAAATGGCTTTCTCATAAAAACTCTCCTGATAATAAAAACTCGTATCCTTCTGCAAAAACCTGTGAATAATTAACCTGGAAATCCGTTCCGGCGAATGCGTCTGCCCACTTCCCTAAGGGCCTTGATGTCATCAGGATGGATGGAGCCATCGCCAAGAGGCCCTGTATTGAGAAGTAAATTGGCATTCTGCGCACGTGCTTTGGCCAGCAGTTCCATCACCTCATCAGCGGTTAAATGCCTGGCTCTAACATCATTTATCCATCCGCCCCTTGCTCCAACCCCATCCCTGTTCCAGCATTCCTGCATCGTTGTATTTATCTCGGCAGGGATGTTCCTGAACAACTTTTGCCTCTCTTGTCCATTCTTCTTCTTCCACCTTTCAAATTTTCTCTCCCAACTTGCTTGACGTAACTCATTATCCCATTTTATCGGTGTTGGAAATAAGAAATGCTCAGGAGATATAAAGTCTTCCTCTCCGATGGCCCCATCCTTAAAGGAAATCAGGCACTGCGGCTGTAACGAACGAACCAGAGCATAGGTTTCAGACAGCTTTGAGTATAGCTGAGGGTTCTTGTGATAATCGCCTATTCCGTCGAACCAGATACCTGCGATCGGCCCATACTGTGTGAGTAGTTCACGCAATATGGTGCGATTGTGTTCTATGTATTTTTCGTCTGTCCGTGGTGTCTCACCTGGAACATAAAGAAAAAGGCCCAGATTTCTTTTTTCGCACGCTTTAGCCAGTTCAGCGACCAGGTCGCGTTTTGCCGGCGAGTTAAGACTTGTGAAATCCGTTACCTTCGTTCGGTACATATATAGCCTGCCAAGATGCTGTGTAGTAATAGTGATGTAACGCATCCGGGCTGAGACCGCAAGCTCGGCAATAAAATCAGCATCGAATTTCTTCGCGGAAAATCTCTTGAAAAGTTGCTGTTTAACCGCGACAGTTTTTTCACTTTCAAAACCGCTTTCTAATGTTCCACGACCTTCGTCACCACCGGTCATTTCGAGAAAATCTTCCTTGCCCCGCGGCAGCAAACTGGCAAGACAATAATGGATAAACAAACCAAACTTTGCATCCTTGAACCACTGCAGCGCCGCTCCGTGGGGGTCTTCGCCGTACAGCCCCTCGAAACCTTTCAGATATGATGGTATATTAACATTACATTTCAATCCCTCACCCGCAGATGGCTCTGCATCGACGATGCCTGCCGGAACAACAACGGACACCGTTCCCACTGTTATGCTTTTGAGAAAATCACGCCTGTTCACAATAATTACACCGGCCTATAACGTTCTGAAATAAACGCAACAATTAAAGCAATTCGGTCGCCCTCGGGAAGCTGCCTAATATCGAAAGCTGCAGACAATGCTTACGGCCCTCTTCCAATCCTTTTTGGACCTGTTCGTCCGTTTTGTGTCCGACAAAATCCACAAAGAAATAGTACTCCCACTCCCTTTTTTTACTGGGTCTGGATTCTATATTTGTCAGATTGATATCATACCGTTTGAAAACCTCGAGCACATCCGCCAGGGCGCCGGCTTTATGAGCGGTACTGAACAATACAGCGGTCTTATCTTCGCCGGTCGGCTTCGCATCTTCCCTGCTGACCACCAGAAATCGCGTTATGTTGTTGGTAATGTCCTCGATGTTTTCGCAGATGACTTTCAGCCCGTACAATTCTGCGGCGACACTCGAGCCGATCGCTGCGGTATTTGGCTCCGCAGCGGCCATTTGCGCCGCCTTGGCAGTGGATGCAACCGCAACAGTTTGCGCCTCCTTAAAAGTAGCGCTTAGCCAGTTTCGGCACTGAGCGAACACCTCGGGCTTTGAGTAAATCTTCTCGATTTCTTCCAGAGAATAATTGCCTAAAAGACTATGATGAATCGCCATTAGCACCTCGGCACAGACTTTTACATCCGAATCTATAAAGGCATCGAGCGTCTCTATTACGCCGCCGCCCGTAGTATTCTCTATCGGCACAAGACCTAAATCGCAATGGCCCTTGCTTACCTCATCAAAAATACTTCTAATATCGGCCAGTGGGTGATACTCGACACTCTGGCCGAATTTGAGCATAGCTGCCGTGTGGCTGAAGCTGCCGCCGGGACCCAGGTAAGCAATCCGCAACGGTCTTTCCAACGCGAAAGAACCGCTCATCAACTCACGCCAGATAGCCGTCAGGCACTTGTCCGGCAGTGGGCCCTCATTGGCTTTGGTAATTCTGGAAAAGACCTCTTTTTCCCGGTCCGGTGCGTAAACCTGCCCGCCGATCTTGCTCTTTAGCTTTCCTATCTCCTCGACAACGCGCGCACGCTCATTGAGCAGCTCCACAAGCTGGTGGTCAAGTTCATCTATCTGCTTTCTCAGTTCTTCAAGAGACATATATCAAAGTCAAAAACTAAAATGCAAAAATCAAAATGACATATAAAATGCAGAATGTAAATGTCATTGCGAGCCCGAACAAAGCCAGCGCTGGCAATCTCGACTATTCGCAAGTCGAGATTGCTTCGTTGTCCTGATGTATCGGGACTCCTCGCAATGACACCTTGTGTCATTTTTGAATTTTGCCCCTGATTTAATCAGAGGTTTGCTTTTTACTTTTTGATATTTAATCTTCTTTGTCGAACATTTTTTATAAAACCCCTAAATTTAACAAAAATTTACCCTTGCGTCAACGAATTTGGCTATAGAATAGAATAATTTGAGCGCCGAATATGGGGAAAGATGCAAAAAGCAATAAAATATACGATTTTCAGAACCGGGTGGGGCTATTTCGGCCTTGCCGGCACTGAAAATTGGCTTTTGCGAACCCACCTGCCCTGCCCGGACCACGAAAAAATCAAATCCCAGCTCTTAAAGAACTTATCACGCCTGAATCCAGAATCGAGCATCGAGTTCGACAAAACCCTTTTCAAAACGCTGCAGGAACAGATAATCGCTTATTTTGAGGGCGGTTGCGTAAATTTTTCCCGTGATATCCCCATCGTACTGGATGGGTTTAGTTCTTTTGTCAGCTCGGTTTTAACCGCCTGCAGGGATATAAGATTCGGTCAGACAATAACTTATGGCCAATTGGCGAAAAAATTGGGCCGACCGGCCGCAAGCCGAGCTGTTGCCAACGCATTGGCCAAAAATCCATTGCCTTTGATAATTCCTTGCCACCGGGTAATCCGCAGCCCCCGTCGCTTTGCTTCGCAAAGCGCAGTAGCGGGGGGTAAACTTGTCCCCGCGCAAGCGGGGATCGGCGGTTTCTCCGTCCCCGGCGGAATTACACTCAAAAAGAAGCTGTTATTACACGAAAAAAAGGCCTTGCAATAACATTTCTATTATATAAGCGTGTGTCATTCCTGCGAAACTTGTCCTGAGCAGGGTCGAAGGAGCGGGAATCCACAACAGTAAGCTTGGGAAACCCGCCTGCGGCTGATTTCTCCAAGTGTGGTTTTCCCCAAAAAAAAATGCAAAAAAATGTAAATTCTACTTGACATAAAGTAAAGTATACTTTACATTATGTACGATATAGTTTACATGACTTAAGAGAAATTATGATTAAAAGGGAAAAATATTATGAACAGAGTACAGAAAATAGCATGGTATCAGCTGATTGTTACTGGGGTAGCGCTTTTTATCAGTATTATTGCTGTTGGTATTCTTTATAGGTTTGTTGGGATGCCAAGGGCTTTTGGAGGATGTGGTTTTATAGGATTTGTCGGCTTTTGTGGATTATCACCACTTCTTTTTAGAAAGAAGAAGGGTAAAGTGGATTTTGATGAACGCGATAAACAGATACAACTAAGAGCAAGTTTTGCTGGATATCTTTCAACATATTTATTCATTGTAGCTGCCTGCATGATACCGTGGTGGATAATTGGTTATAAGGGGACGATTACTGTTAACGCGCTTCCTTGGCTGGTGTTTGGCCAGATGATTGTATTTATTTTTGTGCAATCAATAACCACACTAATTCAGTATGGCTGGGGAGGTAAAAATCATGAATAAGACACAAAAAGGTGCGTGGTTTTGCCTGATAACAGGGACGTTGTTTCTTACTTATATCACATTAATTGAAATGTTTCCAGGCGGGGGGACGTGGAACAAGTTGGTCAAGGGTTTGTCCTTATTGCTTATATTTTTTATGGGCATGTCGGCTGTTTGGCTTCGCATAAAGCAAAGCCCTACTGAGGTGGATTCGGATGAGCGAGACAAATTCATTAAAAAAAGAGCTATGTTCGCTTCCTATTTTTCACTTTTTTGGTTTTTTATTGCTACGTGTACAATTCCGTGGCTAATTGTTGGCCCGGAAGGCTCTATCCCGGTTTGTGTGCTGCCCGTTATTCTTCTTGGGGTGTTCATTATTGTTATGCTGGTGTACTCTGTGGCGATTCTAATTCAGTACGGCCGGAGAGGTAAAGAAAATGAATAGGACACAAAAAGGAGCATGGTGTATTTTAATAGCTTCATTATTCCTTATTCTTTTTGGAATCCTTTTGTTTACCGAAATTGTCATTTTAAAAAACCTTTTCACTTCTCTTCATAGATTTGTTGCATTGCTTCTTTTCAGCTTTATGGTACCTTTGTTTATTTTTCTTCGCAAAAAACAAAGCACAGCAGAAGTCGAATCAGATGAGCGTGATAGGTTAATTATAAAAAGAGCTATATTAGTTTCCTTTGTTTGTGTTTGGATTATGCTCGCCGCAGTTTGTATCATACCACGGTTTATTGTCGGATATACCGGCTCTATTGCCGTTTGGGCATTATCACTTATTAACTTTGTTATCTTTCTTGTCGCTATGTTTATATACAGCGCTGCGATTCTGGTTCAGTATGGCTGGAGGGACAAAGATGGCGAAAAGTGAAGTCAAAAATAAGATTCGTCGGCTGCGATTTGAAAACGGCGAAATGACCCAGCAGCAGTTAGCTGACAAAGTCGGCGTAACCCGCCAGACTATCATCGCAATCGAAGCCGGCAAGTATTCGCCGTCTTTGACCCTGGCTTTCAAAGTAGCCCGGACTTTCGGTGTCAAGGTAGAAGATATATTTCAATATGAGGATGAGAGCTCTTAGTTCGCAGTGCTCGAAACAGTTAAGGGAGGACCAAGCCGAAATACGGCTCGGACTGCAAGGGTTATTCGAATTCCTGCAGTAGTTGTAGCAATTTACGGTCGAGCTTATGGCCGTGGAAGTCCTCGTATTGCACGTCTTGGCGGCTGGAGTCGAGAATGCCGAATCCTCCGCGAAAGTTCCAGATTGCCCAGCCGATGCCATAGCCGGTCAGAATCTCCAGAACATCTCGCAGCCAGGCCAGGACAACCCTGTGCGGTGTCTTGTTGTACGCCCCGCCCTCGCCGCAGTGCACACCCACGCCACCTCTGGCAAGCTCTGCCCAGCTGTTATAGTGCTGCTCCAGACGTTTGCGGTCCCATCTTTCGCCTCGATGCCACCCGCCGGGCCAGGCCGGCTCGGGGAAATTTTCGCTGCGAACCCAGGAGGCCTTGTAGTGAGTAACGCTCATCGGGATATACGCCCGGCAGCTCTGGGCGATGCCAAGGTCGGCCAATTCCGGCACCGGCTCATTGCCCCAGCGAAGACCGTCGGCAATGATGATGCGGTTGCTGCTTTCTTTGCGGATAGCCGCCACCGCCGTGCGGATTACCCGCTCGTGGTCGGCACGGGTCATAACTTTTTCGTTGTTGGCATCAGGCGGTTCGTTAATCAAGTCAAAGCTGAGTTTGTCCTTTGAAATGCCGCGATAGCGCTTGGCCAGCATCTGCCAGTGGAAGCAGAACGCATCGAGTGCCTTCTGGTCCTTCCAGAGGTTGAGTGGCTCGGTGAATTCTCTGTTCACCGAATAGCCAGGGCCGCGGTGAAAGTTCAGGCAGACATGCAGGCCGTATTTGTGGGCGAGCTGCACGGCCCGGTCGAGCTTAGCCAGCATCGGCTCATGGAGTTTGTAGTCGTTGCCGTCTTTAATCCACAGACGGTAGCACAGCGGCAGGCGGACGAAGTCGAAGCCCCAGTCGCGTATCCAGCGGAAATCGTCCTCAGGGAAATCGCCGATACTTTTGAGCGTAAACATTCCCTGCAGATTGAACCCTCGCCAGCGGGGCAGGGCCGTCTGGGCTACTGATTTTTTTGTTTTTTCTTCTTTTTTTGGCTCTCTTGCGTACCCGGGCAGTGTTGCTGCGGTCAGCCCGGCGGCAACCATCTTTAGGAAGTTGCGTCGATTGTTTTTCATAGGACTTCCTTTCGCCTGGAAGGCGGCTCACGGTTCAAAAACGGTCGATTTGAACAGTTATTAAATGAAAGTAGTTTGGCCAGAATAAGTCAAGTTCAAAATTCAGGACAATTTGGCCAGTGGGTTTAAGGTTAGGACAAGAGTAGCTGGGGAGCGATGAAAAGTGGTTGGCTTTTGAGGATTTTGGGGAAAAGTTCGGATCAAATGCGCAAGTTTTTTCGCAAATGCGTAAGAATTCCGAACCAAATGCGCAAGTTTTTTCGCAAATGCGAAGGAATTTCGAATAAAATGCAGAGATTTTCGAGAAACAAGCGTGTTTTTGGGTCAAAAACGGGGGTTGGCGGGTTGGGTTGTAGGGTTTGGGTAAAATAGGCAAGAAAAAAGTGGTGAAAAATTGCGAAAATTAGCGAAAATTTGCAAAAAATAGAGAAAAAATGCGAAAAGTTGCAACAAAATGCGAAAAATGAGTACGTTTTGAGGAAAAATTGCAAAAATCGGCCACAGATTTCACAGATTGCACAGAGTTGTTTTCCTGCCACAAAGACACGAAGCCACGAAAAGAATTAACCGCGGAGAACACAGAGGACGCGGAGGGAGGATGGACGACGGAGGACGGACGACAGAATACAGAGGGCGGAGGAATAGCCACGAATCAGTCTTTGCTGAAGCTTCGCCTGACAGGAAGGCACGAAAATTAGACGCGGATTTCGCTGATTGCGCGGATTTGTTTTTAGCCAGCTTGGCGTCCTCGGCAAACTTTGTTCTGAAAGCAAGCTTTTGCCACAGAACCTTGCTTTCGGCCACCGGGGCATTTTGTAATGCCCCACTTATGAAGCTGGGTAAAAACGATTACGCGGATAGTGAACGGTGAGTAGTGAATTATTGACCTTTGAATAACTAATGGAACGAATCATATTTTTAGTCCAGCTTTTTTGAAGAACGAACGTAACAGAAATTTTTGTGAATGAATATGGTTGATAGACTCACATACTGCTTTCTCAAGTGCAAATACGTCATCAGG
>JAUWAY010000029.1 GCA_030601845.1 Phycisphaerae bacterium
GCTCGTTTTGTCGTTGTCGAAACTGGTATCGAAGCTGGAAGCCAGCGGCTGGATGCTCGAAAAAAACGAGCTTCGAGCTTCTATGACGAGCGTCGATACGAGCATCCACAACCTTAAACGAGAATCGCAAACTTTTTAGGCACTTTAGCTCACTTTATGAAGCGAGATTGCAAATGAAAGCTGAACATCGGCATGAGCTAAAAACCAACGAATTAGCCGAGTGGCTAAGCAATTTGCCACAATGGGCGAAGGAAAATCGCAGAACCCTTATCTACGTGTCCGTATTAGTTGTTGTGGTTGGAGGCGCATATTCCTGGCGTAAGTATCAAAAAAACGTGGTACAGGTGGGAAGGCAGCTTGAGCTTACAAATCTTATCAACCAGCTGCCGCAGAAAAAAATGCAAATTCTTCGGGCGCAGGTGCAAGGAGTAGATTATTCATATATACTCATCGAGACCGCCAGGGGGCTCCAAACCGTTGCGCAGAACACAAAAAATAACCAGATGGCTGCTCTGGCACTGATTAAACGGGCAGAGGTTCTGCGGACGGAGCTGCATTACCGCCTTGAAACTGCGAAGCCGCAGGATATAGCATCTCAGATAAACCGGGCAAAGACAAGTTACAGCGAAGCGCTGACCCGGCTGGCGGGCACAATTAACCCATCGTTAACAGCGACAGCTAAATTCGGCCTGGGACTGTGCGAGGAAGAGCTCGGCAATTTCGACAAGGCAGAGCAAATATATCGTGACATCACCGCAAGCCCTGATTTCGAAGGCACCGTAGCGGCCGCCCAGACAAAGCAGCGTCTCGAGACAATAGCCGATTATCAGCAGAAAGTGGTCTTCAAGACACCTACGATTAAACCGGCGCCAAAACCAACGCCGAGAGCTCCTGCGCAACCACCGACCACTCCAAAACCTGCTGATACCAATCAGTAGTGAGCTAAAGTGTCTAAAATGCACGAAGGTGTAGAAGCTCGTTTTGTCGTTGTCGAAACTGGTATCGAGGCTGGAAACTGGAGGCTTGACGCTCGAAAAAAACGAGCTTCGGGCTTCTATGACGAGCGTCGATACGAGCATCCATAACCTTAAACGAGAATCACAAACTTTTTAGACACTTTTATTTTTCCAGAGGCGAGATGCAAGATACGAAAGGGGCACCCCAAACGCGAAAGAATGCGTTTGGGGGTCGAGGCGAGCCGTTGACGTTCCAGGTGGGAACTGCAATCAAGGAACGCAGAGTTGATAAATACCTTCACAGCCGATTCAACAATCTCAGCCGAGTTATGATACAAAATGCAATCAAGGCCGGTGCTGTCAAGGTCAACGGCAAAGCAGTAAAACCCAGCTTTAAGCTGAGCCCTGGCGATCAAATAGACCTGACACTGCCGGAGCTTCCGAGCAAGGAGATTGAGCCGGAGGACATTCCTCTGGATATCGTTTTTGAAGATGACGACATAATTGTGCTCAACAAGCAAGCTGATATGATTGTCCACCCTGCGCGCGGCAACACACACGGCACTTTGGTAAATGCCCTTGCATACTATTGCGATAAGCTATCGAGCGGTCTCGGCAGGGGCGAACTACGCCCCGGTATCGTACACCGGCTCGACAGAAACACTACCGGCGTTATGGTTGTCACTAAAAACGACATCGCCCAGTGGAAAATTGCCAAACAATTCGAACGGCGTCAGGTCCGAAAAAGCTATCTGGCTATTGTCCACGGCAACCCTGAGCTAAGAGCCGACCGCATAAGTGCACCGTTAGGGGTCCATCCAAAGATAAGAGAAAAATATGCAATCAGGCCGGAAATCGGTAAAGAAGCAATTACTTTTTATGAAGTCATCGAGAGCTTTCGCGGCTTTTCTTTTTTAAGGATGACCCCCAAAACCGGCCGAACACATCAGATACGTGTGCACCTTTCATATATAAAACATCCCATCATTGCCGATGATATGTACGGCGGCAAGCTTGTCTATCCGTGGCAGTTAACAGACAGTGAACCAGCACCGCAAGACCCGATTATAGGCCGCTGCGCCCTTCACGCCTCAACGCTCGAATTCAAACATCCAAGCACTGAAAAGATAATGAAATTTGAAGCCCCCTTACCCGAAGATATGCAAAACCTGCTCGATATGCTGAGAGAATACAGAAAGGGATAAGTTCAAGCCCCACTGGGGTTCTATCGAATGTGTGTAGTCCACATTTGCTCATGCTACTTATCTTCAGCAAGGTCCGGCAGGGAGTTAAAAACGCATTCAAAAATCTTTCTCGCTGTTTCTACAGCTTCAATTGCTTCGTTGTTACTTACATCTCCGTGTGGAACGGGATATCGTGAATCTATCGCATAAATTGACAAAGTTTTGGCTTGCTCCTTAAGCTTTTCGAGTCCATCAACTACAGGTGAGCTTAGCCTGAGTAGATTCTCGATGTTGTGTGTTTTTCCCGCTCGAATATCGTGGAAAGTCAACGCGCCTTTTAGAGCTTTTTCTGCGCATTGTTGTGCGTGAAAAGCAATCGCCCAATATGCCGGATCATTATCTTTTAGAATAAGCTCGGCCAGGCGCAAATCGTCGTCTGCGCGCATAATCCATTGCCTAGTCATCTCAAGCTTAGGATCCATAGACCAGCCTGCCATCACAAAGAACCTCGTTCATAATCGTGTTTTTTACGTCAACATATCTGTCGAATTGTGATTTAGTACAAACAATTAAATCAAAAGAGATGAGAAAGTCCCTAAGGCTTGACCTGCCCTCAATAGCGATTTCTCTTGTTGACCGGTCTGTGTCGGGTACGACAGCAAGCAAGTCGACATCGCTGTCGTCGTCAGCGCTACCCGCAACGTGTGAGCCAAAAAGATAAATCCTCTCCGGGTGTATTGACTCAGCTAATCGCTTAGTGATTTCATCAAGTAGTTCTGTAAAAAGTTTTTCCATAAATACACGCCTCTCGTTGAATTCTACCGGATTTGCCGGTTTTATTCAAGTTGCGTATTGTCTAACCTCATCGGTTTTACTCTTGTGGCAGTTTTGCGAGGTCGGCGTCTGAGCCGGCAACCATTAGAATATCATCCTGATAAATGACGGTATTCGGCATAGGAACGTTTATAATCGCACTTTTTTCACTCTTCTTACCCTTGCCGTGCTCACCTCTCTTAATAGCAACCAGATTGACGCTGTATTTTTGTCGCAATTGCAAATCCATAACGGTTTTGCCGTCGAAACTAGCCGGCGCCTTTATCCGAGCCAAGCTATAGCCAGGCGCAAAATCTATCTTCTCCCCGATTTGCGGTGCGATAAGTTTATACGCCCATCTCTGAGCCGACTCGATTTCGGGGTAAATTACCTCGGTAGCACCGACCTTGGAGAAGACCTCGCCCGCAATCAAATCTTCCGCTCTGGCAAAAATCTCTTTTACCCCCATCTGCCGTAGGTTCACCACCGTCAAAATCGCCGATTCGAAGCCCTGCCCACCTTGTCCTATACCGATGATGGCAACATCGACCTTGTCGACACCTTGTGCTTTTAGCGCCTCTTCGTCGGTGCTGTTGAGCCGGACTGCGAGACTTACCTGATCACAAATCTGCTCTATCTCATTTCTGTCTTTGTCGATTGCGATGACCTCGGCTCCGCTCATTGCCAGAGCGATGGCCAGTTTCTTGCCGAACTGCCCCAATCCTATTACAGCAAACCGCTTCATAATTTGTCCCTCGTATAGTGTTCGTTGTTCATTGTCTATGAACAAGAAACTATGAACTCATAACATTTTTATCCGACAATTATGGCCTCATCGGGGTAATTGTATCGAACCGGTTTTAGATTAAATGTCAGTGCTGCCAACAATGTCAACGGTCCGAGTCTTCCGATAAGCATCACAATAATGATAATCACTTTGCCTGCATTTGTCAAAGAAGCTGTTATGCCGGTCGTCAAGCCGACAGTCCCCAGAGCAGAACCGGCCTCGAACATAATATCCGACATAGTAAACGGTTTTGCACTTTCTGTGATACTCAGCATCAACGTTGCGCCGAACAGAACCGCAACGAAAAGCAGCGTAACCGTAATCGCTCTGCCCACGACAACTATCCGAACCGAGCGTTTAAACATCTCGACTTCCTGGCGTTTTCGCAGGGCCGCAATAGCCGTCATTACCACCACCGCCAATGTTACCGTCTTTATTCCACCTGCGGTCGAGCCGGGCGAACCCCCGATGAACATAAGTAAAATCAAAATAAACTTGGCTTGCACCGACATCGCCTTGACATCGATGGTGTTAAACCCGGCCGTCCTGGCCGTAATCGACTGAAACAGTGCGCCAAGCACCCCTGGATTTTCAGCAGAACCGCTCTGACCTGCATAACGCTCAAACAAAAGGATGCCTAACATCCCCAAAACTATCAGGCAGGCACTTACGCTAAGGACAATCTTGGTCTGCAGCCTCATCCTTCTCGGCGCTTCCATTGAGAACCGGTATCGCTTATTAAACCACTTTTTGAACAATCGTTTTGCCCTGTCAGCGGCAATATTGGCCAGGTCATAAAGCACTCCGAAGCCAAGTCCTCCCAGGATTATCAGCGGACAAATCACCACATACATGTTCCAGCTTCGATTATAGCCGACAAAACTATCGCTGAACAAACTAAAGCCCGCATTACAAAAAGCACTGATCGAATGAAAGATACTGTAGAACCACTGGTTGTGTCCATTGCCGGCCCAGCCAGGCACATCGTCCCACATCCTGAAAATGCTGACCGCTCCAACAGCTTCAATTAGCATCGTCCCGACAAAGATAAAAGCTATCATATTGCCTATTCGACTAAGCGTGCGTGCACTTAGTAAATCCTGCATCGCCATCCGCTCTCGCAAACTTGCCTGGCCTAATAGCAGGGCAATCACCGCACCGAATACAACTATCCCCAAACCGCCGAGCTGAATCAGCGACAGGATTACTATCTTACCCATTAGACTAAAGTCTTCGCCGGTATTTTTTACGATAAGGCCGGTAACACAAGTGGCGCTGGTTGCCGTAAACAAGGCATCAACAAAGCCAACGTTCTCTGTAGCGGATGACCTCGGCAGCATCAGCAGCCCTGCCCCTGAAATTATCAAAACCAGAAAACTTGCGATTAATGTTCGCGTCGGACTCTTTCCCGACGCCGCCAAATTTATGCTGGTTTTGCAAAGCTTGGTGACTACCTGCAGAACAAGATAAATACCCACTGACAAATGGCGAATTGTGTCGGGGTCAGTTTTAGCAAACCACCGGCCAGCTCCGGACACAACTATTCCAAGCGCGAGCAAAAGCGGAATTTCGAACCAGTTTGCCCGCCAGAATTCGGCTTTTGAAGTCACATTAAACAGTCGTATTATTTTCTCAACTATAAAAACGCAAAGCAAAGCGAGCTGAACGGCATATAAAATCCCCACTTGCAGCAGGGGCTTATCGAAACCGAACAGGCAAACATACGACGCTGCGACCGCCGCCGCCGCCAAAACGTTAACGCCTATTAAAACCTTCTCCAGCCGTTTGTTTTTGTAATGTATCTGCATGGCAATAGCGTAAAACGTAAAGCTAAAAATGTCAACCCCGCCCCTCCGAGGGGCGGGGTAAAACCAAAACTTAAAATTTGTTCGTAGTTCGTAGTCTATAAACTCATAACTATGAACTATGAACTACCAACTACCTGGTTTTTATGCGACATCTGCTAATCCGAGCGAATCGCCGAACTTGGTCAACAAGGCCTGGCGGATATTCCTGTGCTCGGCCTTTATTAACATTGGGTCTCGTGAGGCCAGCTCGAATGCGTTTTTTCTTGCGAAAGTTAGCAGCTCGTAATCATCTATGATATTTGCGATTTTCAAATCCGGCAACCCGTGCTGGCGCGTGCTAAACAGTTCTCCCGGCCCGCGCAATCGCAAATCATACTCGGCTATCTCAAAACCATCATTGCTCCTGGTCATTATCTCCAGCCTGTTTTTAGCCACCTCGCTTTCAGTCTCCGCAAATAAAAGGCAATATGATTTAGCTGCTCCCCTTCCTATACGACCCCTCAACTGATGCAGCTGGGCCAGCCCAAATCTATCCGCCCCTTCTATAACCATTATCGTTGCATTCGGCACATCCACTCCCACCTCTATCACAACAGTTGTGACCAGCACATCAATTTTTCCTTTTCTGAATTTGGCCATAATTTGCTGCTTCTTTTCGGATGGCATTTGGCCATGCAGAAGTTCAACAGTAAATTCCGGAAAAACCTCCGCAGAGAGTTTCCTCCATTCATCCGTGGCCGCCTTGACATCATCGCCGGTCCGCGCCCGCCCTTTTTTTGCGAGTGAGGACCCTTCCTGCTCAACCGTAGTAATCCGCGGGCATACAAAGTATGCCTGGTTTTTTGGGCCCCCGCCTGCGCCGAACCCCTTCAGCCGTTCGCGAATAAACTCGTACGCCTTTTGTCGGTTGTGCCTGTCGACCCAGCGGGTGGAAACAATCCCTCTGCCCGGCGGAGAATGCGTGATAATAGAAACATCCAAATCGCCAAAAGCAGTCATTGCCAATGTCCGTGGGATAGGCGTGGCCGTCATAACAAGACAATGAGGAGTGGTATCTTTTCGCAGTTGCGCACGCTGATAAACTCCAAACTTGTGCTGCTCGTCAATCACCACCAGGCCGAGCTTGTAAAATTTCACGTCCTTTTCCAACAGCGCCACCGTGCCGACAACAATATCAATCTCTCCGCGTCTGATTCGGCCCAGAAGCTCTACTCTCTTTTTGCCGGTCAGTCCCCCTATGCACAGAGCCCTTCTTACTGTGCTGTTCTTCAAATATCTTTCGATACTCAAAAAATGCTGAGCCGCCAGAATCTCCGTAGGCGCCATAATCGCCGCCTGTTTCTTGTTGGCAACCGCTAACAAAGCTGCATAAAGTGCCACCACCGTTTTGCCCGAGCCCACGTCACCCTGCAGGAGCCGATTCATCGGCTCGGGCTTTGCCATATCGGCAGCGATTTCATCTATTACCTTATTCTGGTCTTCGGTGAGCAAAAAGGGAAAGCGCTTTCTAATCCGGCTGTCTATTTTCTCGCTGCGTCTCATCGGCTCCGCAGCCGAAAAATGCTGTCTCCCTACCCGCCGAAGCGCCAGGCCCAACTGCATCAAAAACAGCTCGTCATATTTTAGCCGCCGCTTCGCCGCAGCCAGTTTTTCTTCATCCGGCGGTAAATGTATCCAGCAGAACGCATTTTTCCTGCTAATCAGGTTTGCTCTCCTGAGAAAGGTTTTATCATAAAACTCAGAGACAAGCTCATCCAGGTTATCAAGCAGGGGACGAATTATTCGTTTGATTTGCCTGCCGGATAGTTTCGCACTGGCAGGGTAAACGCCGCCGCTAAAATACTCAGCGGGGTCGGGCCACGCAGAATGTCCCTCATCAAGCACCAAAAATTTCGGATTAGTCATTTGCAGCTGATGCTTATATAGCTCAACCTTGCCTGAGGCCATTATCACCTGGCCGACCTTTAATTGACTGCGGAGAAACCCACCGTGAAACCACACAATTCTGCACACCCCCGTATTGTCGGCAATTATAGCTTCAAATATGGGTTGGCGACGGTAGCTTTGAAAGTCTGTTGACTCGACCACCCCTGTTATGGTGACATTATCGCCCGGCCGAATTTCATTTATCTTTATGGCGGGGGGTGTAAACATCCAGTCTCGTGGAAAATATTCCAGCAAATCCCCGACCGTCTTCACCCCTAACCGCGCAAAGGCCCTGGCTCTGGCCGGCCCAACACCTGTGAGAAATCGAACCGGCATCGATAAATTGACCTTATTTTGTGTTTTTGCATCTGCCGACTGCATTCTTGATACCCGATATTTGAGCTACGAGTTACTATTCCTCGAAGCCGTGTTTGCCGAGCAGTTTAACAAATCGAACGTCACAAATTAGTCTTTCAATAATTTTCCCGCCCTTTTTCTCGCCGACGACCAGCTCCTGCACCCCCGATAAGCCGGTCGGCCCGACTATCAAGCCGCCATCGGCAAGCTGCTCTGTCAGCGGCTCTGGCATCTTCGGCACGGCTGCGGTTATCATAATCCTATCGAAATATCCCGACGGTGGCAATTGGTGCTCTGGCCAGCCGCAACTGCCGTCACCAATGTAAAATTCTACATTTCCAATGCCCAATCTGCCCAGGACCGCCTGAGCCGATTCCGACAACTGGCCAAATCTTTCCATCGTATAAACCTTTTTTGCCAGCTTGCTCAAAACAGCGGTCTGATAACCGCTTCCGGTTCCAATCTCCAGAACCTCACAATAGCGATTAAGCCGCAGCTCTTGCGTCATCAACGCAACAATATATGGCTGGGAAATGGTCTGGCCCATTCCAATAGGCAGCGGACCGTCAGCATAGGCCTGCGATTGATATGCCTCCGGCACAAATTCCTCGCGCCGAACCTCAGTCATAACCTTTAGCACACCAGGGTCGGTTATATCACGACCTTTCAGGTTCAACCTGAGCATATGCTGCCGAGCCCTGGCCAATCTATCTTTTTCCTCCGCACTGTACATAACTATAATAATCGCTTTTTATTGCCCATTTTGCAAACCAATTTTTTGCCGGCCTTAAGGCCATTGCTATTGCCCCGCCAAATGATAAAATGCCACATCGGCACAGTAAATAAACGATTTTCAAAGAGTTTTTTTAAGGAGACCAAAAAATGATTGCCAAAAAGCTTCTTTTCTATCTATTAGCTGCCCTTTTAGGCGGCTGTATACCTGTTATGTCGCTCCATCCGCTTTTCACCGAAAAAAACCTCGTCTTCGAAGAAAAATTGCTCGGCATCTGGGTAGATGACTCTGACGAAACTACCTGGGAATTTAGCTGCCCTAACGAAACAGAAAAAGCATACGAACTGATTTTCTCCGATGACAAAGGCAGAAAAGGCTCGTTTGTCACATATTTGGTGAAGCTGGAGGACAAGCTTTTCCTGGACGTTTACCCAAGCAAATTACCAAGCAAAGAACAAGATTGGGAAAAGACGGAGTGGCCATACAACGCGTTCTTCTTTGTACCTGCTCATACATTTATAATAATAGACTCCATAGAACCACAGTTGAGGATGCGATGGAACACCAATAACGCAATGAAGGAACTGCTCAAGGAAGACCCTAATGCAGTAAAATATGAATTGGTAGATGACCAGTCTATTTTAACAGCATCAACGGAAGAGCTGCAGGCATTTGTCCTCAAATATGCCGACGACAGCAAAGTATTCCCCGCAAAAGTCGTCTTGAGTCGTAAAGAGGCCGAAGCCCCACAGGACCCCGGCGAGCAAGACTCCAATGAGAGCTCAAAACAAAATGACAAAAACAAATCAACTGACGAAAAAACTGATTGAGCTGGATAAAAAATGTATCTGGCACCCGTTTACGCAAATGGCCGACTGGCTCAAATCCCAGCCGGTAATAATCGACTCGGCCGAGGGTTTCTACCTCATCGATACCGAAGGCAACCGCTATATCGATGGCGTAAGTTCGCTCTGGTGCAACGTCCACGGCCATAGAGTAAAAAAAATCGATGACGCAATAAAGGCGCAAACCGACAAGGTCTCACATAGTACTCTGTTAGGGCTGGGCCAGACCAAATCCATCGAGTTAGCCGAGAAACTTGTTCGGATAACCCCACCCGGTCTGCAAAAAGTATTCTATTCCGACAGCGGAGCAACAGCCGTCGAAATCGCCCTGAAAATGGCCTACCAATACTTTCAAAATACCGGCGAGAAAAACCGAACTAAATTCATCGCCCTGGAAAGTTCATACCACGGTGACACTATCGGCTCGGTGAGTGTGGGTGGAATTAAAACGTTTCGCTCGATATTTCGGCCTTTGCTGTTTGAGGCCTTCTTTGTCCCCGCACCGCATCCATACCGTTTCGATGGGAGTAAAGAAGATTGCGCCAAATACACGCTCGATAAAATAGAAGGTATCCTAAAAACCCGCTGCGACCAGATAGTAGCGGTCATAATCGAGCCGCTTGTGCAGGGCGCAGGCGGGATAATTGTCCACCCGCAGGGATTCCTGACAAGCGTCCGGCAATTGACAAAAAAATATAGCGTGCTTCTAATCGCCGATGAAGTTGCAACCGGCTTCGGCAAGACCGGCAAAATGTTCGCCTGTGAAAATGAGACAGTCAACCCCGACATTATGTGCCTGGGCAAAGCAATTACGGCAGGATACCTGCCGCTGGCGGCAACACTAACCACCGGGCAAATCTTCGACGCCTTCCTCGGTCCAATCAGCGAATACAAAACCTTCTATCACGGCCATACATATACAGGCAACGCCCTGGCCTGTACGGCGGCGCTGGCCTCGCTGGAGCTGTTCGAGCAAAACCGGCTAATCGAATCCCTGCCCGCCAAAATTGAACTAATGAAGCAATACTTCGCAAAGATTGCGGAGTTGCCGTTCGTCGGCGAGGCCCGTCAGTGCGGCCTGATGGGTGCAATCGAAATCGTGAAGGACAAATCCAGCAAAGAATCTTTTTCCCCGGAGCAGAAAATCGGTTCCAAACTTTGTTCGTCGATGCGACCAGCCGGTGTTATGCTTCGGCCGTTAGGCGATTGTGTCGTGGTAATGCCGCCGGTTGCTATCAAGCCAGACTTGCTCGAAAAACTGCTTAACATTATATTGCATTCAATCGAGAACGATTTACCGAAAATAATTCGTGATGTGTGAATTGTGTATCGAATCACAAGAGACGAAAAATGCCGATTAACCTGAACCTGCCCAAAGCGGCCGGCCTTTTTGTAACCGGCACCGATACCGGCGTTGGCAAGACATTAATAGCCGGTGCCATCGCCAGAATTCTAACCGAGCAGGGCCTGAAGGTCGGCGTATTCAAGCCAATCGCCACCGGCTGCCACCGAAGCTGGGAGGGACTGGTCAGCCACGATACCGAATTCTTAGCTCATTGTGCAAACAGCAACCTGTCACTTTCCACAATAACCCCGGTTGGCTATGTCACCCCCGCAGCACCTATTGTAAGCGCTGCTCAGGAAGCTCGGCCAATAAACTTCGACAAAATAGCAGCCGCTTATAAAGATATATGCCAAAACAGCGACTTGAGTATCGTCGAAGGCATCGGCGGCGTGCGTGTGCCCTTAACGGCAGAGTTTGACCTGCTGGATTTGGCAGTCGAATTCGCTCTGCCCGTAGTGATAGTTGCCCGCCCAAACCTGGGCACGATAAACCACACACTTATGACAATTGACTGCATCCGCGCTGCAGAGCTGAAAATCGCCGGCGTAGTGATTAACAATTACAGCGCTAGCGAAGCAACGGTGGCTGAAAACACCGCCCCGGAAGTAATAACCCAATGCAGCGGCGTAAACATACTCTCGATTGTGCCTTTTGATGAGGCCGTTGATATCGAAGAACCGAATCCGGGAGAAATGATTGTCCCCTCCCTGATGGACTGTGACTGGCCAAAATTGGCTCAGAGGCAATAAAGACTACCACCTGCAAAAACATCAATTTCTACAACATCCCTGTAAATTCACAGAATTACCGGTTTCCAAAAACCGGAAGTTCAGGTATCATAACAGGGTGAATCGAATCACGACCCACGAGACGCAAACTACGAACTAAGGACTAAAAATATGACTGGCCAGCCGGAATTTAGACGCTATCTGGTAAATATCGATTCTATCCCAACGCAGCAGCTTTTTACCGACTTCCTGGTGATTGGAACCGGCATCGCAGGACTTCGTGCCGCTATCGAAGCAGCTAAGCACTGCAACGTCACCGTTGTCTGCAAAGGCACCCTAAAAGATAGTAACACCTACAAAGCCCAGGGCGGCATCGCTTCGGTGCTTGAGAAAACAGACACCTTTGAATCACACATAACCGACACGCTTAACACCGGCTGTGGGATATGCGACGAAAGTTTAGTCGACTTGGTCATTCGCCAGGGGCCGCAGCTCATAGAGCAGCTGCTTCGCTGGGGTGCGAAGTTTGACCTAATCGACGGCCAAATCGCCATCACGCTTGAAGGAGGCCACACCCACCCTCGTATTGCCCACGCTCACGGCGATGAAACAGGACGTATAATTGCAGAGACACTCATAAAAAAAGTAAGGCAAAACCCGAATATAAAAATATTAGAAAACTTTTACGCAATCGATTTGCTCACCAACGACGACAACGAGTGCATAGGAATAGTTGGTCAGGATGAGCATGGCGGCCAGATAATCTGGGCTGCAAACACAATCCTGGCGACCGGAGGAGCAGGCAGACTCTATCGCGAGACCACCAACCCCCAGGTTGCAACCGCCGATGGCATTGCTATGGCCTACCGGGCCGGGGCCGTACTGCAGGATTTGGAGTTTTTGCAATTTCACCCAACAACACTTTATATCGCAGGTGCCTCACGAGCCTTGATTACCGAAACACTCCGCGGCGAGGGTGCCACACTCGTGGATAATAAAGGCCAACGCTTTATGAAAGAATATCACGAATCCGCCGAGCTTGCACCGCGTGACATCGTCAGCCGGGCCATCCTTGCCCAAATGCTGAAAACCAAATCAACGCATGTCTATCTGGATGTTCGGAACTTCAATAAAGAGCATTTTTCCAAAAGATTTCCGCAGATTTTCGAACTCTGCGAAAGTTTCGACATAGATGTAAGCCGGGACCAGATCCCCGTCCGACCCAGCGCACATTATATGATTGGTGGCGTGAAGACCGACAGCACAGCGAAAACAAGCATCAAAAATCTTTACGCCTGTGGCGAGATAGCCGCTACCGGCCTGCACGGCGCAAATCGGCTCGGCAGCAATTCCCTTCTCGAAGGACTGGTTCTCGGCAAAACAGCCGGTCAATCTGCGTCCCGGCACAAAAAAGCCGGTGTCTCCGGTCTGAAACACCCTCCAATTAAATATCAGATTCCGCATTCAGACCGCACCCGTCTGGATGCCGCCGATGTTACAAACTCACTCCGGGCCCTTATGTGGCGAAATGTCGGCATCACCAGAAGGGCCCAGCCGCTCATAGAGGCCCAGGAAATTATCAGATTCTGGCAGCGGTACGTGATGGACAAAATCTTTGATGGGCAGCAGGGCTGGGAATGCCAGAATATGCTCACCGTTTGTCTGCTTATGGCCCACGCAGCCGAGCAGCGTCAGGAAAGCCGAGGCGTGCATTTTAGAAGCGATTTCCCCAACACCGACGATGAGCACTTCAAAAAACATATCGAAATTTCAAGAGAACTGTAAACAAATGGTTATCACATCAGGCATCGTGATTCTGGCGTAAATATTTTGCATCAAGCTTATCTTTTTCTCGGCCCGCCGGCTCTTTAGTTCGGATAAGATTTGTAACATTCCTTTGTAATCTTTGTTCAACGCGCTTTTTTTCCTTCAATGACCATAATTCAGCGGTAAGTTCCCATATAAAGGAAACGCGCTGCTGGGGTGATGCGTTTACGAAACAATCATCATCCTTGGTCATTTTTTTTAAGGTTGTATGATTCCTTATAACTTTCATAGTAATAATATTATACCACAATTAAAAGGTAGGGTGGACAACAAAGTGAACTTTTGGTATAATGATTCGTAGTTGAAAAATAGTAAATAATCAATAGTAAATAATCAATTAAAAGAGTGGGTCGGGCGGTCGCCCCCGCTGCTTCGCTTTTGCGAAGCAAAACGGCGGGGGAGGAAAGTCCGAGCAGGACAGGGCACGGTGGTGGTTAACGGCCACCCGGGGCTGGTTCCCGTTTTGCTAAAAATTGTAAAACGGGAGCCGGGAAACCCGCGGGAAAGTGCCACAGAAACTACACAGCCGATGAGCCCAATTTTTGGGATACAGGCAATGGTGAAATGGTGCGGTAAGAGCGCACCGCAGCGTCGGTGACGGCGCTGGCAGGGCAAACCCCACCGCCTGCAAGACCAAGCAAGCTGTTGCTCGGCCCGGGCAAATAACAGCGGGTAGGTCGCTTCCCGATGTATCGGGAGAGCTAACTGGTAACAGTTGGTCAAGATAAATGGCCGCCGCCCCGCCAATCATGGCGGGGATACAGAACTCGGCTTACAGACCCACTCTTTTAATTGATTATTTCCTATTGATTATTTTTTTTCGTCTATAAGCCGAATTAAGAAAATGCCTTTTTCAATAATCAGTTATGAGTCCGCTCTAAAAAGGTGTTTTACGGCAAAACTGTCGCCTTAAATCGGCGTTATTGAGCCAATAGAGGCTCTTAATTTTGCTATAATTCATATACTTGGACTTTTTAGACCAGACTCAGTTATCCATAATAAATAATCAATTGTAAGGCCCGCCTAACCTGATTTTTACCTTTACAATATCGTCGGTAACAACCATCTGAATCCTGCCGTTGCCGAGTGTCATATGGTCGAAATTAAAACCGCCGGCATCGCTTAGCTTTGTTGCCGGCACAGGTGACGCTTGCAATTTTTGCAAAACTGTCTCCAATACCTGATTGATAAGCATCCCGCAAATACCAAGCATCTCATTGTCCTGGGCAAGCTGACCTATATCGTTACGAACGTTCTTTGAGACCTGCCTCAGTATTACGACTTGCCTGTCGCTTTCGCCTGCGCAGGGCTTATCAAGCACCTCCCTTTCCAATACCATTTCGCTGTCAAACATAAGGCCTCGCCTGGGCTTACCCAGCCAGGTTTTGGGGCTCTCGTCTACTACAAAAAAGTACTTTCGCTTTGCAGTAAGTGTATTCTCGTCAAAGGCGACCATATTGAACCACGTCTTGTAGTCCTTTTGATTCTGCCCTAACGAAGCGACAACACTTTTACTATGGCTAAGCATCTCATACTCCAATCTATGAATCGTGGCCAGCACATCCGCCGAATTACTTATCTTCAGCTCCGTCTGGTGATAGCTTGCCGAAAGCTGCTTTTCAAATGAGGGCTTTTTCGCCTCGGCCAGCCCTTCCGAAGGGCGGGCCTCGGAGCGCCCCGCAACACCACAGCCACACAATCCACAACAGCAAACAACCACTAATAGTCCTGTTGCTCTCATCAAATTTCTCCCTATCATTATGGTTGACCGGTCATTCCTCATCCACCCATCAGGTATTCATTATTTCATTAGACTTCTTTCACATCGATCCACTTCATCATTTTGCGCAATTTTCTCCCAACTGTTTCCAGTTGACAGCTATAGTCTTTTTGATATAGCTCTTTGAATTTTTTCAATCCACCCTGGTATTCATCCACCCATTCTTTGGCGAATTTTCCTGATGTAACCTCCTCAAGTATTTTTTTCATTTCTTCTTTGGTTTTCTCGCTGATAATCCTTGACCCACGGGTTAGATCACCATACTCAGCGGTGTTGGATATACTATATCTCATATAGCTCATCCCTCCCTGATACATAAGGTCGACTATAAGCTTCACCTCGTGCATACACTCGAAGTAAGCTATCTCCGGCTGATACCCGGCTTCCACTAATGTCTCAAAACCGGCTTTTATAAGTGAGGTAAGACCGCCGCAGAGAACACACTGCTCGCCAAACAGGTCCGTCTCAGTCTCTTCCTTATACGTAGTCTCAATAATCCCCGCTCTGGCACCGCCTATCCCGTTTGCCCAGGCAAGGGCAATTGCCTTAGCATTGCCGGTCGCATCCTGCTGGACAGCTATCAGGTTCGCCACGCCGCCTCCCTTGACAAATTCACTGCGAACCAAATGGCCGGGCCCTTTTGGTGCAATCATCACCACGTTCACATCTTCCGGCGGCACAATATACTTAAAATGGATATTAAAGCCGTGACAAAAACCGAGCGTCTGTCCCGCCACCAGATTGGGGCCGATTGCCTCCTTGTAAACTTTGGCCTGGACCTCGTCCGGCACGGTTACAATAACCAGCGTTGCGCCATCCATAGCGGTCTTTATATCTGACGGCGCAAAGTCATGCTCGGTCGCCAGCTTAAAGTTGTCCGTCTCTTCCAGCTCAGCCACCGCTACTTCTATCCCGCTATCTCGCAAATTCAGACTGTGGGCGTGGCCCTGGCTGCCATAACCAATAACCGCTACCTTCTTGCCTTTTAACGCATCTATCGATGCATCCTTTTCGTAATAAATTTTCGCTGCCATACTATTTGTCCTCTAAAGATTAGCGGATAGTTATAGCGAATACGCTAAACGCTATACGCTTTTGTTATTTTTTAATTTCCAAATGGCGACTCTTATTTCAGCCCGCCCTTCCGAAGGGCTGGGTTAGCCACCAAATCACATAGGTTCTCAATTATATTAAACCCTTCCTGTCAGGCAAAGAATTTATTGCGAATGATTCGACTTCGAACCTGCTGAACAAATAAAAGAAGCCGGTCCTTGAAACCGGCCCTTTCCGGTTAATGCTCAATCTTTCAAAGACCCACAAAAAACGCTCTTTGTCGCGTGAGCTTGTCCTGAACTAAGTTGAAGGAGAGACCCTTTTTCAGTACTCTTTAAGCTGTTTCATCCAATTCGGCCAGCCTGCAGGGTAAGCTAAATTTGGCTTCGGTCCTTTGCTTGTGTCGAATTGTTGATGCCATTTAAGCCGCCACAACTGTTTAAGTCCGATCTTGCTGGCAGAGAAATCCAGAAAAATGCCGTTTATTGTCCCGTTGTGTCGGTCTATACAGAAGTACCTCATTTCGCCGCTGCCTCCGCCGCTACGATTCTTGGAAGCTGAGTCTTGGTGCCTGGGGTGAGCACCCATCTTGCCGCGGGTCCTCATATCAAGAAACAGTGGTATGCTACCTGCACTACTAACGTTAGTACTCTTCCAATGATTTGAAAGTCGGAAATTTTTCTTCTTGTCGCAGCATTCCGATTTCTTCTTTTCTTTGCAATTACGGACCCAGCGATTTAGCCCATAGCTTGTATACAGATGAGGCGAGACGTTGTAAAAGGGCTTGTACAGCTTGGGCTTGCCCCAGGCACGCCAGGGATTGGTGGCTCTATTTGTCTTTTGCCTGATATCTCTATCTCCATTCCGCTCATGTGTGGGTGTATTGGCCATCGGACAGCACCAGAAGTCATCGAAATCCTTGCCGACATACGGCTCAAGCTTATCAGCCCACAATCTCCCTATCCGTTTCCTCTTGTTGTACGTTCCTTGGAAGAATTTGCCCTCGCTATCCCCCGTATACATCGCAAAAGCAGTACCCCATTGCCTCAGGTTCGACATGCAGACAACCGCCTTTGCCTGCCTACCTACCCGCTGCAGCGCGGGCATCAATATCGCCATCAGTAACGCAATGATGCCAATTACCACCAAAAGTTCTATTAGCGTAAATGCCTTTCGTTTGCTCATATAATGTTACTCTTTATTATTTTCTTAGAGCCCATTATTATGTTTCACAACACCGTTTATTTTATCATCGCCGGATAAATACAAAATGCAAGAAAAACATTAACTCTATACTATCAAATTCTTGATTTTTTGCACGACTTCATATGGGAAATCCGCGTTATAGTAGATAAGTAAACGTGTGGATGAGCCAACGCATCTACGGCTCTCCACATGAATCCCGCCCCTTGGAGGGGCCGGATAAACTCATTCACCCCGCCCCTCGGAGGGGCGGGGTTCACGGCTCTGGTTTTTCCTGCCGCGGCATTGCAATCGTCCCAGTTCTGGCCATGCTCTTAATACCATACGGCTTGCACGCATTAATGAAGGCCTCAATCTTGACCTCCGGCCCGCTGACTTCCACCATAAGCAACTTTGGTCCGATGTCCACAACTTTACCCTTAAACATCTCTATCAGCGAAAGCACTTCAGGCCGCTTCTCCGGCGGCGCCGAAATGGATATAAGCATCAAATCCCGGGCCACCATCGGCTGACCCGCAAAATCCTGAACCTTAACAACTGGAACAATCTTGGCTAACTGTTTGCGAACCTGCTCAACAACCCTGTCATCGCCTATAACAACAATCGTCATTCGGCTCAACTCCGGGTCCTCGGTTCGGCCAACTGCAAGCGAATCAATATTAAACGCCCGCGCGGCAAACATCCCCGCAACATGCGCCAGAACCCCCGGCTTGTTCTCAACCAACGCACTTATTATATGCTTCATAATTTTGTCCTTAGTTCATAGTTCGTGGTTCGTAGTTAGTAGTCTATGAACTAACAACTACGAACTATCAACTTTTATACCAACCTTTCCAATATATCAAGCCCATGCATCTCATTTAGACTTTTTCCGGCTGGAACCATCGGCAAAACATTTTCTTCCCGTTCGACTCGAAAGTCAACAACGCACGGGCTCTTCTGGCCCAGCATCGCCTTGACCGCTTTAGGCACATCGGTTTTTTTATCGACAGTTTCCCCAACCGCACCCAATGCACGGGCCACGGTTGCATAATCGGGATTGGACAGGTAAGTCTTGGAATAACGCTTATTATAGAAAAGCTCCTGCCACTGCCGAACCATTCCCATATATCCGTTGTTCAGGATACAGACCTTTATCGGCAAATTGTGCTCAACCGCCGTGCTAAGCTCTGTCATCGTCATATTGAAACTGTGGTCGCCGTCGATATCAATAACGGTCGCGTCCGGTTTAGCTACCTGGGCACCTATGGCAGCCGGCAGACCATATCCCATTGTCCCAAGTCCGCCGGAGCTTATAAGCTGCCTGGGCTTGCTGAATCGGTAAAACTGAGCAGCCCACATCTGGTTCTGGCCAACGCCCGTCGTAACAATCGCCTCCCCCTTGGACTGACGGCAAATCTCCTCGACAACATACTGCGGCTTAATCGTCGATGAGTTTCTGTCATAGCTAAATGGAAACTTTTCCTTCCATTCGGCAATCTTCTTGAACCAGCTCTTTCTCTCACGGCGCTGAACTTGCTTAACCAGCTCAGCGAGGATAACTTTGGCATCACCGACAACAGGTATATCAACGTGGACGTTCTTGGATATGCTGGCCGGGTCGATGTCGATATGGATTATCTTCGCATTCGGAGCAAAGGTTTTGAGCTTTCCGGTAACTCTATCATCGAATCGAGCTCCTACCGCAATCAACAAATCGCATTCCTGCACGGCGTAATTAGCATAGGCAGCCCCATGCATCCCTAACATATCCAGAGATTCGGGTCTACTCTGGTCGTAGCTGCCCAATCCTAAAAGGGTCATCGTTACCGGCAGATGTGCTTTCTGTGCCACAGCCCTTAATTCATCGGATGCGTTTGCGCTAATAACCCCGCCGCCGACATAAAGCACCGGCTTGTGGGAGTTATTTATTGCTTTTGCTGCCATTTCTATCTGTCTTGCGTGCCCTTTGGTGCGAAGGCGATATCCCGGCAGCTTCATCCCCACCGGCCCATCGGTACTACACTCAGCCACTTCAACATCAACCGGAATATCAATCAGCACCGGGCCCGGCCGAGACGTTGAAGCAATATGAAATGCTTCCCGGATGGTGCGGGCCAGGTCCTTGACGTCCTTAACAATACAGTTGTATTTCGTAACAGGACGGGTAATGCCGGTAGTGTCGGCCTCCTGAAAGGCATCGTTTCCGATAAGCTCCGTGCGAACCTGCCCGGTAAGGGCGACCACCGGAATCGAATCCATCATCGCCGTAGCAAGGCCGGTAACCAGATTGCACGCACCGGGTCCGCTGGTCGCTACCATAACGCCAACTTTTCCACTGGCACGGGCATAGGCATCAGCCATATGGCAGCCGCCCTGCTCGTGACGCGGGTTTATAAAACGAATCGGCGCATCGTATAATCTGTCGAACAAAGGCAGCACCACACCGCCGGTATAGCCAAACATCGTATCGACACCCTGTTCAATAAGCGTATCGACGATTATTTGTGCGCCTGTTTTTATTGAGGATTGTTTGGCTGATTTAGCCGAAATGCGAGGTTTGGACTTCATTTTTACACCTTTCCTGATAAACGCTACACATTATTCCAGTAAATTACAGTTTACAAGACCCTTCCGGGAAGCCAATCGCCCTTTCCCAAAAGGGCAACCGAATAACCCGAAGATTCAGGCCTTACCTATAATCCCGTAACCACCCTATCGCAAGGGCGTCTCAGGGCCGTATTTGCGTGTTTTCACACAAATACAAAAACAATTGTACAAAACCAACCGGCTTCTGTCAAATACTTTCGGCAATTTTTATCCCTGCCAACTCGGTTTTTTTGCCCTTTTAGAGAAGAAAACGATACCACAGAGCCGCGACCGAAAGCCAGCGGAGAAGAAAACGATGCCACAGAGCCGCGACAGTAATGAAGCGGAGAAGAAAACGATACAACAGACCCGCGACCGAAAGCCAGCGGAGAAGAAAACGATACCACAGAGCCGCGACAGTAATGAAGCGGTAAAGCAAGTAATTTATTTCGCCCCCAGTTTTACTGGGCCTTACCTGCCGTTTCACCGAAGGCGAATCCAAAAGTTGAACTTATTTATTAGAAACCGCTCTCGATACTCGATGTTCGTCGCTCGTGACTCGGATTCGTATCTCGTGAAGCGTATATCGTGAAGTGTGAATCGCCAGTTGAGGGTAGAAAACAGGGATTAATAAGTCGTGGTATATACGAATAAAAGATATAAGGAAATATTATAACGAATATTAATAGTTTTGCCTTGACTTTTTCAGCCTTAACCCATAGAATACGTACGCATTATCTCAAGGTATGGGTGGGTACATAGGCAAGGATTCAGCCAAAAGGGAACAGTAGAAGCGGGCCATCATTCGTATATTATTGCTGAATTTGTCCGCATTGGTTGCTATAAGACTGATTGAGCAACTATAAAATTTCACAGTGAGGAACAGGGATGAAAAGTTCTAACAAGGGAAGGGTATGTGTTCTGTTAACACTTTCAATCGTTTTCTTATCTGCCCAATCCGCATCAGCAACATTGATGGGCTTTCTGTCAACACCAGATGTAGATGGTATGGTCGCCGCCGGCGGCTGGGCCTCACCGCCTGATGGAGGAGGCTTTCGTCTCGACTGGGAAATCAGCCAAAACCTGGACCTGAGCTGGCATTACAAGTATACGTTCAGCACAGAAGACGAGGAACCGCTTGAAAAGTATGCAGTAAGCCACTTGATTCTGCCGCTCTCTGAGAACATTGAACAAGAAGATTTATATAACTTCAGCGATAACGTAGAATTGGAGTTTGGCACTTTTGGACCGGCTCCCGGCAATCCGGGCTTTCCGATAGGCGAGTCAATATTTGGGATTAAAATCAACCTGACAGGCGACCAGACTTATGTCGAATTCGACGCCAACCGCGAACCGATGTGGGGCGACTTTTACGCTAAAGACGGCGGTTCTCCGGTTGCTTATGCATATAATACCGACATCGGCATAACAGTTGTTAATTTGCATGACTATACCGGAATACCAGTTGATGGTTCGGGTGCTCCGCTTCACAAAATTCTGACCCCGGATACCTATATACCTGAACCTGCAACGCTCTTGCTGCTCGGCCTGGGCGGCCTGGCGCTGCTCAAAAGGCGCAGGGCATAATTCTAAATTCTCAATTCTCAATTCTAAATTCTATATTCTATATTCTATATTCTAAACCTGGCCCCAGCAAGGCCGAAGGATTGTAAATTGCAAATAGCAAATTGAAACCCCCCTCCAGCCAGCGCATCTCGCTGCTCACTGCTCTCGCGCGCTTACCAGTTCAGCCACAGCGTTTCGCGTTTACGTGACTTCTTTCGCCCTCCGGCCGCATGATTCGCTATATCGAACTCGACTCGACGCCACAATCTGAATATATCTGCATATAATGCCGAAGGGTACCCACTAATAACTACCTTGCTAACGCACACCTTCAGTACTTCTCCAAGTTCGTAATGTTCTTCCTCTGTCATTTCTATTCCGTACACATGCCTGCTATTAGGTGCACGTGTCTCATGCACATAGGGCGGATCGCAATATATTAAAGCTTCAGGATGATCAAAGCGACGTATCGCCTCTAATGCAGGTTGCGACAGGAGTTGTACACGCCGTAGCCTCTCTATTATCTCAGGCAGTTGATCTATTGCAGTCCACCAAGCGTTAACATCTCCTGCCATTCCACCGCGAGCCCTTTTTGTTGTGTAACTCCATGTTGCCCCTCTACCTCCAAAAGATTGTCTCCATCTGATAAAATCACATACAGCCTTATCCAAATCTGAGGCACCATCCGGGTAATGCGCAGCGCTTTCAAACTCATATTCGCTGTACGGAACAAATTGAAGGCGCTCTACGAATTGCCGACCTTCGTTTTGCAAAACCCGAAACAGCCGAGTTATCTTCAAATCAAGGTCGTTATACGCCTCCACTTCTACAGGAGGCTTGTTCAATAACACAGAAGCAGCACCGCCAAAAGCCTCTAAATAAATTCGATGCGGAGGAAACAGAGAGACAATGCGCTTCGCCAAGTAATATTTCCCACCATGCCACTTAACCGGCGGCCTAAGTACCATTCTTTCTCAACCCAAAATTATATTAGCCATAAAGGCGTAGTACAACTTCCGGACCCAACCTTATGCAACCCTTGTGATGTTTAGCAAAGGCTTCCACCTCTTCACTAGCAAAACTTCTATTCTTTGTCGGATGCTTCGAGTTAAACTAGGCAACTCAGCAACAGAAATGTCAAGAGGTTGTTTCTTCGTATTCCACAGCCAATTCGGTAAACCACGAGATGCACTAACCTCCATGTGCTTTTCTATTCGATGATGCAAATTGTCTGTTTGTCCCAAAAATACACGCTCCTTCTCACTCGAAAAGAGATACAAGCCCCCGATTTCGGACACTTTTCCTAATCTCAGCGATGCTACCTTTCCCAAAGCCTCCAACTGCGGGACTTCATAAACACTGTCTGCTTTACTACCCAACCGCCCTGCCTTTCGTATTCGCAACGCTCCCCAGCGGTACTGAAGAGGACTAAATCCTGGTGCCAATTTCGACGCGTACCCATCGAATTCCTCAGCCAACTCAGGATCACAGATTATTCGATCCAACGAAACGCTTCTTTCTTGTTGTAGAAACCTCACAGCCATCTCACTACCGTATTCAAACTCATCAATCTCCCTTACAGTATACCGCCTCGTTTTTGGCAGATGAGAAAGGTCCCCCTTCTTCCTTGCGTTCATAAGCGCCCAATTCAGATCGTAATCCGTCCCTGAGAGTCCCAGCTCTCTGCATCGTCGTAAAAACCTTCGGTTTACTTGAGGGTCTGCAATTACCCGATCAGCTGAGTATCCCTCTCGGACTTCACCAAAAGCCTGAATCATACTACCTAATCTTCCTCCCGCAAGGTTATCCAGTTGTACTGCTAACTTCGCCACTACAAGTTGGTTGAGACTGGTTCCTTCCGATTCTGCTTCCCCTTCTAGCGCCGCGTGAAGTGACCGTGGTAATCTAACGACAAACTTCCCGCTTTTCTTGGGGGTTGCCCCTGCAATAACACCCGTCGCTTCCATCTTCTTCTCTACAAGCGTGTGCAACTGCTCGTATATATGCGACTTTCTAAACTCCTTTCTTTCATCAAGCGCAGGGAACGACCGCGCAACCAATCCTTCCATCGGATCGAATAGGGCATTCGAAAGGTCTGCCCAAGTTCTCAGCGACCGCGCCAATCGTTCTGCCTCTCTTAATACATCTTTTCCCATAGGCACTACCCACCCTCACTTTCTCGTTCTGGTCCAATGAATTCCACTTCAGAATTGGTCATCTCAAAATAAATCGTTTCTTGCTTAAGGATTCGTGCGAAACGGCTCGTTAACTTCCTTAACAAGTCGATCTTATCTGGATCAACGGCCACCCATATTTCCCAAGACTTGTCAGTCGCCATACTACCGTCAGCCATTTTATATGTCCCCTCGACAGTACCTGCAATTGTATGCCCATCAAATACTTCGTCGATTTCACGCCGAATGCCAGTGAGCACTGCGGTTGGCACTCCGTTGCCATCGTTGTAGTACGTCGGTAGGAGAATGATACACTTTTTCTTCTTCATTTCCCAAGCAAATAGTACTATATATAGTATCGTCTGTCAACAACTATTCTTTAGAAGATTCTATTTTCCTTGTAAAAACAGCGTTTTTCGCCCAATTTTTAGTTCTTTCGGCTCAAAAAAGAGCAC
>JAUWAY010000010.1 GCA_030601845.1 Phycisphaerae bacterium
CCCCCTCCCCCCCCCCCCCCCCCCCGCCCCCCGAGTTTTTATTGTTAGGGTGGTAGCGTGAAAATTTTCTCCAAATTAAGAAGTGGGAGATTGTTATCTACAATGGTAGATTGATTGATTTTATATTGTTTTTGTTGGTCGCTATTTCTCAAATGAGACTGTGTACTACTTCGTTTCTTGCTCCAGTTTTTGCCATTTCTTTTCGACTTCCTTTGCACACCTTCGCAACCAAAGGTGGAATAGAAGGATATTGAACAGATAGGTGGCAGGCAACCACCACAGCAAATGAAATTTGGACAGGTCAGTGATTATAGTGGCAAGAACACCCAAACCAGCCAGAAGACCATATCGCTTCATATAGTGATGCACAGCGGGTTCAGGTGATTTATACAACAGAAAACTCAAAGAGAGTCCGAGTGCGACACTCCAGATAATCCAGCTAAGAATTGTGAGAACAAGGCTCATAGTTTATTTCTCCTTTTATGCCGAACATAACATTCTGAAGTTCTTTGCAACAACCCCCTAAAATGTAACCGTCTATTGTTTTTTTCCATCACTATCCAAAAGCGTGTAGCCGCTGCCATTGCAACAATCCATCTTGTCATATCTGCAAACCAACGTTTCATCTCAACGTCTCGTAAAAGACTTTAGCGCTTTCTTCTTCTCACCATCACCGCACCCAAGCCGAGCAGTAAGAGCGTGGCCGGTTCGGGAACAAGGACGATTGAGGCATCGTGACCAATACGGAAATCATTATCAAGCAAATCACCGTTGGCTAATATGCCGGTTAGATGTCTGTAAGGTTCACTGTGATTGGGGCCACCAGTTATACTTGTAATCTTGCCATCATCGACAGACTGGCCATCAACGGCAAAATCCGAGCCGTCTATCGTTAGAACTGCATTCTCCGAAAGCAGCAGATTTTCTCCTATCGACCCGCCGGAGATATTGACTTGGCTGGAATCGCGGAGTTCAAAGAGTTTTATCGACCCGCCGGAGATATTGACTTGGCTGGAATCGCTGCTGTAAAAACGGTATCCTATTGTTCCACCGGAGATATTTACTTGGCTGGAACCGTAGATAGAAAGTTGGAAGGCTATTAAGCCACCAGATATATCTACTTGGCTGAAATCGCTGCTGTGAAGTTGGCCTCCTATTGTTCCGCCGGAGATATTTAACCGGCTGGAATCATGGCTGTAAAGCTCGTGGCCTATCGACCCACCCAGAATGTTTATGATGCTGTCCTCGAAGCCTTTCAGGGTATCAGCTATGCTTCCTCCTTCAAGCATGTTTACTGTAGTCCCCACGCCGGGCGAGTCCCAATCAACCCATACATCGTCATTGATTGTGGTGGTAATATCGTGTGTTCCACCATCGTTGTACTGAATCCAGGCCATTACTTGAGAACTACTCACACACAGAACTAAAACCATCACCCAAATTGTCATACTTTTCGTTTTCATCTTTCCATTCTCCAAAAAATTGTTAACATTTCTCGGCTCGCACATTGCGTACCGATACAAACCCAATGAAATCCTGCGAAAATTGAGCTACCTGTGGCACAAGCTAATAGAATTGTATTGTCATCACGGTCTCCTCAAAAAAATCGTTATTGCTTTGCAGCGCAATAAAAAGGACACTACTACATCGTGCATCTTGCGACCAGAGATACCATTGCAAGGTCTGCACAGACTCAAATAATGACAATCCGCATACTACTTATTTTTTGTGGTGTTTAGCTCCCTCCAAAACCATCATATAGTTTACATCTTTTGACTGGTGTCTGTCAAGGGAAAAGAGGGAAAAATATTGCCTTTTGAGGCAAAATAGTGTAAAATTACGGGTATGGAAAAGGCCGAAATCAGGCACATCGAGCGGGCGGTTGGCTGTGAGGGATTGAAAAGGGTAGACAAGATGAAACACAAGAAAACAAGACCCAAACCAAAACAGGCTTCAGTCGAGTCATCGTATCACCCAGAGGTAAGAATCTTATGCCGTCTGGATAGCAAGGAACTTCGGGATTTACTAAAAAACCTCCACGAAGTAAGGACGCCTAAAGCGCTTACCAAAGCAATCAATTCTTATCTGGACGCAATAAAAGCAACAGAAACCTCTTACAACAGAAGACTATCCCGTTATGAGGCTCAGCGTGTCGCTATCAGAATCCGCACAAAAATCCTCGAAAATAATCCAGGCCTCGATATACCGAAAGTACCAATCACAAAAGATGATGCCTTGTTTGCAATCCTCGACTGGTGTGCAGATGTCTGCTCATATTTGGCAGATATGATGTCCAGTAAGCAAGAGCCAGCAGAGCCGGAGCAGAAGGGTACTCTTGGCAAACCCGAAAAGGAAAGCTGGCGGTGGAAGTTATATGGAAAAACTCTGAAAGCTTTTTTTGATTCGATTCTGGGAAAATTTGGGGCCTAGGTGCTTTTGTGGCAGAGTTACGCTATACGAATTTATTTACAGCTTCGGCCTCCTTTTTCTTCTTTCCACGTCCTACTCTGAACCACAAATCCAAGATGTCTCGTTTGGCTGCTCGGCTGCGTGGAATCTACACTATTAAGTCGGCTTTTTCAATGAAAAAATCCGACTCGTATATCGTATGTCGTATCTCGTGTATGGATTCCGCATCGAGTGCGGAATGACAAGAATCGAGAATCAAGAATCTATGTGGTTTTTTTAAGTCCTACTTGATGTGCTTTGTTCATTACCGCCGATAAAGACCGGCCAAGCTGAGCGGCCACTTCCTGTCGGCTTTTTATCGGGTACAGTTTTTTAAGCAGCTTGACATCATTCTTTGACCAACTCTTTGCAATCCGCTGATCTACTTTTTTTAGCTGCAGTTCTTTTGCTTTATATCGTATCCCTGTCAAAGACCGGCCCATTTTGTCGGCTATATCCTTCGTTCTTGTACGCGGATACAGTTTTTTGAGCAGCTTAAGTTCTTCGGCTGACCAAAGGCGGTATCTTGCTTTCGTAAGCCCCATATCGTATGCCCTCTGTCTAACCGCTGACAAAGGCCGTCCAAGTTTCTCGGCCAGTTTTTTTGAGTCTGCCGTGGGGTACAATCTCCTAAGCAGCCCAACGTCATCCGCTGACCAATGGCGAAATCCCTCCATTGTAAGCCCCATTGTATAGGCTCTCTGCTTCACCGCCGGCACAGAACACCCAAGTTTCTCTGCTACCGGTCCTGGGCCTTCGCTCGGAAATAGTTTCTTTACTAACCTGATCTCATCGGCTGACCAAGCTCCCCTGACGTGTTTCTTTTTCTTTGTCATTGAATGCCTCCCATTTTGAAAGTGCTCACTAACAACTATTCGCTTCTTCTATCTATCATCCGCTATATACTAAATTTCAATTGCACAGCCTGGTGTCAGGAAATACAACCATTTGCAAGTAACTTTGGTCTTCATAATCGCTTCAGCGGCCCGGCCGTAAAGCTCCAACTGCCGGTGGTAAAGTCGCGTGCGGTCAGGGACCTGTTCGGCAGTTATATTGTCCGTTTTGAAATCTATAACCAGTAAACCCTGTGGCGTTCGAACCAGTATATCAATTATGCCCTGAACAACAATAGTCTCGTCGCTCGTGAAGCGTGAAGCGTGAAGCGTGCCATCGAATTCAGGTACCGGCAGGGCAAAGGTGAACGGCCATTCCCGCCAGAGGGTATTTTCGGCATCAAGAGCTGTCTGGCCCAGCTCGCTCTCAAAAAACCTCATTATCGATTCTGTCTCGATATGCTCAACAACAGCTTCTGTGACAGCCCCATCAGCTAAAAGTTTTTCTTTTGTTTCTTCAATCGTTTCTTCGGTTACAGGCCTGGCCAAATCAAGCTGGGCAATTACAAGGTGAGTAGCGGTGCCGATTAGTCGGCCTTCGAGCAGCCCGGCAAAATCCCGCTCGGCGGACACAACAGCAACTGGCTTTCGCTCCAACGCTCTGGAATAATCAAACGCAGTATATTCGTCGTCACGATGCGTCAATTGCGTTACTGACCGTTTGGCAGGCAAGAGCGATACATCGCCAAACGGATACCGCCAGGACAGTGACTTTCTTACCTTCCGGAGCAGCTTCGACTGTCTTTGTTTCGGCTGTAGTTTTGTTACACTCAAGCCAGGCCGGCTTGATTTCTGACGCTTTAGTTTAAGGATATAGTCGGACAACCGTTGTAGTTCTGCCTGGCTGTAAAGTTTTGTGCTAAATAAATCATCATCCACCACCTTCGGTGCTAAGCCGGTTTCAAAGGCCTCGTGCAGGTTCCTCTGGTCAGAAAGTCCGTAGAGAATCCATTCGAGAGGACTCTGGCAAACGCGAAGCTGCCAGTCGTCAATGGACTCGCCTCCGAAGAAAAAACCATTTGAGATAATTTGCCGGCAATTGTTTTGCTTTTGCGAAGCGGTTAAAATAAGCCGGTCTCTGGCTCGTGTTGTTGCAACGTAAAGGATACGCATCTCTTCTGCTAAAGCCATTGACTCTTTTTGTTCTGCGATAACCTGATGAGCGAGCGAACTGAGCTTGCTGTTCGACTGCCGGTCGATAATTTGCAGCCCCAACGTATGGGCAGCATCGGCGAGACAATCAGAATAAATATCCCTCTTGTTGAATTTACTGTTCAGCTCAGCCAAAAAGACGACCGGAAATTCAAGTCCTTTGCTTTTATGAACGCTTATGATGCGGACGGCATTTTCTACTGAACTGTCCGGCTCGGCAGGCGCCCAATCCTGGCCTGCCTCCTGGAGCTTTTCAATAAATTCAACGAATCGTGTAAGTGAAGGTATGCCGCTGCTGCTGGCAAAGCCCTCAAACTGGATTGCTCTGTCGTGCAGTTTGAGCAGATTTGCTCTGCGTGCCTGGCCGTTCGGCAAGGCCGAAACGAATGACAAAAAGCCGGTTTCACGATAGATTTGCCAGATAAGCTCAGCCAGGTTTCCCCGCCGCGCAAGCGTACGCCATTGCTCAATCCGGGCCATTTTCTCTTTGAGCCGCTCGGCCAGTTTTGCGTCCGGGCCATTGGCACAGAAACCCGCCACGCAATCGTAGAAATTTTTATGCTGCTCATTTGCCCTGCTGTGGGCTTTTATCTTTACTAATTGGGTGTCACTAATCTTGAAAAGCGGACTTCGCAACACGGCGGCCAATTCGATGTCACGCTGCGGGTTGTCAAGTACTTTTAGCAGACAGATAAGATCACTGATTTCGGTCGTTTCGAAATAGCCGGCTGTGGCTGCACAGCTAACAGGTACGCCCTCTAATCGAAGCACCTCGACATAATCATTGGCCTTTTTGGCAAGCGAGCGCATCAGTATCACAATGTCACGGTAGTCAACATCCCGGAATTTATCCTGCTGTTTATCATATATCTGAAATTCCGGCTTGCCCGTATCCGCTCCGACCATTTGCCTTATGCGCCGGGCAATCATCACCGCCTGACGCTGACGGGAGCTGATAACCCTTGACTCTTCGTCTTCAGCCGGTTCGCTCGTCCCGCCCCTCCGAGGGGCGGGGCTCGTCTGCTCGTCTTCAGACCCACGCTCTCTGCCAGTCTCATCAAGTATGTGAAACTCCACAACACGCTGTTTATCATTAAGCGACCGGTCTTTAGATTCATCTGCAAGCGCCGGCTTTAATTTAGCCGATTCATCGTAATCAATCTTTGTAAAAGAGGCGGTCATTATGCGCGCAAATAACTTATTGACGAAATCGAGGATGCCTTTTGCCGAGCGAAAATTGGCATTGAGGTCAACACGCAAACCATCAGGTGCATTAGCCGGGTCAGTTGAAGCTGATTCGAGGTCTTTTATGAAAATCTCCGGTTCGGCTCCGCGCCAGGCGTAGATACTCTGTTTGACATCGCCGACGACAAACACATTTCTGCCGCCGCTGAGCAATTCGAGTAACTTCTGCTGGACAGAGTTTATGTCCTGATATTCATCGACGAATATATACCTGTACCTGCGGCGAAGCGCCAGAGCGGTCTGTGAAGGTAACGGCTTATCCTCCGGAGAATTTTCATCGCTTAAAAGCTTCAACGCATAGTGTTCAAGGTCGGCAAAATCCAGGCAGTTGAGCGCTCGCTTGGCCTGGCTGTATAACTGGTCGAACTTCTTAACAAGCTCAATCAAAATCTTCGTCTGCGAGCCGACCGCGCCGCCGAGTTTATCGAGATAGTCGGGATTTAGAATTGCAAGCTCTGAAAGTTTTTCAAAATTATCGACGGCTTTCTTAACCGTTTTTTGTATAAGCTCAGCAATTGATTCCGGCAATCCTTTGGGCCTCTTAACTATTGGCTTCTTATAGTTTCGTATCTGTTCGCTGCATTTGTCCCAATCGCCGGACTTTAGGAGCTCGATACATTCTGTAACGGGCTTTATAAAAGTATCCTCACATTTGCCAGTCCAATCGCCGCCGGGGTTTGCGTTTTCATAAAGCTTCTTGGCGTGCCGAAGCTGATTAAGGAGTAGACGTAATTTATCTGCGACAATTTGCTTTTGTTTTTTGCCCAGTTCGGTTGTAAATGGCTTGGCTGCCTCTGCAAGCCGAATCGCTCGCTCGTACCAGTTTTGCCGCGAAACTATGCCATCCAAAAAGTCGCTTAAAGTTATTATCTTTGCAAGAAAACCATCATTTGTGCGCAGGTCTCGCCGGCGAAGAAGCTGTTCGAGAGGTTCTACCAAGTGGCTTTGCTGCCAGGTCTGGTCGATTGTTTTTTCGAGGGCCTCTGCCTTGAGCAGTTTCGCTTCGTCGCCGTCGATTACGCGGAAAGTTGGGTCAAGGCCGAGCTTGTAGAAATACTCAGTTATAAGCCGTTTGCAAAACGAATGTATCGTGCTGATATCGGCGCCGCCTAACAGCAAAAGCTGGTGGCGAAGATGCCGGTCGCCTGTTTTTTCAAATTCGGCTGTTAATTGCTCGGCAATCCGCGAACGCATCTGCTCGGCAGCGGCCTCGGTAAAGGTCAATACGAGTAGCCCGAAGACATCGGGACATACAGTCCGGTCGGATACGATGTTGACGCATCTGCCCGACAGGACCGCAGTTTTTCCGGTCCCTGCCGAGGCCGTTACCAAAACGTCACTGCCGCGCTGCCGTATAGCCCGCCGCTGCTGCTCAGTCCATTTTATATTCTTCTCTGCCATTTGATTTATCATTACCTACTCCGTCCCACCATAGCCGCGGAGTAATTCGGCTGTATCCTTGTGGCCTTGCTTGATTGCCAAAAATAGAGGAGTACGACTAAATTTATCTTTGACGTTCACATCTGCACCGTTGGCAATAAGAAACTCTACCACCTCTTTCTGGCCTTTTCTGGCCGCAAAGTGTAAAGGAGTTTTGCCGTATTCATCCCTTGCGTTTACCTGCTCTGGTTTTTCTGCCAATATGGATTCAACTTTGGCAAGGTTTCCTTTCATTGCCGCACTGTAAATAGAAAGATTAAAGATAGCAATCTTAACAGACAGCGCAATAATAAAAACAAGACACGTTACTATTCCCAATATCGCCCATCCACGACCAGTCAGCATTCCGTAGCTTTTCTTTATTTTTACAAGTGCAACTATGCCCAAAACAAGACCAGTCAGTGCCAACACTCCACCAATGCAAAAAAGGTTAGGAAAGCTCAATATTATGCCGAAAATGCTCAATATTGCAGCCCATATTGCCTGTTTAGAAATTCTCGGTTTTTGGCTTTGTGCTTCTGTTTCTTTTTCGCTCATCTTTTCATTTGAACAGTTCATCCTTCTCTCTTTCGTTCCTTTGCGCCTTTGTTCCTCTGTCCCTTTGCCCCTATTTCTTCAAGAACCTGAAGTTTGCCAAGCGAAACCAGAGGATTGTAGTCATTTATCTGCCAGTCAAATCGGCACACAGATTTATACTTGCAATAACTGCACGGTGACTGCCTGCTCAACCGATATGGCGTGACATCGATTCTGCCTGACAGAATCTGCTTGGCCAACTGGATTATTTTTTTCTCGGTAAATTTAAGAACCTTTTCAAAATCAATCGGTTTTAATGCCGCACTTTTGCCATAATCTCCATATTGTTGGTCCCCGGCGGTAATGCGGAAACTGTAGAACTTGCACCAACCCGAGCTTGCTGTCGTGTCTAATTGTTGGAAAAATTCACCGTTGAATAAACCCTTTGCTTTATGACCAAATTTTTCCACTTTCCTGGGCAATTCATCAGGAGTAGCTCCTCCGATTTTCGCCTCAACCGGCATATAAAATGCGCCAATAACATTTTTCGTCTCTGTTCCGGCTGCATTACGAACGGCCAGAAGATAAATAGGCAATTGCATATCAAGGCCATAGTAAAGTTTCGCCCAGCTAAACGATTTCGCTTTGCGCTTATAATCGAAAACAACGGCAGCTTTTTCATTGTTGACGTTTGCAATATCAAGCCGGTCAATCTTGCCGCTCAAAGAGAGCAGCCGACCGTCTGAAAGTGAAATTTTGTATTCGCCGAGTGTCTCAACTGTACCCTCAACTTTACCGAACGAAATTTCCGAGAGTGTCGGCCTAAAGCTTCCCGCACGCACCATCTCAGCAATCGCCGGAACACAATCTTCGAGAACTTCGGCAGCAGAACGAATAATAAATGTATTGTGGGCAGAACGACGAGCAAAGTTTGAGATAAAAGGGTCTTCACTGACAAGCTCAGCTATTTGTTCGCTTAAAAGGTTTATCAGCTCATCGGTGCGGGTTTCTGCAAAATCTTTTTTCTCTTTGTTAAGTTTCTTTAACAGTCCATCCAGAACACGATGATAAAAATTGCCAAGGTCTAACGGTTCAAACTTAAATTCCTTTCGTTCTTGCAGCTCCAGGATATATCTGGCGAAATACTGATACGGACACGCTGCAAAGGTCCCGAGCTTTGTCGCCGAACAATCTACCTGCCGGCCGAAAAATTCTTCGATTGTCTTTTTATCGAGCTGCGCACGATTATCGTAATTCACGGCGGAAAGAACAGTTTGGCCTAATTCGGCAAATTGCTCATCCAAACAAATATCACTTAGCAACTCACCAAGCTGCTGGCGCGAAGCTTGGAGCGGGTCACAAGATGCATCTTTACCAAGCCGGCTGCAGAGCAGTTCGGACAATTCACTGTCGGTATGGACTTTATCGATATCGATTTGCTCGCCTGCAATTGATTCTTCATTTAGATTTTCGAACAGAGATTGGAGATTGTCTATAAACTGTGAGCGGGGTACGGCGCTGCCCTTATCATCGGTCAAAGGATACGTGACATACAAAAACTGCGAGGGTCTCGTAAATGCGATATAGGCCAGATACTGGCGCTCGATAAGTTTTTGGCCGGCCGTCACTGCCAGCGCAAAATCCGCCGACTCGCAAGCGTGCCGGTCGTCATCGGTTAGTATGCCGCCGGCGCTGACAGGGACGGGAAACTGCCTCTGCGCAGCACCTATCAGGAAAACCGCTTTCAAATCGGGATGTCTGCTGCGCTCGATAGAGCCGACAAGAACCTGGTCTAAACTCGGCGGAATAAAAGCCAGCGTCAACTGCGAAAAGGCCGAATTGAGAATCGCAAGATAATCCTCACAGCTCATCTGTTGCCCGGCAAAGACCTCAACAAGTTCGTCAAATATATTTAAGAGCTTGTCGTAAAACTGCCGATGTTCATCGGCAGTCGCGTAATCACCGGCCCGAATAGCTTCTTCAATCCATTTAGTGATTTTTTGACGAACCCCTAAATTGTCAAGAAAATCAAAAATCACCTGCGTGAATTTCCCGGCGCTAATCGTTTTTTCCGGATCGCCGGCGGGACAAAGCTTGTCTCGAAGTTTAAGCAGAGGCCCGCTGACTTTCAGCCGGATTTGGCTTATGCGCTGCTCATCAAAACCGTGGCCCGTCGCTCGTGGCCCGTCGCTCGGGTCGGGTGCAAAATGCCAGTCGTTGTCGCCTGTCCAGTCGCCGCTGCTGATGCCAAACCCAAGACAGTAATTTTCCAGCAAGTCAACGTCGCAACGCTCTATTGGTACAAGGTCGGTTTTAAGATAGGTAAAAATATCGCTGCCGGAAAAGCCGCCGGTAATCACCTGCAAGGCCGAACAAATAAACTGCACTACGGGATGCTGATTCAAGGGTTTTCGCTTATCGATAAAAAACGGCAAAGACAAGTCGTTGAAAGAGGCCCTTATATAATGTTGATAGTGGTCGATATCCGATGCGATAACCGCAATGTCACGGTATCGCAAGTTTCCTTCTTTGACCAGTTGAAGTATCTGCCTTGCGACGAACTGCACCTCAGCCCTGGCGTTGGGCGCTGCTATAATGCGAATATTATCCGCCGCCGATATTCTCGACGTTTCTGATTCGAATATATTTCGCTCGACATGAGCAAGCCCCGTTAGAAATCGTCCCTTTTCCTGCCGTATCCTTACCATTTCTGGAATTTCTAACGGGGCAAGCTGCGGGCAATGGGAGAATCTGAGCGGCGTATCCAAGATAATTGGTTCGGCTAATTGAAGCCGGCTTTTTTTAACTACCTCAACAAGCTCAACGTATGTTCGTTCGGTCGGATAAAACAGGCCAAGCGGGTCGAGCTTGCCAGCGTCAGGATTTGCCAGGTCGAGCTTTGCCGGCTCCAGACAAAGTGCAATTTGTGCATCTGCGACCGCTTTCAGCAACTCAGATAAGATTGCAAGCTCGGCTATCGTAAAACCCGCAAAGCCATCGACCCATAGCTTTGCGCCTTTAACAAAGGCCGCTTTAGCCACCGCCCGGCAGGCAAGATTTAGTTGAACATCAGGGTCGGTCCACTTGCTCTCGATGGATTTAAAATATTCTTTAAAAATCAGGCCAATATCAGCAAATTTCTGCGAGGTTAAATTATTACGTTCGTCTTTCCGTAATTTCTCCAGGAGCTGGTCAATATCGTCCGGCGTTTTTGCATACTGGTGCAGTTCGGTAATGGTTTGTGCCATTTGCCGGGCCAGGCCGGGCCAGCTCGCCGACGGACCGAAGACTTTCAATTCGCCGCTGTTATCCCGCAGTATCCTGTGGATTATCATTTGTTGGCCGAGCCGTGAAAGAGCTGGCCGGGCTGTATTTTTGCCTGACAGCAAAAACTGCAGACGGTCGAATGAAAGCACATTCAATCTATTGTAGCCGGCTATCCTTTTATCGGAGAGAATCGCACGCTCCGCCTGATAGGTTGCCTGTTCCGGAACCAGCAGAATCAACCGCTGTTCGTCGCCCGGGGCCAGCAGAGCATTAACTATCGCTTTTACGCAATAGCTGGTCTTGCCCGTGCCGCTTCTGCCGAGAATAAATTGAACCGCCATCTGGACTTATCCTGGATTTATACTTACCCTTTGTCCGTTCTGACTTCCGTCTTCTGACTTCTGTCTTCTGTCTTCTGTCTTTCTACCACAATCCGTGATTGTTTTCAATTCTCTGTGTCTTACAACGGATCGATTTTCGATGTTGCTTCTGATGGAATTTTCGGTTTGCAATAGCAGGGAATTTGCATTATAAAAACTGCTTCTTTGGTGTGTCGGCTGTGGAAAAATAAGCGTTTGTGGGCGATTTTTAAGCGGAAAATCAGGGTTTTTTTACAAGGATTCGGTAATGGCAGAGGTAAAGAAATATATCGCAGTTGACCTTGGCGCCGAGAGCGGCAGAGTGATGCTCGGTTCGGTTTCGGATGAAAGAATCGTTCTTGACCAAATCCATCGTTTCAGCAATGGGCCTGCCGAAGAGGACGGCACGTTGCGCTGGGATTTTGACCGGCTGTTTTCCGAAATCAAAACCGGCATCGCCAAGGCGGTAAAATACACAGCCGGCAAGATTGCCGGTATCGGCGTCGACAGCTGGGGTGTTGATTTCGGCCTGCTGGACGCCGATGGAAAGCTAATAGAAAACCCTTTCCACTACCGTGACAGCCGAACCATCGGGATAAGAGAAAAGGCGTTCGAGATTATGGGCAAACGCCAAATCTATGATAACACCGGCATACAGTTTATGACGCTAAACACCATTTACCAACTGCTTGCGATGCGCTTAGGCAAGTCCGTTGCCCTGGCAAAAACCAAACAGTTGATTTTTATAGCTGATTTGTTCTCCTACTATCTCTGCGGCAAGGCCTTCGCCGAGTACACCCTTGCAAGCACCTCACAATTAATGGATATGAAGACGGGGCAATGGTCGAAGCCGATTTTCGACAAGCTTCGATTGCCGATTGAGATTATGCCGAAGGTTGTCCAGCCCGCCACCGTTGTGGGCCAGTTGATGGCCCCGATTGGAAAAGAGCTTGGCTGCGGGCCCATTCCGGTTATTGCAACCGGCTCGCACGATACCGCCTCTGCCATCGCAGCCGTGCCGGCCGGCGACAATAAGTGGGCTTACATCTCCAGCGGGACCTGGAGTCTGATAGGCGCTGAGGTTTCTCGCGCAATTGTTAGTGATAAGACCTTCGAACACGAGTTCACAAACGAGGGCGGAGTTGAAAATACAATTCGGCTTTTAAAAAACATAATGGGACTATGGCTCGTTCAGGAATCCAGAAGACAGTGGCAGAGAAAGGGAGCTGACCTGACTTATGTGGAAATGGCCGAGCTGGCCCAAAAAGCTGAGCCGTTTGCCGCACATTTTAACCCCGATGATATTCGATTCCTTGCGCCCGGAGATATGCCGAAGAGAATAAATAGTTTCCTTACTGAGACAGGACAGAACGCAATCAACGATAAGGGCCAGATGTTAAGAGTGATACTGGAAAGTCTTGCCTTTAAGTATCGTTGGGCGACCGAGAGAATCGAAGATGTTACCGGCGCCGGTATTGATTGCATGCATATTGTCGGCGGCGGCGTGCAAAATGAACTGCTCTGCCAGTTTACGGCCAACGCAATTGGCAAAAAGGTAATCGCCGGGCCGATAGAAGCGACAGCCAGCGGCAATATCCTGACCCAGGCCAGGGCAACAGGACAGATAAAATCACTCACAGAGGCCAGGAAAATCGTCCGCAATTCATTTGACCTCAAAGTTTATCAACCGCAGGATACCTCACTTTGGGAAAAACAGTACAAAGCAATTGATAAAGTGAGCTAAAGTGAAAAAAAATAATCCCTAACTTTAGGCACTTTTTGTTATGATTGAAGAGCTTGAACAAAAGCTGGATAGTTTTGATTCTGCCGAGAGAAAAGAAGCGCTAAGTGCATTATGCGAGAAGGTTGAGGCCGGCGAAATCACTTTGCCGCAGGCCGGTACGGATGTCAACCTGCACTGTCATACCTTTTTCTCTTACAACAGTTACGGCTACTCGCCAAGCAAATTTGCCTGGCTCGCTCGCAAGGCCGGCCTGGCTGTTGCCGGCGTGGTGGATTTCGATGTGCTCGATGCCCTGGAGGAATTCCTCACCGCAGCCAGGATGCTCGGTCTAAAGGGCTGCGGCGGATTGGAGACGCGCGTTTTCGTACCGGAATTTGCCGACAGGGTGATTAACTCGCCCGGCGAGCCGGGCATCTCGTATCATATGGGTGTAGGATTCCCAAAGGCCAAATTGCAGGGCCAGCAGCAGAAGTTCTTACTTAATCTTCGCAAAACTGCCCAGCAGAGAAACAAAGATTTGACCGAAAGGGTAAATAAGTATCTCCAGCCGGCAGAACTGGATTATGAACGGGATGTGCTTGTTCTAACGCCCTCAGGCAACCCTACCGAGCGGCACATTTGTCTTGCCTACGCTCGCAGGGCCAGGGAAGTCTTCGGCCCCCGTTCTTGTCTTCGACAAGAAGACACGGGGGGCAAAGCCCTTGCCGAGTTCTGGTCCGAGAAATTGCACGTCGAGGCCGAATCGCTTCAGCTACCGGAAGGCAGAAGTCTCTTGGATACAATTCGCGCCAAGACTATGAAACGTGGCGGCGTCGGCTATGTCCTGGGCGACAAAGGCTCATTCCCGCTTATGGCTGATACCAGCCGGTTCGTACTCGCCGCCGGCGGCATCCCAACTATGACCTGGCTCAATGGTCTAAGCGAAGCCGAAAAGGCCATCGAAGAGCTTATAGAAGTTGCTACCAGCACCGGCGCAGCGGCCATCAATATTATCCCGGACCGCAACTATACACCGGGTGTCAAAGACGAAAAATTAGCCAACCTCTATCAGATTGTGGAATTGGCCGAAAAATTGGGCCTGCCGGTTGTGGTCGGAACGGAAATGAATAGCCCGGGCCAAAAATTTGTGGACAGCTTCAATACCGAGGAGCTCTCACCGCTGGTACCGATATTCTTAAAAGGTGCCCATATTGTTTATTCCCATTCGGTTCTCCAACAAAAGAGCGGGCTGGGATATACCAGCAATTGGGCTAAAAAGAATTTTGCGACCGTTGCCCAGAAAAATGAATTCTTCCAGGCGCTTGGCAGTTCATTGCAGCCGGAACACGAAGATAAACTTGCCGGTTTAAGCGAGCACGTAACCACCGAGGAAATATTGAATAAAGTGACTCGTGCTCCGTGACACGAGACGGGAAACCCTATGGCAAATGTACCGGAAACCCAATACGCGGTTCAGTTGGTTGGGCCGGATGAGCTTATTTTGAATAAATCCAAAGAGGTTTTCAGGCCCGGTCGCCATCAGATTCTCTGCCGGGTTGAGGCGGTCGGACTTTGTTTTTCCGACCTTAAACTACTGAAGCAATTCTCGTCCCACGTGCGCAAAAGCAGCATCGTTTCCGGCATTGACCCTGAAGTACTAAAAGAAATTCCCAGTTATGCCCCCGGTGATGCTCCGACTGTGCCCGGCCACGAGGCGGTCGTTAGAATTGAGGTGGTTGGCCCAGGCGTGGAAAACTTCAAGCCCGGCCAGAGGTATCTTGTTCAGACCGATTATCGCTGGCTGCCGACTACCGGCTCCAACTCTTCTTTCGGATACAATTTCGAAGGTGCCCTTCAACAATACGTCCTGATGGACGAAAGGGTCATCACCTCCCCGCAGGGCGAGTCTATGCTGATACCGGTTTCGGAAGAGCTTTCCGCTTCGGCTGTAGCTCTGATAGAGCCCTGGGCGTGCGTTGAAGACGCTTACGCATCCACCGAACGTGCCGGCATAAAAAAGGCCGGCCGGATGCTCGTTGTTGCCGATAAAGACAATCCCGCAATAAATTGCGGGGCTAAATATTTGGGGGTGGATGTAAAGGATGTTTCAAACGTATCAGAGACCGCCGATGGTGGTTATGACGATGTGATATATTTCGGCTGTGAGCCGGAAGTCGTTGAAGCATTGTTTGCAAAAGTTGCCGCTAACGGTCTTATCAATATAGTTCTATCCGGTGGAAAGTTCGCCAGAGACGTCGTTACTCCGGTAGGAAGGGTTCACTATGGCGGTATTCGAATAGTAGGTACTACCGGTTCGGACCCTGCTGAATCTATGAAAACGATACCCGGTACCGGCGAAATTCGGCCCGACGACAAAATTAATATCATCGGGGCAGGTGGGCCGATGGGTATGATGCACGTGATACGAAGCATCTGCCAGGGTGTCGAAGGCGTCAGAGTTTTCGCAGGCGACCTGGACGACAACAGATTAGCCGCCCTGACGAAAATCGCTGCACCTCTGGCTAAGAAAAATGCTGTTGACTACAGGCCGTACAATCCCACCAAAGAGAAAATTGAGCAGGTCTTCGACTATACCGCCCTGATGGCGCCGATACCCGATTTGGTTGCTGCTTCGGTGCGCAGCGCCGCCGAACACGGCATCATAAACATCTTCGCCGGCATACCTGCTGCAGTTACCGCCAAAGTTGACCTGGATGCTTACATAGAAAAGCAGCTTTACTTTATTGGGACCAGTGGTTCCGTCCTTGAAGATATGAAGACCGTGCTGGCAAAGGTGGAATCCGGCCGACTCGATACCAATGTCTCTGTCGCGGCTGTCTGTGGGCTCGACAGCGCCGCTGAAGGGATTCGGGCGATTGAAAATCGCCTGATAGCCGGCAAAATTATCGTATATCCGGCCTGCCGCGGGTTGCAATTGATAAAGCTGGAGGAATTGGGTGAAAAGATGCCGCAAGTTGCTCAGTCGCTGAACAACGGATTGTGGACCAGAAAAGCCGAACAGAAACTTCTGGAAAGATACGAAGAAACATAAAAACTCGATACTCGATTCTCGATGCTAAGTAATTGGCACCGGGATAAAAGAAAGGAGAGAATTATGCCTGAAGCTGATGTAGTAAAACAAGCAAAGAAGTTTTATGAAGATGTTCCTATGAAAACTGAGGGCTTTTTCCTCAAGGGAGCAGGCGCTCTTGACTGGGGGATGAAAAATCGTCTATCCAGAATATTCAATCCCAAAACCGGCCGAACGGTAATGTTTGCGATTGACCATGGCTACTTTCAAGGACCTACAACGGGGCTGGAGAGAATCGACTTGACGATTGTACCATTAATGTATTACGCCGACGCTATAATGCTGACCCGGGGCATTCTGCGAACCACGGTACCACCCACTCTAAACAAGCCGATCGTCATGCGTTGTAGTGGCGGCCCAAGCATACTCAAGGAACTGTCGAATGAAGAATTAGCTGTGGACATCGAGGACGCCATTCGCATGAATGTCTCGGCGATTACGTTGCAAGTATTTATAGGCGGCGAGTTCGAAACCCGCTCAGTACATAATATGACCCGGCTGGTGGATATGGGCATCCGTTTCGGTATTCCTACCATGGCGGTAACGGCGGTAGGCAAAGATATGGTACGGGATGCAAGGTATTTCCGCCTGGCTTGCCGGATCTGTGCTGAGCTTGGGGCCCAGATTATCAAGACATATTATATTGAGGATGGCTTTAGCACGGTGACAGCTTCCTGTCCAGTTCCTATTGTGATGGCCGGCGGTAAAAAGATTCCTGAAATTGACGCTTTGACAATGGCTTATAAAGCCATCCAAGAGGGCGCAGCAGGCGTGGATATGGGGCGCAATATCTTCCAGAGTGATGCTCCCGAAGCTATGATGCAGGCGATCCACAAGGTTGTTCATGAAAATATGAAACCGACCGAGGCCTACAAGCTATACGAAACCCTCAAAAACGAACAGAAGAAAGATTAACGCTGGAAATGCAAAAGAAACCGCTTTTAGATGAATTGCGCCGAGCATGCCCACTCATCAGTGTGGGGATACTCACCGCGGATTTGATGTCACCGGGCTCAGAGCTGAAACTTATGGAAGATGCAGGCGTAAAACTGCTGCATGTTGACGTTATGGATGGATGTTTTTGTCCCATGATGACCGTCGGGCCTGGCTTTATAAAGGCTATGAAAACGTCACTATTAAAAGATGTACACCTGTTGATAAATGAGCCTTTGAACAAGCTTGAAGACTACGTTGCTGCTGGTGCTGATATGATAACCGTGCAGGTTGAGTCCTGCCGTCACATACATCGTCTCCTGCAGGTATTGGCAGATATGACCAATGCGAACGACCCTAACAGAGGCATTCTACGCGGCATCGCCTTGAATCCTGGAACGCCACTTGAGGTTATTAATCCCCTTATCGATGAACTGGAAATGGTCTTTCTCCTGGCGGTCAACCCGGGCTGGCGTGGACAAAAATTCATTCCTTCTACCCAGACCCGACTTGGGCAGTTAAAACGGAGGATTCGTGACGCGAAGAAAGATGTTCTTGTGGGCATCGACGGCGGCATCACTCGCCATAACATAGCGGACGTAGCTCGAATGCAGGCTGATATTATTGTCACCGGAAGTGCAGTGTTCGATGGAAAAACACCACTGGAAAACGCTAAATTTATGATAAGTACCGTAACGAATTAGCCACGGAGACACAATCAGTGAAATCTGTGTAAAATCCGTGGTTAAAAAACTTGACAAGACGATAAGATTATCATTAAAATTCTGAAAATTATGGTAAGTTTTAATGAAATTGAGAACGTTGCCAGAAGGATTGGTGAACAAATCAATGCAAGAGCAGTGATTCTCTTCGGCTCATATGCCCGGAAGCAACCCGGAAAACATAGCGATGTTGACCTATTGGTGATTGCCGAGAGTAATTTGCCAAGACACAAGCGCAGCCGCGAACTGCACCTAATGTTCAAACCGTATCCTTTTCCAATGGATATTCTTGTTTATACTCCTAAAGAAGTAAAAGAGGAAAGCGAATTCGAACTTTCATTCATCTCAACCGTGCTACGGGAGGGGAAAAAGCTGTATGGATAAAAAACTTGAATATGCTAAACGATGGTTCGATAAGGCGAAAAGTGATCTATTAGATGCTGACAATAATCTTGCCGCTGATAAAGTGCCTTATGATACGGTCTGCTTTCACTGCCAGCAGGCCGCCGAAAAACTGCTCAAGGGTTTCCTTGTCGCGCACAGCTGCGAATATCCGATAACACATAACTTGTTTGTTATCTTAGAGGAGGTTATTGAATATGACGGGCTTGCCGAATCGTTGCGAGAGGCGCTTGCTTTGCTTAATCCTTACGCTGTAGAAGTTCGCTATCCCGGAGATGAATTGACGTTGACGATGGACAACGCTGCTGAAGCAAGGCAAGCGGCACAAGACGTGCTTGAGTGGACGAAATCAAGATTTGGCCAGCTTTTTGAATGAAGAAAATCCAGTTGAGCAGAAGGCCTATAAATTTACCTTGAGCGCACAACTTGACAAAACGATAAGAATACAGTTAGAATTGTGATTGAAAATTATTACCGAACCAGCGGCTGCTGCCGGATCTGTGTGCGCGGCGCCTGTGGGCTTTTCGTTATGCGGAAACTACATAAACAATAGTTCGGCGCTGGTAAACGAGAAGAAAGGAGGTTTCGCGAGACATGTACAAGATACTTTCAATAATCTTGTGTGTAATCGCCATGATCAGCTCTTTGTTAAGCATCTTGTGTGTATTTGCGGCAATTAGAGCTTTGGATAGGGACATGCCTTCCAGCTGGAAAGCAGTTCCTCCGATAGCTCGGCTGAAAAACTGGTTCATCTGGTATGTCGGACGCCTGTTATTCTCTGTCCTGTTGTTTTTGCTGTTCTTGTTTATTGCAGCAGCTTCAGGATTTTATGCTGACAAGCTTTCCAAGAAGAAAGAATTAGCCGATATGGCGCCAGCCACGGACAAGAAACTGCTGAGTCCAGGGAGGGATAATCAGAACACGGTGAAATAGGCACTCGCTGTACAAGGCACTGCAGCGGACAGTTGACCACCGCTGGCGAGATCGCTGTTAGCTGCGATTTTGGATCCTTCGACCTCTTTCGCCGTTCGCCGTTCGTCGCTCGTATCTCGTATCTCGTATCTCGCCAGTTGAAGTTCTCGTGTTCTGTCTTCTGTATCTTTTGTGAAAATCCTGTTATACTGTCCTAAAGAATGAGCCGATTAGCTCGGACCATACCGATTATCCGCGGGCTTTTGGCAGATTCAACAGGTAATCAGGATATGCCATATAGGCCCGTTATTTTGAAATCCTTAACAAATAAGGAAGCTATTGATTTTGCTGGTTCAGCACAAAATACCAAAGCCCAATGTTATCCTACACCTTTGACCAAAGGTAAAAGGCCGCCACTTTTTTTAGCGGATGTGGATTATAATGCCGAACCAGAAAATCTTCGCAAACAATTAAACGACCGGATTTCAGATTATTCGCTCCAGTACAACTGCAAGCCGGAAATTATATGTCTTCGTGAACTGGGGATACTTTACGTTGACCAGAGGGAGGAGAATTCTGATTTGCCTCTTAAGAATAAAATTGCCCTGGTGACTGGCGCTGCAGGAGCTATAGGTTATGGAGTTTGCCAGGGCTTGCTGGAAAACGGTTGCCATCTGGTCGCCACGGACCTTCCTGGCAGAAAATTTGATGACTTTGTAGCTGATCTGAAACAAATAGGCGAAGATCGCGTGATAGGTGTCCCTATCGATGTTACGGACAAGGATTCTGTCAGCCAAGGTTTTGAAATCGTCGTTCAAACCTGGGGCGGCATTGATATTGTGGTGGTTAATGCGGGTATCCCGCTGATCTCATTCTTGAAAGATATTGACCTCGATGCCTTTCGCAAGCTGGAGAAAGTAAATGTGGAAGGAGCGTTATTGACACTTGCCGAGGCGGCAAGGCTTTTTATTCTCCAGGGGGTCGGCGGTGACATAATTGTTATCTCTACCAAGAATGTTCCTTCACCGGGCGCTGGCTTCGGTGCCTACAGCGCTACCAAAGCTGCCTGTCACCAATTGGGTCGCGTCGCCAGTATTGAGCTGGCGCAATACGACATTCGCGTTAACATGGTAGCACCGGACGGGGTATTCTCCGAAGGCAAATATAAATCCGGCTTATGGGAACAAATTGGTCCCGACCGAATGCGGGCCCGAGGGCTCGATGAAAAGGGATTGCAAGAGTATTACCGCAACAGAAATCTATTGAAAGCCAGGATTACGGGACGGCATGTGGCTAATGCGGTACTGTTTTTTGTGACGCGTCAAACGCCTACTACCGGCGCTACAATTCCTGTGGATGGCGGTTTGCCTGATGCTACGCCACGATAGAACTTGAGTTTTTCCAGCATCTTGCTGGTAGCACAAATTGCAATAAACTTACTCGTTTACTTCCGGACAGGACATAATATAGTCGATTACATCACTTAAGTTGGCTGTTGCCACAGCAACGGTGCAGTCTGCTGCACCATAATAGAGATTAAGCTGATTGGTTTCTTTGTGAACAACAGCACCGGTGGGGAACACTACGCCGCTGACGTCACCGATGCGCTCGTAAGTTGCACGTGGCCCCAGAAGCCATTCATCGCTTCGCCGCAGGACCTTCCACGGCTCTTCCAGATTCAGAAGCACCAGTCCGAGACGGTATATTGCCCCTGCTGAGGTAACGCGCACACCGTGATAGAATATCATCCAGCCCTGGGCTGTTTCTATGGGCTGACAGGCCAGCCCAACCCTGTGGCAGTCCCAGTAGGCCTGTCTTGTTTTAATCAGAGGTCTATGGTCGCCCCAATGTTTCAGGTCAGGTGAGAAACTAATCCACATGTGGGCTTCGCCTCGAACGATAGGGCGGTGAATCAACGCAAATCGTCCCCTGACTCTCCGTGGGAGCAGGCAGGCATCCTTATCTTCCGGCGGCAGAAGAGCCCCGAGGCGGGCAAAAGTTTTGAAATTCTTGGTAATCGCCAGCGAAATGACCGGGCCACCCTCGCTAAAAGAGGTATATGTAATGCCAAACTGCTTCTGCTCCTCAAGCCAAACAATGCGAGGGTCTTCCAGGCCCCACCTTTCCTCTCGAGAACTTTGGTCGGCTTCAAGCGTTGGCTCCGGGTCTATCTGCCAGTTGGTGAATCCATCGGTGCTGCGCGCCACGGTCAAGTGCGAGAAACCACGCATATCTTCAACGCGAATCAATAGCAGCGTCTCTATATTCAACTTAACTGCTGCAGGATTAAAAACCGCATTTGCCGGATAAGGCCAATTTTCCGGCGTTATTATCGGATTACCTTTATACCTTTTGAAAAGTTCGTGTGCTTTTTTTTGCCGTAAAAGCTCGGTCATAGTTTCAGTCCTGAAATATCAACCGATACCAACAGATACTGTGACATTGCTTCGGGCTGCCATCTTGCGATCCGTTGGCCCCCGCAAAATGGGGCCCTGTTACACCACTTAAGGTTTAATCGGCAAGGCCCGTTAGAAATCTTTGCTTTTTTTATGACACCCGGCGTTTTAGAATTTCTAACGGGGCAAGATGAGTAATTTACGTAAATCAAAGTACGAATTTTTAGCCCCCGCTTCTTCGCTTTGCGAAGCCCCCTGCCTCGTTTTGCGAGAAACGAGGGGGCAAGCAAAACGGCGGGGGCATCACAAAATTACGCTCTTGCCAGAGGCCCCAAAACGCCTCCTTTCTGCGTTTGCCGAACCCACCAGCTGTGTTTCGTACAAACTCTGATACAAGGAACAGCTTTGTATTAGCTCATCGTGCTGACCCTGAGCAATAATTCGCCCGTCATCCATTACCACTATCACATCCGCGGTAATAACCGTGCTGAATCGGTGGGCGATTATAAAACTGGTTCTTTCGTGCATAATCTCCTCGATGGCCTTGTGAATCTTGGCTTCGCTGTCGGCATCAACCTGACTGGTCGCCTCGTCGAAAATCAGGATTGCGGGGTTCTTCAAAATCGCCCTGGCTATAACAATCCTCTGCAACTGCCCGCCGCTAAGGCCGGCACCATCCTCGCCGATTATCGTATCATAGCCCTCGGGCAGCAGAGTAATAAATTCGTGGGCAAACGAACGCTTCGCCGCGGCGATTATTTCTTCTCTGGTCGCACCGGACTTACCATACCCGATATTTGCCGCTATAGTATCATTGAATGTTACCACATTCTGCGTGACCATCCCAATCTGGCTTCTCAAACTAAATAGTGTGGCATCGTGAATATTTTTGCCGTCTATCAGAATCCGCCCGCTATCGGGGTCGTAGAATCTCGGTATCAAATTTGCCAACGTCGTTTTACCCGAGCCATTAGGCCCTACCAGCGCAACATTGTGCCCTGCCTGGACGCAAAGATTAATTCCCTTTAATACCGTCGTCTCCGAGCCCGGATAGGTAAATACGATGTCCCTGAATTCGATTTTATCTTTCAAAGACCCAATCTCGAAGGCGCCGCTGCTTTGGCGTTCCGGTGCCTGGTCGATAATGCTGTAAACCCGCTCGGAAGCGGCGTTTGCCTGCTGAAGCCTATTCCAGATAGGGCTGGTTCTTCGCACCGCCTCGGCCACACCACCCAGACAGAAAAGCAGCACGAAAAAGTCCGTCCCCTCCATATTACCGCCGAAAACCCAGTGCGCACCAAATATTATCCCCGCACAACCCGCAAGCATACCCAGCGTCTCCATTATCGGGTTGGTCACAGCATGAATCTTGGCAATGCGAAATTGCTGCTTGAGCAGTTTGCGGTTAATATCCCGGAAATGCGCGTGCTCATATCTTTGCCGGTTATAAACCTTCACCACCCTGATGCCGGCTATGGTCTCCTCCAGCTTCCTGAGCATCATAGCCCAGCTTATAAGCGACCTTTTCGTTGCCTTCTTGATTTTCCTGCCGAGCTTGCCCAATACGAACACCGCCGCCGGTGCTCCGCACATAAATATCAGTGAAAGATTACGGTCAATGTGCATCGCCACTGCCAGAAGTGCCAGGCCCTTTAATGGCTCGCGAATCGCCAGACCTAATAGATTATAAATCCCATCGCCGATTGTGGTAGTGTCACGAACGAACTTGCTGACAGTGTCACTGGAACCCTCCGTGGTGAAAAAACCGACGGGAATACCCATCGAATGCTCAAAGCTGTCTTCACGCAAATGAGCCAGTGCCGCGTGCACTATCTTGTTCGCTGTGTAATCCTGATAGAATCTGGCCGTACATCTGATGGCCGTAACAACCAGCATCAAAAGCATAATGAAGATAACGGCATTCTCTTTGCTGTCCCTGGAGTCATCTTTCGGCACCAGAGTCAGCACTCGCCGACTATACTCAATATAAAAAGGCCTGTCGCCTGTGCTCAAGCTGGTTTGGTGGCTCTGAAGCCGGCCGTCTTCGAGACGCTTAAAATGAACTTCGATAGTGCTATCCGCCGCCGCCAGCGCAAATTCTTCGAGCATTTCGGCAGACGACACTTCCAAGCTGTTTCTGATGCCGACGATTAAGTCATCGCTTTGCAGGCCAGCCTGTTCAGCTCCCCCCCCCTTTTTGGTCCTCGTGATTCTCAAACAATACGCCGCCTCAGACTTATTAGGGTCGGAAAAATCCCCCCTGTCGGGCACGTAGAAATTCACCCCGTATCGTTGATGGCTGAGCTTCCTGTGAACCCAGCCGTGCAAACCCTCCTGGCCCATCATCACCGTCAGAAAAGGCGAAATCGCCGCAAAACTAAACGAATACAGCATTGCTATTACTGCTGCACATACCGCCACAAGCAGCAACCCCTTCCACTGCGGCCACACGTATTTCAATGTTCGCCTGAAAGACTTCACTCGATAAACTCCGGTTTAGCCCAACAATAACCCAGGAACAATAGCACACTTACAGCTACCGGTCAAGCTCAAAGGTTATTGACCAAAAACAGCGTTTATGTTATTCTAACCGGCCCTTAAGGAAAAAGTTATATGAAAATCGACCGTCTAATTCTGGGAACCTATCAAACTAACTGCTATATCCTCCGTGGCAGCGAATCAGCTAAAGACTGCCTTATTGTTGACACGGGCATGGAAGCCGCAGAGTTGATTGACTTTCTCGCCAAGCATAAATTAAATCCGGTCGCCGTGGTCCTCACCCACGGTCACGCAGACCACATTACCGGCGTAGCGGCCCTGCGCCAAAAATATCCCGACATAAAGGTTTATATCCATAAACTCGATGCCAAATTGCTCTCAGACACAACCAGCAATCTTTCTGCAATGGCTGGACAACCCTTTACCACCCAACCCGCTGATTTCTCTTTAGAAGAGGGCGATGTAGTTGAGCAGGCCGGCTTCAAGTTAAAGGTCATTCACACCCCCGGCCATACGCCGGGCGGCATCTGTTTGTATTCAAAGAATGACAGGATTGTCTTTAGTGGCGATACGTTATTTGCCGACTCGATTGGCCGAACAGATTTCCCGGATGGCAGTATGCAGCAATTGATAAAAGGTATAAAGGAAAAGCTTTTAACTCTGCCTGACGAGACTGTTGTTTACACCGGCCACGGCCCATCAACTACAATAGCCCAGGAAAAAGCTCACAACCCTTTCGTGCAATAATCGCTTTGCAGCGTTCTGAGTTTGTAGGTTGTAGTTTTTAGTTCGTATTGTGTATTGCGTGACGGCGGGAGCAGTTTTGGATTTGACAAACCCGGCTGTTAAAGTCATACTAATGAAAAAGAAAATTACGGAAGGAGAATACGACTGACAGTAAACAAGCCCTGTAGTCGGGAGAAAAATATGTCGCAAGCCTACACCATTCTAAGACCTTTACCAGAATTAAAGCTACCGTCTAAGTCACCAAAGTATAATTTTTCGCGAGGTTTATCGATTGTGCCTTTAACCCCACAGGTGCGGCGAGGTATTCTAAATGCCGCAGAGGAACGGGGCTCTGATGAAAAGATTTTGGGCCTTATATTACAAACTGATGCGATTTTTTGGGCAGAGATTCCAAGACCTTGGCCGATTAAAGATCAATACTTTATCTCTGCAACATACTACACAACTGTTGCTGACGCTATACTGAATAGAATATTTGATTGTTTACTTTTATTTGCAGACTTCGAAACCCCGCTATTGAGTCCTATTTGGTTTGTAGCAGCTGGGTCGGTTGACCGTGTAGACACCAAAACGGTGGAACTGTTACCAGGAGAAATTTGGGATTGGCGTATTAACGATATGAGGCCGCAGGAGGCAACCTTTGCGCTTCTTAACGTAAAGAAATACTGGGGCAAACTTTCGAATTTATGCCAGATTGAGCAGCTCATAGGCACATTCACGGATGCGAAAAAGCAAAAAGGATACTTTGCTGCAGGTAATAAAAATGCTAAACGCAAAGTAGACGAACTCATAAAGGCTAAATATGGACAAGAAGCTGTGATTGATTGGGACGACACTACGACCGTTGAACCTGTTAATGGAAGAAAGCCAACAACGACGATCACCCCAAAAATGTATTCGCGGTTTTTCTTTGACGGTTATCACGCTGCTTACCGGAGGGAGATTGATAAATTAGGCAGAAAACGGTATGAAAAACCCTCAGGGCGGAGGTTTATCCGGGCTTTTCAATTTTTTCTGAGCGCTTTCGGTCCTTTCAAAGTAGCAATTCATCATCGTTTTGTAACTCTTGTAACTTGCCTTGAAGCTCTTTTTTGCACGGGAGTAAGTGAAATTGCATTCCAGCTCGCATCCAGAATAGCATGGTTTTTGAGCCCTGACGATGTACACAAAAGGACGGAAATCTTTGAGAAAGTGAAAAGTTTGTATGACCTTCGCTCAAGAATTGTGCATGGCGAAAAATACAGTGTCAATAAGATTGAGGAGAGCCAGCAGGATATAGTAGACCTAGCAAGGAGAGTGCTCCTAAAGATATTGTCAGACCAGCAAGCGTATACCGTATTTTTCGATAAGGACCAAAACCGAATCAAGAGTTATCTGCAGGGTCTAAATCTTGGCAAGACCTGTTTGCCATGACTTCAAAATAGCGTGAAGTATGCGCGTTCAGTAGCTAAAGCATAAACAACGAAGCTGACCAAAACAAAAATCCGCGAGTAAAAAAATGGTTGACTCTCTGTAACCTCTGTGTTCTCTGTGGCAGGAATAAAAAATCTGTGAAATCTGTGGCAAAATCTATCCGCTATTAGAAGTTGTTATTGAAGTATTCCGGCTTGCCGTCGTCGCTGTCGTAACTTATTGGTTCTTCTACCTCCGCACTGATACTGATGCGTTCAATCCGCTCAGCTTGTTTGCTTGTGCTGTCGATGGTAACCAGGATTGCATTCATTTTCACATCGCCGGTCGCTATCTCAAACGGCACCGGCATCCGGGTCCTAAATGACTTTAAGACACTTTCGGTCCCTCGGCCGAGCACCGAATCATCAGCGCCGGTCATACCAACATCGGTAATATAGGCGGTGCCCCTGGCTAAGATTTTTTCATCGGCCGTTACAACGTGGGTATGAGTGCCGAACACGCAACTTACCCTGCCATCAAGATGATAGCCCATCGCGATTTTCTCACTGGTGGCCTCAGCGTGAAAGTCAACGAATACGAGCTCGGCCTTTTGCTGAAGTTGCGGCAGGATTTTGTCAATAGCATTATAGGGACAGTCAGCCGGCTTCATAAAAATCCGGCCTATCAAATTTACAACCGCTACAGTCGGCCCTTTACCGGTTTGATAAACTGCAAAACCCCTGCCGGCAGCATGCTCGGATAAATTTGCGGGTCGGGCGACATTCTCAGCCGTCTCCAGAGTTTCGATTATTTCTCTTTTACGGTAAGTATGGTCGCCTAATGTAACCAGATGCACACCGTACCGCAGTAATTTGTTGTAGATTTGCGGTGTCAGGCCGGAGCCGCCAGCTGCATTCTCAGCGTTGGCTATTACGCAGTCGATATTTAGCTCGCGGGCCACGGACTTTAGCTTATCGGCAATAATACGCCTGCCAGGCCGACCAACTATGTCTCCAATACAAAGAATATTTAATTTCATAATCGTATATTGTATATCGTATGTCGTATGTCGGGTTTTGCTAAAGTTTTTTCAGTAAACTTGTGATCATTCGACCAATATGGTCTAACTTTTCAAGCAACACGGCTTCTTTGTCTTCCTGTATATATTTCAGCTCTTTTGCTATTGTTACCTGTATCTCCAGTTCTGCACAGCTTCCCAATGTTACATACAAAAATTGTCTATATTCCTTGTTGTGATATCTCTTAAAACCTTCTGCAACATTTGAAGGTATCGAAATTGCCGATCGCCGCATTTGACTTACGATACCATATATCTCTTGTTTTGGAAACCTTTCTGTCAATTTGTATATGTCTTTGACCAATTCGATTCCCACATTCCAAATAATCAGGTCTCTGTATGTTTTAATTTTCTTGCCCATACCTTGCTCTCTCCATTTACGATATACGATATACGACATCCGACATACAATTTTACTTCGCCCACAAAAGACAATTAAGCTCAATTCTTGCCTTTATTTCGAACTCACTTAAACCTTTATTCCAGATTTTCACTAATTCCAATAGTCCTTTCTGAATTTCAATATAATCATCACTATTGATTGTAAAAGCCTTCTTCTTGTACCTATTTACCAGCTTTCTTAGTTCACCCATCTGAGGTTTTTCACCGATTTCCTCAAGTTTTGCCACCAAGTTATCAAAAGCTTGAGTATCGAGGGGAAGATGTAACTCTTTATAAAGATAGCGAAACTCCTCATATTTCATAAGCTGGTGCATAAAGGTGTCCACGAGCTTGACGCTAATCGCAAAGTACGTATTCTCTCTTTTGTTTTTCTTATATTTTTTAATAACTCCCGAAAGAGCTTCAACCTGTTGTTTGTGCCACTTCTTATACCCCCTGCACTTCACTTTTTCATCCCACAAGTTCTCGATTGGAAAATTGGATACAAAGAATTCCTCGATTGCGTCTTTGGCTCTATTTTTTTTATTATTTCGTAAGAGTCTTCCGCTCATCCCTCCGGGGTACGACATTTTAGCAGTTTCTCTTGCAATTGCTCTTAGGTACTCTGTTTTAGTGAGGTTAAAGGCCGATTTGTTTTTCTTCGGCATCTCATATATCCTTTCTATGTTTTTTGTTATGATCATACTGGATTTTTGTCGTGCGTACTCTTTTGCGCAATACCACATACGATATACGACCGACGATCGACAAATACTCTACTTTGCGTACTCGATGCAGCGGACCTCACGCAGCAGCGTCACCTGGATTTCGCCCGGATAGGTCATCTCATCTTCGACCTTTTTCGCAATGTCGCGGGCAATTTTCATTGCTGCCTCATCATCAACTTTTTCTGCACTGACAATGACGCGGATTTCCCGCCCGGCCTGAATCGCGTATGCGTTCTCGACGCCCTTAAAACCACTGGCAATCTCTTCGAGCTTCTCTAATCGTTTGATATACCGCTCCAGTGTTTCCCGTCTGGCACCGGGACGCGAGGCGCTGATAGCATCCGCAGCGGCAACCAGCGGTGTGTAAGGATTATCCGCCGGGATGTCACCGTGATGGCCGGCAACGGCATTTAACACCATAGGCGATTCGTTGAAACGCTTGAGATAATTTGCGCCTATCTCCGGATGACTGCCTTCAACCTCGTGGTCGAGGGCCTTGCCTATGTCATGCAGCAGTCCTACACGCCTTGCTACCGAGCCGTCCAGGCCAAGCTCATCGGCCATAACTTGCGTCAGAAAAGCAACCTCAATACTGTGCCGAAGCACATTTTGACCGTAACTTGTTCTAAAGTTCAAAGCACCAATCAAACTGAGTACTTTGTTGCTCAGCCCTTTGACTTTGGCCTCGACTGCGGCGTCTTTGCCAAGCTGCAGGACCTTATGGTTGACATCCTTTTTGGCCTGGGCAACAAGTTCCTCGATTCGAGATGGATGTATTCGTCCGTCCTGTATGAGCCGTTCCATCGAAAGCCGGGCAACTTCACGTCTGACAGGATTGAAGCCGCTTACAACTATCATTCCGGGGGTATCATCGACGATTACATCCACACCGGTGGCTTTTTCAAACGCACGAATGTTACGGCCTTCTCTACCAATAATCCGCCCTTTCATATCGTCGTTCGGAATGTCAACCGTTGAGACAGATACCTCGCAGGTCTGCTCAGCAGCATAACGCTGAATGGCGGCGCTGATTACTTCCCGGCTTTTTTCGTTAACAGTCTCGGTGGCTTCTTCGACCTTGCGGCTGATCAAAACCGACATCTCGTGCTCGCACTCGTCTTCGAGCCGTTTCAAAAGCAGGTCCTTGGCCTCTTCGATATCCATTGCAGTGATTTTAAGCAGTTGATTCTTCTGCTGTGCCATCAAAACCGAAAGCTGTTTTTCCTTGAGGCCAATGTTGCGCAATCTTCTATCGACCTCCTCGCCCTGCTGTTTTAACACCTTTTCCCGCTGCTGGAGCTGCTCGACCTGGCGGTCAAGGGCGTCCTCGCGTTTGCTTAATCTGGTTTCGATTTCGCGCAGCTCCGCACGAATCTGATTAACCTCGGTTGTGAATTGCTCTTTTTTCTTGATGGCCTCTGCTGCCGCATCAATCTGAGCTGATTTAATTATGTTCTCAGCTTCCCTTTTAGCACCTTCAATCTGCCGCTGCAGGTCCCGCTCGAAAGTCTTTGCCTTTGCCCTGGAAACAATCTGATAGACAATTACAGTCAGGCAAATTCCCAGAGTAAATGCGATAACTGTAGCTGCTACAGCTGGCAACGTAAGGATTTGCATCATTATGGCATCCATAATTTCAACCTTTCCCTTGCAGTTACACTAAAGTTAAAAAAACATCGCTCGATGAAGGAAGGACCCCTTTTGCGAGGGCCCATTTGCGATGTTTCGCAAAATGGGAACCCGCCCTCAAACGCCCGCCGCCGTTTTGCTTCGCGAAAGCGAAGCTGCGAGGGCGTTTGGGGACCCCACAAAAGGGAACCCAGACAGATTGTGGGATTTCCCAGCAGGAAAGCTACAAAGAAATGGTTTGTAAAAAATGAAATCCTTTTCGCCAAAGCGTAGAATCAACTACCTCGGGCCAAAACCGCCTGTAAGTGCGGCATTTTTGGCGTTGATGAGTTTCTTTTAACCACGAAATTGGCTGATTTTATGCTCACTACCAGCACACCGTCGCTGGTAAGCAAATGCTTCTTCCGAAAAGATTTCATTTCACTCTAAGTTCACTCTTGTTCCGTCGTATCAGTAGTCCGTACTCCGGCTTGAGTTTATCTCTACAACGGACGCTAAAGCGTCTTTGTAACTTAACTGCCGTTTGGGAAAGGGATTACAAACCTTTTCCCTTCTATACGTCCCTTTACAAAGTAATAGTAAGCCACCATGCTAAATACGGGACGATCCACAATCCTGTTCATCATCGGTAAACTACTATGCTATGTTAGAGTATTTTTGGCGATTGGTCAAGGGGAAATCCCATTGAATGCATAGATTTTCAAACCAAATACGCAAGTTTTTTTTCGCAAATGCGTAAAGCTTTAAAAACTATACTAACAAAATTTAGGACTGAAATTATCCGGAATTTGATAAAATTGGCGAAATTTAACCACAGATTTCACAGATTACACTGATTTTTGGGGTAAAAATGGGGGTTGGGTGGTTGGATTGTAGGGGTTGGGCAAAATAGGCAAGAAAAAAGTGGTGAAAAGTAGAGAAAAGTAGAGAAAAAATGAGAAAAGTAGAGACAAAATTGCGAAAATTTGCAAAAAATGGATACGTTTTGAGTACAAATTGCGAAAAATGAACACGGACTTCGCAGAAAAGAAGGAGATCAGGGCATCAGGAAATCAGGGTGTAGGTTATCAGGGATCAGGGTACCAAGATTGTAGTGGATTAGAGAATTAGTAAATTAGTTGAGCCACAGATTACGCAAATTTCACTGCCACTAAGGCACAAAGAAATATAGCCCCGAATTGACACGAATTGACACGAACTTTTTAGACGCTGATTTCGCAGAAACATAGCCACGAAGACACCAAGACACGAAGGAAAATTAACCGTGGGGGAGCGCGGAGTACGCGGAGGTTTTTGCCAGCCGATGCGGACTTAGCAGCGGCTTTCTCGATGCAAGCATCTGCGAATCGCGCTGCGGTCGTCCACTTGGCCGTAATAAAACGGCCCACATAATACTATGCGTGCTGGCAAAATTACTAACCTAATGCTGGATGCGAAAACCAAGACCACAGACTCAAGACACAAGAGCCAAGACTGAAGACAGAGGACGGAAGACAGAGGGCAGAGGACGGAGGGCAGAAGACAGAGGGCAGAAAACAGAGGACAGAGGGCAGAAGACAGAGGACAGCAAGATAGATAGCGAACTTAGCAGAAACTGCTAATAATATAAAAAGAAAACCGCAGATTTGGTGGATTGTGCAGAAAAATATTGGAAAAAATTTGCAAAAATTTCTTGCAATTTAGTATTTTCCTATTGACTGCCCGCCCTTAAATTGCGTAAACTGATAAATGTAGGTTACTCGTGGGGACGATATGACTTATGGTCATGTTCAGAGTTATAATCAGGTCAACCTTGGGCACGCATCACTGTCAAAGAACAAAGTCAATAAAAGCAATGTCTATGCGCTTACTTTCACAATAATGGGAGGTCAGAGCAATGTTTAGGATAACTCTTTTAGCAATGATAATTATTTTTGGTCTAGCGATTTCGGCCTGGGCAGAAACCTATAGTTCAGATCCAGTCGCTGAGCTTAAACAGGCAAGGACGTATCAGAAGCAGGGATTTTACGAGCAGGCTGAGGCGATTTGTCATGAGGTCTTAAAGAATTACCCTGATACAAACTTTGCCCGACAGGCCCAAAAAAGGCTTGTAATCTTGCATATCTTAGAGGGCGAGAGCACCAAAGTGCAAGAAGCTTTTGGTAAGCTAATCACGGACTTTACCGGTGCCCCAAACTTGCAGAACGCGCTTTGCCGGGTCGCAAGAAGATATGAAATGTTAGGCAAATACGATAAAGCAAGCGGTGTGTATCAACAACTCATCCAGCTGTATCCTGACAGTTCCTATGCCGACAAAGCACGGTTAGGTATAGCAAAGAGCCAGATACTCTCTTACGGGAACGCCGGAGATCACGGCAGGGCCCTGGCAGCTATAGATACATTAACCATTGATTTTTCCGGGCATCCCGATCTGCCGGAAGCGCTATACCATATTGCAAAAGGCTATAAAGGTGTCGACAAATATGGCAAAGCAGATGATCTTTATCAATATATTATGGAACAGTACCCTGACAGTTTATATGGCCCCAAGACACGCCTGCATGTAGAAAAGAACGAAATACGCTTTTCTATCGATGCTGGGGATTACAACCAGGCTCAGGAAGCTACTGAGAAATTAGCTGCCGATTTTTATGCAGATTCGTCTTTGCCGGCGAAGCTCTACCGTATCGCAAGAAGGTATGAAGCGCAGGGCAAACACGAAAAAGCAAAGAGTATCTATCAACAAATTATACAGCAGCATCCAGACAGTGTGTATGTTGGCAGGGCACTGCTGGATATACCAAAGAGCGAAATACTTTGCTTTATCGACGATGCTAATGACACCGCCGCTCAGGAAGCCCTTGACAGCTTTATCGCCGATTTTAACAGTCATCCATATTTATCTAACGCTGTATTCCGTATTGCAGAGCAATATTACAACAAAGCTCGCTTGAACCAAAACGAAGGTATCGCCGTCGAAGCCGAAGCCTATTATCAAAAAGCCATCGCTGTGTTGAAAAGAGTAATAACAGAATTCCCTGTCTCTGGTATTATCCCTCGGGTCTACTGTTCGCTGGCACTTACCTACCATGATTTGGCCCAATACGAGAAAGCTATTGAGTACTGTAAGAGAGCAGTTGCTAACTGGCCCCATTACGAGTTCGCCTGGTACGCCCAGTTTATGATCGCTGACTGCTACGAAAAATTAGAAAGGTCCGGACGGATTTCAACAGCGGACGCTGCCGCAAAAATACACCAAGCCTGCGAAAAACTACTTACCGATTATCCCGAGGCTAAGGCAGTTACGGCAGTGCACAATCTTCTGGAACGCTGGGACCTTAGTAAAAACTAAAAACCGAGATTGCACGAAAGGAGTTTACCATGAGTAAGTCTATCATGAAAAAGATTCTAATGTTTGGTAGTATATTCTTATTCACTGTAGTTGCAGATACCTATGCCACCAGCGGGCCCTGTTGGGACGCGGATGATGGGTGTGGGGGTTTTTACGTCGGTCCAAACACTTGTAAAGACATTGGAATTGAAGGAGACTGTAGCACAGGATCTTGCCCGTGGTATGTCCCCGAAGGTGCTCCCAATGAGTATTGTGCTGAATTGTGGGGCGAGTGCACGCAAGACTACGGCGCATTTTGCAGTACAATAAAAACTTACACGTGCGGGGGAGTAGCTGCTGGCTGTTACTGTTTTGAGACCGGCACAGGTGGTTCTTTCACGCGAACAGGTTGTTAGAGCTGGGACACAATATCGACGCGGCATCATGAGTATTGTGGAACCAGCATAATTGTATCTGGCTTGCGTAGCCAATTGAAAGGGAATAAAGATGAATACTAAACCTTTTTGTTTTTACATTATTGCTCTTTTTTTACTGCTGGCTCGAGTGCCAGCAGCACCAGCAGTTACCGCAGAACAGCTTGCTGATATCTGTGAAGCGATGGAGTCTGCCATAGTTGATATCTCTTTAGAGTATGAATGGTATAACATCCCTCCCTGGACTTTAGAAGAAACACCACCCGAAATAAGGATGAAAGTGGCAATACCTAAAGATGGTCTTCGAAGATTTAAGTTGTCCGCGGCAGGTCTGTTATCTAACAGAGACCCGAACGACCCGAATTCGGCGTTCCCCAATCGCTTGCTGTTAGAGGAATCAGTGACTCTTATAAACGAGCACGGAGACACCTGGGATAGTGTAATAAAGGGTTCCTACAATGGTAAAATTGCCAAATATATAGAGATCCGAGCGGGTCGCAATCCCAGTGGGGGGATTTCTCATAAAAAACGTTTTATACTTCCTATGACTCTGACACCAATTGGATTTTCGGTATTGCGATTAAGCATGTGCAAGCCTATGGCAAACGTCCCACTCTCTGCCTGGTTAAGGGATAAAGAGTTTGTGCGTCTTGATAATGCCATTGAGAAAGTGAACGGATTTAACACAATCCGTGCCGATCTTTTACAAGAACAGACTAAAAATGTTTACTTACGCATCTATTTTTCTGTGGACCACGGCTATACACCTGTCAGATATGAGCATATGAGTGGTGGAAAACCCGGATTCGAGCAGGTTCCCCTCGCCTTCGAAGTACACTCATTAGAACAGGTTTCCGAGGGATTATGGTTTCCCAGCAGCGGCCTCATAAGCAGTGCTGACGACAAGCGAGCGGACGGGTTTCAGGTAATCGGCAAAATTCTTGTGAATCAGGGTCTCACAGATGAAGATTTTGACATAGAATTTCCCCCGGGGACCAAGGTGCAGGACGAGATAAAAGGCGTGAAGTACGTTGTTAAACCCAAGTGAGCAGGATAGAATGGCAATCTCGCCGTGCGTGATGCGTAGAGCGGGTAGCGTATAGCCCTTCGGCAAGCTCCCTCCTTCGCGGATGCTTCCATCTTCGCTATCCTTCTTCGCCAAGGCTACGAAGGAACCAGCTACGACGGACACGTCGGAGGACAAGCAGGGCAGGGCTGGGGGCTAAATAACCCCGCCCAGAGGACGGCTGGGAGTTTAATATGATAGTTTTGTTGACAGATTTTGGGCAAAGTGAATATTTAGGCGTAATGAAAGGAGTTGTCTATAATATCAACTATGATGCAAAGATAGTTGATTTGTGTCATAGCATTTCGCCTCAAGATATAATCGAGGCATCGTGGATACTTAAGAATAATTACAAATACTTTCCAAAAGGCGCAACGTTCTGCTGTGTGGTTGACCCCGGAGTGGGGACAGAAAGAAAAGCAATGGCGGTGCAAACAGAGGGATATTTCTTTGTCGGGCCAGATAACGGTCTGCTCTGGGAAACGGTTGCCGAGCAGAGAATAATTGATATTAGGGAAATTCGGATTCCCAAAGATGCGAGCAAGACATTTCACGGCAGAGATGTGTTTGCAAAGGCGGCTGCGAACATTGATATAGGTAAGTTTGAGACAACAGGTGAAAGGATAACGGCAATAAAGAAGCTGGAACTTTACCAAAAGGGAAGAGAAGGAATAGTTGTCCGCATCGATAGGTTCGGAAATATCATAACGAATTTAGGCAAGCAGGAGAAGGATGAGTATTGTGTGAGAATAGATGAGAAGGAAGACATTATGAGATACTATCCGAATTATTATGCTGCGGAAAAGGACGAATTATTCCTGATAGAGGGCTCAAACAATACGTTAGAGATTAGCTTAAAAAATGGAAGCGCTAATGATAAGTTGCATGTAAACACGGGGGAGAAAATAGAAATATCATAGAGGTTCTTTTTTCAAGTTTTGCAGAAACGGGGTTTGTTTTTAAGGTTTCTTTCTGCGGCGGAGGAGTAGAAAGACGACCAGGGCAGCGGTGATGATAACGATTATAAGTACTTCACCTTGACCGAATAGTACAGCCAGCATTTCGATTCTGTCTCCTGAATTATAGCAATTACAAAAACTATGTGCGTCCGGACTTCGGCGAGTAATTACCGCTGCCTTACGGTCGCGGCTCTGTTTCCAGGTTTTTTATCCGCACAATCGGTTTTTGTCAAGCCATTTGGCGAAAATTTTGTTTCATATTGCGTAAACAGGGTTGGATGGCGGACAAATTTCTGCTTGCAGCAGAATGGAATGGGTAGATTGGGAAAATTTGTTGCAATTTTTGGTTTTGGCGGTTAGAATTTGGCTGAGATGAGGTTGTAGCAGATGGCTGAGCCGATGGGAAATAGCGATAAAGACAACGATACCGCTGTCAGCAAGGTTGTGAGCGATTTTGTCAAGGGCCTGAGCGAGGAGCAGCGTATGCTGGTTATTCTCAAGGCAGAATTGTACGACGGCAGGTGGAAGGCGATGCTGGATGACCTTCGGAACCGGCTGGCTGGTAAGCCCTATATATTCAAGCTGGCAAACAGAATAAAGGACGATATCGAACGGATTGAGCAGATGCAGAAATTCGAGACTGAGCATAATATTGACCTGGCTGATTATGTAAAGGTGTGAAGCTTATACAAAAGTGTCTAAAGTGAGCTAAAGTGCCTAAAGTGAACTAAAGTTGAAGAAGTGCCTAAAGTGTCTAAAGTGAGCTAAAGTGTCTAAAGTGAAAAAAAGTAAAAACAAAACTCCTCTAACTTTAGGCACTTCAAAGTTCAGCTCGCTGCCTTGGAGGGATAGCACAATGCTACAGAAGTTAAGATGTGGATTGGTCTTATTGGTTTGCCTTTTGTTTTTGAGCGATGCGGCGAGGTGCGCAGCTGTGGAGGGTGGTTCTCGCCGGCTTGTTTCGCCGCAGTTGCTTGAACATGCCAATCTGGAAATAGTTTGGGACAATGAGCTGCCGATTAAAAAAGGTGAGAGTTTAGAGCGATTGGTCCTTCTTGATAATCGTATCTATGCCTTTTCGGACCGCAATTATATAGTTTCTTTGAACAGGGAAGAGGGCATCTTTGTATTCAGCAGGCCTGTTGCGCCGGTTGGATACGCGGTGTTGGGGCTGGAGCTTTATCAGAATAGGGTTTTGTCAATAATTGGCGAGAGGCTGGTTGAGATTGACCCGGAAACCGGCAAAGAGCTTGGCAGCGAATATCTGGGTATTGGTGTGACCTGCCCTGCTGTTCGCAACAGTTCCTATTTTTACTTAGGTGGGACCGACAGGCGTTTGCGTGCGTTGCGTGCGGCCGATAAGGTTAAAGTTTTTGAGGTGGCTGCTGAGAACGACTCAATGATTAGTTCGATTGTTGCTGATGAGCGATTTGTCGTTTTTGCTACTGATGCGGGCAACGTGATAAGTATCAGGCCGGATGCGCCCTGGCGGCTGTGGCAATTTGAGGCCGAGGGCGGTGTTGTTGGGCCGATTGTAAGAGACAGAGAATCGCTATTTTTCGCCAGTGAGGACACCAACGTTTATAAACTTAACGTGCTGACGGGAGAGTTTGTGTGGAGGTATGAGGCAGCGGCGGTGCTTGATACGGCTCCACGGGTGACACGAGAGGTTGTTTATCAGTATGTTAGTGACAGTGGTTTGACAGCGATAGATAAGAGAAGCGGCAAGTTTAAGTGGAAACTGGAAGAAGGTGTTGACTTGTTAGCGGAGTCGGATGGGAAAGCTTATGTGATTACGAAGATTGGTACGCTGGTGGTGATGGACAATGAAAGAGCGAAGCGGCTGTATACGGTCAATTTTGCGGGGGTTTCGAGATATGTGACCAATGTGGCAGACTCGAAAATCTATATTGCGGATGATGCTGGCCGAATTGCCTGTTTAAGACCAATTAAATGATGAGAAGAATATGGATTCCTGCTTCCGCAGGAATGACAAAAAAGGAAAAGAGGTTCAAATGGATGTGAAAATTAAGACGGCGTTGGTAAGCGTTTCGGACAAGAGCGGTGTTGTTGATTTTGCAAAGCAGTTAAGCAAGATGGGTGTTAAGATAATCAGTACCGGTGGGACGGCCAAGAAGCTGAGCGATGCAGGGGTGAGCGTTGTCGGTGTTGAGTCGGTCACCGGTTTTCCGGAAATGATGAACGGGAGGGTAAAGACACTTCATCCGCGGATTCACGGTGGGCTATTGGGACTTCGTGACAAGCCGGAACATACAGCCGCGATGAAAGAGCATGATATTGAGCCGATTGATCTGGTCTGCGTGAATCTTTATCCGTTCGAGCAGACCATTGCCAAGGTGGATTGCACGTTAGCTGAGGCGATTGAAAATATTGATATTGGCGGGCCGAGTATGATTCGCTCGGCTGGGAAGAATCATAAGTTTGTGACGGTAGTTACAGAGCCGGGCCAATATGGGCGGGTAATCGAAGAGATGCAGTCGAATGGGGGGGCTGTGAGCAAGGAGCTGCGCAGTGATTTTGCACGGGTTGGGTTTGGTCTAACGGCTTCGTACGATTCCGCCATTGCGAAGTATCTCAACGGCAGGGCCGGCGCGGAGTATCCGGAACGGATTTCAATAGCTCTTGGGAAGGACAGCGGACTGCGTTACGGGGAAAATCCTCATCAAAGTGCGGCGTACTATAAGCTGTCATTGAGCGGGGAGCCTTCCGTGAGCGGTGCCGGATTGTTAGAAGGCGGCAAAGAGCTCAGCTTTAATAATCTTCTGGATACGAATGCGGCGTTTGAATTAGTGAAGGAATTTGCCGAGCCGGCGGCGGTTGTTGTTAAGCACCTTAACCCGTGCGGGTGTGCGGTTGATGAGGATATTTGTGAGGCGTATCGAAAGGCCTACGAGGGCGATGTTGTCAGTGCGTTCGGCAGTATTATCGCATTGAACAGGAAAGTTGATGTTGAGCTTGCCCAAACGATTATGGAATCATACAGCCGATTCGGCAAGGCGAGGGGGGCAAGCGGGTTTTTTGCTGAAGTGATTATTGCGCCGGGATTTGATAAGGATGGGATTGAGATAATCAGGACGTTGAAGGCGTGGGGCAGCAGGGTTCGGCTGATGGAGACCGGGCCGATTGAGCGGGCCAAGATTGATGGGAGTGAATTTGATGTTCGCTGCGTTATCGGTGGAATGTTGCTGCAGAAGCGGGATTTGGTTGGCTGGGAGCCGGAGAAGTTAAGTTATCCAACGAAGGGCAAACCGAGTAAGAATCAGCTTGAGGATTTAAGAATTGCCTGGCTCATTGCCAAGCATACCAAGAGCAATACAATCGTGCTGGTTAAGAACAGGAAGGTTTTAGGCGTAGGTGCGGGCCAGATGAATCGTGTAGAGTCAGGACTGATTGCCTTTAAGCATGCAGGTGATGAGGCCAAAGGGGCTGCGTTAGCATCGGATGCGTTCTTCCCGTTTCCGGATAACGTTGAAAATGCCGCGAAAGCGGGAGTGTCTGCGATAGTTCAGCCGGGCGGCTCGCAAAAAGATGATGAAGTAATCGCGACGGCAGACAAGCACGGGATTGCGATGGTGTTTACAGGAAAACGACACTTTAAGCACTAATAGCAGATAGCGTTTAGCGGATAGCGGGTAGCGTTTAGCGGATAGCGGATAGGAAAATTCGAAATCCGAATTTCGAAAGACGAAACAAATTCGAACCTGCTGCGACGGGCGCAGCACGGCGAGTAACCAAAATACAAAACTTAAAACAAAATAATTAGCCACAGAGGACACAGAGAGCACAGAGAATTCAATAATCAATAGTAAATAATCAATTAAGATGGCCACAGATTTCGCAGATAGTGAACCGTGTTTGAAAAACTCAAAACCAAAGATTCAAGACTGACTTAAGATGTTGGCTTTTGGTTTGACGAGGAAGAGAATTCTGGCTATTGCATAGGATGAGAGTGGGATGTGGATAGATGACAGGACAGAATTCAAAGCAGAATAAGCGCATACGGGTGTGTTGTGAATCTTGTGGAAAGGAATATCACCTGACTCCCGACAGCATCGGCAAAAAAGCTAAATGTGCCTGTGGGCGTATATTCGTTGTTTGTGATCAAGAAAAAAGTATACCTTCACCTCAGGTATCCAAACCCACCCATATGCACGCCGAGATAGACCACGCTGTTGATGTAAAACAGTCGTCCAATGAGAAGCAGGTTAAAGGTGAGCGACAACTGACTTGCCATGCTTGTGGCAGCAGAAACATTAAAGTTCTCAGCCGCTCCTTGCTCCGGAATCGGCGATATCGCTGTCACGCGTGCCGGTTTCGGGGGGTAGCTCTGTCTAATCCCAAAATCTCAGAGATACGTCACCGTATTTGGAAATTTGTTGCCATACCTCTTATGCTTGTTTCATTCTGGCTTCTTTACGTGTTTGTTGCGCTGATTATTGAAAAGCCCGAGGAGAGATTACTCCCACTGGTACTCTGGCCACTTGTATTCTGGTACTATCACAGAAAGTCTCGATTCTACACTAACAAGGGTCAGTCAGAAATAGCGAGGAAGTACCGGGAGAAGAGCAGAATAGAAGAAGACGTAGGTGGAAAACGTATCAGGAGCATCTATGATATATCGGAGGCGACTACTATACCAAACCTGACTCCGGTCGAACACGTATGGTGGGAGAGTGAGCGATTTGACTTTGTTATTTCAGAGCAAGGACTAAGGTTTGCTCCAAGACAGGATTATTTAGGGGCAACGGACGAGCTTTTTATCCCTTGGGGGAATCTTTCCGAGGTAGTCATCAAGGGATACGAGCTTCGTGTTAAAGGGAAGAAATTTGTGTTTAGGCGGACCTTAAGGGAAGAATTCCTTGCAGCAATTGGAGCAGTTATTCCTCAAGCTGATAAAAAAATAACCTACATCCCAGTTGCTCCACCTTATCACACCGTTACATTTGTGTTCGGCGGGCTTAGTTTTCTTCCAGCGCTAGGGATAGGTTTTTCTGTTGCTGCATGGTTTTGTGCTTGGCATTGCTACAGGATTTGCAAATCTGATCAGTCTTTTTGGGCCAAGTGGGGGAGAGGGTTGCCGATTCGCGTTGCAGGATTGTTAGCATTGGGTGGATTTATATTCAACTCAATTGTCATAATGCTCTGGTTTTCTGGGTTTTGGCTTTAGTCCAGCGGCTTTTCGGAGTTTGTTGGTCATATCGTTTTTTTTTCAGAAAGTGCTTTTTTGCCCTTGACCTAACTGAGTTAGGTGTGTACAATGTAATTACATATAAACAAAGAGGTGTTTTTTCGTGGGTGCTTTAATGAAAACCCGTATTATAAAAATAGGCAATTCGCAGGGCATTCGTATCCCAAAGCTTTTGCTCCATCAGCTTCAGTTAGGCGGGGAAGTAGAATTGGCGGTCAAACACAATCAATTGGTGATCCAGCCAAGCCAACGACCTCGCCAGGGCTGGGAGGAAGAGTTTAAAAAAATGGCTGAGAGACGAGATGACCACCTGTTAGATGAAGATGCGATAAACCTGTCACAATGGGATACAGACGAGTGGCAATGGAACTAAAACGTTTCGATGTCTATTTGGTCAATCTGGGCCCAACTGCAGGTAGAGAAATCAAGAAGACACGTCCCTGTCTGGTGGTATCGCCTGATGAGATGAATAGGCATATTGCAACTGTCATTGTTGCTCCGATGACGACCAAAGGACGGCAATATCCAACTCGTGTGTCCTGCCAATTCCAGGGAAAGCATGGTCAGATAGTGCTTGACCAGTTACGTACTGTGGATAAAGTGAGGTTGGTTAAAAAGCTCGGTCACATTGGCTCAAAGACGCGACAAACCGTTTTAGCGGTGCTTAGCGAGATGTTTGCAGAATAGAATAAACAAGGAGTAAGGTTATTGCCCAGCCAGTGTGGCAGCGTCAAGCGAAAGCCTGGCGATAGACGCCTGCGGTAGTGAATCGTGAGTCACTTGCGTGGTTTTAATCCAGCGGCATTTCGGAGTTTGGTTGTCATATTTGTTTTTTCCCAGGTGAAGTTTGGTCCTTTTCGGCCGAAATGGCCGCCGTATGAGGTTTCGGCGTAGATTGGGCGGGCGAGTTTCAGGTGGGTAATCATTTTCTTTGGGGTCAATGGGAAAAGCTTTCTGATAATTTCGCTTAACTTTTGCTCACTAATTTTTGAAGTTCCTTCAGTATCTATGAGGACGGAAATCGGCTCTGCTATACCAATGGCGTAGGACAACTGGACTTCACAGGCGTTGGCGAGGCGGGCAGCGACGACGTTTTTTGCAATGTATCGTGCCATATAGCTTGCGGAGCGGTCGACTTTTGTAGGGTCTTTCCCGCTGAAGCAGCCTCCGCCGTGGCTACCTCTTCCGCCGTAGGTATCGACGATGATTTTTCTTCCTGTGAGGCCGCAATCGCCCTTTGGGCCTCCTATTACAAATCGGCCGGTCGGATTGATGTGGAATATGGTGTTTTTGTCAACGAGGCGCTTCGGCAGAACAGGCAGAACGACTTTTTCGACGATTTGCTTTCGCAATTGGCTATAACGCACGGACGGTGCGTGCTGGGTGGATACGATAACTGTGTGAATTCGTTTGGGTTTGCTATTCTCGTATTCGACGGTTACCTGGCTTTTGCCGTCTGGTCGCAGCCAGGAGAGGGTCTTATTTTGTCTTACTTTCGCCAGTCGAGTTGTTATGGCGTGTGCGAGCTGGATAGGCATAGGCATAAGCTGGGGAGTCTCAGTGCAGGCGTATCCGAACATCAGTCCCTGGTCTCCTGCCCCCTGTTCTTTGTGCAGGCCTTGCCCAGCGGTTACGCCCTGTGAGATGTCGGGGCTTTGTTTGTCGAGGGTGACCATAACGGCGCAGTTTTCGCAATCGAATCCCATCTCAGGGTCGGTGTAGCCGATTTTCCTGATAGTGTTGCGGACGACTGTTGGGATGTCGACGATTGCTTTTGTTGTGATTTCGCCGGCTACTACGACCAAGCCGGTTGTTACCATTGTTTCACAGGCGACTCTGCTTTCCGGGTCCTGTGCGAGCATTGCGTCGAGGATTGCATCAGATATGTGGTCTGCCACTTTGTCGGGATGGCCCATTGTTACGGACTCACTGGTGAAGAGATAGTTGTGGCTGTCAAGAGGGTTGCTGTGAATATTCCTTTTTGCCATTTGTGATTTTCCTTTTAGTAGTTCGTAAGTTACTCCAAAACGTAATGGTTGAGATTGTCACGTCCAGCACCCGCTTATGTGTGTGCTGGGCTGGCAATGACAGGCGTAGCAGACTACGAACCATCGTTGAGTGTCCAGTCATATCTTAAATATTCAACGGAATAGTTTTTTATTTCAAGAAAATGTACATCCTGCTGAGAGATATATTTGGCAGCGAAATTCAAGACGGCCCGGACGGGCGGCGGCCGGCTTTTGAACTTTTTGTCCGTACCATACCTATTGATAAACTCATTGCCGTACCAGTTTGATTTAAGTATGTCGGATAAATAAACTGTCTGCTTTTCTCTGTCTATCCTGAATGCACGTGTACTGGAGAGAAATCTTTTGGCCTGGTCGTCCAACTGCCGGGAGAGCTTGTGTCCGTAATATGGCTCGTTGCGCAAAGGCGGGCTGGAGAGACTGGCGTGAGATACGGCAAAAAATAGTCGCGGTTCGTCGAACTGTTCGCGGAAAAACCTCTGTTCAATTTCTCTAAGGGTGAATTCCTCGTCCATTACAATAAATTTGTAATCTGTCCATATACCTTTTATGTTTCTGATACTGTAAGGGCCAAAGAAAATGCTAAGGATTCGTGATGCCTTAATGGGATAATTTTGCGTAATTATGTTGAGCATTTGAATGTTGTAGGCATTAAGCCAGAAGGCGATTTTGTCTTCTTTTGGCCAGGAGTTATATTCGTTTGGGTCGAGTTTGGCGAATTCATCCAGGAGATTTCCCAATTGGAGTCTTTTTCGCCTGAGTGTTTTATAGTTAACCATTCCCCTTTCATCGACGAAGTTTTTCAAGATGGTGGCACATTTATCGTGAAAAGAAACTTTAGGACGAGGTTCAACCTCATTGGGTTCGACCTCATTGGGTTCGACCTTAACAGGTTTGACCTCGTCAGGTTCGAGTCTCGGAGGTTCGACCGCGTTTGGCTCGGGCCGAACAGGTTCGACATCATTAGGTTCGACCGTCGGTGGTTCGACCGTCGGAGGTTCGATTTTCAGGGGTTCGAGTTTGTTAGGTTCGGCCTTAGTAGGTTCAACTTCCAGAGGCTCGGGAGGTTTGGGCGCTGGAGGGGGGCAGCCGATAATGAAAATCAATACAGTTAGCGAAGTTATGAAAACAATAAGGCGTTTAGTCATTTTGTTATCTTCCAAAAATTATTCAGCTGCAAAATTGTCTATATCCATCTATTCACACAAAGCATCGGGTAATATGTACAGTGATATATTAACTGTTTTTATTATATTTTTACAGAGAAATTTTGATTTTATTTGAGTTCATAGTTCGTAGTAACAGCAAAACACTCAATAACTGATATTTAAGCAGAAGTGTAATATCGATGTTAGCCCTTCAGGACGGCCAAGGGGACCATTCGTGCGACGGCTTTGGCCCAGCCGCATTCGATGACAATTCTGACAACCTCGTCGATGTCTTTGTAAGCGTCCGGCGCTTCCTCCTTTATTCTGCGTTTGTCTGATGTGATGAGTTTTATGCTTCCCATACTGCGTTTGAACTGCTCATCGCTAATCAAGGCCGGTGTAACGATTCTGCCTCTGCGTCTCTTTCCGAGAGCGGCGGTTCGACTCATAACTCTGCCTGCTCCGTGGTTGACGGAGCACAAAGATTCATCGGCATAGCCGGTCCCGACGAGTAGAAAACTTGCGGTACCCATTGAGCCGGGGGTTATTATGGGCTGGCCGGTTTGTGCAAATTCTGTTCCGGCCATACGTTTTGGACCGAAGGCGCGGGTGGCACCTTTGCGATGGACCCAAAGCCGATTTTCCTGATGGGTTTCGAGCTTTGCCATATTGTGGGCGACATCGTAAACGAGTTTGAGCGGTGTTGGGCCGAACATTCTGTTAAAGCAGCGTCTTACGAGCAGGGCCATAATGTGTCGATTGGTAAAGGCGAAGTTGGCGGCAGCGGCCATTGCGGCGATATAGTTTTTACCCGCATTGGTGTCGGTTGACAGATAGGAGAGCATTTTTCTTCGCTCCGCCATTTCGGGCCTTTGAGCGGCGATATTCATATACTCATCTGCGACTTCATAGCCGAACCGCCTGGAGCCGGAGTGTATCATTACGACAATCTGGTTTTCGAAAAGGCCAAAGATTTCGGCCAAATCCTGGTCGAATATTTCCTGCACATACTGGATTTCAATGAAGTGGTTTCCGCCACCGAGAGTTCCGAGCTGGTTGGCGCTCTTTTGTATTGCGGCGTTTGGTACGGCGGCTGGGTCGCCGGGCATTTGGCCATTTTCTTCAATTCTTTTGATGTCCTCGGCGAACTCATCGGTGTCGAAGGCCTCCCAGACGCGGTGGTTGGTCCTTTGTTCGAGAGCAGGTACTGAGCCAACACCCTGGTTTATGACGGCTTCGAGGGATGTTTTGTCGAGGGGCAAATTGGTTTTGCCTTCGCCGAGCGGGATGTCACGGGCGATGGAAGCAGCGATGTTGTCGGTGTCGATATCGCCTTTTGAAAAGGGGGTACTTAAGAGTCGCATACCACAATTTATATCGTATCCAACGGCGGCGGGCATTATGGCGTTGTCGAATCCTAAGACGGCGCCGATAGGTATGCCAAAGCCGACGTGGATATCTGCGGTGGCGAGGACTTTCTTTGCCGGGGGCAAAGAGGCGGCGTCGCAAAGCTGACGGACTGCATCGGGCTCGAGCTTGATTGCTTCGGAGGCGAAAATGGTTGCATCGGTAACCATTTGTCCGCGGCGTTCCATATACAGGCGAAGGGGGTCTTTGCGAGTAAGTTTTGGTAGAGATTTATCCATAACATTATTATACCGGCTTTTGCAGGTTATGGGTAGAAAGTCCTGTGAATATGGTAAAGAAAAACTGCTTGTTGGACGAGTGTAGAATAGAGAAGCGCCCCCCGTTCTTGTCTTCGACAAGAAGACATGGGGGGGCGAATTAGCTTGACAGAAGCCGGTTATAAAGTTATTCTTATATGTACTATTGAGCATAGGTGTGAGCCGGGAACTGTCTATGTCTAAAACCGGTTATTTTTGAAAGTGTTGATAGAATGAAGCGTAAATGGACGATTTTTACTGCTCTGGCGGTATTTCTGGTTTTGGTGGTGAATTTGGGTTTTGGGGCCATCAGTACGAGAGAGATTGATGGTGTGCGCAATAAGAGTGTGCTCAATGAGGAAGATTTGCAGATTATCGACAATTTTGTTACCGAGGCGGTTCGAGAGCTGGTGAGGACGAGGGATTTTACGACTGTATCAAGGATTCGTTCGGTTATTCTGGCACGAGCCAGCTCCAGCAGGACGAGCGCTGCGGCCCAGTATGCCGAGCAGTTTTCTGAGTCGTCCTATAAATACATAACCTTAGGTTTTGAACAGGCCAAAGAATTAGAGCCGGAAGAGCGCAAACTCAAAGCGATTATTAATCTTCTGATTCTGATAGACGGCCTGGAAGATTTGCGGCTTGCAAATCTGGCAATGGAGAAGCTGAACGACAAGAATACGATTGTCCGCTACTGGGCGGTCCATTCTATTACTAATGCAGGCATCATAAAACAGTTGAATTCGGGCGAAGCGGCCGGCTTGACATTGGCCGAGAAGATAGTAGGGCAACTCAAAGAACTGGTTGACCAGGTCGGCCCTGAGATAATAGCGTTGATGACCAGATTTGCGGCTGAGGTGCAGATTCCGCAAGGCGAAGATTTACTGCTGCAGATAGCGGATATGCGGATAAAAAGATATGCGGACTGGACAGTGAAATATGAGCTTTTAGATGGTGAGGTTTTGCGGTTGCTGTACGGAAAGACAACCACTTCCAGCTCGAATAAATCTGGTATGGGCCGGCGTTTCGGGCAATTGTTTTCTTTCGTGTTCCAAAGATACATTAAAGGGCAGGATTTTTTAGGCGCTGCCCAGAAGCATCAACTGGCATCGGTACTGGTCGAGATGGAGAACAAGTATATCGTTAAGATAACGGGGATACGACAATCAACTATAAAAAGGGTTGTTGAGGGAGGTGATTATGCGGCTCTTTTGCAGGAGCATAGTAGATTGCTTGGAGACGAGACGAGGCCTGGTCAATTGCCGTTGAAGTTAAATTTTCACTACGGTAACGAGCCGGATGGCAGCGGGCGCACTTGGCCGCTTGCTTTGCCGGAGCCGCCCAAAGAATTGATTATTGATAAATCATAAACCACAAAGCCCAGGGCCAAAATATCCGACCAAACAGTAACTTTACATCAACTCTGGGACTTGCGACAAACACTGGAGGTTTTGTTTTATGAACGGTCGTGGAGGCATTGTCACATTTTTCATCTTTCTTTTTCTCTCTATCATTATCCTGCTGCAGATTTTGTCGATGGTTCAGTCTGACCGATTGTATGAGCGTGTTAATGTGCTTGTAGAAAGAGTCGAAAGCGGCGGTGCTATCAGGGTGGCTCAAGAGGCGGCAACGGCGAGCGATTTGCCTAGAGAAGAATATCCCGGCGATGAGGGCGACTGGCTGGTATGGAGGATTGGGGCGGAGCCGGCCACTTTAAATTATATAACATCCAAGGACCTTTATGCTAATTGGATAGTGGGTGGGAACATTTTCGAAAGTCTTTTAGAATATGACTATGATGAAGTCAAACTCAAAGCTCTGTTAGCCGGAAGTTATACAATCTCCGACGATGGCCTGGAAATAACTTTTCGCCTGCGTGATGATGTATATTTTTCTGATGGAAAACAGATTACAACGGATGACATTCTGTTTAGTTATAAAACCATTATAAATCCCAAGGTGGATGCGCATTCATTGGCCAACTACTACTATCCTATCCAGGAAGTAATTCAGATAGACAGCCACATGGTCAAGTTTATCCTTCGTGAGCCGTATTTCAAAGGTTTTGAAATAGCCGGCCTTATGCCAATATTACCGAAGCACATCTACGAATTTTCCGACCCAGCCGATTTCAATAAACGCCGCTCTAAGCCGGTAGGCAGTGGGCCTTATGTGTTTGAGAAATGGGATGTAGGGCGTGAGATTGTTTTGCGGCGAAATGAGCGATACTGGGGACATAAGCCCAAGCTGAAAAGAATTGTGTTTCGCGTGATTACCAACGAGGTGGCGGCAGTGCAGGCTCTTCGTGCGCATGAGATTGATTTTATGGTACCTACTTCAGAACAGTTTGTCGAACTATCAAAGGACAAGGAATTTGTGAAGAAATTTAAGTGCTTTTATTACTGGAATCCAGGAACCGGTTATTCCTACATGGGGTGGAATCAGAACACTGCGTTTTTTAGTGACCGTCGGGTGCGATTGGCTATGACGCATCTTATAGACCGAGAAATGATTATTAAACATATTTTGGGAGGTCTTGGTCGTATAGTTACGGGCCCCTTTTATATTTTGGGTAAACAATATAATTCGAGTATTGAGCCGTGGCCTTATGACCCTGAGCGTGCGAAAGAGCTTCTGGACGAAGCCGGCTGGCGTGACACGGATAACGATGGCATACGAGATAAAGGCGGGACACCTTTCAGTTTCAGATTCATGATTGTCAGTGCAAACCCTGTTTATGAAAGATTGGCCAAGCTGTTTAAAGACGAGATGGCCAAAGCGGGTATAGATTTGCATCCCGACCCCTATGAGTGGTCGGTTTTCGAAGAACGGCTTAATAGAAGGTCGTTTGACGCTACGATGTTAGCATGGGGCGGGGTAGTGCTGCAAGACCCCTATCAGATTTGGCATTCATCTCAGATCAAGGGGCGTGGTTCCAATCGAGTTGGGTTTAATAATAAAGAGGCGGATGCGCTAATCGAGGAGGCCCGGAGGACTTTGGATGATGAGAAACGAAATAAACTTTATCATAGATTTCACCGGATTCTCCACGAAGAACAGCCTTATACATTTTTCCGTGCCAGGCCGTCAATACGGTTTCTGGACCGGCGCTTTGAAAACGTCATTGTGCATAAGCTGGGGCTTAATCCGTTAGAGTGGTATGTTCCGAAGGAAAAACAAAGGTATAAATAAGTTCGTGGCTCGTGACCAGTGACTCGTGGCTCGGGCCTCGCTTTGAAAAATCTGCAGATGACAACGTATATTGTTAGGCGGTTGCTTTTGATGGTTCCCACTCTGCTGGGCATAACCATAATGGTTTTTGCCATCAGCCGGATTGCACCTGGTGACCCATTGAGCTTAACTATGGGCCCAGATGCGCAACTGGATGCCGAGCGGGCGGCGGACGTTCGCGAAGCACAGATGAAATTTCATGGGCTGGACAAGCCGCTTCATATTCAATACGGCATTTGGTTATGGCGTGTGGTTCGGTTTGATTTTGGGGATTCAATCAAGCACCATCGTCCTGTTATTGAGTTAATCAAGGAGCGATTGCCCATTACTCTGACGCTGAACGTAATGGCTTTTGTGATTATCTATACGGTATCACTTCCTCTGGGGGTTTTTGCGGCGATGCAGCATAAGCGATTTTTTGACCGGGCCAGTTCAATATTTCTTTTTATGCTGTGGTCGCTGCCTGTTATGTTGGTTGGTCAGATGCTGATAGGTTATTTTTGCGGGCCGGCGTTTAAGAGCTGGTTTCCTCCTGCGGGACTGTCAAGCAATTATGCCGACCAGTTACCTTTTTTTCCGTGGTTGCGTGATAGAATGTGGCATTTGGTTTTGCCGGTGTTTTGCCTGACTTATACCGGATTTGCATATCTTACCAAACAGGTTCGAGCAGGTATGCTGGATAATCTTCAGGCTGATTATATAAGAACTGCTCGTGCGAAGGGACTGTCGAACCGGGTTGTGATATTCAGGCATGCCTTTCGCAACAGTATAATTCCGGTGATTACAATTATGGCTACTCTTCTGCCTGCGATGCTTGGTGGTTCGGTAATCATTGAAAGGATATTTAGTATTCCCGGTATGGGGCTGTTAGCGTTTGAAGCGGTCACGACACGTGACTATAACGTGGTTATGGCAGTTGCGACTATTGGTGGAGTTTTGAATTTAATCGGCCTTTTGCTTGGTGACATTGCTTATGCTATGGCCGACCCGCGGATAAGTTTTGAAAGCACTATGTAACAAATTATGAGTAAACAAACCCAAGCGAAATCAAATTGGGGTACATCATACGGCGAGCTGGTCTGGCGAGAGTTTGCCAAGAGCCGGCTTAGCATAGTTTGCCTGAGCTTTATTGTTTTTCTGTTTGCAGTTGCCATTTTGGCTCCTTTTCTTGCCAACGACAAGCCGTTTGTGATTCGCATTGATGGACAGTTACATTTTCCTATTTTTAGGAACCTGGGAGCCAGTGATTATTGTATTTTCCTTGCAGCAGTTGTTGGGTGTTCGCAGTTACTGCTAATCAAGCGCAATCACAGGCATGTCGACCCATCTATTCGTGGTGCGGCGCTGTGGCGTCAGATATGTATCAGCAGTTCAATAATTTTAATAGGAGTAATACTGCTTTTTGTTTTTGTTCCTCGAAGACTCGATGCTACAGATTACAAAGCTATGGTTGCTTGTAGACAAGCAACTGATGCGATTTTTGCCCCAATACCCTACGGTTATGCTCGTACGAATCTGAAGTTGCGTGAGCAGCCACCCAGCTGGGAGCATTTGCTGGGGACCGATGATGTCGGGTCGGATACTCTATGTAGATTGATTCACGGCAGCAGGATATCGCTTTCAGTTGGATTCGTGGCGGTTGGGATATCAACCGTTATCGGTATTTTAGTCGGAGCAATTCTGGGGTACTTCGGGGGGAAGGTGGATTTCATCGGGATGCGTATTGTGGAGATAATGATGGCGATCCCGGCGTTCTTTCTTATTATCACAATTGTGGCGTTTTTCGCGCGAAGCTTGTTAAATATTATGATAATTATCGGTATTACCAGCTGGACGGGAAACGCTCGCTTTATCAGGGCGGAGTTTTTCAAGCTGCGGAAGCAGGATTTTGTTCAGGCGGCGGTGTCACTTGGCTTGCCTTTGCGGAGCATTCTTTTCCGGCATATGCTGCCAAACGGTATTGCTCCGGTACTGGTTAATGCTACGTTTGGTATTGCCGGTGCAATATTTATTGAAGCGGCCCTTAGTTTTCTTGGATTCGGTGTTGCGCCTCCAACACCAAGCTGGGGACAAATGCTCAGCTTAGGTGTTAGCACTACGGGCAGATTTCTTTGGTGGCTGACCTTGTTTCCAGGACTGGCGATATTTTTCACTGTTTTAGCATACAATTTGGTTGGTGAGGCATTGCGAGATGCGATTGACCCGAAGTTGAGGACTCGGTAGATTTATGAATGATAACGGGACATTATTGTCAGTTGAAGATATTTCGACGCACTTTTTCACTGAGGAGGGTGTCGTCAAGGCGGTTCAGGATGTTAGTTTCGCAATTATGAAAGGCCAAACGTTTGCGCTCGTTGGGGAGAGCGGGTGCGGTAAAAGCGTGACGGCACTTTCGATTATGCGATTGGTTCCAGAACCACAGGGTAAAATTGTGAGCGGGGAAATAGTTTTTGAGGGAAAGAAGCTGTTGTCGTTGAGCGAAAAGGGAATGCGGCAGATTCGCGGAAATGAAATAGCTATGATTTTTCAGGAGCCGATGACCAGTCTGAATCCGGTCTATACGGTTGGCAATCAGATTGTCGAAGCCATAAAGCTGCATCAGAAAAAGAGTACCAGCCAGGCGTGGTCGGATGCGGTCGAGATGTTGCGAAGAGTTGGCATTTCCGATCCGCAACAGCGAGTACGTGAATATCCGCACCAGATGTCCGGTGGAATGCGGCAGCGGATTATGATAGCTATGGCGGTAAGCTGTGAGCCGGTGTTGTTGATAGCTGATGAGCCGACAACCGCCCTGGACGTAACGATTCAGGCACAGATACTGGATTTGTTGGACCGGCTGCAAGAGCAAAATGGGATGAGTATTTTGCTGATAACGCACGATTTGGGCGTTGTGGCCGAACGTGCTGACGATGTTGCGGTGATGTATGCATCACGAATAGTGGAGGTGGCCGAGTCGCGGCAGCTGTTTGCAGAACCATTGCATCCGTATACGCAGGGGCTATTAGAATCCTTGCCTCGATTGGGTATAACGGCCGGGCGTTTGCAGACGATTTCGGGTACGGTTCCTGAGCCGTTGCATTTTCCAGCAGGGTGCAAATTTCATCCCCGCTGTCCGGTAGGCCGCGAGGACAGGCGATGTCAAACTGTTGAGCCGAAGTTGAGAGAAGTTCGGCCTGGGCGGTGCGTTGCCTGCTGGTATGCGAGAGACAGAAGACAGAGGGCAGAGGACAGAAGACAGAGCCCCGAATCCGCCGCGGTGGATGAGGGTTAAAAAAGGAATATCGAATATCGAACAAAGAATATCGAATGTCGAACAAGGAATGTAAAATGTTGAAGTAAATGACCCGCAGTAAAACTGCGGGCTAAACACTTCTGGATTCCTGCTTTCGCAGGAATGACAGGGAAGGTCGCCGTGCCGGCGACCGCTAAACGGAAAAGAAGAAAGAATATCGAACAAGGAATATCGAATGTCGAAGCTAAAGTGCCTAATATGGTGAACACAAACGATTATCTGTTAAGGGTTGCCGGCTTAAAGACCTACTTTCCCGTAAAGAAAGGTCTGCTGCAGCGAACCATCGGTTACGTCAAGGCGGTTGATGGGATAAGTTTTGGTATTCAAGCGGGGCAGACGCTCGGGCTGGTCGGAGAGAGCGGCTGTGGCAAGACGACCGTTGCCAGGAGCATAGTCCGGTTAGTACCGGCAACGGAAGGCAGTGTGGTTTTTGACCAGACAGATGTTTTGTCGGCTGACAGGGTCAAGTTGAGAGAGCTTCGCCGGCAGATTAGTCTTATTTTTCAGGACCCGTTCGGTTCGTTAAATCCAAGAATGACGGTTGGCAACATTATTGGCGAGTCGTTGAAGGTCCAAAAAAAAGCGGCCGGCAGTGAGCTGATTGAACGGGTTACGGCATTACTTTCAAAGGTAGGGCTTTCGCCCGACCATATAAACCGCTATCCGCACGAGTTCTCAGGCGGTCAACGTCAGCGAATTAGCGTAGCGAGGGCGCTGGCACTGGAGCCGAAACTGGTCATTTGCGATGAGCCGGTCAGTGCTCTTGATGTTTCAATTCAATCACAGATTCTGAATTTGCTAAAAGATTTACAGGACGAGTTTGGTCTCACTTTTCTGTTTATTGCACACGATTTGGCTGTTGTGGAGTTTTTCTGTGATATTGTGGCGGTTATGTATATGGGTAAGATAGTGGAGCGGGCTGCGAAAGAAGAGCTGTATCGAAATCCTCTGCATCCGTATACGCGAGCGCTTATGTCATCGATTCCGCAGGTTGAGCGGGACCCCAGCCCGTCTCGGCGTGGGCGGAGAACCACGTTGGGCGGTGAGGTTCCAAGTGCATTGAACCCGCCTGCCGGCTGTGCTTTCCACCCAAGATGCCCTTTAGCGGAGGGGGTTTGCCTAAAGCAAATGCCGGTTTTGGAAGAAAAAGGCGATTATGAAGGGCATTTTGTTGCCTGCTGGAAATGCCAAAAAAAATTGATTATCGATAATGGATAATTGCCTGTTGATAAACGAGCAAAAATGCGTGAAAATGAGGGAGAACTCGACTGAAGTTGCGGAGTTTGAGATAATTGGCTGGAATTTTGTTTTCGATTAAGGACAAGTTCGGTATGGATAAGAAAACTTGTGTGGAAATAACCGGTGAGGGGAGTGCTGCGGTGGTGGCTTTCAAAGCCACTTCAATAAGTGATGTGGAAGGTATATCCGCTGCTTCCAAGCAGATAAAGGAATTTATTGAAGAGAATCATCCGAAGGGGATAATATTTGATTTCGAGCAGGTGAAATTTTTCTCTTCGCAGGTGTTGGGGCTGCTTTTGGATATCAGGGCCAAGTTGGAGACATCCAAGGGTGAGGTTGTTATAAGTGCGATAAATCCACAACTACACAGGGTATTCAAGATAACCAATCTTGATAAGATTTTTAGATTTTTCCCGGACAAGGAAAGCGCCATCAAGGCGGTAGGCACAAGTGCCTAAAGTGAACTAAAGTTGTAAAAAAAGAATGTCCAATATCGAATAATGAATAGCGAACTTCGAAATTCAAAATTCCTTGTTCGATATTCATTATTTACTCTTTTTAACTTTAGGCACTATAACGGTTTATACAATAAGAACTTATTGCTTTTCAATACAGTATAAGTAGCGTTGTAGTATTGAAAGGGTCAAGGTATGTATATTGCGCCACAATTTTCGATTTTTATGGTTAATAAGCCTGGGGTTTTGGCTCAGGTGCTCGGTGAATTTGCGCAGGCCAAGATTAACATCATAGCAATGACGATGATGGATTCGGTGGAACACGGCGTTATGAGGGTTGTTTTTGCTGCGCCGCAAAGGGCAAAAGAGATTCTATCAAGACTAAATATGCCGTATAACCAGACGGAGGTTTTGTGTGTGAACCTTGCCAATAAAGCCGGTGCACTTGCGGCGGTGGCGGAAAGATTAGCGAAGAACCATATAAATATTTCGTATGCCTATTGCACTGCGGGCGCCAAGGGCGGGCGAACGACCGGCGTTTTGAAAGTTGCCAATGTGAAAAAAGCGATGCGGGTCCTGGAGCAAGAGCATAAGAAGTATGGCAAGTCTCGGCCGGTTGTCAGACGCTCGCGGGCTTCGAGGAAATAGCTGTTAGGTACAAGGGTTACGCAGCTCTTGGGGGCCAAAAGCAATTGTTGCTAAAAACAGTTGACATAGTGGTTAACGTACTGTTATATTTTTTGATTGAAATGACGGGGCCGTAGCTCAATTGGATAGAGCATCGGACTGTCGATCCGAAGGTTGAGGGTTCGAGTCCCTTCGGCCTCGTTTCTTAACCTTATGGCTGACAAGCACTTATGCTTGTTAGTCTTTTTTATTGAACCCTCGAAAATCACGCTTGCACCATTACGATGTTCCCTTCCCATCCCAGGAAAAAATATTTTTCAGTTGAATTATTACTTGAGGTGTGTTATATTGAATATTAAAGATTCGGTATTTGATGTTGGGTGCGTTGCCCGATATGTTCAAAATACCCGTGAACGTTTACTTATATTTTTTAGCAAAGTATTGTTGAGTCTGGTCTAAAAAGTCCAATTATATGAATTACAGCAAAATTAAGAGCCTCTATTGGCTCAAAAACGCTGATTTAAAGCGACAGTTTTGCCGTAAAACACTTTTTTAGAGCAAGACTCATGGTTAAAATAATGGAAAAAATGTAAAATTAACGGAACAGAAAGCTGGTTTTGTGCATCTTATAGATAGGTGGCGAAACACCGGTAGTAAGAAAGGGTTATTATTATACACAAACGAAGTGGGTTTACGTTAATAGAACTTTTGGTGGTAATTGCTATCATTGCGTTATTGATGGCGATACTGCTGCCGGTATTGGGACGTGCAAAGGGACAGGCAAAGGCAGTTGTTTGCCAGTCGAACCTGAGACAATGGGGCATCATCTTTTCGATGTATACGATCGATAACAACGGCTCTTTCCCCATTGGTGATCAAGGCCGTCATGATCCGAAGGGGCTGTGGATGTATGTGCTACGGCCGTACTACAGTGACGGAAAGCTACGGCTCTGCCCAATGGCCACGAAACCTCGGAAGAAGGGAGCTCATCAACCGTTTGCAGCCTGGGGGCCCATCTCCGGCTGGATGCCCGGACACCCCGACTGCTGGCCTGCTGAGCCCGACACTCCAGAGGCTAATTACCTCAGCTATGGGCTGAATGACTGGACTCGCAATGATCCACGGACGGCTCTTGGTGGACCGCTTGGAGAAAGACTTCCCTTGCTCTGGAGGACTGCCGATGTTAGAGGGGCAGGTACTATACCGTTGCTTTTGGATAGCTCCTTTTTCGGGTCCGATCCATACCACACCGATGAACCTCCGGAATATGATGGTGATGTGGTGGTGGAATTCAATAAAAATGAAATGAAGCGTTTCTGCCTCAACCGACACCAAAATGGGATGATAAACGGCGTTTTTGTAAATTGGTCTGTCAGAAAGATTGGGCTTAAAGAGTTGTGGAAGCTGAAGTGGCATCGAAAGTTCGACATGAACGGCGGGCCAACGCAGAATGAGTGGCCGGATTGGATGAAAGGATTTAAAGACTACTAAAAAATTAACCGCTGCACAGAAAAGGTCAGCTTTCTAAGCCGGCCTTTTTTATTGGTTCACGGTTGAGAGCAAATCGTTATTTGCTAATAGATAATCGCGGTTGCCTCTTCAATCTCCTTGATGACCTTAGTGGCCTACAAAACAAAAATTCCTGCCGACCAGCCTCCCCCGGCGCAATACGCATCCCTGGCCTCGAGCGAAGCGAAGGCACGCAATACGAAATACAACCGGGGCCTATACTGAACTAATCAGTATAGGCCCCAAAAACTAATACAGGATATTGGGCTAACAAATATTTAGCCTTGTATCAACGGCCGACTACGGCCACAGTATTGGCCCCTCAAGCCACATACCTGCCATGACCGCATAGTCCCTGAAGTTGATACACCTATCGCCCTGCGGCTCTTCATCGTATATATTAGCGGCAGAGAGCACCGGGTGATAAAACTCATACGTGCTGGAATTCTTCGCAGTAAGGCCGGAGACCTCGTCGAACTTGTAATGGAGTAACAGAAGATTATCGTCAGGGGCTACCCCACCATCCTCAGCCAGGTACTCAATCTCGTTCGCTGACAGAGCATAGTCGTAGATACGGAACTCATCATAGAGCGCATCCAGGAAGCCACTATCACCATCACTAAAGCTGCCTAAATTTACACCTGATGCGCCACCGGAGTGCCTCGGCTGGCCAGGCAGCTGGTCTATCAACACACCATCACCGTAAAACTCACCGGTGCACGTGTTACCGGCGGTATCACGTATCACAAAAGCCAGGTGGTGCCACTCGTCTGTCGCTATCGCAAAGTCTGCAAGGTAGTCTTCTACAAAGCGTACCCTTACTGCCTGTTTCCTTGTCCGGAGATATATACGGTAGGGGGTATCGCCGGCATTCTGGAAACAAAAGACATACGGGTAGGCGCTATCAGGTAAGTCTCTTATGTTTACCCACAGTGAGATTGTTCTGTCGTGGAAATCGCTCAACTCGCTATCATTAATATCGACCCAGTCGTTGGTGCCGTCAAACTGCAGGCACCGGCTGCGACACGGGTCGTCCACCCACTGCGAATTATTATCCGGGAAGTTCTCCAACACACCGTCGCCGCCAACGCTGTTATAATCGCTATCGAGCCAGTCGTCTGTCATTATATTAACGTCTTCATAGTCGGTAACGCAATCACCGGTGATATCGCCTGCAACATACTCAGTAAGGCATCTGGACGGATACAGCCTGATATTGTCAATGTACACATCACCGTAACCGACGCCGTAAAAAGCGCCTCTCTCGCCGATGCCGATAGTAACCTTCCTGATTTTGGCTAAGTTCACATTGTTGGCGTCGGCAAAGTCCTGCAGGGCAATATCACAGCTCTGCCAGAGCTCCTCTAACAGGTCATTCGGGTCGCCGTATGTTACCACTGCACTTTTGCCGGCCGCATCTTTAAGAACTACATACAGAGTATCATCTTCACCAACAGTATTGTCAGCTTTGCCGTGGAAGCGCAGCTGCAATGCTTTAACACCGCCTGCAGTCCAATTCTGGTCGCTGACATAGCTGCGGTCGGTTTCAGAGTAACCATAGTCTAAATTGTTGTAAGAAATCCGCATCGATTGAGCGCCCTCTTGTACGATGCTGGTCTCGAGGTAAACGGACGCCCCTGTGCCGTTGACATAGTTGTCCACCCACGTGTCCTCTATCAGGTTGTCAGTCTCGTTGTAGGACTCAAAATCTTCCACGGGAAGATTGTCTGCCACCGTAAACGCCCAGACATCGCCTTTCCACAAATATGGGGTGCAGGCATCATTGGCCTCATCAATCCGCCAGTAATAAGTCGTATCTAATTCGACCTCTATGGGACCATAGCTGTTAGATTCCTGGTTTTCACTGTAATACAGCAGGCCAGGGTGATTAGCTCTGTTGGCATCATTCACATCGTCTTCATCGGTGCCGAAGTACACATCGTGCGAAGCCCAATATCTCCCCGGTGACCAGCTAAGAGTAGGACCAGGTGTCCACTCCACTGTTACCCCATCACTCGGGCTGGGGTTCCAGGCAAGGTTCGGAACGCGCATACTGGCTGTTACCGTGGTCTCAGTGATATCACCTCCAACATAGATTACGTCCACTTGATATGCGTCATCGCCGCCGTAGGCAGTAATCCAGCCATTGCCGATATACTCATATATTGGCAATGTTTCATTGCCTTGTAATACCATCGTACCTTCTGTGATATCCATTGTGGTACCATCATACATAATGAGCTGGCCGGCGTTAATAGTTCCACCATGCAGGTCTATGTGAGCGGTACCACCATCTTCCCCCATTTTGATTGCGTCAACAACATTGACATCGCCGCCGGTCATTGTGAGAGTACCTGTACCTCTCTTCGCAATCTCAAAGTCCTCTCCGCTGGCTGGGGCTCCGATATTTATAGTTCCATTAGATAGATACAGCCAACCATTACCACTGCTCTCTTTCGCCAATTCGAGTTTCGAAGACATGCTAATCTCACCGCCGGTCATATTGAGAGTACCGTTGCCGTTCTTGCCGATGTGCAATCGATTTGATAAATTACAAGTACCGCCGGCCATATTAAAAGTGCCGTTGCTGTACGCCTTATCTGCTACGCTAATGTTGGCAGCGTTAAACTCACCGCCGGTCATATTGAGAGTACCATCACCATTATACCCAATAAACAGTCCTGGGCTATTTACGGTGCCGTCACTCATATTAAAAATGCCGTTGGCGAGCCCATCATCTCCTATGCGAAAATCTACAGTGCCTACCGTAAGGCTGCCTCCAGTCATATCCATGTAGCAAGGCCCAGTGTCGAAGCCAATGCTCAGTTTATAGCAGTTCGCATCCACAACAGTGGGGTCAATCAAGCAATTTGCGTCTGAGACAAAGTTAATGCCGACCTTCTTACCACTAGCGCTGTCAGGCACTTCATCGGGATACCAGTTTTCTGGCGTGCTCCAGAGATGGCCGTCGCCACTATCGTCCCACAGGATATCACACGGCGGCGGCTGTGCCGAGGCATTGCTGACCAGACCCAGTACTAAAACAAAAGACATTAAAAAAATCAGTTTTTTACACATAATAATTCCTCCTTACAGAATCTAAAACTATAAACATTTTTCTTTTGTTACAAGCCAAAACGCCGATTGTTCTCAACAAGCATCGATAAGAATAAACCCTAAATCCTAATATCTAAATCCTAAACAAATCCAAATTACCAAAATCCAAAACGTTTTGGTCATTTGAACATTTGAATTTCGATATTGTTTAGGATTTAGTGCTTAGTGCTTCTCATTCTTTCGCGCCTTTCTCAAACAACTTCCAACAAAACCAACAGAAAAAATCTTTCTCAATTCTGTGCCTTGCACCTTGCTCAAACTGTCCCGAAAAGCTGTAAAGATTCCGCAGACCAGAAAGCCAAAATTCACAGATTTCACTAATTTATTTATACCAGATTAGCTGCATTCGTGTCAAGAAGATTTTTTGGACATTTTTAGCAGGATTATGTGCATTTTTCGACAATATTATGATTATGCAAAACGCGTAACTTATGTATTTGCAAGCTCTTACACATTATTCAGTGGAGGAAAATTTACCCAAAAATCCCGCTGCAGCAACTATTATTCCATCTTTACAACGACCCATCTTGCTTCAGATGGCAAACGCTCAAGAAGTTCGTTATGCGCTTGTTCAAGGGCATCCCTTGCCTTTTGTACAAGCTTGCTCAATTGGCCTCGAGAGATAGTAAGCCCGACAACATCACGCAAAAACCTGCGAATAGTCGAGAACGAGGCATGGCAGGGACCTTTCATATAAGCTACCAGTGCAGTGAGCCGAGGCCCAATCAGTTGGCCTTTTTCTACCTCAGCCGGCAGCGCAGCGTAGTGAAACTTCCGGCAATGTTCGCACCAATAGCAAAAGCTGGTGCGTTGTTCGATATTGATAGGGTTTTCAACGATTTCAACCTGTTGAACCCCGCTTGCTTGTTTTGCACAAGCAAAACAGCAGGGTAGCCTTTTTTACGAGTTTAAGAACGCCGCCGCAGTCGGGGCAAACACTGAGAGTGTGTTCGTAAAAGCTGTTAATTTGTTCATGCGAAAAAGGCATTCGTTCGTGTTTGGGATGTCCAGGCTGAGCGTCCTTTTTACGCGAACTTTTATTTCTTATTTTTCGTGGTGGTTTGACTATATCGGATGATGGCGGCTTAGAAGAGTTGGAGGAATTCTTCGAGAGTTTAGCTATCTTGTCGGTGAGTTTGATTACTTGTTCAGCAAGCTCAGCGTTTTTCTTGACAAGAGCCTCGTTGGCCTTGACAAGTTCAGCAACTTGCTTTTCCAAAGTGGCGATTCGCTCATTCCGTTGTCTCAATTGAGCTTCAAGTTCGGCAATTCGCCGTTTATAAATTTGTTCGCAAGTAGAAGTTACCATTTGTCCTCAAGCTGTTTTGTACAGATATTATTGGTCGAGAGAGGCCTTCCGCTTGAAAAAAACATTTTTCAGTTGAATTATCACTTGAGGTATGTTATTATAAAGTGGATTGAATATTAAAGATTCGGTATTTGATGTTGGGTGCGTTGCCCGATATGTTCAAAATACCCGTGAACGGTTACGAATTTAGTAGAATATCGTGTATCATATCTTGGGTGAAAAAAGGAGGTAAAGACGAAGGGAATAGCAACCATACTGTTAATTTTGGTCATGGGATTAACTGCCGAGGCACAACAATTGGCTTTCCCCGGGGCGGAAGGCTTCGGCAGGTACTCGGTTGGCGGACGGGGTGGAACAATCTACGAAGTGACCAACCTCAACGACAGCGGCGCCGGAAGTCTCAGGGAAGCTGTCGGGGCCAGCGGGCCAAGAATTGTTATCTTTCGTGTTTCGGGTACTATTGAGCTGCAGTCCCGGTTGAAGATTTCAAATCCTTACATTACGATTGCCGGCCAGACCGCTCCGGGCGATGGAATATGTCTTAAGAATTACGGGTTTCAAGTCAAAGCTGACCATGTGATTGTCCGCTATATACGGTTTCGACCCGGTGACAATGAGGAAGTAGAAGTGGACAGCCTGAGTGTCTCGGCGGGCCATAATATCATCATCGACCATTGTTCGGCAAGCTGGTCGGTAGATGAAACGCTTTCCGTCGCTACCACACCCGACGTGTTGGGCAATGTTACTGTCCAGTGGTGCATGATTACCGAAAGTCTGAACTGTTCGGTTCATTCCAAGGGATGCCACGGTTATGGTTCCTTAATCCGGGGAGGCTGGGGCAACGGATATACCTTTCATCATAATCTTTATGCCCATCATAGAGGCCGAAGTCCCCGCCCGGGCAATTATAATAATTACATTGCTGACCCCGATGGTTTGATTTTCGATTTCCGCAACAATGTCGTCTATAACTGGGGAGGTTCCTATGCGGGATATAATGCCGATTCAGACAGTATTACCAAAATGAACTTCGTGGGTAACTATTACATAGAAGGCAACAATTCCTCAGGCGACGATGCTTTTCGGGAGCAATGCACATACAGCAGAGCGTATTTCAGCGATAATTGGATGAATGGCAGTTGTCCGTCAGACCCGTGGGACCTGGTTAGATTTGATGGTTTTATTTGGGCCCAGAAAGAGGCGTACAAACAAGCGGCCCCGATTCCGGTTGAGTCAGTAGACACGGATGATGCGGTAACGGCTTATGCGCGGGTTCTGGCTGATGCCGGCGCGACACTTCCTGAACGTGACGCGGTGGACGTTCGTATTATAAATGAGGTAATAGACGGAACTGGCGGGATTATCGACGACGAAGATGAAGTCGGCGGCTGGCCTGAACTCGAGTCTACTGAACCAGCCACCGATACCGACCACGATGGCATGCCCGATGACTGGGAACTCGCAAGGGGGTTGGAACCGTACGATGCCAGTGACGGCGCAGACGACCGCGACGGTGACGGTTATACCAACGTCGAAGAATACCTTAACTGGCTTTGCTCCGCAACCGCCAAAGCCGACTTAGATAACGACTTCGACATAGACCTGGAAGACTTTGCTATCTTTGCCGAACACTGGTTGGAAGCCGAATGTGGCGAGTGCGGTGGGGCTGACCTTGCCGGTGACGACGGCCAAGTGGGGCTGGATGACTTGCGGGAGTTTGTCAAACACTGGCTGGCAGGTATTGAATAGCTTTAATCCGAATCTAATTCCAAATAAAGTGGCCATGAGCATTACGCTCGCGGCCTAAACATCATCCTTCTCTCAAAATAGAAAAATCATGCGGGAGCTTCTCTCTATTCTTCGTGTTCTCTACGGCTAACCTTTATTATACACCCAAGCATGGCAGTTGGTTGAACATGGCTGAGGTCAAAATGAGCGTTTTGACTCGCCAGTGCTTAGCAGAGCGAATGGAAGATATGCAACGATTGGAAAATGAAGTGACAGCATGGGCAGAAAAACGCAACGCTAAAGAGGTAAAAGTAGACTGGCGTTTCACAACTGATAATGCACGGATAAAATTAAAGAAATTATGTCCATCATTACAAGAGTAACAGACCACTAGTATTGAGCCTATGATTGTCTAAAAACTTACTCAAGGTAGCTTAGAAGTGTCATCTTTGTGTCGGTCGTTTGCTGGCACAGACCTGTGTCCAGGACCCAAACGGCAGGTTTGTTGTTACAATCAGGCTTGTTCTCTCTCATAGCCCCGACTGACCAGGATAGCGGTGGAATGCGACCATCTTATTACGCTTAGCTAAAGAGCAAAGAGCAGTTCATTAACTTTACTGTGTGTTTCAGCTGTTATCTTCCCTCGCGACCACGTTTTCTTTGCTCTTCTATTTTGCTATAGCCACATTCGGGGCATCTGTCTGCAAAGCCCTTAGGAGCAGCACCATAAACGAAGATTAGCCCGCACTTTTCACATTTTACAGCTTTGAAAACACTTTTCTTTTCGCACTTTTCGCAAACCAGCGGTGGTGCGGACAGCGACATGGGGTTTTGGTGTTTTTCTTTATACTCGAGGTAACCTTTCCTATCTATCTGATATTCAGCTCCACAGTCCGAGTTGGCACACTTGACCCAAATCATCTGGCCAGACGGAATGCTGTCGAGGCCAGATCTTTTAGGTCTGTTCATATAAGCTATTGCACCGGCCAAAACTAAGCACACCACAATAACACCGAGCATAATCGGTTTTTTCTTCCTTTCTTCCATACCAACACCTTCAGACAATAAATAACAATTTAGTTAACGATTTACGCCGATAAGTTTATTACTTACCATCTTATTATCTCAAACGCTTTTTTTATATTATTTGATTGGTTTAAAACATATTTTAATTTATAGAGAGAAAGTAATCATTCACGGGTATTTTGAACATATTGGGCAACGCACCCAACATCAAATACCGAATCTTAATATTCAATCTACTTTATAATAACACACCTCAGGTAGTAATTTAACTGAAAAATGTTTTTTTCAAGCGGAAGGCCTCTCTCGACCAATAATATCTGTACAAAACAGCTTGAGGACAAATGGTAACTTCTACTCGCGAACAAATTTATAAACGGCGAATTGCCGAGTCCAGAATCGGTGTGCTCTCGGTTACGACAATGTCCCTGCAAAGCTGGCGGTATTCCTTCAGGATACTTTCATCCGAAATCCGGTGATACCGCAGCCAGAACTCATAGCCATCCTCCGCCATCGAGACCGAGCACGAAATCAATACGAGAAGAGCAGTCCATAATATTTTTTTTGTGAAACTTTTTCCCATCGTTCATCCCTTAATTTTCCAAGACTGAATTTGGAATCTAAGCATTTACGTTATCAGCCATTAAACACTCCAAGGATTGTATCGCCTCCGGCAGTGTCTTGTAAAGATTGTATCAGCTTGGCTTTGTATACAGCCGGGATTGAATAAAACGTTAGGAATTGCGATAAAAACCCTGCGATTTACCCTGTTGCCGTTTTCTTACCGAAAAACACCAAAGATATACACAAGAGAGTAGTAAATCCCAATTAGAATGAAGATGCCGCCTGTTATACGGCGAACCCACCGTTCGAGACGTATCAGCTTGTTGAATGCCTTTCCAACCGATTTGACCCCGAAAGCTACGAGAACGGCGAACAGAAAGACCGGCAGTCCGGTGCCAAGCCCATACAGAGCAGGAAGCATAAGAGTTGAATTGCACTTTACCGACAGCGGGATGAGGGACCCGAAAAACAGCGCCGCCGAGATGGGGCAAAAAGAAAGTGCAAAAACCACCCCTAAAAATCCTGCTCCCCAGATTCCCCACAATTCGACTCGCTTCTGCATTTTTCCACTCAAGGCGGAGCCGGAGACGTTGACGCGAATAAGCTCCAACAAAATCATACCTACAAGAACCAGTATCGGGCCCAGAAACTTGTTCATGTACTTCTGCAGGACATAGGACACCTGGGGTATGGACAGAATGCTCGTGACAAGCAGAATGCCAAGAGCTGCATACGTCAGCATTCTGCCAAGTGTGTAGAGCAGACCCGTCAGAAACACCACACGGGTCTGGCCGATACGCCTGTTGATGAAAGACACCGCTAAAATATTCGTGGCCAACGGGCAGGGGCTAATAGAGGTCAGAACCCCCAGCCACACCGCCGAGAACGCTCCCAGGAAAAGCTCTTGCATCACTTAGCTCCCAGATACGCTCTGACTTCGTCCTGGACGTACTTGATGAAAACGCCCTTATCGGCTACCAGTTCCCATATTCTCTCCAGATTCTTCCAGGTGGTCTGCTTTTCATTGTGGATTTTCACGACGACGATGGATTTAGAGTACAACTCATAATCTCTAACAAAGTGTGCATTACCCGGTTCATCCACATTGACCGCTCGCCATTCCAATCGGCCCTGGCTTAGCGCTTCTGCGAAAGCATCCTGAAGAGCTTCATTTGAAAAGGCCTCAAACTTCATGCAGGTCGGACAACGGGCCGTCCCATAGAAGTAGTAGACTATGACCTTATCGGATAACCGAGATTGCGATTCCTTAGGGACATCAGTTCCCGCGTGAGGTTCCTGAGAGGCGGGTACCGCCGGCCTGTAGGTCCCCGCTGGAGCCGACCGGGAACCCGAACGTACTTCTTCAACGACCAGGTACGCCACGCTGCCGAAGATAAACAGCAACAACACTATGGTAATGATAGTTTTAATTTTCATATTCTGTCTCCTTTAGCTCAATGGACTTCCAGGAAAGCCCTATCTATGTAATCATCCCTTTAATCTCTTCCACAGACGGCACCTTGCCGACGATTTTGACCTCACCATCCACCGCAAGGGCAGGTGTCATCATCACACCGAATTTCATAATCTCGCTGATGTCCGTAACCTTTTCTATCTCGTATTCAATGGCCAGTTCTTTTGCGGCGGCTTCTGCATTTTCCGCCAGTTTTTTACACTTCGGGCAACCCGTGCCAAGAATTTGTATCTTTCTCATAATTGCACTCCTGATTTATCCCCAAAATGTGCCAAAGAAGATACCCACAATCGTGGACATCACGACCACCAGCACGATGAAAACGACGGTCTTGCTGTTGCCCATAACTCGTCTGATGACAAGGATGTTCGGCAACGACAGTGCGGGGCCAGCTAATAGCAGCGCCAGGACAGGCCCATTGTGCATGCCGAGCTTCATCAGCGCCTGCGTGATGGGAATCTCGGTCAGTGTGGCAAAGTACCAAAAAGTTCCGATGACGCTGGCTACGAGATTGGCTCTGATGCTGTTGTCGCCCACCAACTGCGCCACTTGCTTTTCGGGCAGCAAAACGCTCACGAAGCCGACGACGAATACCCCACCGTAGAGCAGCGGCACGAGCAGCTTGGTGAACTGCCACGTGTTTTGCATCCACTGGCGAATTTCATCTCGCTCGAACCATCGCCAGGCCATAATGACAACCGCCAGCGCGCACAGGGCTGCCAGATACCATCGGATATGATAGACGGTGAGCACCCATGTCTGCCGCTCCTGCATCTCGGCAATCTCGGTTTTAGGTAACATTATCTTATCACTGGACTTGGCTGAGCCGAGGTCTTCCTCGAGTTGAAAACGAACGGTGTCCTTTGTCTCATGAATGACGACGGCCTTGAACTCTCGGCCGTCAGTTGTTTTTACGGTGACATTGCCGGGGTTGAACCAGTCGCTGAACACGAGAAACAGAATCATACAGGCAAGATAGAGAGCTGTCTTGCCGATGTGTCGGCGGGGCTTTTCGGGCTCGGGCATCTGGAGGGCGGCTTCGACCTTTGCCCTCTCGCCTTTGCGAAACACTGTCGCCATCAGCAGGCCTATCACCACTGCAAAAACTATAGCGCCGACAGCCCGTGCGGCACCGATGGATAAGCCCAGGACACGGGCGCTCAAGAAAATGGCAAGCACGTTTATGGCAGGCCCTGAGTACAAAAAGGCCGAGGCCGGCCCGAGGCCTGCGCCAAGATGATATATGCCCGCAAACATGGGCAGCACGCTGCAGGAGCAGACCGCCAGAACACAGCCGGACACTGATGCCACGGCATATGCCAGAACCGGGTTGGCGTTCGGCCCCAAATATCGCATTACCGAGCTCTGCGACAAAAAGGTAATGATGGCACCCGCAATGAACAGCGCAGGTACTACGCAGGCCAGTGTATGATTGCGCGCATACCACTGAAGCAGCCGAAACGCTTCTTGAATTGCCTCCTGAACCTTGGGGCTGCCTAACGGCAGAGCGTAAGCCACAACGAAGACGGTAGCAAGGGCAGCAAATATCTTCCATTCGCGATTCATGTTTCTCCCGACAACAACCATGTTTCCAATTCACAGTGAAACTCTTAAACTACAGGGCGCTGAGCAACTTTTCGTTTTCTTTGGCCTGCTGCTTCAAGACAGCGGTTATGCACGAAAAGAATTCGAGAATACACGGCGTCTTTAGTTTGTAAATTACCTTTAGGCCTTCCTTGCGATATTCCAATATGCCGGCAGAAACCATAACAGAAAGATGCCGCGAGACATTCGATCTCTCAGGGCTGATATGCACAGCAATATCGCAAACGCATTGCTCATCATCTTTTAGAAAATCTACGATCGCGATTCGCAGCGGATGAGCTATCGCCTTCGCAATCTCCGCCTGCTTTTTAAATAACAACTGCCTTTTCCTGGTTAACATTGCACATCTCCAACTAAATTACTATATGACTATATACTCACATAGTAATATGTAGTTCGAATAAAATCAACTACTTTTCTATTTTTTTCTGATATGAGATTTAGGGCCGGCCCCGTGCGAAGCGTGAATTGAACCACGAACCGCGGACCAAGCTTTGCCTTAAAATTTTATCAACAAGAATACAGAATATATTATAACACTCTACGTATATTTTATGGAAGATTCGCAATTTGCAAATTCTGCAATGTATCTGATATATTGGGCGTAAACTTTATATGCCGTGGCAGGGGGAGCTGCTGTGCTGACACAACATGAACTAATTGGCGGAAGTAATATATAAATGCCAAAAAATAATCTCGTACTCTACTACTCTACTCTATATATCTTATGACGAATCGGTCAGTTTAAGTTAATGATTAACTCGCCTGAAGACAAGCCCGGTGAGGTGGCGGCCAAGTGAATACGACCGGGCTTTCCCAGGACATAGCTTGGGCGGCCGCAGAGTTCTTCTCAACCGCGGAGTGCGCCGGCAAACAAGCCAGCATCGTCCAAGCGAAAACCGCCGCCAGCCGAAATGGTGAGTTCCTAATTCGATGCATGATTGTCTCCTTTTTTTTGCTGCTTAGAATGATTGCTTAAAAATCCATCCCATCACCGGCGGCTTCAGCCGTTGGCTCCAGCCCCCGCTTCTGCGATAATGTTCGAACTCTCTGTTAATTGCCAATATTATTTCCCTTTCCAGTGCTTGTCGGCAAAATCCAAGTAACGATGCCAGTCGTATTTGGTCAGGTCATGCCCGCCTGTACGGATATGGTAGCCGATTCGACCGGAGTGAATGGGGCTGTCCAATGGAGGCATATTTTCGGCTTGCAGGCCCTTGACTCCCAAGAGGCGGTATACAAGATTGGCATGTTTGCAGGAGAGAAATTCACCCCGCGGGTCGGCCCAAAGGTCTTCGCCGGCGCTGGCCACGTAGAGCAGACGCGGCGCAATCAGCGCCAAAAGCATGTGCTGATCGAAGGGCATCATGTCCTCGTTGTTGTTGTATTGCTTATAGTTATCGCAGTACCAATGGGGATGTTTTGCGTTCATGATTTCGACGGGATTTCCATATTTTCTTCGGCTAAGTGCCGCGCCGCCGCAGCCCGAACTGTTGGAGACCACCATCGCGAAACGCTCGTCCCTAGCTCCCGCCCACAGCGCCGTCTTGCCGCCACGGGAATGGCCGACGACCGCCACGCGCTCGTGGTCGATCTCCTCGTCGGTCACGAAATAGTCCATCGCTCGGCTGGCGCCCCATGCCCATGCCGCCAACGTTCCCCAAGCCTCGGCCGGACGCGGGCCCGGTTTGTCGAACTGAGCATGAACGCCATCCTGGAATTCATCAAAGCTATCCTCATCTAATTCTCCGGCGTAAAAGGCGGCAATGCCGTACCCACGCTCGACGATCTCTTCCGCCGGCCAGAAACCGCTCTTGACCTCGCGGGACGGATCAAGGTTGCTCCGGTCCCGGTGAGAGATCAGCAGAAAGGTTGGCACCGGCTCCTTGACGCCGTTGGGAAGAAAGATCACAAGGTTCATCTTCACACTATCTTCCTTGCCGGTAAAATTAATCTCGACCTGCTTGCGCGTCGCCATGCCGCCCATCGCGGTCCGATTCAGGTCGAATACCCTCAAGGTCATGCCTTTCGGACGGCCGAGCGGAGCGCGTCCGTAGACATGCTTGCGGAACAATTCAAGGATTTCCGGTCGGCGTTGGTTTCGCCAGGTATCTGCATCGGTGACTTTTCTTCCGTCGGACATCGTAAGCAGATCTGGCAGTGTATACGTCGGCACTTTTTCTTCACGGAAGTTGGTATCCCGGTTCCTGGCTAGATCGCGGGCCTCCAGGGCGTCCACAAGAGCGCTTGGCGCTACCCAGCCTTTGGGCGTTTCTTCCCCTATGACGTTCATGGAACATAAGGCGTAAACAAACCCAAAAACGGTTACAAAGCCTTTTCCCCGCATTAAAAACCCTTTCGATATAAAGTCGCTTCTATTCAAAATCCGGATACCGTCTTACCGGGACCATCCGGCAAGGTTCCGCCGAGTTGATTCATCATCACGGCGTACTGATGCGGAATGGATCGTTTTACCCCGCTGGTATGGAGTTCCAGGGTATGGCGGCCGGGCTCTTGCGAGAATGTGAAAGTTATCTTGTGCTCCATTAGAAGCTTGGCGAGCCTTTGGGAAAATTCGCCCAGA
>JAUWAY010000002.1 GCA_030601845.1 Phycisphaerae bacterium
TCGGGATGAGAAGCTGGCGACCGAAGCCCCGGTAAACGGCGGCCGTAACTATGACGGTCCTAAGGTAGCGAAGTTCCTTGTCGGGTAAGTTCCGACGTGCATGAATGGCGTAACGACTGGAGCACTGTCTCAAGGACGGACTCGGTGAAATTGTAATTGTGGTGAAGATACCACATACCCGCGGCAAGACGGAAAGACCCCGTGAACCTTTACTGTAGCCTGGTATTGATGCCTGGCATATCTTGCGTAGGATAGGTGGGAGGCGTTGAGGCACCTCTTTCGGGAGGTGCGGAGCCAACCTTGAAATACCACCCTTGCTATGTTAGTCACCTAACGACAACCCGTGAATCCGGGTGTCGAACAGTGCTAGGTGGGCAGTTTGACTGGGGCGGTCTCCTCCTAAAAGGTAACGGAGGAGTTCAAAGGTGCACTCAGCGTGGTTGGCAATCACGCACAGAGCGTAAGGGTATAAGTGTGCTTGACTGCGAGAGCTATAACTCGAGCAGATGCGAAAGCAGGACCTAATGATCCGGTGATTCCGTGTGGAAGGGTCATCGCTCAACAGATAAAAGGTACTCCGGGGATAACAGGCTTATCTCCCCCGAGCGTCCATAGCGGCGGGGAGGTTTGGCACCTCGATGTCGGCTCATCACATCCTGGGGCTGTAGGCGGTCCCAAGGGTTCGGCTGTTCGCCGATTAAAGTGGTACGCGAGCTGGGTTCAGACCGGCGCGAGCCAGGTCGGTCCCTATCTGCCGTGGGCGCAGGAATCTTGAGGAGATGCTTCCTTAGTACGAGAGGACTTGGAAGTACTGACCGCTGGTGTACCGGTTGTCCCGCTAGGGGCACCGCCGGGTAGCTAAGTCGGGAAAGGATAACCGCTGAAAGCATCTAAGCGGGAAGCCCACTCCAAGATTAGGATTCCATGGCCTTCGGGCCTGTAGAGCCCTGACAGACTATCAGGTTGATAGGCCGGGTGTGTAAGCGCAGAAATGCGTTCAGCTAACCGGTACTAACGCTCGATTACTTGACCATATCAATCCTTGGTTGGCAGGTTAAATCGTCGCTCGTGACCCGTGTGACGTAGCACGAGAGACGGACGACGGATTGTGCTCATATCCGCATCTGCATATTACTGAATTAGAAGACAGAAGTCAGAATTTTTTGTTTTTGCACTTTGATTTTTGAATTAGTCCGCCATTGGCGGATAACGAATTTCCTGGTGACTATACTGACGGGGAAACGCCTGATCCCATTCCGAACTCAGAAGCTAAGCCCGTCCGGCCGATGGTAGTCCGCGAGGGCGAGAGTAGGTGATCGCCAGGAATTTTTTTTGCCTTCGTTTGATAAATGGATTTTCCTGGATGCTCACTATGGGACTGACGAAAGTAACAACGAAAATATCGTCATTTGGCGACAGCCAGAAATCCTACGAGGCGGTCTTTCTCGTGGATACTGGCGCAACGGATTCGTTAGTTCCCGCGCCAGAGCTTGAGAAGATCGGTATTAAGAAAGAAGGCAAAATGTCCTATGAACTTGCTGACGGGACAGTCAAGGAATACCCGTATGGGTTGGGCCGCATTGAATTCATGGGTGAAACGACCGCCGGGCGCGTGATTTTTGGTTTACCCGAAGCAGAGCCAATCCTTGGTGTGACGGCGCTGGAGTCGGTGGGGATCATTGTGGACCCTGTCAATAAAACGCTAAAGCGACTGCCGGCGATTCCGTTGAAATGAAGACTCGGGCGATCCGCCTTCGCTGAAGCTACGGCGGGACAGGGAGTAGGTGATCGCCCCCGCACCAAATTACCCTCGCTAGAGAAATGCGAGGGCAGGCGGCAGGTGCCTAATTCGTGCGGGGCAGGCAGGAATTATAAAGGCCGGCTCTGAAAAATGAGCCGGCCTTTTCCTCATATAAACCAACAAAATTCTTTGAATTATAATACCCAGGTGTTTATAATATAAAAAGAAGAATAATTCTTGTGTTGTTAATTTAGAGGTTTTTTATGAGTGGTATTCAATTCGTTATTGACGACAAAGGTGCTAAATCTGCTGTCATCATTGATCTAAACAAGCACGCCGATTTGTGGGAAGATTTTTATGACAGCTTAATCGCTCATCAGCGACGTAAAGAGCCTCGCGAATCACTTCAATCAGTGAAAAAACGTTTACGTCGCGCAGGGAAGCTAAATGGCTGAATATAGCATAACCTTTGCACGATCCGCGCGTAAAGAATTAGAAGCACTGGATGCTGCAATTGTCAGCAGGATATTCCCTAAAATCGAAAGCCTGTCTCAATACCCAAGATCTCACAATTGTGTTAAATTACAGGGTGGAAAAAACCTGTGGCGAATTAGGGTTGGAGTTTATCGGGTTATTATGCCATTGATGACGACAAGAAGCTCATAGATATAATAGCCGTAAGACATCGTAGAGACGCGTATAGATAAAATACCATTTTGACAGTAGCAAGCTAAGCCCGTCCGGCCGATGGTAATCCTTGTGGGCGATCCGCCTTCGCTGAAGCTACGGCGGGACAGGGAGTAGGTGATCACCCCCGCACCAATTTACGGCTGGCGCCTAATTCGTGCGGGGCAGGCAGGAATTATAAAGGCTGGCTCTGAAAAATGAGCTGGCCTTTTCCTTTGCGCAGAATTTAATTTGACACAGACAAGCACAGGATTTACACTTTAGTCAGTCCACTTGTAATAACTGGAGTATCAGCCGTGGCGATACAGGAAATAATTGGTGAGCGGAGAGAGCAGATTCTTGCTCTTGCTGCCAAATATGGCGCGTACAACGTACGGATATTCGGCTCTGTGGCTCGCGGCACCGCGGATGACACAAGCGATGTGGATTTTTTGGTCGAGTTGGAAGATGGACGCAGCCTATTCGACCTTGGTGGGCTTCTGATGGATTTACAGGGCCTATTGCATCGAGAAGTTGACGTTGTAACCGAAAATGGCCTTCATTGGTATATTAAGGATAGAATTCTCAAAGAAGCCAGGCCCCTATGAAAGACGATAAGCTATATTTGATTCATGTTGCTGAATGTATCGAACGCATAGAATCCTATGTAAGTGCAATTGATAAAAAAGAGTTTATGACTTCTTCTCTCGTTCAGGATGCGGTAATCCGTAACTTGCAGGTTATGGCAGAATCCATGCAGCGTCTGTCCGACCGTCTAAAGGAGAATCAACCTGAAATAGACTGGTATAAGATAGCCGGCTTTCGTAACGTCCTTGTTCACAATTACCTTGGTGTGGAAGTGGAAAGGATCTGGAATATTGTTGAAAAGGAACTTCCGGCCTTGAAGAAAGCCATCGGTAAAATGTTGGATTAGCCGATGGTAATCCTTGTGGGTGAGAGTCTGTCTAAAGCCGGATTGCCAGGAATTATAAAGGCCGACAGGTAACTGCTGTCGGCCTTTATTGGAGTGAAAACCTGGGGAGGAAGGTTAATTTACATTCTTAGGTGATTGCTCCGGCGATTCAAACTTAAAGTTTCTTTTTCCTGCCTGTTCACGGACGGCCTGAATTATCGCCGAGCCGAGGGTGTTACCTTCTTCCTGTCGTTTCTTCATTTCCTCGGTAACATATTTTTTCCGCTGCTCGTTAAGGTGCTGTATCCTTTGTTGTATTTGGGTTCGCTCTCTTGCCCTGGTTTCGATATAGGCCTTTCTTTCTTCCTGGCTCATCTTCTGCATCTCTTCGGGCAAATCCTCGGTCTTGACATCCTCTAACTTAAGCTTGTCAGTTTCAAGGGCATCGACGAGGTCCCAGGCCTCGTTCCTGTAATACAGCGACGATTTGGTTACTGCTCTTTGAATTGCGCCTTCTTCCGATACGCTCGCAGCGTTTTTGTCCTGCGCGGTTTGCCTTTCCCGAGCGAGCTGGCCGGCTGCGCCGTATGCGATATAGGTGTCATTTAGCTTTACACCAAGCTGAGCGATTTGCTTATCCTGCGGGGCCGCGATGTGGATAGTCCGGCGGTTATGGTTAATGTTCAGATACTGTCCGTCGGCCAGCACAGCTCCGTCTTTCCACTTACCGTTCAACCCATCATTTTCTGAGCCGCAGTGAATCGTGTTGACGATAATCCCTTTCGAAATTGCTGCCTTGCAGGCCTGGCGATAATCAACGGGGCCCTGGGTGAAAGGTTCATTGCCGGCAATGAAAATCACTTTCAGGTCATCGGGCGAACTGCTCCACTGGAGTAACTCTGTCGCCTCGGTGATAACCCAGCCGCAATACTCGCTGCCGCCGTTTGTCCTCAAGGCAAAGAGTTCCTCAGAAATCTTGTCGAGGTCCGTTGTGAGCGGGACAATCTGCCTGATATAACCATCTTTGCCGGGAAGAGAACTCTTGCCGTATTCAAAAAGCGCCACCTGAAGCTCAGGTTCTCCGCCGTTTCTTCTGGCGAAGATAAACTCGTTGACGATTGCCCAGAGTTCGGCCCTTGCCTGGTCAATCAGGCCCGACATACTGCCGCTGGTATCCAGCAGAATAGCTATCTGGACCATCGGCTTTTTCTCAACAATCGGCATTTCAATCAGCGACGGTTTCTTAGCAACCGGCACCTTCTCGTTTGCCGGCGCCACGTCAACAAAATACAATCCTATTGCAATTCCGAGCACACACACTGTCAATATTGTCTTTTTCATTTTTTTGCTCCTTCCTTATCTTAAATTTATCAGTTCTTAACTGCCATCTTAATAAGCATCGGCTCATCTATTCCCCGCTAACAGAGACCACACTGAGCTTTCAGCACCTGCTGATGCCTCAAGGCGCAGGAACTCAAGCCCGGTAGCGGCTACGGTTGTGATTGGAACCGGTTTGTCGATTCTATATCCGGGCTTGACGCCCGGCCCCAGCGCGAGCATCCATACACGGCGGCAGCCTTCGTCGGCACCTTCGTTAGTGTAGAAGTTACTATGGTGGATAAAGCCCCAGTGCCCAGGCCGGTCGAGCTCGCGCCCGTGGTCAGGCAGTATCAGCACAAGCGTCCGCCCGCGGTACTGCTCTATCTGTTCTGTTGCGTGCCAAAGCCGCCAGGTCAGCTCATCGGTGCGCCGGATCGCTTCAACGTATCGGGACCACGAGCCGTAATGTGCACAGTCAATTTCGCCAAAGTCCACCGCCATCACGTCCGGTGCGAACGTCCGCATACAGGCAATAGCACGGTCGGTCAGGAACGCATCGTGGCTTGTGGTTCCGGCCCCAGCCTTCCATTTTTCGAACTCGGTCTCGAAAAAGAGGCGAGCTTGTTTTGAACGGAACCCTTTCATTGAAATACGGCTTGTTGTCCGTACCAGTTTTGCGCAGGCGTCAGCCGCCTCGACTTCGGCATCGACCGAGCCGAGCGCTGCTGCATCCCGCATTCGTCTGCCCATCTGCTCCGCTGTCGCACGCGGGATAGTGGGCGGCTCTACCACGTTTGCAGCATAGTCCCTGCCGTAGGCCGGTGCCAGGCTCTCTCCAGTCCTGGCCAGGATTGAAGCGTAGACAAACGCCCACGCGGCTGTGTCGGGAGCACGATGGGCCTTGCGGAATATCTCAAAGATGGTCGGGTGTGCGACCGGCTTGGTCCAGTCGATATCATCCCACTCCCAGTGGCCGGTCATTATCGAACCGGCCGAATTCGGATGTACAACCTTATGCTCCACACGCATATTGGTAAACAAAGTTCCCTTTGGAACCATCTCATTCCAGAGGTAACGAATGTAGCGGTGCTCGCTGTCTCCTATTGATTCGCTCGAACGGGTACCGCCGCCAAAGAGGATCACGATGAGCTTACGCCGGCTGAGGGCTCCGGGCCCAAAACCTTGTAATGGCACCGCAGCTCGACCAAGAACAGCACCGGCCAGCGCCGCAGTGGCTCCTATACGTGCCGCGGCGGATAAAAACTCTCTTCGATTCATCTTTGTCATTTGAGCGCCTCTCTTGCTACTTTACTTTTTGAACTATCTGTTGCACCTTGTTATTCAAGCTGTTGGCTACTATTTGCTGGCCTTTCCTTTTCCAAGCCTCTGCATCCACGGCCATATAGATCTCACCGGTCTTTTGCTCCAGCACTGTCCGGTAGATGTTGAATCTTGCTTTCTCAGGCCGGTACGCAGCAACCGCCCGCTCTTCAACTCTGCCATTATGGCACGCAACGGATGCGCGGAAACCAACCCCCTCCGGGACGGCAACCTCGAGGTTTATGGGGCCGAACTCATTCCACAACGAAGCCGGATGCACTACATACGCAAGCTGGTAGCTTGCCGGCCAGCCCGTGTCCAAATAAGCGTACTGACTGTAGCTCACCACCAGGGTCTGGGTCGATTTGGCAGGGAACTTTACCTGATAATGCAGGATGTTCATCGGAGCGAAGGTGAATATCACCGGCAGGTTTTTCAAAATCGCCTTGCAGGAGGTTTTTTCCTCCTCAGTGATGTTCGCCTTTGGGTCGAGGTAGTCCACTCTCGCGTAGATTGTCGGGTCGCCGGCCCCCGTAATGTGCGAGTCTTCGTTGAACGCCGAGGCGTCGACCGTTATCTGGCGAGGGCGAACCTTTCCGGTCTGAAGATTTACTGACCGCACACGGACGTCACCTCCCCAGGCCGTGAAGATGGCCTCATAAGCAGCAGCGGCCTTAGGTTCGAAGCAAGAAGCCAGTTGCGCGAAAAACTGCGTGGCCTTCTGCTCGCCGACCGCCGATAACGGGCCAAGGTTGGAGTTCATAAGCTCGTTAATCTCTTTATCTGCTCCCCACCACCATCTCATCCGGTCTGGTGGATGGCTTTTGATCTTGACAAAGTCAAGACTTGTGTACTCGACCATAAGATCAGCATCGCGCTCGTTCCACTTCATAGCATCTGTCAGGTGCGAGAAAAGAGCTTTGCGCGCAGCTTCACGAGCCTTGTCCTTGCTGTTACGGACGGATGCGACAAGACCCTTCAGTTCGAGGTTGTCAGCGACTGCCTTTTCAATGAGTTCCCGGGCGCGCTGCCGGATGATTCCATAAATAGCTGAGTTCGAGATGATGGTGCACGTGACAGGTGCTTGCCCCAGTTGGACCCGCACATCAGGCCTCGGCATCATTGAACGTGGATTAACATACACGCCGCGCAGAATAGGAAAACCAAAGTCCACCTCGATCTCTTTATTGGTCGGGTTTTCAATTGTGTACTCAGCCGACACACGGACAAGAGGCAGGGCGGCGATGGCGCTTCTTGGAAACGAGTCCTTACCAAATGTTACTCTCAGGTCCTCCTTAATCACCCGAAGGCGACTCTCTCGTCCGGGCTTTAGGTCCGGGTCAAGACGTGCAAGCACTCCTTTTGCAGCCGGGTCGCCGTTTGGATACTTGAGCACAAACGGCCCACCATTTCCCAAAGCCAGGTTTGCCATCAAAACACACAATGCCGAAGCACATCCCAATACTATTACAACTCTGTCAATCTTACTCATTTCAAAATCTCCTTTCGTGCTAAATGTTCTTTTCTTAACTGAATTAGTCATTCACACTCGCTTAGTTTAGGTTTCTGACGAGGACGGGCTCACCGTCGACCAGCAAAAGGATATCTCCGCTAAGGGCGATACTGCCCTGACGATTTTCTCTTGCTAATTGCTCTGCCAGTTCGATGAACTCTTTCGAGCCGAACTCGATGACCCTCTTCGGCTTAATTTCGTCTTCTTTTTCGACCAGCCTGCTGTCAACCCAGCGATTACCCCTGCGATAATATGCCCGGTCATTAATCTGCTGCACCGTTGTAACCGAAACGCGTTCCATCCTCTCGTTGAAGAATACATTGCCATAGTTCAGTGATTTCTGCGCCATCTGCGGCTGAATATTCAGGCTCTGACTAACCGCGCCCAGGCCGGAGCGCCTGCGCATCGCGCGACTTTCAAGCATGCTTCCGGCTTCATACAAGACCTCCACTCTGTCAGCAAGGTCAGTTCCCTCCCTTGCGAGAAAAGCCGTGTACTCGGTCAATATGCCGAACTCGGTCGAGAGACGGACGATTTCGTCGACAAGCTCCTTGACCTTCGGGTCGTCCTTGGATGCGGCCGGGTCGGCGCCCATTTGACGAACAGCGTCGATAAGCTCTGCAATCTTTCTGCTGGCCCACAGGCGCGGCACAAAGCCGTTCCGAACATGGGCTTTGTCAAACTTGAATTTGAACTGAAACGTGCGTTTGCTGCCCAGATAGTTACCGCTTATCTTGAAAGTGATTGGCTCTTTGCCGACATACTGACCAAGCAGTATGAGCTGGTCGCCCTCGAAGAGGTCCGGAAGTCTGTCAGGTATGATGTCACGGGTCCGTCCGATAGCGGGTCTGCCGTCTTTTCCCTCAACTTCGAGCTCCGCGTCCGCGAGGATTGGGCCGGTGAGCCGCTTGAAGACCCTGCCTATCTTGACCTCGACGTCTTCTTTGGGCAGGACAAATTCGGCCTTTGCCCGCGACTCGTTCGCAATTCTTTCCAGCAGAGGCGCGTTGACGTCAACGCCGACGCCGAAGGTGAATACGCGGCGATTGTAAGGGTTGGATTTTATTACAACATTGCGAATGGCCACCTCGGATGTTTGTCCCACGGTCGGCAGTCCGTCGGTCAGAAACAGAACTATGGGGAGCATCCCCTCGGTCGGCTTCTGGCTGAGCGCCTTGAGGAGTGCATCGTGTATGTTGGTCCCGCCGGTAGCTGTAATGCCCTCAATGTATGCCCGTGCTGCTTCTTCAGTTCTTTTTGTTTTGATAACCGGTTTTTTTGAGAAGCACTCCACCGTGTTGCTGTAAATGATGATGTTGAATGCTTCGCCTTTTTTGAGCCCGGCGATAATCTGCAGTGCAGCTTCCTTAACCTGCGCGATTTTTTCATTTCTCATACTGCCCGAGCGGTCGATTACGAGTGTTAGTTCGCGTTTAATCGCGGGGCTATCGCCGGTCTTCGGCGGCTCGGCGGGCAGACCGGCAAGCAGCAGGAAGTATCCCCCACCGACTTTCTCATCAGGATAGGCGAACATTGAAGCGGTTACGCCGTTTTCCTGCATCAGATATGAAAGGCGGAACGGGCCCGGCTCGGCCACAGCGTCGGTGGCGATTTTGACGGTCATCTCCCTGTTACTGACTCGCTTTACGTCGAGCTTATGGCTGGCTGAATAAACCGTTGATATGGGGCGTTTGGCCTTGATGTTCGCCGTAACCTTCCACGGGACGGCGTACTCGAGCGATTCGGTCCGCGGCAGTATGTAATCCGCACGGTTGCCGTCCACTTCGAGAAGATGCTCGTATGTCAGACGCACCTTTTGCTTGCCTCTGGCCTCAACGGGAAAAACACTTGAGCGAATCAGATTGTAGCCCACAAACTCCACCAGGGCCGGGTCACGAATCTTCGATACCAACTGTTGGTATATTCTCCTGGCTTCATCCTTCGGCAGCACTTCCGCCGTTATTTCCCCCTTTGGTCCATCATACGCAAAGCCCCGCACCACTGCGCCGTCCGGCACCGGAACGATTAGCTCGGCTTCCTGTCGTCGATTGCTGGTATTGTGCAGCCGAAGCTCTATCGTAGTAGTTGCCGTGCCCTCCAGGATATCAATCAACACATTGATTTCCGTAATCTCAATAGCCCCTCGCCGGTCGGGGGCAAACGCCCGTGCCCGGCTCTGCGGCATAATGACATTCGGCGCCAAAGGCCTGATGCCGATATGGCTGACCTGTGCGGACACCGGCCCGACTAAGATTGCCGCCAACAGATACCCAACAAGTTTTTTCTGCAGTCTCATCATTTTGCGTCTCCTTAATTGTGATTTCAGTTTTCTATCTTTTGTCTTGTGACATCAGTCTTCACTATTAAGTATAACGCACAAAGTCACCGAGGTTCTGTAAATAGTTTGTAAAAAAACTTTAGAATGAGATGAACTTGGTGAAAGTGGCAGGTTTTGCGCAGAAGAAGTTTTGTAGTTTCGGATTGACCTAAGGAAAAAAGATGTTCAACCTTGCACGGCCAGGGCGACTCTGAAGATTGAGCCGGTCGGCTTGGCGGCGAGGATTTCCACAAAGCCGTTGTGTGCCTCGGCGAATTTTTTCACCAGCGCAAGGCCTAAGCCCGTTCCGACGGTCTCGCGCGTAGCTTCGGCCTCGGTGCGATAGAACTCTTCAAAGATTTTTTTCCGCTGATGATGGGGCACGCCCGGCCCATGGTCCTCAACCTCTATCAGAATAAAGCCCCCCTCACCTCTGCTCCGCACCGTAATGGTCTTATCCTCCGCATCACGTGCATATTTGATTGCGTTGTCCAGCAGGTTCACAACTATCTGCGTAACCGCATCGCTGTCAAAAGCCGTCTGCGCCGCTCCCTCTAACTCTGTTCTTATCGAAAAGCCGGTCTGTGCTGCGTAGGGCCTCATCATCTCAACCACCTCTGTGATACACTCGTTTATATCACCCACACGGAATGTATATTTTTTTCGCCCTCTTTGGATGCGCGAAAAGTCCAGCACATTCTCTATCAGTCGGCTGAGCCGCTCGCTCTCCTGTCGCATATTTCTATAATACTCGCCGACCTTGTCCTCCGATTTGACCCACTTCTTCTCTAACATTTCCGAGTACATCCGTATTGAAGTCAGCGGAGTCCGAAGTTCGTGCGAGACCGCCGATATAAAATCATCCTTTTTCTGTGCCAGCTTGAGTTGCGCCCGCGCATTACGCCACAAACTTACCAGCCCCAGCGTCACCGCCAGTAGCACTACAGTGACAATGCTAAAATACCAGTTTTGAAGCTGACTTATTTCTTTGCCAATCCAGCCGGGGTCGATTTCTCTAAGGTTTAATACCAAATCACCAAAGCCAAAATCCAATATCGCCGTATGCGCCGACCCACCGTTTTCTGTTTCGGACAATTCAAAACTCATACCTTCGCGCATAAACCGCGCTGCGGACTCTTGGACCTCCTCGACCAGCTTCTTTTCATTAAGCTGGAAGCCCTGCAGAAAGTGCCTCTCTTCGATTTGTATATGTCTTAGCAGAAACACCTGTCCACCGAATATGGACCGCTCAGCGTCTCCGCCGCCAACCACCACCGGCACAAACGGCTCAATCCGTATCTGGACCGTCTCAATTTGATTTTCCTCTACGCCCGACCGCTCCAAAACGTACAGCTCCTCCATTTCATCCACTTGAACCGCTTGCGTTTGGGCCTGTTCTGCCTGATCGCCCCTTTGCGCTTGCCGATATTGGTCTGCTTGACTGCCGGAGAGAAGCTGATTTGTTACCCCGACATCGTCCATCGGTTGTAATCGCCCGGCTTCACCACCCAGCCGAGCTCTATATATCTGCCGGTCGTGGTCTATCGATTCTTTTTCTACAACTTGCGCGAGCTCATCCACCTCTGCAGCGCTTTCAAGTTCGGCTTGCTCTGCCCAACTGTCAAAAGCAGCTTGCTGTCTGCCCGGCTCTACGCTCTGCGCCACATTGGAGGCAACTATCGAACGCTGTTGAGTAATGATCTGTGGTTGCTGCGGCGCTTTTTGAAAGCTCTCGATAGGATAAGACTTGCCGCGTCGGCTTCTTGATTCTTTGCTTTTTGCGTATTCGATTTTCTGAACATCACTCCTGGCCAGCTCAACGTGTTTAAGCGTTTTTGACTCGGCACTTACCGGAGCTGTTACTTTTTTATCAGTTTCCATCTTAGACGACCGCAGCATCAGGCCGTTCAGCACAGGCAGCAGGTTATTTTCTATGTTGAGCCTGTTCGACAGCGCTTTAGCATAAAGCTCATTATCGAGGTCTGTTTCGGCTTGTCTTTGTTCGATGTCGTCATTTGGCGTAATGATTTTTCCGCCCGGCTCGATTTGAAAGTGGCCGTACGCAAGACCGTGTTCCAGACGATTACTCAATGGCGAACGCAGCAAGGGCATCTGTTGCCGCGGCATCAACTGCTGTTGCAGCGCTACGGTCTCCGGCACATAGTAATACTGATAATCGGTGTACGGTCTGTTCTGCTCGGTTTGCATAAACTCATCGAGTTTGCGTTTGACATCCTGCCTGATTTGTTCTGCTACCTGCGCAAATTCGCCGAGGCGCTTATCTTGCATGCCCTCAGCCTTTATTCGGATGGAGTGATATCCTAACCACCCCAGGCCACACAGGGAAGCAAAAATTATCACCGATAAAATTATAAGCCGCCTGTACATTTACGCGTCCAATCACTCACTCATTTTCATATTTGTAGCCCGCACCGCGAACAGTTTTGATAATTTGTGGCTCGGCCACGTTCCGCTCGATTTTACTTCTCAACTTTGCAATGTGCATATCCATTGTCCTCGTGCCCAAGTCAGTCATCGTCTCGTCCCAGACCTCTTTATAGAGTTCTTCTCTGCTAATGACCCGGTTCGGATTGGCTGCAAAATACTGTATGATTTGTGCCTCGCGCCTGGTAATTTCTATTTCTTTGTTCTTGCGTTTTACCTTCAACGCTGCAATATCAACATTTAGGTCTGCAAACTTAAAATTTTGCCCGACCGCCCGGGCGGGGTCCGTCCGCCGCAGCACCGCATTTATCCGAGCCAGCAGCTCCTCGAGCGAAAATGGCTTGGTAATATAATCATCGGCGCCGAGGTCCAGTCCCGCTACTTTTTCTTTTTCCTGTCCCTTGGCCGTCAGCATAATAACCGGACTTTGCAGGCCATCCTGACGCCATTTTCTGCATAGCTGTTCGCCGCTGACTTTCGGCAGCATCAGGTCGAGCAAAATCAAATCGAACTTGCCTTTTGCCACAGCCCGTTCCGCCTCGAGCCCGTCCACGGCTTCGGCAACTCCAAACCCGTGAAACTCCAGGAAATCCCTTAGCGCCGTGCGGATTTTCTGCTCATCTTCAACCACCAATATATATGCTTTTTGCTCCATAACACACCTGCCGGGTTCCCATTTTGCGACGTACCGCAAAACAGGGTCCCACACCATATATATTATAAGCTAAATGCAAGCTGAGGGTTTGTAAATGTTTTGTAAAAAATCTAACTGTCATTTTACATGCATTTTACTTAACTTTTAACCGGCATTGTTGCATAATTAATTCAGTATGGATAATCGAAGTTTTTGGAATTTTTTTTGTTCTTTGTCAACCGTTGGGCTACGATAGACGTCTGGAATAGTAGATGGAGTAGTTTGCTTCGATGGACAATACCGACGAAAGTTTAATTGACGCCCATCGTCGGGGCGACAGAGCGGCGTTCGGCGAGCTTGTTCGCCGATACGGAGACAGTGTATTAGGATTTTTATTTCGAATGAGCAACAGTAGAGAACTGGCTGAGGATTTTTTTCAGGAGACCTTCAAACGGGTCCACGAAAAAGCCCATACGTTTCGGGGCGGTCGATTCAAAAGCTGGTTGTTTACAATCGCCAAAAATGTCGCCATTGACGGCTTGAGGAGACGCAGAAAGTTGCGGGTTGTATCGCTCGAACAGAAAGTTGATTGTGCCGATGGCGAAGAATTAAGTGCGGTTGCTCTGGCGGATAATTCGTCTAATCCTTCGGACGAGGCCGTAAAAGCTGAGCAGACCGAGCAGGTTCGCCACGCCATTGCATTATTGCCCGCAAAGCAGCGGGCGACACTTGTCCTGGCCTATTACCAGCAGCTCAACTACCGTCAGGTGGCACAAGTGATGGGCTGTTCTATCGGGACGGTCAAAACACAGATGTTCAGGGCACTTAAAACCCTGGCTCAAAAGTTACCTGATATTTCAAAGGAGCAGAAATGAAAAAAGCAAGTCTTGCACGGATTGTCATTTGCGTCGGCCTGCTCGCTCTGGTTGGCTACGTAACACTGAGTCAGGCACAACAGAAAACTCTTCAACCAAAATGTGTCAGCGCCCAGAGGTTGCAGACGCCGGGATTACTGCCGCATGGGAAAGTGAAAGATGGTCTGGCGGCTTTTCTCTTGTCCCATCGTGATAGTTTCAAGGTTGGCGAGCCTATCCTACTCACTTACGGCATAATAAATGTCGGTTCAGGACTTGAGTGGGAAACTAATGTTCAAAAAACTGAAGAAAACTCAAAGCTCAAGACCAGAGTCTGGTGGTTAGGTAACAATCCGGAGCTTCAGTACAACTATTCCTGGTTTGAGATAACAGGTCCTGATGGGAATAATGTACCATATCGTGGTGGTACAGCAACTTTGCCGAACTACACGGTAGCACCGGCAGCAGTTGTGGACAAGCTCTCTGTAGTGCTACATCATCGACAGATTGTTGGAAACCATTACCCTGACCTTCGTGGGCCGCTTACATCTTTCCCTGGTTTTGAAAAATCTTTTTTTGACCTCAGTAAACTCGGAACTTACAAAGTCCGATGGGGATATAATCCACGGTGGAAGGTTGGCCCGTGGACCGGCGAACTGATGTCCAACGAAGTGCAATTGGAGATTCTGAAATAGCCTATGAAAAATCATCTTACAGAAAAAGAACTTATCGAATACCAGTTCAAGCTGGCCTCAGAGGCGCGGGCCGAAGAGATTGCCGAGCACCTTAAAGACTGTGCCCGATGTCGCGAAGGTCTGGAAGGACTGAAGCGCAAATTCGCTGCGCTTGATTTGCTGCGTGACGAGACAAAAGTTTCTGAGGATTTGATTTCACAGGTAATAGCCCAGGCCGAGAAGCCGACACAGGCAAAAATTGTTTCGTTTAGAAAACCCGCCTGGATTACTGCCGTTGCAGCGGTGTTATTGTTAGGCTTGCTGCTATTGGTCCCTCATTTGACCAGGCAGGAGGTGCAAACTCGTGAGGTTGCCCAAGACTTAGCCAGGCCAGCAGAAGATTTTGGTAAAAAAGATACTATGGAAAAGTTTGCCCTTGATTTGGCGGAAGAAAAGCCGGCGGTTGTCGCAGCCGCTAAGGTTGCGGAGAAATTAGTGCCGGACAAACCACCTTTTGCTCCGGCAAGTGCTATTGAATTGGTAGTACTGCCGAGACGGGAAAAGGTTCAGATTACTATTTACAATTCTGCTGATTTGACATTAGTGCGGGAGCGGCGGAACCTGACACTGAAGAAGGGCTGGAACTGGCTGCAGTTTATGTGGGCAAATACGCTGATAGACCCGACATCGCTTTCTCTGGAGCCGCTGGCCAGAACGGACAAAATCGATATACAGCAGCTGGTATTTCCCGCCCGGCTGTGCGAGCTTGGCCGATGGCTTATCCGCTCGCAGATTACAGGCCAGGTGCCGTTTGAGATAACGTATTTTACCTCCGGATTGAGTTGGCGGGCATTTTATATGGGGACACTCTCCGCGGATGAGCGAAAGATGGAGCTGGCCGGCTATGTCCGCTTAACAAACAAGAGCGGCGAGGATTACGAAAAGGCCCAGACCCGCCTGATTGTCGGCAAAGTCCACATCCTCGACCAGATAGCCCAACTGGCAAAACGAACATACCCCTACAACCGACCGGGTGAAATGTGGGACTTCGCTGAGAAGTATGCCGAATTCGAGGAGGAATGGGAGTACTACGCTGACGAAATCAGGGACAGGGTTACCAGCGATTTGAAGCTATTGAGACCCAAGGAAATCAGAAAAGAGGGTCTCAGCGAGTATTTCCTCTACACAATTGAGGGAACGGAAACAATCCCCGATAAGTGGGGCAAGCGCCTGCTTTCGTTTGAGGCTGAAGATATTGAGGTTAAGAGTCTTTACAAATACGACGAGCAGCGCTGGGGTAATCAGGCCATAAGGTTCGTTGCCTTTGCCAATGATGAAGAACACAATCTGGGAGAGACGCCGATTCCGAACGGGACCGTGAAGATATACAGCTACTACTCTGCGAAGCAGCGCTTCGCTGCGAAGTACGAGCAGGCCGATGAGCGAGGGCATCTATCATACGTCGGCGGCACGAATATAAAGTATATTCCGGTTGATGAGGAGGTTGAGTTAAATCTTGGCCCTGCCCGATTGGTCAGCGTCGAGCCGATACTTATGAATTTTGAGACAGATAATTTCCTATACGATAGAAACAAGGACATCGCCGGCTGGGACGAAATACGAACCTGGAAAATAGAGGTTACCAATACTCGCACGCTGCCGGTCGAGATAGAAATTACCCGCGGCTTCGACACGGCGTATTGGACGTTGCAGCTCGATGGCCGGGACGTCTCTTATAAAAAGCACGATGCGACGCATGCTCGTTTCAAACTCGAAATCGAACCGCGAACCAAGCGGAAATTTAATTATACGGTAACAACGTATCACGGCTTACGCCAGGAAGCACTAACAGAATAACAATGGTAATATTTTTTAGGAAATTGAATTGTGAACAGCAAAACAAATGTAAATGTTCAAATGTTAGCGGCCGTTCTGATTGTTTTGTTAAGTGTGGTCCTTGTGGCTGAAAATTCAGCGGTGGCGAAGGATACGGCTGTAATCGATAATCTAGGGGCAAGACATAATCCGGACCGTTTCAAAAACGAAATAGATTTAATTGAAAAGGCAAAAGACAGGGAAACAAAAATAAAGCTTTTGCGTGAGATGCTGGGGAGTGTGCCAAAACATCCGGACAATATCATGCTTGAGCATCGTTTGGCTGTTCAGATTGCCGGTGTGACCGACCCTCAGACACATCAATACATTGGAACCGATGACGCAAGGCGAATTTATGAAAGAATTGTGAAGGATTATAACCACATGGATTATTATAGTCAGGATATGCCCAATTATCTTTATTCGTCACAGATGCTTGATTCGACACAGATGCTTGTGCCAATATGTGCCAGTGCGGCTGGTGTTTACCAAAAAGACCCGGAGGCAGCCCGGAAGTATTTTTACATGGCAATGGAATGTCTTAACCAAACGTACCAGAGGCGCAAAAAAGATTGGCAAAGCGCTGAAGCTCCCAAGAAGCCCTTGGAGGACAGCCCTTTCAGTGGGTCAATTGAAATCTCAAAGTGGGAATCCAGAATGTATATGTGGCAGAAACGTAAGGATCACGCTGCACTGGGAGATGTGCTGCATAAATTTGAATTACGGCTGATGAAAGAGGCTGTCAAGGCGCACTTGTTAAGCTATTTGTCGAAGGATGGTGTGTATGATGTAGATTATCCTTCTTTTCATCAGGATGAGATTCTGAAAGCAATGATGAAAATTAAAAAGGATAATCAGAGTAAGATTCTGAAAGCGGCGATGAAAATTAAAATGGATTTTCCGAATACGCCTATAGCAGATTATGCATCGGAATATGCTGATATTATTTGCATCGTGCTTGATAGAGCGCGATTGAGAACTAAGCAAAAATGAATGGTCCAGCCTGGAAGCGATATGGACTGGAAGAAAACGAAAATTGTGTGAGTTTTTTAAAGGAGAATGAATTATGAACAGCAAAAGAATCAAACTAATTGTGATTGTGTTGCTTGTCAGCACCGCAATCGTCCAGGCCAGGATTAAGCTGGTGGCGCTGCCTGAGCGGGCGGCGACGGTGATTCGCCTGGACAACCCGCAGTGGACACTGATTGAGGAAGAGCGTGTCCTTACACTGCAGCAAGGGCTCAACAAGGTGGACTTTTCCTGGAAGGGCGTCAGCATCGATGCCGACTCGATTCGCCTAAGAGTCCTCGACCATCCGGATAAGGTAACTTTGCTGAATGTGAGCTACCCGCCCGATGAGGCGGCCCTTGTCTGGGAAATCAGCAGCGACAAGGACTACGCCGAGACGGTGCGAATCAGCTATCTCTTGCGTAATATCGACCGGCTGATTACTTACAAGGCCCTCGCCGACAAGGCCGAAACCGCCGTCGATTTGACCAGCTTCCTGGTCCTGCGCAATTTCTCAGGTGAGGATTTCGAGCGGGCAAGGGTGCTGCTGGATTACGGCGAGGCCTTTGAGCAGGGAATCGACCACGAGGAGACCAAGCAGATGCTGTTTCTAAAGGTCCCGAAGGTGCCTATTACAAAAGTGTGGACATTCGACGCCGCCAAGCTCCCGTGGGACCCGGAACAGCTGGAAAACAAAAATGTCGGCATCCCCGTGAGCTACGAAATTGTAAACGACTCCGAAAGTGGCCTGGGTGAATTTGCACTCTGGGGCGGCAAAGCGCGAATCTTCCAGGACGATGGCCACGAAAGCACCATCTTCCTCGGTGAGGACGTAACGGCACTGGTGCCGGTCGGCGAAAAAATGGAGCTTTACATCGGCGATAGCCGCGACATCGTCGTTACGCAGCGAAAAATGTATGAGCGGCAAATCAACAAGCGATACAACAAAAGAAATCAGCTTGTTCTCTATGATACTGATGAGCAAATCACTGCAAAGATTGAGAATTTCAAGGACAGCCCTGCCGTGCTGACAATGATTCAGCACATTCCCGGCCAGTGGGAGATGAAAGAGTGCAATATGGAGTATGAAAAAAAGGACGCGTCTACCCTTGAGTTCGAGATTAAATTGCCTGCCCGCAGCGAGGCCGGCCCGGCCACGGAGGAGCTGAAGATGCACTACCACCGCCGAAATGTCAGGCCGGGAGTAAGACCGCAAATAAGTCCGCAATTTAGAAGATAATAAACTTGAACCTGTCAAACTATAAGGAGCAGCAAAATGAAACGCACAATGTTGATATTACTGATAATCGTTGCAATGACCGGTGTCAGCCGGGCCAAGGTTGATTTGGTTACGCTTCCGACGCGGGATACGGTGCAGCTGACAATTTATAACTCTGCGGATATGACGTTAGTGCGTGAGAGCAGGGCCCTTACGCTAAAAGACGGCAGAAATAAATTGCAGTTCTCCTGGGCAAATACGCTCATCGACCCGACCAGCTTAGAGATGCTGCCTAAAGCGGCCGCAGACAAAATTGACATCGCCGATCTGTCTTTCCCGCCGAGAGTAAGAAACCTGGGTCTGTGGAACATCGAAAGCCGTGTGAGCGGCAAGGTGCCGGTAGAGATTACGTATCTGACCAGCGGCCTGTCCTGGCGGGCATTTTATATGGGAACGCTCACCGAAAATGAAGAGACGATGCGCCTAAAGGGCTATGTCCGGGTAACAAATAGAAGCGGCGAAGACTACGAAAACGCCCAGACTCGACTTATCGTCGGCAGAGTCCACATCCTCGACCGGATAGCTGACCTTGCCCGCCGGCAGTATCCCTACGGCCGACCAGGCGAAATAGTGCCGATGATAATGGATGAAAGGCGACTCGGCCTGCCAGCCAAAAGAGCGATGGTGACTGCGGAAATGATGGCCGCTGGCATACCTACCGCGCCAAAGGAAATCAAAAAGGAAGGCATCAGCGAGTATTTTCTCTATACAATTGAGGGTAAAGAAACTATTCCTACCGGCTGGTCGAAACGGCTGCTCAGCTTTGACGTTGACGAAGTGGCGGTCGTGAATCTGTATAAATACGAAGAGCAAAGGTACGGCCGCAGCGTTGTCCGCTTTCTTAGCTTCAAAAACGATGAGGAGCACAACCTCGGCGATACGCCCATCCCCGGCGGAATGCTCAAAGTTTACAGAGGTGTCGGCACTCAGGGACACTTATCTTACACCGGCCAATCTTCCTTCAAGTATGTCCCCGTGGATGAGGATGTTGAGCTTAACCTCGGTGCCGTTGCAAACGTTGTTGTCGAGCCGACGCTTATGGACTTTAGTACCGACAACTACAGGTTCGATAATCGCGGCGACATTTCCGGCTGGGACGAAATCCGCAAATTCAAAATCGAAGTCAAAAATACCCGCGATATTGCCGTCAAGGTTGAAATCCGCCGCAACTTCAATACTTCTTATTGGGAGTTGGAAAAAAGCGGCGATTTTGATGAGCTTGAGGAGGTGGACAAAGATACCGTCAAATTCACGCTAATGCTAAAGCCGAGATCTGCGAAAGAGTTTGAGTACACCCTGACGACCTATCACGGCGTCAGGCAGGACGACTAGACCAAAGCCTCGCGCCGGTAGTAAGCATTAGCAGAGAGCAAAACCCTATTGAATAAAAAGGGCTGCAAGTCTAATACTCACAGCCCTTTAATTCATTTAACAACTTAAAAAATACTATTAGCCTGCTCTAACGCCTCCAATGCCAATCAATTATCTTAATGCTATCGTTGCCATAGAAGTATTGCCCGCTGGTAAAGACACCTGTAACCGTAACGGTCCCATCAATCGGCCCGGCAACACAGAAAGCACGGTCAAAACCCGCCTCAATCTCAACTAAACCGTCTTCATTGACAAAGACATCGTGCAGGTGGGAAAAAACGAAATTGCTTAATACGTTTGACAGATTGAGAAGCTTCTACGCTCCTGTTGTAAGTTTCACTAACATTTCTAATTTCTGACAATCTCTGCACCCATCAAACCCCTCAGGCGGGCTTGTTATATCAGCTAATTCTCTGACTTTCTTTAACAACGGCATAACCATTTCTTTTGGCTTTAGCTCAAGCTCTAATAAATGAGCCCTGAAAGGCATATGAAAGCCTTTCTCCAATAGAACTAAATCCAAACTCTCGGATGTTACGTTTGTCTGCGGTTCATAATAGGCTAATCCGATGCCAGTAACGGGTTTTAAACCGCATTTCTCGGCAATCAAAGCATAACCGTTCAACTGAACCTTGTAAACCGGCATCAGAGCATCCTGGCCGGCAGTAAACCTTGATGTTTTGTAATCGACTATAAAATATGAACCATCCTTCTTTTGAAAAATGTCATCGACAATTCCTGTTAACTGTACATGTGTCTCTTCGTCAGTGAAATTAAACTGACCACGCGGAGGTGCCTTTACCGGTCTGCTAAATTCGCCAAAGTTTTTGAACCATCTGGGAAGAACACCATCCCGCTCATGGTGCGACCAGGTGATCTTTTTGGTATATGAATCTATACTCGAAAAAATACCCGGAAATATCTGGAACGGCAGATCACACTTTAATTTTATCCACGCACAGCGTGGACAGGAATCAGGCATTGAAAACAAATGTCCTAATGTCTTAGCTGATATACGGATTAACGTCCTATCCATTTGCTATAAGCCCCCAAAAATCCAAGAACAGGGTATAGTTTTCTAATTATGTTTGCCCCTGTAATGTTCAACCCGGTTGGTTTATCAGTGAAACGGAGGCATTTTCGTCTACGCATAAACCTGTACCTTTGTTAAAAAACATTACCATAATTTCGGCTATCTTTTAACGGGTAGCAGCATAATTTTACTGACCATCACTTTCGTCATCGTCTACAATCTCGTCCTGAATCTCTTCTGGACTCGTTGCGGACTCTGGAGCCAGCCACCGTTCAAGCAGCCACTTAACTATTTTATTTCGCCGGTCAATTAGTTCTTTTTCTGTCCAGTCGTCGTATTCGCAAAGTTTACGCTCCATATTTGATTGGCCGATTGCATAGCAAGGTGAACTTGAACCCGCCTCACCTTTCTTTTTAGGAAATGGCTTGTTGCTATAAGAGCTATTATCAGAAGTGAGGCACAAGTTGCTGAAATCATGTGTGAACTTCTTTCGCAATTGAGGTGTAAATCGTTCGGTCCAATATCCTTCTGTCGGTGTTTGTGGCAAAACATGTTCTATCGTTTCCATCCTTTTATCTGATTCAAGTTGTGACCAAGGAATCCTCACACCTCTACCTTGAGCAAGATGTTCTTCGTATTCGTAAAGAAAGTATTTTATCCCCCCCCAATGATACCAATCATTTTCTGTGTCGTTCAACTGAGCTTCATTAGCAAATCTTTTCTGGGGGCTATAGTAGTTAATAAGAGAAGCCACCCTGTCCAAAGAGTTTTCGAAAGTTTTTTTGTTATTGTAGAATTCATTGGCAATTTGATAAAGAGTTGAACGTCCAGCATTAGCGCGACGTTTCAGGAATCTGTATATCCGGAATGAGTAGTTCTCGCAAAGTTTTAAGGTCCGCAGATATGCCCCAGCGTCACTTGGCTTTCGAAAGCGGATTGCCATTAGCAACGGTATAAATGGTGCCATGACATTTAACCTGCAGAGTTTTTGACTGAATCGTACAATATCACTTTTTGTTTGATCAAAATGATATGAATTGAAAGCATCGTTTTGCTCTGGGCAAAAAATGTCGCAATATAGTTTTACGGAATCTTTCAGTGTTCTTATATACTGTTTAAGTTCATCAAGGAGCTGTTCGTGTTGATCAATATAATTTCTTAGATGAAATTTGGCCTTTATCGATTTACTACCCTTCCAGTTTTTCAGGTTATAATCATAGGCCATAATCCAATGCATGCGAAGTAACCGATCCTCATCATAAGTTGAGGATAAACCACAACTCATGAGAGTTTGAAAGACATGGGACCACGTATCATTGATTTGCTCTGCAAGGTTGTGTTCCTCGCTAAGCTTTAGCTTTGTAGTAAGATAGAGGAGGTAGTTTTTGACTTTCTCCAAATTGGTTATTTGTAAACCGCGATCATTCATGACCTCAAAAATAACTCCCACATCCGAAGCATCATCGACGGTATAAACTGTAAAAGCAAGTCGCTGGCAAATTTTAGCCCTAAAGCAATCAAGCCAATTACTATAATCTTCCTTAAGTTCTAACTGCTTTTCCTCGAAGTAATCAGCAAATTGTTGTTTTGCATCCGATATGTTTTGCTGCGCACGTACAGCGGGACCGATGATATTTACACCACGTAAGCAATCTTCAAAGAACTGGTGACAATCTCCATTCAAGGTCAATTTGGATAGCGATTGATCGTTTCGGTCAGTTATAAAGATATATCGATCAGTAAGTCCGTCTGCCAATTTTGTGTCATCTAATTTCTTGAGCTCTCTTCTGATCGCATCAAGCAGAAGCACTATCGTTGTGAGTCGCTGCTGACCATCGACGATGTCATACTGTTCAAATAATTGCCCACATTCGTTCTCAATTCGTTTGTCTTCAACGTTGTGTAAGACAAGGGTGCCCGTGTAATGGTGTTTGCTCTCTGGTAGGTATTCCAAATCCTCAAGCAATTCGTTTCTCTGATGATTTTCCCAAGAATAACCACGCTGATAATCTGGAACCCGAAATAAGCAATCTGCAAAAATTGTATCTGGCGTTAAAAGTTCAGTAGTCAATTTTGATTTCATTGTTGCGCTCCTTTCAGGCCTAAGTTTAACAGTATTTGGGCTCCCACGCCATCCTTTTCATTCAGCAGAGCTAACAGCAAATGCTGAGTGCTCTCATACGCTATTTTTCGCTTAAACTATCATCCACATAAAAGCTTCCCCAATGGGAAAGGTTATCATTGCCGAAAGGACCGCCTCGGCACACCGAGTTCCCGCTAAACGCGCAGTTCATCAGCGTCGAACTGCTATTGTTGCAGTAAATTCCACCACCTTCCTCTGAGTAACCGTTCATAATTGTGACCCCATCCAAAATAGAAAAGCCTTGTGATACCACAATTTAAGCTTTTCGTTTCTAAGCTCCCTTCCTTCTTGTGTTCTTTCGCAACAAAAATGTGATTTTTCGTCCAAACCTCTGCGACGTAGGCGCACTAACCAACCGCTTTCCGGCTACGCCCTTGTCAGATTTTGCCCTCCGAGATGGCTGGTTTTTCGTGGGGGAAAAGCTGGATTGAAACTCCTCCGACTTTTCACCGCACTCCTCCTTGATACTAAAAAGACGCTGCCATTATATCGCGGAAGGAGCGAATGTCAATTAAAAACCCCCAAAAAAATGAAATTTTTTACGAAATTATCGTACTTTTTATATTTTTCTCCGTAAATCGACAAAAATCGCAGCTCCTTTCTGTAAATCCCCCTTTTAAAACCCCAAAACAGCCAAAACCGCATTTTGCCCAAAATCCCGTAGAAACCACGTGTTTTAACTCGGCCAAAATGCCTTCGTGGCTGAAATTCCTCCGCGAAATCCGTGATTAAAGAATCCGTGGCCAGTTTCGAATTTTGAAATTTGTTCATTCGAATTTGTTTCGGATTTCGTGCTTCGTATTTCGGATTTTCTTCTACCCACTATCCCTCCTCCCTCGTCCCTCGTCAATCTGCCTCTTACAACCTGATATCCTAATTCCTGGTATCCTGCGCCCTGATTTCCTGATATCCAGATATCCCAATTTCTGTCTTCTGTCCTCTGACATCGGGCATCGAGCATCGAGTATCGGGCATCGAGTATCGAGTCTTTTTCGTCCTCTGTCTTCTGACATCGGGCATCGAGTATCGGGCATCGAGTATCGAGTCTTTTTCGTCTTCTGTCCTCTTATACCACATTTGGCTAAGATGTGCAACAGGATGCTTGCCTCCGCTCCCTTTTATCCCAATAATCAATAGTAAATAATCAATTGAAAGGCCCCCACCGCACGCCAACGCTACCAAAAAGGGCTGCAAGCGTATGCTCACAGCCCTTAAGATGCTAATTCAGTCAATGTAATCCGGCGGTTACTTCCGTGTCGTCTCAAAGGTGAAACTTCCAACGAGGAAGTTCTTGCTGGCTCTCCATATCTCCACGGTATATTCTGCCGGTTTCTTAGGCGTCTTGAAGTTGGTAATGTAAAGCTCGGCAAGACTGTCAATCCTGTAGTCTCTGGCAGTATCACCAAACAGTGCTGCCTGCAGGATGTTACCTGGAACTAAAGATTCGTATATCCTAATCTCCAGTTCCTCATTATACACAAATGGCATCGCAGCATCGACACTCTCAGCTATTCTCAGCGAGAACTTTACCGGCATTGTCCGCCCTCCTCTGTACTCTTGAGAAGCTGGCAGAAGTTCCACAACTGCCCAGTTGCGAATACTGAACGGCACAACCTCACTCCAGCCTTCATTGCCATAGGGGTCAACAGCACTTGCTAATATTACGTAGTAACCGTCAGGTAATACGAGCGTATCAAAAGGATACTCCCACTCGCCGGAGATTGAATTGTAAGTAGCTGGAAGACCTTCGTAGCCGATTGGAATACCATTTCCATCATTTGGCTCGCGTAAATAGAAGTACACATCCGTAACCCCACTTACATCGGTTGCCTCAGCCGTCAAGGTTACTCCATCCTGAGCTGCTTGGTCGGCATCCGGAACAATAATCTCAACCTCAGGTGGAGTATTCTCCAAGACTGTAACCTCAGCGGTATCAATGCCTGTTGCGCCATCAATGTCCTTGACCTGAAGCGTTGCCGTATATTCCGCACACACAGGATAAGTATACGTAACTGTGCAATCCGTCGACCACGCAGTGTCATATATACCGTCACTTTCGAAATCCCAGCGGTATTGAAGGGTCTCAGTCTCACCCGGATCGGGGTCAGTAGAACCACAACCATCGAAGGTAATCTCGCCAGCGGCGCAATTGTAAGGTCCATCGGCATCAGCCACGGGTGGACCATTGCCGACATTGATTACCGTATCTTCGGCATCCGAAAGACCGGTGTTATCTGTGACCTTTAATCCTATGACATATAACCCTTTGACACAGCTCGACCACTCTACGGTGTGGCCAGTGGCATCATCATATTCACCATCATTATCGAGGTCCCACTCATAGCTAACGATGTAACCATGCCAGGGGTGTTCAGGATCGGGATACAATTCACCATCGGGGTCATAGGAGTTACAGCCAGACAAAGTTATGGTCTCGCATTTTCCTGCCAGGTAAGGTCCTCCAGCGTCTGCCACTGGCGGCCATGGTGGACCGGTTATATGCACTATACATTCATCGGTATCATGTTTTGCCGGCACACTATCGTCAGTCACCCTGAGGGTTACCGTGTAGTCTTTTGTTGTTGCAGGCCAGTTTATGGTCCCATCAGGATTGTAAACAGCAGGGTAGGCATGTTCCGCTGTTGGTCCTGAACTGCTGTAATCGTATGTGCCATCTCCGTCAAAATCCCATTCGTAGAGGACTATGCTTTTGGCAGGATCGCGATGATACGAGTCGGAGGCATCAAATTCCACCTCAACCAGCGGCGGATGGTTCGCTACATCAGGTCCTGCATTAGCAACCGGACCAGGTTCCACAACTGTATGCTGAAGGGTCAGAAGAGCCCAGGCAGTACATAGAGGGTGACTTGACCAAAATCCCTCTGGCCAACTTCCATCACCCAGTTGGTGATTCACTAAATAAGTTGCATACCCTCTAACTGGATCCCCATACCAATCCAAACCAGATGGATCGTTGAGTGGCGAAATGTACTTTATACCCAGGAGTCTGAATCCCTTCATCACAGAATAAAAGGCGTAATAACTATTTCCTATAAAATGCTCCAAATCGGTATCCCAATTGGCATCGATGAAGTTTACGGCAGCTATAACCCTCGGGGAAGTTATGTCATCCCCGAAGAACTTCATCTCGCATAGTAAGCCGCCTGTCTTTGCTACGTTGACCCAATCCTCTGGGCTCATATAGCCAGAGCCACCACTCGCATCATTTTGGATGTAATCTATCCACAAATTTAATTCCTCTTTCACGAACTGAGGTATAGTAACGGTTGCTTCTCCGAATTCTGTCGTTTCGACAGCTTCCATCCCAATTACCGGCCATTGAGCGCAGGAATTGTCTGAGTCACCGTAATTCGCATAATATCTCCAGCCGCCTCTGTAACTACCGTCGCAAGGGTCACTTTGGCCAAATGCAAGATAATCGACCATATCCTGGACGATGTCCTTGTATTTGCGTCCTTTGACCCATGTGGCATCGCCAGTCTCAGCGATAAGATCCGGCGCCTTACTGCTGGCGAAAGTCATCAGCGTAATGCCGCATTCATACATTGAACTTTCGAATTCAGTATAGCATCCCAGACCAATGCCGTTACCATTAGTGTCAGGGTCGCCTGCCCCCTGAACAGAAATGTCGTGCTTATGTATTTGCATAAGAAGGTAGTTGAGACCTCTCTGCACGGTGTCTACATAGGGGTCTTCGCTCACATTGCCGGTAGGAAGATGGCCCTGTATTTCAAAGGCCTCGGTACAAGCGCCGGTTGCTGAAGCCGCCCATCCATCTATGCTTTGAAGTGTTAAATCTGTAGATGTTAATGATAAAATAGAGGATTGTTCAATTCCTATCTCCGGGCCTTCACATACAAAATTTGAGCTTGTGAATTCTAAAGTTAAAGTGCTATTGCTGGAATCATACGTATATGTTCCACTCGCAGTGTATGTTCCTGGACAATCAACAACTATCTCCCCAACAACTTCAATAGAACCATCTGGATTAAAGGTTATATCGTATGTTCCTTTGTCAGAAATGTAATGCCACATCCCAGTGATATCACCAGCTGTTCCACTGTCTCTTGTCCATATCATCATATCAGACCAATATCCATAGTCGGCTCCATCGGGGTATGTGCTTCGGACCTGGTCCTTGTGCAGTCGCCACAGCCCTTCATCAATAGCCACATTTACCTGCACAGCCAAAACAGAACCATCCTTAATTTCAATGAGATAGTCATCAAAGTCACTCTCTCCGTTTTCATCAGTGACTGTTAGCGTGGCTACAAAGGAATCACCGACATCACCTATGTAAGTGTGTTTGGCCTCAATCACATATGGATTGGCAACAATTCCTGAAACCACTGGGCTGCCATCGCCAAAATCCCAAACATAAGTGTCAAGCTCCGCATCTCCATCAGGATCATGGGCAGTTCCCTTGAGTGTGATTTCATTGCCATTCCATGTGTCATGAGGTATCGCCAGATTTTCGGGATACCACGGAACACAAACGACTTTGGGGGGCGCTGCCTGCGCTTGCGGTGTGGCAATCATCACGGTGGACAAGAGGACTACTGAGCATAGTACAAAAATACCTTTCCAATTTAAAGTCTTCATCGTTTCTCCTTCAATTGACTGTTAACAATACATGTTGTAAAAACATAACACACAATTCCATTTACAAAAAAAATTACGAGTTTTAGGGAAAGCTATCATATTCTAATCTCCTTATTTTTCCGGTTCTTTCGCAACAAAATGCGATTCTTGTCCCAAACCTTTGTGAAATATGGACGGAATGCGTCGAACTAATTAACCCCTGCACATTTGGCATCACCTCCTTTGAAAGCCCAAATGCCTTTGACCTTATCTACCTCCGAGGGAAAGCTCTGAAATGACCGAACGAAAGAGCTTTCTCCCTTCCTTTTCCAAGCTAAAAGCTATGCGCTCCGTGCAGAGAAATCAACAAAATTTTTATTACTTTTGAGATTTTTTCCAATACTTTTCTGCCCACTCCGTGGTTACTGGACTTGATTTGTCCACATAGAACAATTCGCGCAGGGGGGTAGCAAAAACGTACTCATTTTTCGCAATTTTTACACAAAACGTCCCCTTTTTTCGCAAATTTTCGCAATTTTGTCGCTACTTTTCGCAAATTTTCTCTACTTTTCTCATTTTTTCTCTACTTTTCTCTACTTTTCACCACTTTTTTCTTACCTATCTTGCCCAAACCTTACAACCCAACCCCGCTACCCCCATTTTTACCCCAAAAATCAGTGTAATCTGTGAAATCTGTGGTTAAATTTCGCCAATTTTATCAAATTCCGGATAATTTCAGTCCTAAATTTTGTTAGTATAGTTTTCAAAGATTTACGCATTTGCGAAAAAACTTGCGCATTTGATTCGAAAATCTGCGCATTTGTGTCGAACTTTCCCCCAAAGTTTCGAAAAACCAGATGTCTTTTTTAGTGCTTCCTCGCATTCGGATAAATTACCCTAAAAGATTTCAATTTACTTCTAAATCACGTATAATACTATTGTTATCAACGTTGCTTTAAGAGCCGAATTATGAAGCCCATTTTTGACAAACCGAGCGATGCCGAACTTCTCGACCGCTACGCGGCCGGCGAGGAAGCCGCATTTCGTGAAATCGTAAATCGTTATAAGAACGGCCTTTATGTGTTCTTAAAACACTTTCTAAATCGTCGAGACTTTGTCGAAGACGTTTTTCAGGAGACCTTCCTGCAGCTCTTTACCAGCAGAGAAAGCTTCGACCCGGCTCGGCCCCTGCGCCCCTGGCTGTTCACCATAGCTGCCAATAAGGCAAAGGATGCCCTTCGCAAACAGCAGAGAACAGCCGCCATTCCGATAGGCACTATGGCAGAGTCGGAGGATTTGTCGTTCGATGATGTGCTAAACGCCCTTACTTACGACAGTACAATGCCTTACGAGAAACTTCAAAAGAGCGAAACCGCCTGGCAAGTAAGGCAAATTATAACGAATATGCCGGAAAATCTGCGGGTAATACTGATTTTGGCGTATTTTAACAAATTTTCTTACAAACAAATGGCCCGGATTTTAAGTATACCTATTGGAACTATCAAAAGCAGACTCCACACAGCCGTCGCCCGTTTTGGCAAAGAGTGGAAAGCATCAGTCGGGAGCAAAGAAACTAAATGACTTCGTTAACCAATCAGCAAAAACAGCTATTGTTTGATTACTGCATAGGTTTAACATCCGAAAAAGAAACAGCCGAAGCCGAGGCGTTAATATCCTCAAGCGAAGAAGCCGCCGAGATTCACTCAAAGCTCAAAGCCGCCCTGGCACCGCTTGAGGCCGTAGCATCCGAACCCTGCCCGGATGAGCTGGCAGAGCGTACCATCTGGCGGCTAAGCAATCTTGCACGTTCAAGCCAGCTTCAACTCCAGCAATTGCTTGCCACCGAACAAGCAAGAGATGTTCCCACTAAGAGTCGCCTCTGGTGGAACCTGGGCAAAGTGGCAGCAGCGGCAGCGGTGATTTTCATTGTTGTAGGAACGTGGTTTGCTCCTCTGGACTTCATCCGTCAAAAATCCTGGCAGCAGCGGTGCCAGGCGCAATTGGGCAGGATATTTTGGGGTTTGAGCAATTACATTTCCGACCATGACGGCAAACTGCCCTCTGTTGCAACAGCAGCGGGTGCACCCTGGTGGAAGGTGGGTGACCAGGGCAGTAAAAACCACTCCAACACCCGACATATATGGCTTTTGGTAAAACTCAATTATGTCAATCCGGCTGGCTTTGCCTGCCCCGGCAGTAAAGATGTGGACATCCTCCAATTAACTCCCTCACAAATAAAAACCTATAACGATTTCCCGGGCAGAAAGTATATGACCTATAGCTTTCGAATAAGGTGTCACGAAGCTGCGGGCGGGAATCTGCGGTGCCGGAAAGTTTTAATGGCAGATTTAAGCCCGCTGTTTGAAAAATTGCCACAAGATTACTCCAGGCCGTTTAAGCTGCACCTCGACAAGAAATTACTGACTCTTAACAGCATCAATCATAAGCGTCGTGGCCAAAACGTTCTGTTTGGTGACGGCCGTGTGGAATTTGTGAAAACACGTCATACCGGCATATCAGAGGACGATATATTCACACTGCAGAACACCGATATATATCAAGGCTGCGAAGTGCCATCCTGCGAAGCCGACGCCTTCCTCGCGCCGTAATAATTCGTATTCTCGTAGCTCGTAGCTCGTATCTCGTGACTCGTATTGCGTGACATGAATTGTGATTAGTCACGCTTATCTGCAGAATCAAATCCCGGTCGGACGAAAGAGCGTGCATTTGGAAATGCCGATTCGGTTTTTCTGCGTAATCGGTCGAGGTGCACAAGGATGTCGAGGAGCTTATCTTCCTGCTGTGGGAAATGCTGGCGTATTTGGCCCCAGGCAGCGATTGAGCGGTCAATTGCAATAAGAGCGATTTTTACGGAGCCATCCGAGTCTTTAGGAAATTCATCCAGGCACGGTGGGGTTTCTTTCAAACTGCCTCCGATTGCCCTGAGAAATTTAACATATATGAAATGCTGGTACCAGCGGATTACATCTACCGCATCTTTGAGACCGGCAGCTTCACGAGCAGGGTCGGAGTCCGGCAATTCAAGCTGGACTTGTAAGCTCAAATCATCGGCCTTTTCCTCAAATAGGTCTCCTGCTGAATCGAACCAATCCTTTACCATTTGGCTATAGCTTTTTGCTACACGAGCACATTCGTAGTTTTCGGCAGCGTCCCTGATGCTCTCCTGCTCGTCCGCCACCGCTTGAAGGTCAATAGAATCAAGATCGATGCCTTGCTCTTTTGCGGTTTCTTTCACCATTTCAAGCGTAAGTTGAAACATTTCAGACAGTTTTTGCCAGAAGACCTTGTTGTTCATGTCGAGGGCTTGCAGGTCGTCAAAATGTTCTTCGCTCAATGCAAAGTTCATACATCGCGAAGTCAGCGGACAACGTTCGCACCACCGGTCACAGTAATTATAAATGCCCGAAATAAATTTCGGGTCTTCGGCAAGCTTCTTGATATATTCTTTATCCATATAATTGGCTAGAAGAAAAATCCACGACTATAAATAAAGTAATATACGGTTACTTTTTTAAATTTTCAAGGCAGATTTGGGCGTTTCTTTTCAATCTTTCAAGGCCTAAACGTTTAATAGGTGAGTCAGCGAATTTCGCTTCGAAGTCCTCCTGAGTCAAATTCAAAATCTGGTGCAGGTCAAGTTTGGCTCTATCACTATAGAATTTGAACTCTTTATTTTTGCAGGCAGGTGCGTTTTGTTGATAGGGACAGGCGAGGACACATTCGTCACAGCCGAAGAGCCGGTCGCCTATTTTTTCAGCTAAAGCAGGAGGGATTCGGCCTTCGTATTCGATTGTCAAATAGCTGATGCATTTGTTGGCGTCGAATTGGCCATCGGGTCGCAGGGCCCCTGTGGGGCAGGCATCGATGCACTTATCGCAATTTGAGCAGTCGGCTGTAATCGGCTCATCGGTTTGCAGTTTCAGAGTTGTTATTACTTCGCCTAATGTTATCTGGCAGCCGAGCTTCGGGTTGATAAGCATATGATTTTTTCCGATGAAGCCCAGGCCAGCCCTGGCGGCAAAGGCCCTTTCAGTTAGAGGAACCGAGTCAACACAAATCTTGAACTGCAGGCCCTGGCCGGCGATAGAAGTTATAAAACCAGTCAATTTGCGCAGGCGTTTTTTTATAAAGAGGTGATAATCTTCGTATTGGGCGTAGTTGGCTACTGTAGCCGTTGGGACTGTATGGTCTGGCGGTTTTGGTTTTTGTTTTGGCGGTTTGTAATTCAGGCCGAGGCAGATTAGCGATTGGGCATTTTTTAGCAGTTTGGTCGGGTCAATACGTTTTTCAAGATTTTTGTGCATATAGTTCATCTGTCCGGCGCAGCCGGCTTTCAGCCAGCCGGTCAGCAATTCGACCTGCTCGGTATTCAGGGCGGATGCATCCGTTATCCCGACAAGGTCGAAACCCAATTCAATCGCTTTTAGCTTTATGTCTTTGGCCAAAGTCATTATGGAGATTATACAGAATCCGGCCGGAAGGCGCAAAGATTTTTGAGCGTCGGATTTGGAGGGTTACCATTTCATTACTGCAAGTGCTGGTCATTGTGCCACGATTTCGTACCAGAGCGTCTTGTACTTTGGGCCGATAGAGAAACTCGTGGCCTGACCTATGGTCTGCGTGGGGACTTCTTGGCGGCGCTGGCCACGGCCATCGAGGGCATAGACCGACCGGACACGGGTTTTCAGTGTCACGTTGGCCTCGATGCCGTTGACGTGCGTTGGGCCGGTACCCCAGCGGTCGCCGACTGATGTGCGCTGCTGGTTCCAGCCCATATTCAAATTCTCGGCTGAGCCCACTGCCGTTAGTAATATGCGTTTTGATTTTCCCAGTTCTTTGCCGTCGAGCGTTGTGACGACAATGGCGGCGTATTTGCGCTCGGTTTGGCCAACGGAAATCTTCAGGGTGCCGAAGTCGAACCTCTGGCCTGCAATCAATCCCCAAATAGCGCAGGAGGTGGGCGTGTCGACCTTGACGTGTGCCAAATCCGGGTCGGTAGCATCCCAGACTACGGAGCCATCGGGACTGGCCAGTCGCCGAGCGGTGGGTGCGGCTGGCATTTGTGGTTTTCGGGCTTTCGGGTCGATGCCAATGCGATAGCTAAGCGCAAGCGAGGCGGGTAGATGCTCATCGAGGGTGCCGGCGGCGGTGTGCGTCAGAGGCGCAAGGTCGCCGCGGCGATACATATTCGCACAGGCCGTCAGCAGTGCGAGCTTGACGGGCTGGCCATTGAATGAGAAATACCTCAGCAGATGGTCGGTGAACCAGTCGCTTTCGCTGGTGTGATAATTGAAGAAAAAGACGGCGTCCCAATCCTGCAGTGCGGCGACCATCGCGGCGAAGGGCACAACGCTGGCAGCGTAGTCGCTGGGATTGGGAATGTTCCATTCGGAAATGGTAAATGGTCTGTCGAGCAGCTGCCAAGGCGTGCGCTGCAGTAGCGCATCCTGGCCGGGGACGCATTCCATAGGCGTGTTGCTGATTGTCCAGTTCTTTCTGTCCCACGGCCGGACGGGAAACCGCGGATGCTGCCAGTAAGCGTGGATGTCGGTGTAGTCGCAGGTGTTGGCGACAATCGCGGCGCCGTGATAGTTGATCTGAGAGGCGGTGATTGGCACCTTTACGCCGAGGTCGTTTTTGAGAAATGCGATGATTTCGTTGATGAAGTCCTCTTCGGTATCTATCATAAACTGCCTGACGTCTTCTTGTGCCTTGTCGGTCCATCCTTTGGTAGGGATTTCGATGTTGGCTTGCTCGATGGTCTGGCTGGCGGGCAGTACCACCAGATTCGCGCCGTGACGGAGGCGGGCCTGCGCGAGATACAGGTTGATGTCACTGCCGCCAAACTTGAAGCAGATACGAGCGTTGTTTGAGACGGTATCGCCGGCCCGGAAGACGCGCTCGATGTGCAACCATTGGGGCGCCAGTTGCAGGGTTTCTCTAAGACCAAGGTCTCGCCAGTTGTCCGGGCCTTGATTCGAGACGTCCACCGATACCGTTCTGGGGCTGTCGGCCTTAATCCAGAAAGAGAGCGTGTAGAGCTTGCCTTTCTCGACAGAGAGATCGGCGAGCATTAGTTCCTGGCGGCTAATTTCTGGGGCCTGTTTGACTATTTCGAGCTTAAGGGCCTTTATGCCCGGCTTTGGCCCGGGCTGGTTGGACCGGGCTTTCACGGGGAAGGCAGCACTTTGATGTAGCCGCCAGGGTTTAAGGTTGGCTGAGAAGTCGCCCATATCGGCCAGTTCGCTGCCGAGCGGTTCGCCGGTATCTTTCCAGTTTTTCTTTAAGGCGTTGGTAGTGCCGTAGCGATTTTTTAGCCAAGCGTTCCATTGCCGCTTGAACTGGCCTCGATACGGTTCGGGCAGCGAGGCCGCAAGGGCCGGGCCGCGTGTGCTGAAGGCGTTTTCATTCGTGAGCTCGAGCATCGCAATGCCGGGGTCGTCGGCGCGGCGCAGCTTGCGGTACGGATTGTAGTGCGTCAGGTACATCCGGCAGAATTCTTTGAAGAGTTTGCGCATTTGTGGTTCGTAATACAGCAGATATTTGTTGTATCGAACCGCCCGCGGGAGGTTTTTGCTTAGAAAGCCCTCCGCTTCGGTGAATGTTCTGGATACGTGCAGGTTGAGGTTCACGTAGATGCCGTGCTTGTGGAGCTGGTCGAGGAAATAATCCTGGCGGTCGAGCTGCTGCGGGTCGAAGGTGCGCCGGCCGTTGATGATTTTGGCCCAGATGCCGCGTGGTGCAGCAGCGCTATCGTGGTGGTGCATTCTCACGCCGTTGACGCCGAGTTTGGCCAGGTGGGCGGCGATTATTTCGGCTTGTTCGTGCGTTGGAAAGCTGGCACCGTAGCACGTGTTCACACCCCATATCTTCAGGCGACCGCTTTTGGTATAGAACCTGCCGTCCCGGATGGTAACAAAGCCGTCGGCGCCGGCGGGCCCGGGCGACAATTTTGACATATCCGTTGCCGATGGCGTAGCATCGTCACCCGGTATGACAAACGGAAAACGCTCCTTGCCCGAGGCATTTATGGGATGTACCGAGGCTGCAATACCACAAAGCAGTGAGAGGACAACGAGAAATACTACAACTTTAGTTTTTTGCAACATCATACACCTCCTGACGAATCAATCATTTATCCGGCAGGGCGCCGCGCCAGCCGGCCTTCATTATCACCGCGAGCCGTTTGACAGTTGCTGCATAGCTGGGCTGATTGACAACGTTTACGTTCTCGTCGGGGTCGGTGCGGTGGTCGTATAATTCACGTGCCCGGACCTTTCCTGACTTGCGATCTTTCCATTCGGTATAGCGATAGTGCTCGGTGCGCATAGTATAGCCCATAATTCCTCCGCTGCGCGGGTACTGACTGAAAACGGCTGATTTCCACTGGCGGTTAGGATTTTCCAGCAGCGGCACGAAACTGGTGCCCTCAAGATGCTCAGGTACTCGGAGTCCGCACAGCTCGCAGAGTGTGGGGTAAATATCCACATACTCGGTCAGGGCATAGCTTCGCCGGCCGGCGGTCTTCATCTCCGGGACGCTGATAATCATCGGCACGTGTGTATCTATTTCAAAGTTCGTGTGTTTGCACCAGCTTGCGTGCTCGCCCAGTTTCCAGCCGTGGTCGCACCAGAAGATAACGACCGTTTTGTCCCGCAGCTTCAGACGCTCCAGCTCGCCAAGCAGCCGCCCGATGAGGGCGTCAATGTAAGTTACGCAGGCGTAATAGCCGCGTATCAACTGGCGGGCCTGGTTGTCGGGCACTTTGCCCTCCTTCGGCATACCGAAATAATTTCGCAGCTCGCCGAAGTTGGTCAAAGAATACTCCGTTGCATTTTTAGGTATGAAGGGATTGTCGGCCAGTTTGATTTTTTGCTGTGGATACATATCCCAGTACTTTTTTGGTGCGTTGAACGGCAGGTGCGGCTTGTGAAAGCCCATAGCGATAAAGAAGGGCCTGTCTTTAAGGCGGTGCAGCTCCTTGATGGCAAAGTCGGTATTCTTGCCGTCTGGATAGGCGTTGTCCGGGACATCGGCTGCCTCAAATGGCGGTCCCTGACCCTTTGTTTGCTGCCGAGCGATGGCCTGGTTCTTTTCCAACAGGTATCCCCGTCCGACCCAGTCTCCTTTTGAACGATAGGGGTCGGTGCTCCAGCCGACAAGGTCGTCTCCGGGATGATGGTAAATCTTGCCGATGGAAATGGTCTCGTAGTCATTTTGCTTGAAGTGCTGCGGCAGAGTCAGGACGTTGGGCAGGGCCTTGCGAAGCGGCGTGTTCAGGTCGTAAACGCCTGTCGAGTCAGGCCGCAGCCCACTGAGCAGGCTCATCCGCGAGGGTGCACAAACCGCCTGTTGGCAATAGGTTCGCTCAAAGAGAAGTCCCTCGTCGGCTAAACGGTCGATGTTCGGCGAGATAATCTGTTTTTTGCCATAGCAGGCGAGTTGAGGCCTAAGGTCATCGACGGCAATGAACAGGACATTCATTTTGCCCCCCTTCTTGCCTCTGGCAAGAGGCAGGGGGGTGCTGTTCATTTTTCCCAGAGCAGAGATTGGATTTAATCCGGTAAAGCCGGCAGCGAGAGACATCGCTGCGCCGCCGGCTATCATTCCTAGAAAATCGCGACGGGTACAATCACTCATACAGTAATCCTCCTTAAGAGCTATCGTTCTTTCGCAACAGCGGCCCTTCACTGAGCCGCACAACTACACCGTGCAAAATAAACTATGGATACACCACTGTCAATCGGTTCTTACAGAATTTCATTCTCCCCCCAAAAGTCGCTACTCCTGCTTCCGCCGGGGTAAACTTGTCCTGTGAAAATGGGGAAACCGCTTGTAAATGAGCAGCAGAGCAGTTATTATAGTTGCCAATTAAAAGACTTTTAAAAAAGAAAAAAGGAATGATGAAAGGATAATTTTGTGAATCGGCGTGAGTTTATGAAAACATTGGGCATGTCAGCGGCAGCGCTGTCTCTGGGCAATTTTGCACAGGCCACTTCTTCCCGTGGTAACTCTGACAGGCCGAATATCATCTTCATCCTGGCCGATGACCTGGGCTATGGGGACCTTGGCTGCTACGGTCAGCAGAAGATCAAAACGCCGAACATCGATAGGATGGCAGCCGAGGGGATGCTTTTCACGCAGAATTATGCCGGCAGCACGGTTTGCGCACCGTCGCGTTTCACGCTGATGATGGGACGGCACATCGGTCATGCGAGGACAACGGGGCAGGGACAATGCCTCATGCCTGAGGATGTCACGGTGGCAAAGCTGCTCAAAGGGGCAGGATACGCCACCGCCTGCATTGGCAAGTGGGGACTGGGCCAGACCGGCTCGACAGGCATACCAAATAAACAGGGATTCGATTACTGGTTCGGCTTTCTAAATCAGGGCAGAGCCCATTTTTATTATCCGCTCTATGTGTGGAGGAATGCCGAGAATTTCTATCTTGAAGGAAACCAGGGCGGCAAAAAGGGCGGATATGTCCACGATTTGTTCACCGCCGAGGCGCTTGTATTTATTAAAGACAATAAAGATAAACCGTTCTTCCTGTATCTACCATATACGATACCGCATGCAGAATTAACGGCACCTGATGACAGTATGAAACAATATGAGGGTAAGTTCGAAGAACAGGCTTACATAACCAGTTCAGAAAAAGCTGGTGGGGGTACTCGCGGTCCTGATGGCAAAGGTTATTGCAGTCAGAAAACGCCTCGTGCTGCATTTGCGGCAATGGTCTCCCGAATGGACCGGGATGTGGGCAGGATTATAGATTTGCTTAAACGGTTGGGTCTTGACGAGAACACAATTGTGATGTTCAGCAGTGATAACGGCCCACACGAGGAAGGAGGCAACGACCCTGTTTTTTGGAAGAGTAGCGGGCCACTACGTGGTATAAAGCGTGACCTCTATGAGGGCGGCATCCGTGTGCCGCTGGTCATCCGCTGGCCAGGCAAGATTAAAGCGGGTAGTGCGAGTAATCACATCTGTGCTTTCTGGGACTTTCTACCGACCTGCGCCGAACTCGCAGGCGTTAAGCCACCCGGCCAAATCGACGGCATCTCTATGGTTCCGGCCCTGAGGGGACAACCGGAGAAGCAGAAAAAACACGAATTTCTTTACTGGAAATTCAAGAATATGCAAGCCGTGCGTATGGGCGACTGGAAGGCCTTCTGTCTGGAGCAGAAGGACAAAACAGAACTGGAACTGTATAACCTGGAAGAGGATATCGGCGAGAAGAACAACATTGCGGATAAACACCCTGACGTTGTAAAGAAAATTGAGAAAATAATTCGTAGCTCGTGACTCATCTCTCGTGTCCCGGGGCACAAGGCACAGTACGAAAGGAGAATATTGTGAAGTTGAGATTCGTTTTTATGGTGCTGTGTATTATTAGTTCATCAATGACTTTTGCGGGAGAGCAACATCAACTCAATCCGCAAATTACCAGTGATATCGACCTGACTAAGCTGTCCGGCAAGGGCGTAAAGATTCTGGAGAACTATAGCGGCCGGCCGGACAGCAAAGGTGTTATGGAATATTATGAGCTTTCGCTGCCCGATTTTGAATGCGGCTGCTATTATGCGAGCGGATGGTGGCCCGCAGGCGGCAACAGGGTTTTCGGTCAAATTGTAAATGACAGCTCCTTAAACTCCGTTCCAGAAGGGGGAATATTTCTTCTGCTCAAGCTAAAAAAGGACAGCTACTTAGCGGTCCTGCCAATCGCCGGCAAGACGGCTTATTCATGGTTCGATTCGAAGGACGGCAGGCTAATTCTTAAGATGGGGACACACGGCAAAGACGCCATCGAAGGTGACATCCCGCTGTACGCCTGGGCCAAGGCCGACAATCCGTATGAAGCGTGCAATACGGCCTGGGAATCGGCCCTGGATTGCGAACAAATCAAAGGCGCCGCTTTTATGCGGGAGAAGAAAGAATATCCGCAGATTTTCAAATACCTTGGTTGGTGTTCCTGGGAATATTACAAGGGCAGAATCGATGAAGAAAATATGGTCGGCGCAATGGAAGCCATCGAAAAGTCGGGCCTTCCTATCCGCTATTTGCTTGTAGATAATGGGCACTTTGACCGAAGTTCCCTTGCACCAAACGACAAATTCCCGAACGGCTACAAACCCTTAACGGATATGCGCAAGGAAGATAAAATCAAGTGGGTCGGCATCTGGTACGCATTTCTGGGCGCTAATCATGGGGTCGTGGCGCCTGGCAATCTCGGTGAAATCGGTGAGTTTATGTATGAATGTAACGTGAAGAAACTGCTGCCATTAAATGACGAGAAGGCGGCGAGGGCGTTTTACGAATACATGCTTGGTTTCGCGAAAAGAGACGATGTTGATTTTCTAAAAGTTGACTTCCAGACCGATGCGCTCCCTTTCTACGCTGGAACATCGCTTTCGAATCCGCTTGGGGGCCTACCAGCGGATAATACCAATGCCATAGGCAATCCTGTTGCGGCGGCCGCTAACCTGGCAGCGGTTTTTCAATCTGTTGTTGATTCCCGGATGAACGGTCTTATCAATTGCAACTGGCACAATGCCGTAAGCGTTTTTAATTCGAAGAACAGTGTTGCTGGTCGATGCAGCGAAGATTACAAAGTCGGAAACCTTGAAAGGGCCAGGGGGCATCTTTACCATTCTTACGCTGCCATCCCCTGGCTGGGGCAAATTGCCTGGGGCGACCATGATATGTTCCATTCCAGTGACAAGGTTGCGGGACGAATGATGGCGGTGTCCAAGGCGTTCTCGGGCGGGCCGGTGTATCTATCCGACAATCCGGGACATTTTGCCCCTGAGAATGTTTGGCCTTTGTGTTATAAGGATGGATTGCTCCTGCGTCCTATGGCGCCGGCGGCCCCACTTGCCGATTGTATTTTCATAGACCCTTTGAACGAAAGCAAAGCATATAAAGTCGTCGCACCTTTAGCTAACCAAACTGCTGCTATTGTCATATATAATCTGACACAACAAGCTGTTCCCGTTAAAGCAGTTATTACAGCCGAAGATTATCAAAACGCCAGTGGTATGATGCAGCCGTATCCGGGGAAATGGAGAGTTCCAGCCGAGGGGCTGATTATCTACGATTGGTATGCCGGCAAGGCCGAGAAGCTTGGCGCCGAGTACACCTTTGAGCTGGAAGGTTTTTCCGACCGGCTGCTGCATCTTTGCCCGGTCCGCAACGGCTGGGCGGTTATCGGGCGAACCGACAAATACCTGTCACCGGCGGCGGTGGAAGTGGTGAAAAATACACCCGGCAAACTGACGATTCGCATGATTGAGAGCGGCCCGCTGGCAGTGTGGAATGCCAGCGGAGTTCCTTCGGCTGAAAATGTTTCATTCGAGGACCGGGGAGACGGGCTGTGGCAAGCGGACATCGAACCCGGTCATCGGGATATGTTGATTACTATCAGAAGAATATCTGTCGGCAGGAATTAATCCATAAAAGAAGGATATAAAATGGCAGAAGAACTAATCGGGATAATAGGCGGTACAGGGCTGGGCGATGCACTGGCTGAGCAACTAATTGATGCAGAATTTCACGATGTTGACACACCGTTCGGCAAGCCGAGCACGGCTATTTGCGTCGGCAAGATAGGCAATAAGAAAATTGCCTTTCTCAATCGTCACGGCAAGGGACATAAACTTTCTCCAAGCGAGGTGCCGTTCACAGCTAATATCTTTGCTTTGAAAAAGCTCGGCGTTCATACGGTAATAGGCAGCGGTGCGGTGGGGTCGCTTCGCGAGGAAATTGCTCCCGGCGACCTGGTTATCGTTGACCAGTTCATCGATAAGACATTCAAGCGGGAGAATACTTTTTTTAGAGGTTTTGGGGCGGTGCACTGCGAGATGACAGAACCAACCTGCGGGCGAGTTCGGGAGATACTTGTAGATATTGCTAAAGAGCTTGATATAAAGACGCACCCAAAGGGAACCTACGTTTGTATGGAAGGGCCGCAATTTTCCACGCGGGCCGAATCACTTATGCACCGTGGCTGGGGTGGTGATTTGATTGGTATGACTGCTATGCCTGAGGCCAAATTAGCCAGAGAGGCACAAATCTGTTATGCTATGGTTGCGTTAGCCAGTGATTATGACTGCTGGCGACCACACGAAGCCGACAAAGATAAGCAAACACTTCTGAAAGAGATTATTGCAAATTTGCAGACGGCAATAGACAATTGCCTGAAGCTTATAAAGGCGGTTTTGACAGGTCGGCGAGGGCTTGTCAGCGAGGATTGCCGTTGTAGAAAAAGTCTTGATTTGGCCGTGTGGACAGACCAGAGCCAAATTAGTGCCCCTGACAAAGAAAAGTTAAAAGTGCTTTTCGAATAGGTTCAAGGACTTGACAACAGGCCAATTAGTGATATAGTAGGGGCCAAATCTTATCGGTTTTTGGAAAAAACTAAATTTGAAAGGATAATGAAATGAAGGGACCAGCAAAAATGGCATTTGTTTTGGCAATTGGTTTTGTCGTTACTATGTTGATTGCAGGCTGTGAAGAAGAACAACAGCTACCAAACACCAAAAAGAGCAGACTTATAGGTGCTGAAAACATACAGCTAAAGAAAGAGTTAAAGCAGCGCGACAGGGAAATCGAAAGGCAAAAACAACTGCATAAAAAGGAAATTGAGAAGCAAAAACTGCAACTTGAAAAATGTTTGCAGGAAAAGAAGGGTCTGGAAGAACAGTTAGCAGGAAAATTTGGGGACCAGATAGATGAACTTTTCAAGGATGTTGGTGGAGAAAACTTAGAACTGCGTGAGGAAATTAAAAATCTCAAAGCACAAATAGAGAAACTTAAAGAAGAACTCGACGAATTAAAGGCAAAGGCAGGTCCTAAACCTCTGTAATCTGTCGTTAATCAGTGCGATGGCACAGTTTTCGGGTGGCTTTTATGCAATCGGGCAATTTTTCCTGTGTGTAATGTTTTTGCATTGCTGCTGCAACGAGTCCTACGAACATTGGTTGAGGTTTCAGTGGGCGGGAAGTCAGGCAGGGATGTGCCTGAGTGCCCACAAAGAATGGATGGGACGGGATTTCCAGGATTTGCATAATCGGCTGATTGGGTGCTTTGCCGGAAAACACGAGGCCGGCCTTTTCCAGCGGCTCAATATAACGGGGGTCAACCTCATAACGATGTCTGAATCGCATTCGTACAGAGGCTGTTTTGCCAAAGAGCTTCCAGACCAGTGTCTGGGGTTTTAGTTTTATGTCCTGTCCGCCGAGGCGCATATTTCCGCCGAGGCCTTCTATTTTTTTCTGCTCCGGCAATATATCGATTACCGGCTCGGGACAGTCCGGCTCAATCTCGGTGCTGTTGGCTTTTTTAAGCCCGCAGACGTTGCGAGCAAATTCTATAACAGCCATTTGAAAGCCAAAACATAGTCCCAGATAGGGCAAATTGTTCTGGCGGGCATATTTTATGCAGGCAATTTTGCCCTCAGCACCGCGGGTACCGAATCCGCCGGGGACAATGATGCCGTCAACGTCAGCCAAGTTGTCGGCTGCGTTTTCATCGGTAATGCCGGTCGTTTCAATCCATTTTATTTTTGTCTCGCAGCTAAGGGCGATACCGGCGTGTTCGAGGGCATTGATTATCGAGGCATAACTGTCACGGACGGATGTGTATTTGCCGATGATGCCGATGGATATTTGGCGATTGGCGGCACCGATTTTGTCGGTGAAATCGCACCATTTAGCCCAGGCCTTGCGTTCGTGTCGCAGATTGATTCTGTCCTCGATTTTGAGCAGTCTGGCGACCTCAAAATCCAGGCCACGGTCTCTGAGCATAGCCGGTATCATATAAATACTGGCTGAATCAGGGAGACTTATGACCCTTTCGAGAGGGACATTACTATAGACGCTGATTTTTTGCCGGACCTTCTCAGTAACGGGATTGGTTGCCCTGCAGGCGATGATGTCCGGCTGAATGCCACACTGCATAAGCTGCTTGATTCCTAATTGTGCGGCCTTTGATTTCTGCTCGCCCAGGATTGCAGGCTCTAATATATATGTCAGGGCCACGAAGCAGCAGCTATTGGGTCCTTCTTCGTATGCCAGCTCTCGCATCGCCTCGATAAAATAGGCATTTTCCAAATCGCCGACCGTGCCGCCAATCTCGACAAAAACCATATCGGCGTCGGTATCGGCTGCCAACTGCCGAAGTTTCAGTTTGACCTCGCCGGTAACGTGCGGAATCATCTGCACGTCCCTGCCGAGATAGTCGCCGTGGCGCTCCTTGTGCAGGATTGAGCTGAATATCTGGCCGCTCGTGGCAAAGTTTGCCCTGCTTAAATCCTGGTCGAGCATCCTCTCGTATGTGCCCAAATCCATATCGCATTCCATACCGTCATCGAGCACAAACACCTCACCGTGGCGAAAAGGATTCAGCGTGCCGGAATCTATGTTCAAATATCCTTCGAGCTTAATTGGTGTAACTTTCAGACCCTTATCCTGCATCAGCAAAGCCAGGCAGGATGAGAATATGCCCTTGCCGAGGCCGCTCATCACAGTGCCGGCAACGAAACAATAGCGGGTTTTTCCTTTTTTATAGTCGGCCGGCACCGGCGAGAAAAATTCGCTCTCGGTCGATATATCACTAACAGAAGCCAACAAATCTTTATCTTTCAACATAAATTTAACCTCGTATCTCGTATTTCGCTTCACGCTTCACTTTATACCGAACGACGAACTCGGCGTATTGCTGTGGTGTATCTATGCCGTCGCAGGTGTGCTCGACTTTGCCGACCAAAATTGAATAGCCATTTTCAATCGCTCGCAATTGCTCAAGTTTTTCGATTTTCTCCAGCGGGGTTTGCGGCAAAGAAGTAATCTTTAGCAGAAACTGTTTGCGATAAGCGTAAATTCCAATGTGCCGCAGATATTGTTGTGTTTTTCCTATGCCGGATTTTTCCCTATCATAAGGAATGGGGGCTCGCGAAAAATAAATCGCCCTGCCAATCTCGTGGCTCGTGGCTCGTGACTCGTGACTCGTATCACCAACACAGGGAGATATTATAACCTTTACGATATTAGGGTCGGCAATCTGCTCAGGACTCTGGAACTCGGCAGCTAAGGTGGCCATTGGATAGTCTGGGTTTTTTATTAAAAGCTCGGCCAGATAATCGATATTTTCCGGGTCGATCTCCGGCTCATCGGCCTGGAGGTTCACCACGATATCCGAATTTTGAATTTTGAATTTTGAATTTTCAGTATGACTTCAGCGATGCGGTCGGTGCCGCTTTTGTGCTCGATTGAGGTTAGAATACATTCGGCTCCGAACGATTTGGCAGCAGCGGCAATTCTTTCATCGTCGGCTGCTATTATTACCTTGTCGGGTGTTTTAGCTAAACAGGCCTGCTCGTAGGTGTGCTGGACGAGGAATTTGCCGGTATCTTTGGCGAGAACCTTACCGGCGAATCTGGTAGAACCGTAACGAGCAGGAATACAAGCTACAATTTTCACGCTTATCCTTCCCGGCAGCAGAATTTTGTCAAAAAACCACTGCCGAAGCATACTAAACTAAGCAGAATCTTCTGTCAACAGGGCAAAATAATTTCTTTTTGAAAAAAACTTAAACTTTGGCAGCACCACCTGGCGGCCTCCACAAAGACATGCTCAGCCGGACAAAGTGGCGGCTGCTCGGGCGCTAATTTAATAATTGCGGACTTGTAATCCGCAGCGGAGAGGATATATTCTATTGATTATTGACCATTGATTATTTACTATTGAAACAAAGAAAACGTTAACCAATCAGGGATTTTATTGCAGAACAGTAATGTCAAAACAATACTTAGGGAGTGGTAGTTATGAAAAAGGCCTTAGGAGTAATTGCACTTGTTGCTATAGCTGTCGTTTTTACTGCGATTGGTTGTAAGCAGAAGGAAGAAAGCGAAGATAAGTATCGTATTGCCGTGATTCCGAAGGGGACGACACACGTTTTCTGGAAGTCGATTCACGCCGGGGCGGTCAAGGCGGAGCGGGAGTTTCAGGAATTGGGCGTGGAAGTGATATGGAAAGGACCGCTCAAAGAGGATGACCGGGAGTCGCAGATCAGGGTGGTGGAAGATTTCATAACGCTCGGCGTATCGGGAATGGTGCTGGCACCATTGGACGATGCGGCACTGCGCAGACCGGTCAAGGATGCCGTAAACAACGGTATCCCGGTGGTGATTATCGACAGTGGCCTCAAGAGTGAAGATTACGTCAGTTTCATTTCTACCGACAACTATATCGGCGGCAGGAAGGGCGGCGAACATCTGGCCAGGATTTTGGGCGGGAAAGGCAAGGTGATTATGCTGCGGTACCAGGAGGGCTCAGCCAGCACGATGAATCGGGAGCAGGGGTTCCTGGATGTGTTAAAAGAAAAATACCCCCAAATCGAGGTAGTCAGTTCGAACCAGTACGGCGGGGCGACAACGGAAAGTGCCTACATTGCGAGCGAAAACCTGTTGGCGCCGTTGCGTACGCCCGACGGGGGGTTGACGATTGATGGTATCTTTTGCCCGAACGAGTCAACGGCCTTTGCAATGCTGCGGGCGCTGCAGGACAGCGGCCTGGCGGGCAGGGTGAAATATGTGGGTTTTGACAGCTCTGAGCGGCTGGTGCAGGGGCTGGCCAAAGGCGATATTCACGGGCTGGTGCTGCAGGACCCAATCAATATGGGTTACCTGGGCGTCAAGACCATTATAGCGCACCTGACGGGCGAGGAAGTGCCTAAACGAATTGACACGGGCTCGGTGGTGGCGACTCCGGAAAATATGAACGACCCCGATATCAGGAACCTGTTAAAGCCGGATTTCAAGAAATGGTTGAACGAGTAGATTTTGACCGGTCGGCGGTGCGACTGGAGATGCAGGGGATTTGTAAGCGCTTCGGGGCAACGGTGGCGCTGGAGGATGTGGATATCAAGGTGGCCCCGAGGGAGGTCTTGGCGCTGGTGGGCGAGAACGGTGCCGGCAAGAGCACGCTGATGAAGGTGCTTTCGGGGGCGGTCAAGGCGGACGCAGGCCAGATGTGGCTGGAAGGTGTGCCGTATCGGCCGAGCAACCCGCTCGAGGCACGACGGGCCGGAGTGGCAATGATTTATCAGGAGCTTTCACTTACGCCGCACCTGAGCGTGCAGGAAAATATCATGTTAGGTATGGAACCGACAACACTGGGGGTAGTGCGCTGGAAGGAGGTGCGCCGGCGAGCAATCGAGGCGATTGAGGAATTTGAAAATCCGGAGCTGACCCCGGATGCGCGGGTCAGCAAATTGTCGGTGGGTTCGCAGCAGCTGGTAGAGATTGCACGGGCTTTGGCCATCGGCTGCCGTGTACTGGTTCTCGACGAGCCGACCAGCAGTTTGACGCAGCAGGATGTGGAGCGGCTGTTCGAGCTTATTGGGCGGCTTAAACAGCAAGGCAAAGCCGTTGTTTACATTTCGCACTTTATTGAAGAGGTCAAGTGCGTTGCGGACCGGGTGGTGGTTCTGCGCGATGGAAAAGTGGTCGGCAGCAGCAATGTGGCTGCCATCACTACCGACGAGATAATATCGCTGATGGTGGGTCGGCAGGTTGAGGAGCTTTACCCGCGCTCTTCGCGTCAGGCAGGAGAGGTAATTCTGGAGATTGAAGATTTGGCCGGCGTCGAGAAGCCAGAGTCGGCGAGTTTGCAGTTGCGTCGCGGGGAGGTGTTAGGCATCTCCGGACTGGTGGGTGCGGGGCGAACGGAGCTTCTGCGGAGCCTGTTCGGGCTGGAGCCGGTGCGCAAAGGAAAGATTCGACTGGGCGTTTACACGGGGCCGGCTTCGCCGGTAAGGCGGTGGGTGCAGGGTGCTGGTCTTCTCAGCGAGGACCGCAAGGAAGAGGGACTGGCGCTTTCTTTGAGTGTAGCGGACAACGTAACGCTTTCCAAACTGAAGGGCTTCGGCCCGCTTGGGTTGGTACTGCCAAGCCGACAGGATAGAGCCACCCGGCGGTGGATAGAACGGTTGGGTATCCTCTGCCTTGGACCCAGACAACCGGTGTCGTCTTTATCGGGAGGTAACCAACAGAGGGTGGCGCTGGCCCGATTACTTCAGCACGACGTAGATGTATTGCTGCTGGACGAGCCGACGCGTGGTATCGACGTGGCGGCCAAGGCGATGGTTTACCGGTTAATTGACGAGCTGGCGAGCGGTTCGCCGGCAGAGGGGCGAGCAGCTAAGGCGATACTGATGGTGAGCAGTTATTTGCCGGAGTTGATGGGTGTCTGTGACCGGGTGGCGGTGATGTGCCGTGGAAGGTTGGGACCGACGCACCGGATTGCTGAGGTGGATGAGCATAAGCTCATGCTGGAGGCAACCGGACAGGAGGCAAGTACATGAGTGATAGGGAGTCGAGTTTGTCAGAAAAGGGGGCGTTCGGGTCAAATTGGCGGAGCTGGCTCAATATTCTGGGCCCGGTATTGGGTCTGGCGGTAGTGTACGAACTGTTTGTGCTGATTGCGCCGCCGAGTTTTGCGACCGCGCGGAACATGGAGACAATTGCCCGACAGACGACGATTGTGGGAATGGCGGCACTGGGGATGACGTTGGTAATCATCTGCGGTGGGATTGACCTTTCGGTTGGTTCAATCGTGGCCCTGAGTACGGTGGTAATTGCCTGGCTGCTGCAGCACGCCGGTGTCGGACCGCTTACCGCGGCCGTGGGTGGTGTTGCGGCGGCGGCGTTTTTCGGACTGATAAGCGGACTTGTTATAACACGGCTGCGGGTAGTGCCGTTTATTGTTACCTTGGGTATGATGTTAGTGGTTCGGGGAGTGGCAAAGGGCATCGGACGCGAGCAGAAAATCGATGTCGACCCGGAGCGACTGAGATGGCTGGAGGAGCTGCTGGCCTCGGTGCCGAAAGAGCGAAGCTGGATGATGGTACCTGCCGGAGTGTGGCTGCTGGTGCTGCTGGCTATAGCGATGGCGGCGCTGCTGCGGTATACGCGGCTGGGGCGGCACACATTTGCCATCGGTTCCAATGAGCAGACTGCCCGGCTTTGTGGGGTTGCAGTGGAGCGGGTGAAGATAATAGTTTTCACTCTGTGTGCAGCATTTGCCGGCTTGGGTGGACTTATGCAGTTTTCCCGGTTGACGGTAGGTGACCCCACGGTAGCGGTTGGGGTGGAGCTGGATGTAATCGCTGCAGTGGTTATCGGCGGCGGCAGTCTCGGTGGCGGCGAAGGGTCAATTCTGGGTTCGCTGGTGGGGGCGCTGATTATGACGGTTATTGCTTCGGGGTGCACGCAGATGGGGCTGCCGAACTGGGTGCAGGAGATTATCACAGGGGCAATCATCGTCGGGGCGGTGGCACTGGATCGGCTGCGGCACCGTCGCGCCGCCTGAACGAACAGGCAAGATTCAGAGAACCCCGGTGCCATTGTGGTTGGGCGGAGTTGTGTATGATTATGAATTTTAGGATTTTTCTTGACAAAGGTGGATGGATTTGGTTTAATTATTATATTATGAGGCAAATGAACCGTAAAAATACCGGTAACTGGTGGTGGCCTGTGGATATATATCCGACAGGCGAGCGGTGATTTGCTGTACACAATCTGTTAGATTTGCGAAAAACGCAGCCTGTCGAGAAAGCAGGCTGCTTTTTTTATTTGTATTTTAGGTAATTTCGGGATAAAAATTACAGTAAAAGGTAAAAACGATGGAAGATTACAGACAAATAATACTCAGTGCCGAGCCGGGGCAAATCGTGCCCATCGTCAAGCAAATCGACATTGCCGAGCCGGTGGATTTTTTTGCCAGGCTAAGCGACTACGGCCGGGCTAAAAACTGCTGTTTGTTTGAGTCCAGAGAATACTTAGCAGGTAGTGGGGCGCTCAGTTTCGGCACATCAAGGCCGGCACTTTATCTTACCGGCACGGGCGTCGAATTTACTATCAAAGCCTTGAGTAATACCGGCAGGCGGATAATAACATATCTGTCGCAGGGCGACCACACGGGGTCGCCCCTACGAAGGGGGCGGTTTGGTTTTTGCGCATCGGTTGATTTTGGTCCGGAGGTAATCACCGGCCGAATTAAACAGGACGAAAAAAAAGTTGATGAGCAAACGCGGCTCAAGAGCACAAACCAGATGGATGTGTTACGAGCGGTGGCGTTTGCCTTTGGCCTGGCGAGCAAGCCGTTCCGCGTAACCTGCGGATTATTAGGAGCTATAAGCTACGATTTCATAGACCAGTTTGAAAAGCTGCCTCAAAATGAAGATGACCTGTTGGGCAATCCCGATTATGAACTTTACTTCGCCGACAATATCTTTCTGTGTGACCACGAACGCAGCAAGGGCTATGTAATTGTCAACTGTGTAGTAACCGATGATAATCGTCAAACTTTGATTGCTGAGGCACAGGAGTGCTTCGACTACTATTTTGATATTGCGCAAACTGATACGCCGAAAGGGCGCCAGTTTAGCGGCTCACTCGCAGCCGCCTCAACCGATACCACTCAGGCCGAATATGAGAAAATGGTTCGCAAGGCCAAGCAGCATATCATTGATGGGGACATCCTTCAGGTGGTCCTGAGCAGAACGAAGTTGGAGCCCTGTCCTGATGAACCGCTGGACGTTTACAGGCGGCTGCGGGCATTGAATCCTTCGCCTTATATGTTTTATCTAAATATCCCCAATACGATACTGATGGGGTCCAGTCCGGAGCTGAATTTGCGTGTTAGTGGAACCAAGCCCCGCAACGTTGAGATTCGGCCGATAGCCGGCACAAAACCCAGAGGCGCTGATACCGACACCGATTTTCGGTATGAGGCGGAGCTGAAACTCGACCGCAAAGAGTTGGCCGAGCACATAATGTTAGTTGATTTGGCCAGAAACGATATTGCGCGTGTGGCTAAGCCGGGCAGCAGAGTCGTTACCGAGTTGCTTACGGTTGAAAAATATGCGTCGGTCCAGCATCTGGTAAGTAATGTTAAAGGCACGCTCGCAGCTGAGCTTGACGCATTGAGTGCGTATCTTGCCACGATGAATATGGGGACACTTACGGGCGCTCCGAAGATTGAAGCAATGAAGCTGATACGTTTGTTTGAAAAAACCAAGCGCGGCTACTACGGCGGGGCTGTTTGCTACCTTACCGTGGACGGCCAGTTCGACAGTTGTATTACCATAAGAAGCCTGCAGGTCAAAGACCATACGGCTTATATTCGAGTCGGCGCAGGCATCGTGCACGACAGTGTCCCGAAGACCGAATTTGAGGAGACCGAGCACAAGGCAAAATCCTGTCTGCGTGCAATTCGAGGACAGAAGACAGAAGACAGAGCCCCGAACGTGAGTGAGGGGTAAAAAGGACAAAGTCTTATGGAATATATAAACAGAAAAGTTTTGTTCATCGATAATTTCGATTCGTTTACATATAATTTAGTGGACGATTTCTGTAAGCGCAATTGCCAGGCCAAAGTTTACCGAGCTGACACCGACGTTGAAGAATTGGGAGTTCTGGCTGATGAATTCGTCCCGGACCTGCTGGTGATTTCACCGGGCCCGGGCACGCCTGACACAGCCGGCGTCTCGCTCTCAGCGGTAGATTATTTCAAAGACAAGCTGCCGATATTCGGTGTGTGCCTGGGTCACCAGGTGATTGTGCAATATTTCGGCGGGAAAATCGGCCATGCCCCGCAGCCGATGCACGGCAAGCCCTCAAGAGTAACCCACAATCAAAAGGACATATTTGCCGGCGTAGAAAACCCGCTGCAGGCGGGACGCTATCACAGTCTTTGTGTGATAGAGCTGCCGGGGTGTCTGGAAAAAACTGCTGATTTCGAAGGGATTGTTATGGGGGTCCGCCACAAAGAGCTTCCAATATTCGGCGTGCAGTTTCACCCGGAAAGCATTTTAACCCCCGCAGGCGGCAAAATAATCGAGAATATTTTATCAATTGCAAAAGAGCAAAAAAGGAAAGACTAAGAATGGCCACAATAGCAGAATATATCGAGCCATTATTGGGCGGTAAGGATTTGAGCTTTGAGCAGGCGACGAATTTGCTGGACGTTGTTTTTGAAGGTCAGATACCCGAGGTCCAGATTGCGGCGTTTCTCACAGCGATGCGCATCAAGGGAGCGACGGCGGCGGAACTGGCCGGCCTTGCCAGATCGCTGCGAAGCCACGCTGTCCGTGTAAAGGTTGATATCGATAATTTGGTTGACACCTGTGGAACAGGCGGCGGAGCAATTAAAACCTCTAATGTTTCGACGGCGGCTGCGCTGGTAGCGGCCGGCGCAGGCGTTTACGTTGCCAAGCACGGCAATCGGGGTATAACCAGCAAATGCGGCTCGGCTGACGTTCTTGAGGAATTGGGCGTTAAGATAGATGCTGGCGCCGAGACGGTAGCGGAGTGTATTAAGCAGGCACACATCGGATTTATGTTTGCCCCTATGTTCCATCCGGCGATGAAATATGTTCAGCCCATACGAAAGGCCCTGGGCTTTCGGACGGTTTTCAATATCTTAGGGCCTCTGGCCAATCCGGCCGGCGCACAAAGGCAGGTGCTGGGTGTGGCCGATGAAAATCTGATGGGACGAATAGCCGAGGCACTTAAACTGCTGGGCACTGGGTATGCAATGGTGGTGCACAGCAATGGGATGGATGAGATAAGCACACTGGCACCGACCAAAATACTCGAACTAAAACAGGGCCAAATAACAAGAAAGGAACTGAACCCGAAAGAGCTGGGTATCACTTTGGCCAGTGTAGAACAGTTGCGAGTAACCGATGCCAAGACCAGCGCCAAGCTGCTTAGGGACATACTGGGCGGTAAAGAGACCGGAGCTCGGAGAGATATTGTTATCTTGAACGCCGCTGCTGCGATAATTGCCGGGGGACTGTCTGATGATTTTGAATCTGCAATCGAGATGGCAAACGCCTCAGTGGGAGATGGTAAGGCATTATCCTGCCTGGAAAAACTAATCGAAATCTCAAACGTGTCTTGTGACCCGTGACCCGAACGAGCCACGAGGCACGAACCACGAGCGACGAATATGTTGATAGTGAAGGTTAAAATTTGTGGCATTACCAATTACGAGGACGCCAAGACAGCGATGGATATGGGTGCGGATTTATTAGGCTTTAACTTTTATCCGAAAAGCCCCAGGTTTATAGCTCCAGAGAAAGCAGCTGATATAATAAGCAAGCTGCCGGGCTTTATAGATATTGCCGGTTTGTTCGTCAATGCGAGCTACGAGCAAATCCGGGAAACGATAGACGAATGCCAGTTGGACTGGGTGCAATTGCACGGTGATGAAAGCCCGAAGTTCTGCAGCGCCTTCCTTTCTCTGAATGTAAAAACAATGAAGGCCCTGCGGGTAAAAGACAAAAAAGACATCAAAAAAGCAGACAGTTATTTTACCGATGCTATTTTGCTGGATGCTTTCAACCCTGAGAAATACGGCGGTACGGGACTGACCTTTGACTGGAATATCGTGGGGCATATCGGCAAGCGTGTTTTCTTGGCCGGCGGGATAAACCCCGATAATGCAGTGGCAGCAGTTGAGCTGGGGGTTTACGGGATTGATGTATGTAGCGGCATCGAAGCTGAGCCGGGCAAAAAAGACCACAAGAAAATGAAAAAACTGTTTGAAAATATACAACACTTAAGAGGATGAAATACGAATATCGAAATCCGAAACCCGAAACAAATTCAAATGACCAAAATACAAAACTCAAAACGCTATGACCTGGAAGAGAGGACGCTTAAGTTTGCAAAGCGGGCCAGGGCTTTTGTTAAGAAACTGAAGAAAACCATAGCTAATATCGAAGATGGAAAACAACTGGTAAAAGCATCAGGTTCTGTTGGAGCAAATTACATTGAGGCCAACGAAGCTCTTAGTAAGAAAGACTTTGTTATGCGTATTAAGATATGCCGGAAGGAGGCCAAAGAGAGTGCATACTGGTTGAAGCTTGTCGACTCTGAGGACGACCCGGAACTGGAACGTGAAAGACACGAACTGATACAAGAAGCTACCGAGTTCACGAGTATCTTTGGGGCTATTTTGCGAAAGAGCGAATGAGGTTTTGAGCATTTGGTATTTGAATTTTGATATTGTTTCGGATTTCGATATTCGAATTTCGGATTTAGAGACTATACGATGTGTGAGAAAGGATATGGGGTATGAAGTATAGAGGTAGATTCGGTGATTATGGCGGCTTTTATGTGCCGGAGGTTTTGATACCGGTTCTGGAAGAATTGGAGGGTGCGTTTTATCGCTTTTACGAAGATGAGCGGTTTGTAACTGAGCTTGCTCAGCTTTCTAAGGATTACGCCGGCAGGCCCTCGCCGCTTTATTATGCGAAAAGGTTCAGCGAATATGTCGGCTTTAAGGTGTATCTAAAACGCGAAGACCTTCTGCACGGCGGAGCGCACAAAGTCAACAACACGCTCGGACAGGGCCTTTTGGCAAAGTATATGGGCAAAACCAAACTCATTGCCGAAACCGGCGCAGGCCAGCACGGCCTGGCTACCGCGATGATTGGGGCTTTGTTTGGTATGGAGACCAAAATCTTTATGGGCGTAACCGATATTGAGCGACAGAGCGTCAACGTCCATAAAATGAAACTATGCGGTGCAGAAGTCATTCCGATTGAAGGAGGGACAGGGACACTGAAGGACGCTATCAACGAGGCCCTTCGCTACTGGACGGCTCACGTTACCGATACGTTTTATCTTTTCGGCTCGGCCTGCGGGCCGCATCCATACCCTACGATAGTAAAACATTTTCAAACCTGTATTGGCGAAGAGACAAGGCAGCAGTGTCTTGAGCAAATCGGCAAATTACCGGATATGATTGTCGCCTGTGTCGGCGGCGGCAGTAATGCGATAGGTATTTTTTCTGCCTTTCTGGACGATAAAGACGTGAAGCTAATTGGTGTCGAAGCAGGTGGAAGGAGCTTGGCCAGCGGCAAGCACGCTGCGACACTGGTAGCCGGTCGGGTCGGCATCTTACACGGAGCAAAATCGTATCTGCTGCAGGACAAAGAAGGCCAGGTTCACGATACCGAATCGGTAAGTGCGGGGCTGGATTACCCGGCCGTTGGGCCGGAACATTGTTTGTTAAAAGATACCGGCAGGGCCAAATACGTCGCCGCAGAAGATGCCGAGGTGCTTGATGCCTTTGAGCTGCTGAGTAAAAGTGAGGGGATACTGCCAGCTTTGGAAAGCGCACATGCTTTGGCGTATCTTTGCCGCCAAAAAGGAAAGTTATCGCCGGATACAATTGCGGTGGTAAATCTTTCCGGCCGAGGCGATAAAGATGTTTCAATCGTGGAAAAACGAAGAAGCGTATCTCGTGAAGCGTGAAACGATGTCGACCGGTTACCGAAACGAAGGTACAGTATAGACCAAGGACTGATTTTGTGCCAAACAAGACAATTGTTTGCTTCAGATCATTATGAGGCTTTCTTTATATTTTCAAAAGAGACTATTTTGTGATTAGATTTTTTCTGCCTTTTTTTTGCATCCTCGATGATTTTTTCTATATCAAAGCCAAAAGCTGCTGCATGTTTTTCTCTAATTTTTCTTACTTCATTTACTATTGGATCTTCCCACATTGTTCTATACTCCCATTAATTCTTCTGGTGTACATATTAAGGGTAATTCATAATCCTGAATTTCACAAATCCTTTTTATTTTAACAATGATCTCAGCATTTGCTAAATGTATACAGTTCCATGTCAGTAAAAATTGCATTCCATGCACTGTGGATAAAGAAATATGAGCTGCATCCGTTGCAGATTTCTGAGGAATAATACGGGAATCAAGAATGGTTTTAGCAAGTATTTTTACTTCGTCTGTCAAATCCAATTGTTTAAATTTAGAAATAATTGCCAGTCTTCTTTTTGCTATTTCTGGATCCCCGGCAGATATCTCATCAATCACAAACTGAGAAATATATATGTCAAAATCATTCCTTCTGGTTTCCCACTATCCCTGTGTAATCTGCTGATGTCCTGCCACAATTAAATCTCTGCTTGGCCTTGAAGCTAAGTAGCTTGGAACTGTACTTTCTAAGTATAATTTTGGTTTCATTTACTGAATAGTAACAAAAAGATAGGTTTATTGCAAGTAATTTCTTATAGAAGTTCTTTTGCAAGCAGAAGGTTGACTAAAACACATCAAACAGTAGAATGAGAACCAAAATCAGAATAAATAAGGATACAGGTTATGAGAACATATAAGCAAGTTTTTTCAGAATTAGCAGAGCTAAAGCAAGCGGCGTTAATACCGTTTTTCGTAATCGGCGACCCGGATTTTGATACAAGTTTTGCAATTATCAAAACTGCTATCGATGCCGGGGCCGATATTCTGGAATTAGGCATACCGTTCTCCGACCCGATAGCAGATGGGCCGACAATCCAAAAGGCCGATATTCGCTCTTTAAGAAGCGGGATGAACGTGGCAAAGGCGCTGGAATTTATCCGCTTGCTCCGCGATTACAAGGACATTCCAATCGGACTGCTGATGTATTACAACCTGATTTACCAGTACGGAACGGAAAAGTTTTTCAGTGATTTCCACCAGGCGGGCGTTAACAGCGTCTTGGTTGCTGATTTGAGCATCGACGACGCCGGTGAAATTACTCAACCCGCCGTCTCAGCGGGTCTTGATACTGTTTTTATGGTTACGCCAAATACCGACACGGAAAGAATGAAGCTGATTGCCTCTAAAACCACCGGCTTTATTTATACCGTCTCGCTGTTGGGCGTTACCGGCAGCAGGGAGAAACTGTCCGATGCGGTCGAAGAGCTGGTCGGCAAATTGAAAAAGTTGACCAGTGTTCCTATTTGTGTGGGTTTTGGAATCAGCACAGCCGAACACGCAGCGACGATTGCTTCAGCAGGAGCCGACGGCGTGATAATCGGCTCAAAAATAGTGGCATTGATTGAGAATAATCTGGCAAATCCCAAAAAAATCCTTGCTGAAATCTCAACGTTCTTAAGTAACGTTAAAAAGACAATCGCACCGCAATGACGGGGAGTGTTTCAGCGGGTGAATTAAAAAGCGATTTTGAAGTCTTTGTGTTGTGGGTCGGGGGGGATTTCTTCAGTTTTGGTTTCTCTTATATAGCCACCGAAGGTTTCTTGAATGTCACGCAGGCAATCTGCTATATCGTCAGAATAGCCCTGAACAATCATCTCAACAGTGCCATCCGGCAGATTACGGACGAGGCCGGCTAACATATAACGATTGGCTATGCGATGTGCGGCAAAGCGAAAGCCAACACCCTGGACCTGGCCGGTAAAAATTATATGTTTGGCGCTCTGGCTCATTGTAACTTCTATACTAACCCTAAACAGTTTTTGGTGCAAGCGGGCAAATGGTAAAATAGATTAGGGTTCACCCCGAGCGTAAAGTAAAGTATAATCCGCTGGATTAGCCCCGCTGCTTCGATTTTGCGAAGCAAAACGACGGGGTAATAACAGTTGATTATGGCAAAAAAGACAAAGAAACAAATTGAAAGAGACGAGCAGATTTATCAGCTTACCACACTTGTGGCGGGGAAGTTTTCGCTTCAGGATGTTCTGGACAAACTCGCCGAAGCGGCGGTGAAGATTACCGGTGTCAAGGCCTGCTCGATTCGACTGCTGGATGAACAGGCCGGCAATCTGAAGATGAGAAGCACATACGGGCTTAGTGAACAATACCGCAACAAAGGGGTGGTTTCCAAAAATGATACGGTGATTAAAGCTGCTTTCGCAGGCCGGGCGGTGGTGTTGGATGATATGCGAGTCGACGACAGAGTCAAATATAAAGAGGCGACGATAAGAGAGGGACTCGTCAGCCAGCTTACTGTTGCGATGCAATTCAGGAACAAGGCGATTGGTGTGCTTCGCCTGTATAGTCCGAGGCCAAAACGTTTTGATGAAGATGATATTGCTCTTGCGCGGGCGGTCGCTTCACAGTGTGCGGTAGCGATAACAAACGCCAAACTGTATGCAGAGGCGATTGAAGGCGAGCACATCGCAGAGCAGATGCGGCTGGCGGGAGCTATTCAGCGAAGGATGATTCCACAGACCGCTCCGCTGATACCGGGCCTGGATATAGCTGCTACTTATATTCCCTGCTTTGATGTGGGCGGCGACTTCTACGATTTTATTCGAATAGGTGAAAGTTGTGTTGCTGTGGCCATTGCCGATGTGACAGGCAAAGGAATTCCTGCTGCGCTTATGATGAGCTGTTTCAGAGGAACCTTGCGGGCTTACGCCGATAGTGAGTCCAGTAGAGATACCATCGAAGAAATTATTAACAAACTCAATAGAATGGCGTGCAGCGAGTGCCCTGATGGTGAGTTTGTCACGTTGTTTTATGCAATCATTGACGTTAAAGATAAAACAATAACTTATTGCAATTGCGGGCATGAGCCGACGATGCTGATAAGAGATGGCCAGGTTACAGAATTGCAAAAGGGCGGACTGGTACTTGGAGTCGAGACGGAAGCCGAATATGAGATTGAAACCGTTGGGTTAAAAGACGGTGATTGTTTGCTGTTTCTTACAGATGGGCTGATTGACGCAGCTAACTTTGACGGCCAGTTCTGGGGCAGGCAACGTTTGCTGAAAACCGCAAAGAAATTTACCGCCGGTTCAGCTGAACAGATGGTTAAAAATATCCTCGGATACAGAAGGCGTTTTGTCGGACTTGCCAGGCAGGTCGATGACACAAGTATTATTGTTGTCAAGGCCGATAGAACAGTAGAACCGGAATTTATGAAGTGAGGCCAGTTTGAAATGGCGGATTTGATTATTACGATTGATGGTCCGGCGGCCAGCGGTAAGAGTACCGTAGCCCGGCTGTTGGCAAAAAGGCTCGGCGCCAGCTTTCTCGATACCGGTGCGATGTATCGGGCTGTCACGCTGGCTGCGATGCAGGCCGGCGTCGATATGAGCGATGAAGAAAAGCTGCTTGGCGTTTTGGATGGCAAAAAATTTAAATTTGCTATCAAAGAAAGCAAAATGGCAGTTTACATCGACGGCGTTGATGCTACCGGGCAGATACGCGGGCAGCAGGTTACTGCAAGTGCTCGACATATTGCCTCGGCGGCAAAGGTGCGGGCTAAACTGGTAGAGATGCAGAGACAATTTGCAGCCGGCCAAGAAAAAATAGTTACCGAGGGAAGGGACCAGGGCACGGTAGCGTTTCCCAATGCCGATGTTAAATTTTTTCTAACGGCCAGCCCAATCGAGAGGGCAAGAAGAAGGCAATCTGAACTGCTGGCTAAAGGCGCCGGCGAAAGTCTTGAGAAAATACAAAGGGACATTGAAGAAAGGGACAAAAGCGACCAAGGTAGAGAAATCGGGCCGTTAAAACCCGCCAGCGATGCTATTATTGTTGATACCACCGATTTAAGTATAGAAGAGGTTGTTGAAAAACTTTTGGATTATACAAAAGAAAAATGCCTAAAAAAGAGCCGAAAATGAGATGGTTCCGGTTTGCGCGCTGGTGTTGCAAAGTTTTTTGCAACCTATTTTTTCGGATGCGTGTTTACGGCAGGGAAAATGTCCCTGATAAAGATGCTTTTGTACTGGTCGGTAACCACCAGAGCTTTCTTGACCCGATACTTTGTGGAATACCTTTGAAGAGGCCTTTGTATTTTCTTGCCCGTGATTCGCTTTTTGCCAATCGTTTTTTTGGCTGGCTGATTTCTTCGGTCAATACTATACCCGTCAGGCAGGGCAAAGCGGATTTGTCCGCAATGAAGGTGGTCATTGGTAAACTTAAAGAAGGTTATGGTGTTTGTCTTTTTCCGGAAGGTACGCGTACGAGTGATGGTAAAATTGTGCCCTTTAAACCCGGTTTCGGTCTTTTATGCAGGCGTGGCGAAGCGGCGGTTGTGCCGGTACTGATTGACGGGTCTTTTGAATGCTGGCCGAGGCACAGGAAGATATTCTCGCCCGGCCGGATTGTGGTCTGCTACGGCAACGCCATTACGGCTGGCGAGGTCGCGAATATGAGCGACAGAGAACTCGCGGAGCTCTTAACTGATACGCTGCGCCGGATGCAAACGAAAAGCCGCCTGAAACACGGCAAAAAACCATATAATTATTGATATTGGCTATGAAAGTTATAGTTGCTCAAAAGTGTGGATTTTGTCCCGGCGTTAGAAACGCTATCAGTATGGCTGAAAAAATACTGGCCAAAGAAAGGCAAGTTTATAGTCTCGGGCCAATTATTCACAACAAAGATATGGTGGAGCGGCTGGCAAAAGCGGGGCTTAAAACCGTCGATAGCGTGGAAGAAATTCAGTCAGGGACGGTTCTTATCCGCTCTCACGGTGCCGCCCCCGAGCAGATAGCCAAAATCAAAAAAGGGGGACTTCATATTGTTGATGCCACTTGTGTTCTGGTTAAGAGGTTGCAGCAGATAGCCAAGCAACTGGATAGAGCTGGTTATAAGGTGGTGATAGTTGGTGACGAAAATCATCCTGAGGTTCAGGCGGTTGTGGGTTGTGCCAGGGACGTTGTTGTGGCCGCTGATGAGTCGGATTTACATAAGTTGCCTAAAAATGGCAAGTTAGGGGTCGTTTGTCAAACTACTGAAAGCCCGCAGCATTTTAGTAAAATGCTTGGTGCCATAGCCAGACAAGGCTTTAATGAGTTGAAAGTAATCAATACCTTGTGTAAGGAGGCGATAAAGAGACTGGAATCAGCCGTGCAATTGTGCAGGCGGGTGGATATAATGTTTGTGCTCGGTGGTTTGGAAAGTGCCAATATACGCAAGCTGGCGGAGCTTTGCAAAAAATACAATAGCCAAACGTTTCACTTGCAAAATTGGAATGAACTTGATAAAATGGTTCTTTCTGGTAAAAATGTGGCGGGTGTTACGGCAGGGGCCTCGACGCCTGATTGGATAATAGCCGAGTTTGTAAAAAATTTGGAGGCTTTTAATAATAGCAGCGGCTGAGTTAAAACTTCGGCAAAAGAACACAAAGATGTAATTGGGGTCCCCAAACGCTCTTTATTGCGTTTGGGGGCTCTCCGCATTGGCTGCGTGGGCCAATGCGTTTTTATAAATGATTAACTAAAAATTATATCTGTGCAGCGTTGTGCAGGGCTTGTCGGCGTAAATGTGGGGCGCCGACAGGTCGGAGAAACAGACTCCACAGGGGAATTAGAGTTTATGGTAGAGAAGAATATATTTAACAAATTAGGTTTGTCACAGGATGAACTTGACCAGCAGGTCAATGAGCTGTTCACTGATAAAGACAGCCAATTTTTGGAAGAGGTTTTGCATGCAAAGGTCGATTCACGTCTGCCGGGGACTATTCTCAAAGGTACAATCGTATCGCAAATAGGCAATGATGTTATTGTCGAAGTGGGCCTGAAAAGCGAAGGCGTTGTCGATGCAAGTGAATTTGAAAGTCCTGATGAGATAACGCCTGGAAAAGAGATAGAAGTTCTTCTTGAAGATACTGATTCTGAAGGCGGGCTTATCCTCCTGAACAAGCGCAAGGCCGACCGCATCAGGGGCTGGGAAACAATTATTAATACAAAGAAGGAAGGTGATGTTGTCACCGGCAAGGTTATAAGACGCATCAAGGGTGGCTTACTGATTGATATTGGCGTGCCTGTGTTTTTGCCGGCCTCGCAGGTCGATATTAGAAGACCCGGGGATATCAGTAGATTCATCGGCAAGGAAATTGAATGCAGGATTCTCAAGATTGATGTTGAAGGACGCAACATAGTCGTCTCGAGACGCAAACTTATCGAAGAAGAACGTCGCAGCAGTAAGGAAAAAATTATGACCGAGATCGAGGTCGGCCAATTGCGAAAAGGTGTTGTGAAAAATATCGCCGACTTCGGGGTCTTCGTGGATTTGGGCGGCGTGGATGGTCTGCTGCATATCTCTGATTTAAGCTGGGGCAGAATCTCACATCCGTCAGAAGTCATTAAACTCGATCAGGAGATTGAGTGTGTTGTTATTGCCCTCGATAAAGAAAAGGAGAAGATTTCCTTGGGGTTAAAGCAGAAAACCGCCAGTCCCTGGGAAGATGTTGAAGAGCGTTATCTGATCGGAGCGAAGGTAAAGGGCACCGTTGTAAACGTGATGAATTATGGTGTGTTTGTTCGGCTTGAAGAGGGCGTTGAAGGGCTGGTGCATATTAGCGAGATGAGCTGGACCAGGCGTCTGGCACACCCCGGGGAGATACTCAATCTCGGCGATGAAATCGAGGTGGTCGTCTTGAATGTTAATAAAGACAAACAGGAAATCTCGCTGGGCTTAAAGCAAACCGAAATCAATCCCTGGACGATTGCCTCTCAGAAGTATCCGGTGGGAACCATCGTTACAACAACGGTGCGAAGTGTGACAAATTTTGGTGTATTTGTTGAGATAGAGCCGGGCATTGATGGCATGGTACACATTTCAGATTTGAGTTGGACAAAGAAATATAATCATCCCGGCGAAATGTTGCAAAGGGGCCAGGAAGTAAAATGCGTTGTTCTCGATGTTGATGAGGAGAAACAACGCGTATCGTTAGGCATAAAGCAAATGACCGAAGACCCCTGGATTCGTGCCATCCCGGAAAAATATATCCCAGGACACATTATCAAAGGCACTATCACAAAACTGACCAATTTTGGTGCATTTGTTGAACTTGAATCGGATTTGGAGGGGCTGCTGCACATTTCCGAACTCGCCGACCATAAGATTGATAGGCCTCAGGATATTGTTAAATTGGGCGATGAGGTTGAGGTTAAGATTTTAAGGGTCGACCCTGAATCTCGAAAGATAGGGTTGAGTTTACGAAGGGCTCAGTGGGCCGCCGAAGAACAGGCGGCCAAAACCGTCCAACAGCAGACCCCAGAAGCCCTCCAGCTTGTTCCCTCTGATAGTGATAGGGAGGAGGTTGCAAAGCCGCAAGAGCAGGCCGACGAAGCTAAAGAGACTGAGGCTGAGCAGCCGCAACAGACAGAAGAGCCCAAAAAGCCGAAAGAGACCGAAGAGTCTGAAAAGCCGAAAGAGCAGGCCGACGAAGCTAAAGAGACTGAAGAGTCTGCAAAGCCGAAAGAGCAGGCCGACGAAGCTAAAGAGACTGAAGAGTCTGCAAAGCCGAAAGAGCAGGCCGACGTAGCTAAAGAGACTGAGGCTGAGCAGACGCAACAGACAGAGGAACCCGAAAAGCCGAAAGAGACCGAAGAGTCTGAAAAGCCGAAAGAGCCAGAGCAGTCTGAGGAAGCTAAAGACGAGCAAACTCAAAAGACAGAGCAAGCAGACAGCCAGGCCGGTGGCAATAATAGTTCACAGCACAAGGCCGAGCCTGATACCGATAATCAATAGCCGATAGAAACAGTTTTCGATTGCCAATTGCCGTTTTGACCATCGAAAATTGTAATCTGGAAATCTCTGTATACCATTATCGACCAGTTACGGTTAGTCGGCTAAACCTGGGGGTGTATTTGGCCGATACCGGAAACAGATGTCTTTCGTGGAGAACTGAGCGTCCTGTAATATCGGCAAAATCAAGACCAAATTCGCCCTTATCGCTGGAGTCGAAAGACCTGCTGGCTGGGCGGGAGTGAGCCATAGCGTTTGATATTACCATAAAAGAATACCTCAAAGAGATTGATGAAGCGCCGCTGTTGACACTGGAGCAGGAGCATTTGTTAGGCAAGCTGGTGGTCGAAGAAAACGACCCGCGGGCCAGAGAGCGATTAGTACGGAGCAACCTTCGGCTGGTCGTTAATATCGCGAAGAAGTATGCCAGCCGGGGAATGAGTCTTGGTGACTTGATTGAGGAAGGAAATCTCGGCCTTATAAAAGCTGTCGATTACTTTGACCCTTATCGTGGGACGCGGTTCAGCACGTATGCAGCGTGGTGGATAAAGCAGAGTATCAAGCGCGCACTGCTGGAAAATGTCCAGCCGGTGCACATCCCTACCTATATGGTCGCGTTAATAAATCAGTGGCGACATATCGCAGCGGAACTGGAGAGTAAGCTTGGCAGGATGCCGAGTGTTCAAGAGATGGCAGATATAATGCAGCTTTCGCTGCGCAAGGCAGGGATTGTACATCAGATTGTCAAAGTACTTAGTTCTGTCATCTGCGTTTACAGCGGTGATGACGTCGGCGAAGAACAAATGCTCGAGACGGCTTTGGAGGACCAAAGTACCGGTCAGCCGGAAGACCCATTGGTTGCGGATGAGGAAAAAGCGAAGGTTTTGAGATTGCTAAATGAAATCGACCCCAGGCAGGCCGATATTTTGATGTTGCATTATGGACTGGCCGGCCGCAAACCGATGACACTAAAAGAAATCGGCGAAAAGTTAGGCCTGACTCGAGAGAGAATCCGCCAGATTCACCATGAGGCACTTACCAAACTTTATGAATATATGAACGAAGAGTAGAAGTAGGACTATGTGCCTGCCTATGGCTGATAGAAACCAGGGATGGTAAATAAATGACAACCGAACAAATTAACCTCGAAAGATACATTCGCACTATTCCCGACTGGCCAAAGAAGGGGATTTTATTCCGCGATATCACGCCATTGTTAGCTGACCCAAAGGCCTTTGCGGCAGCAATAGATGCTTTATGTGCAGACTTTGTAGAGCAGGGCATTGAGGTAGTTGTAGCTGTCGAGGCCAGAGGGTTCATATTTGGTGCCGCGGTTGCAAGAAAACTCGGAGTCGGCTTCGTGCCCATAAGAAAAAAGGGCAAGTTGCCTTTCAAAACCGAAAGCGTCAGTTACAATTTGGAGTATGGCACAGACACTTTAGAGGTGCATAGTGATGCCATAGATAAAGGGGCGAAGGTTCTGATGGTCGATGATTTACTGGCAACGGGCGGGACAATGGCGGCGGCCTGCAAACTCATCGAAGAAATAGGGGGGCAAATTGCGGCGATAGTGTTTCTTATCGAGCTTGGCGAATTAGCCGGCCGAGAAAAACTTGGCGGATATAAAATCCATACCTGTTTAACTTATTAATCAGCTTGGCAAACAAGTGCCCGGTGACAGAATTGTAAACGAGCAAACCTAAGGTTTATAAGTTTTTCATCAAAAGATAAAGGGTTCAGGTTATTGCCTGAACCCTCTCTTTGCTCAAGCAAAAATTAAGCCCTTGGGGCACAATTCACTTATGCTCTTTTGGTCTGGTCACTAACACCATCGCACCCAAACCAAGCAAAACCACCGTAGCTGGCTCAGGAATCGGTTCCTGCGTCAGGCTAAAGGTAAACGTATCGCTACCTGGAATAAAAATATCGAACTGAAGTGTTACAGTCTCACCAGGTGGCACTGCCACTGGTTCAGAGAATAAAATCTCCATCGAACTAAAGTTAATGGTGTTAAACCATGTGCTGCTTGGAGTGGCATCTGTCAGAACGAAAGTGGCATTTTCACTTGGATCAAGTGTTAATCTGTAATCGGTCCACGTGAAGTCCGTGTCATTTGTGATGATTTTAACAACAGTGAATGTGGTGTTACCAACAGCTATACCGCCGCCACTGACTGTAACCTGATCAAGCTCAGAAAAGCTCTCCAGCAGCGACAGCCTCGTGTACTCGTAATTAAAATACCCCTGAGTACAGTAAAAACTGCCCATCTCAATATAACCTGCTTGAGCAACATTGATAAAAAGGATGGTTGCGGCTAAGCCGCTTAGGATGGAAAATTTTTGGGCCATCTTTTACTCCTCCATGAATTTTGTCTATATTGACATCCGAACTTCCATGCTATAAAGCATCTATAATTTGCACTAAATTACTGAAGAATGCAAGGGTTTTTTCTGTATTTTTTACCAAAAAAGGAGTCTTTCCAGCTTTATTTTTTCATAACTACAGCGACAACAAAATGTTAGGGCAAATCGGGAATTTATATTTTCCCCCGTTAAAGTCCTATAAAAAAGCGGTTTTGGTTTTCGGAACCAGCTTTGCAAAGAGATTATTTCTGAAAAAATGAGATTTTTCTCAGATTTTTCTTGCAGTCACGACACGGTCGTTGTTGCTGAAATCTTTCTCAATAGTTATCTCACTAAAACACTTGGCTTGTTCGAGCAGTTCTCTGACGGCCTGTCCCTGGTTGTAGCCGACCTCCAACATCAATGCAGCGTCAGATTTTAGGAGCTGGTCTACCTTTTTAACGATCCTTCTGCAAATATCCAGGCCGTCTTCTCCTGCATATAGGGCTAACTTCGGCTCGTAATCTTTTATGGTTTTGTCCAACTTTTCAAATTCAACCGCGCTTACATAAGGCGGATTGCAAACAATCAAATCAAATTCGTCCACATCCGGTTGTGACATAATCGGGTCGAATAAATCGCCGCATAATAGTCTGATTCGGTCGCCTAATTGGTACTTTTCGATATTTTTGGCGGCAATTTTCAGAGCAGCCTCGGAAATATCCGTCGCGGTTATGTCGGCGTCGGGATAGTTTCGAGCAATCGCTATAGCGATACAGCCGGAGCCGGTGCCCAGGTCACAAACGAAGTGTCTGCTGCTGCGCTTTCGCAGAAATTCGATGGCACGTTCGACGAGCAATTCCGTTTCCGGCCGGGGTATCATACAATCAGGTGTTACGTATAACTGGAGCGAATAGAATTCGGTCCTGCCGATTATATATGCGATCGGTTCGTGTTGGCCGGCCCGTTTTACCAAATCGTGCAATCTGTCCAATTGTTCTTTGGCGACGATTTTTTCGAATTGCGTGTATAATTCGATACGCTTTAGTCCCACTACGTGGGAGAGCAGCAATTCAGCGTTTAGGCGGGGTGAGTCAATACCCCTTTCGGTAAAGTACTCGGTAATCCAGTTTAAGAGCTTTTGTATTGTCCAGTTCTGCATTGCCGGATTATAGCTTGCGCCGAGAAAAGTGAAAAACAAAAAGAATTCAGAGAGACGCTGGGTTTGATTGGTCCCCGGTTTGAGGATTCCAAGAAGCTCACCCGTAGGGATCTCCGCTTTGCTTCGAGTTTGATTGGGTTTGTTTTCCCGGCGTCTGTGAAGGCGTACATTTTCATAATCCTTTTGTGAAAAAGCGTTTGCGTTCATTTTGGCCTTTGAAGAAATTGGCTTTGAATTGGGTTTGTTTTTTCGGACTGCGAAATCATCGTATTTTATGTAATCCTTTGTTATAAGTGAGTTTACATTCATTTGGGCCTTTCTGAAATTGGGTTTGATTGGGTTTGTATTGGGTTTGAATTGGGTTTGTTTTCACCAAGTTTCCAATTGGATTTATTTTCATAATCCTTTGTTAATCCTTTATTTATGTTCATTTGAGCATCCAGCAAATTGGGTTTGTTTTGCATAAAAAGGGTGGATTTGTAGAGGACTCTTTACAGTTGTAAAGATGCCACTAAGGCACCCTTCGGCGGGCTCAGGGTAAACTACGACACGAAGTATTTTTACCGCGGAGAACGCAGAGGACGCGGAGAGTTTTTTTACCACGAAGACACCAAGACACGGAGTTTTTTTGACAAGATTAACAGGATTTACACAGATTATTCTTAGCCGGCTTGGTGTTCTCGGCAAACTCTGTTCTGAAAGCGAGCTTTTGCCGCAGAGACTTGCCTTCGTCCACAAGGCCATCGAAACGGCCTTTTTCAGAAGCCAGCTAAGAACGGTTCTTGTCAGACACTGATACCCTAATGGGCATGATTTAACACGAATTTTCGTAACTATATTCATAACCTTGTTTTAGCGTACTTTTACCTTTTCAAGTTGAATTTATTTTGGCGTGTATCTGCTGATACGAAAACGTGCGGTTCTCCGCGTTCTTGCCGCTCTTGGCGGGAGGTCGTTGCCCCCAATTTCGCATGTATTATACCAAATTTTGCCTATTTTTTCAATGAAAATCTAACAAAATCACGAAAAAAATGAGCCACAGAGGACACCCCGCACCAAATTACGGTAGCAACCTATTTGGTACGGGACAGGCAGAGGGCACAGAGAAATATAGCCGCGAAAAGGCACAGAAGGATATTAGGTAAACAGGGTATCAGGATGTGGATATCAGGGGAACGGGGATTTTGGAGATTGTCCACACACCAAATTTAAAAAACAAAATTGGTGCGGGATCTGCGCTCATTCTGAGCTTGAGAAATTCTGGAGCCCGTTAGAAATGGGATGCCAGAGGTGTCTGCCTTGTGCTCGGCGGGGATTTCTAACGGGCTGGAGAGAATCCGACCCGCCGTGCCGGAGCCACGGCGAGGCAGGAGCGATTCAACGTGAAAAGAGCGAGACCGCGCAGGCGGGGAGCAGGAATCCAAAATATTTAGTCCTCAGCTTTACGCTGGACGTTTGCTAAAATCAATCCTTGCGGTTTTATCCACAAACTCGTATAATCTGCAAAGAAAAAATAGAAAGCTTTGTATAACCACCCCAACAGCCACCCGCCGGACATCCGAAACAGTGCGAATCAATTAAAGCCACAGACAAAAGAAAAAATATCTCAGAGCTTTGTAGCTTCGGCCTTACGGCTCAACTCTATTATCTTGTCGGTAAGACCTGTTTTTTGTATGCCAACTGCTTTTGCAATTTCATCGATAACACGGGGCAGTTCTCCCGCAGTAAAGATCGAAATCAATTTAAGTGAATCCGTATGCTCCTTTTGGGTTTTTTGAACAGCTCCAATCATGCTAACAATATCTTTGTGGGCATTGGTATTATCTTCCCTGACATTCTTAATATCTTGCTTGAGACCCTCAATAGCAGCTAAAATTCTTTTCTCAGCATCATCATTCATAAAAATTCCTTTCGGAAAAATACTTAATGTTCTCACCATAAAGTCAGGCGAACTTAGTATTATTCATAAAATTGACCATTGTTCAAGTAAAATTTCTTAAAAAACAGCAAAGTCCTGCAAATTCTCAAGTTTTTCCTTGTTTTTAGGCCCAAAACGCTATCTTCTGGTAGTTGCCCACGAATCATCTTTGTGACTTTTGTTTTTTTAATTTTTCCAGTGTAATTTTGCTCTTTGTGTCTTTGTCGTTTATAAAATCTGGCCAGGTTCTACTCTTCACTTTTTACTTTGCCGGAGCGACTATATAGAAAAGGCCGCAAACGATCTATGTTCACGGCCCTTTTTATGGAATTACATTCAAAAGGAACAGCTATTCAACACCCAACAGCCAGTTATCCGTGAATATTCCGAGGTCTTTTTCATCAATTGCTCCATCGTAAGGAAGAGCAATGTCGCAATTCTGGTCATATCCGGCTTGGCCTTCTTCTGTCAACCAGGCTAAAGCAAGTACCGCAAAATCTGCAAAATCTACATCACAGCCGCCCGCAAAATCACCAAGAGAAACGTATGAAAATTCATAAGCTCCCATATCAACTACATCGGTGCTGTTGCAGTCGCCATCTACAATTCTTGGATGATTGTCAAGGTCGTAAGGGATAGGTTCAGTGGTATTTAAATCTTCATCAAGGTCTTCCGAATCTGCGGGCACTGAGGCACTATCGCCAGCATCTATGCAAGCTGAAATGCTATCAAGCCGATAATTCCCCTCAACCCAAGTATCATCATCGTATTCTCCTGGTATCGGATCCAACCAATAACCTGGATCAATGTAATTTGGATCTGTATCTATGTTGCCTGTACCCCATACTACTGTAGCCCCGGAATCAGCTTTTATACTTGCTTGGCCACCAAGAATAGCACTGTGATTGATGGATATTGTTGGCGCTCCGCCATAACTATATTCTAACCATATCTCTGGAAAACCGTTTTGTAAAAGCGAGTTGTGTGATACGATTGTGTTTTCAAGAACAGCCGATGTTCCAGCACATTCAAGATGAATGCCTGTTTCACCGTAGGAGTTGGTAATTGTGCAGTTCTTGAATGTTACAGTAACCTCGCCACCCATGTTGGTAAAACTTACAGCGTCACTCCAATTGCCAGCAATGAGGCAATTTTGAAACATCGGGGTACAATCAAAATCTGGTGGAGGAAAATCAAAGTCATCTCCAGTAATTCCAAAAGTATAATTACTTTTTATTTCGGTGTTTATTACAATGGGACTGCTTTTAGTAATACTTAGACCGTGCATGCCATTGTAGGATATTGAACACCCAATAATTGTTGGCTGTGATGTGAAACCAGATGATGGCCCCGTAGATTGCCAGGTACAAACGAATGCTCCATTAACACCAGCAGGATTATTACATATTTGACAGGCTCTTATATATGGGCTGCTCCCTTTGCACATAATAACCTGCGAGCCTTTATTACCATACAAGTTGCAGTTTCTTATAGTGGGATTACTCCGGTTTTCGAGCCAAAGGGCACCATCTGTTGCGTTAGTAATCGAAAGGCCTGCAAGTGTTGTCTGTGAAGTCTCGCCAGAATTAAAAACAAATCCGTAATGTGCACCACTTGGAGGATCGTTACAATCAATAATTGTTGTTTCTACGATTTGTGGGTCATTAGGGTCGGTGCCCTGGACTGTAATCGCCTTACCTGAAAAGTTAATATCCCAATTGCCGCTTCCGGTGTATGTGCCAGCTATAAGTTCAACTTCATCGCCAACATTTGCGGCGTTAATAGCTGCTTGGATCGTCGGATAATCACCTGTCCCATCAGCCCGAACTGTAATTGTTCCCGCTGCAACGGTGCCGACTGTTCCAAACAACAATACAGATATTACGAGTGAAACGCTTATATTGCCTTTTGTCCCCATTTTTTGGCCTTTCCAAAAAGACTACTGTTGCGACTATTGAGGTGCCATAAAAAAGGAAACCGCTACATCCTGTTCATCCCATAATAACATATAAAGACCGTTAAAACAAGCAAAATCTGCCTGTTTCTTGAGTTTTCCGAGGTCTTCTTCAATATTTATCCGCCTATGGCGGACTCGTCCAATTTAGCCGACGATGAGTAAAGCTATGTAGGGAATAAGATTGAACACAAAGACCAATATCTTGTATAGTGCGATGAACGAGTATATCGCCACGTTGAAGGTTTCTCGGGAAATGGAGAACCATTTGCTGTGTATTCGGTAGGCCCAGTCTCCGGCACAGAGACACATCAGCGACGAGAGAAGCAGCAATGCAAAGTTTAGAATCGTACACCACATAAAAAATGCTGTGATACTGTCGATATCCATGATATTTCTCCTTTATCTTTCTGCATCCAACAATAATTATACAGTGTGCACCATAAACCGCATAGGGTTTATGATGGTGAACCTTACGTGGTTCACTATAAAACGCCAAACAGTTTCGTATCTCCCTTCGACTTTGCTCAGGGTAAACTTATTTCGTGAAGCGTATCTCGTATCTCATTGTGCAAACAATGAACTTAGATATAAATTTTGTCCATTAATCTTGGGAAGGCGATGCACTGCCTGATTTACTTCTATCCACCTATAAATCTTATTGTCCGAAAAATGGGAATAGCTTTTTCAGGTCTTCAGCCGAAGGTTGTCGGCCATATTCACAAACCTCAAATGCCTCCGCATACATTATCTTTTTACCCTTCTCTTGGCCGTAAAGCTCAATCAATTTCGCCCGATACTTATTGGCGATGGCCTCTGCCCGGCGCGCATACCGGTTACGAATTTGTTCGCGGCGTGCCTTGCGTCGCGCCGGGTCTTTGGGGACAGGAACCACCTTTTCGAAGTTGCCCGTGGCCCAGAGACTTTCGATCTGCGATTGGAAAGCCCAAAGGGCCTCCGCCTTCTTTTCAAACACATCATCAATCGCGACCACGATGTCCGGCTCAAATGGATTGGGCTTCTGAAAGCCATCCGAGAGATACAAGAAGACCGGGTTCCTGGGTAATTGCTGCACATCCGGGCAAAAGAAGGCGACCGTGACCATAAACGCAGCATCCTGCATCAGGATCCCCGTATAGCGATGGTCCGGATGGTAGTCGCTTGGGCGATGTCCCATTACGATGTCTGCTTTCCATTCTCGAATGAGCCGCACGAACGTCTTGCGGTTCTCCAGGGTCGGCATTAGCTCGCCATCGTGATTGTCCAGCACCTGTGTCTCCTCGACGCCCAATATCTTCGCCACCTCTTTAACCTCGGCAGTTCGTCGTTTTGCAAGCTGTCCACCAGCCATTACCGCATGGCCGATATCGCCGTTCGTTGTCGAGACGAATTTGACGTGATGGCCTTGTTCAGCCCACATGGCTGCCACACCTCCCGCTCTGCCCTCACAGTCGTCCGGGTGCGCACCAAACACGATGATGCGCAGCTTACCGTTGTCTGAAGATTTAGAAACGGTGCGACCGGAAGTGTTCTCAGCGGCGAGTACCACGCCAAACAGAACAAGGGTCGATATTACCATGAGTAATGTCACCAGGCCCGCGAGTCTTAAAATGTTTTTTCTGTCTCTCATTATTTATCTCCTAATTAAGAATTAACCAAATAGTCCTCATACGAAATTAGAGTTGTCTGGTTAAATATAGACTTTGTCCATCATTCTTGGGAATGCGATGCACTGTCGGATGTGTTTTTCGCCGGTCAGCCAGGCGATGGTTCGCTCGACACCGAGTCCGAAGCCGCCGTGGGGCACCGAGCCGTATTTTCGCAGGTCCAGATACCAGAGGTAATTTTCGACATCCAGGCCATATTCTGCGATTCTCTTGACCAGCAGGTCGTAGTCGTCTTCTCTGGCCGAGCCGCCGATGATTTCGCCAAAGCCGGCAGGCGCAAGCAAATCAAAATTCAAAACGACCTTGTCGTTGTCCCTGTCGGTCTTCATATAAAATGCCTTGGCTTTTTTGGGATAGTGCGTGACAAAAACGGGTTTGTCGTGCATTTGCGAGATAATGGTTTCGTCCGAGCCGCCCAGGTCCTTGCCCCATTGAAACTCAGCGGCCAACTTTGCGTGCTTGGGATTGTTTTCGATTTTTGTATTCGTCTCGGCAAGGTCGGCCCGCAATTCAATCAGCTCCGCGGCGATTTTGTCCCTCTGCCATTGCTTTAGCTGGCCGGCTTGCTGTTTTTCAAGCTCGGCGATTTTGGATTCGGTTTGCTGCTTTTGGCTTTGCAGCTCTTTTAATTGCTCAGCGAGGAAATCCTGGGTTTTCCTGCCGGTCAGGATGTCAACGGCCTCGGTATAGGTCAGTCTATAAAAGGGCGGCTTTGTCTTTTCCAGTGTGTCAATATCGGCGCCGAGGGTTTCAAGCTCACCTTTGTTGTTTTGCAGGACATGGGTTACTATGAAAGAGACGAAATTTTCGGCTAATTCGAGCAGGCCGGCCAGGTCGATGAAGGCCACTTCCGGCTCGACCATCCAGAACTCGGTCAGATGCCTTCGGGTTTTGCTTTTCTCCGCCCTGAAGGTCGGTCCGAAACAATAGACCTTGCCGAAACTCATCGCGGCGGCTTCCAGATGCAATTGGCCGGTTTGTGTTAGGTACATTGGTGTTCCAAAATAGTCGGCCTCGAAAAGAGTCTGCTCCTCTTCGCCGGCAGCGGCGGTGAAAATGGGTGTGTCTATCAGCGTAAAGCCATTGTCGTTGAAGAACCTGCGGATGGCATCGATAACGGTATGGCGGATTTTGCCGATGCACCACTGCCGCTGCGAGCGAAGGTGCAAATGGCGGTTCTTGAGAAGGAAATCGATGCCGTGCGATTTCGGCGTGATGGGATAATCGACAGCCGGCGAGATTATTTCTGCGCCGGTTACGGCCAGTTCGTAGCCGCCGACGCTTCTTTCCTCCGCACGGACGGTGCCGGTTATAGTTAGAGATGATTCCTGGCCGAGATGTTTTAGCTGCTCGAAAAGCTCATTAGCTATTTTGCCTTTTTCGACAACACACTGACAAAGGCCGGTTCCGTCACGGACGATTAGAAATTGAATCTTACCGCTCGAGCGGGCTTGATACAGCCAGCCGGAGAGAGTAACTTCTCCTCCCACATTGTTTTTTAATTCGGATATATAAGTTTTATTGCTGTTCGGCATCTGTTTTTTCCTCTTTAGCTTTACGACTTCTTGGTGGCCAGATAAGTCTGTCATCCTCTTCAACCTTGTGCCAGCTATAGTCGGGAGCCCACTTAGTATTGTATTGACCATCTTCATCAATGTTGTTTTTGCCTTTACTGTAGAGCTTGAAGTTTTCCTCGGTAAGCTTATAGACAAAGGAACTATCGTTAATTGGGTCAACAAAGATTTCTGCCGGAGCGAGGGACTTTATGTCATCTAAACTCTCCGGCCAGTGGCCGATTTTGTTCTTGTAGCGGCTCAGGGCAATTATAATTTGGCTGCCTCTTTGCTCTGCTGTGGTTCGAAGATATATATCATGAATCCTGTGATAACCTTCTTCTGACATATCTGCGATAAGCTCAGTAAAGTAGTGGTAATTAAACCTGATTCGGGTAAAGTTACTCGCGGTAAGAAGCAGGAGGGGTTTTTGTGGCTCATGTGTCCAGTCGAAGTCCGGCTCGGCCATTGCGTAGTATCTTTGGTAAGCAGCATCAATAATTTTCGCGGCCTTTTGTGGTGTAGCGGGCACAAAAAACCAGCCCAATATAGTACCCGCTTTGGCAAGTTTTCGTTGCCAATAAGTTAGTGGTGGCAGTTCTTCCGAGAATTGAGCCCTTATTGCGGCTATTGGATCACGACTCAGCCTTACTTTGCCTTTTGGATTTATTTCATAAGCCATGCTTAGCAGACTCTTGGCCATTAGCTTATCGTGTTCAAGAAACTTAGGTAAGTTGGAACCCCAGTCGTGTTTAGTCTCTGACAAAGCTTCTTCTATAAGAGTTAGATGTTCTTCTGTCGGATTGGCGGTGACGATGAATCTTTTTAACCGTGTGGTTGCAAGGTCTTCGACAGCAGCACCGACCAGGAAATCTATTATTGTTAGCTGTTGATACAAGTGTTTGGCAATTTGGATAACAGACAGATATTTTTCGAGACCAGCGTTAGTTCGGTTTTCAGCTATATCATTATTTGCAGCTGATATGAGTAAATGTGCAAGCTGACGCATATCCGAGTAATAATCGGGAAAAGAACCCCAAGCGACTTGTATCTCAAACCGACACTGTTTCTTCTGGCACGCACGCATCAATATAGCTATCGTGCTTTTTTGCTTTTGGAGCCATTCGGCAGCTTCAGGATGGTCCTCTGCGAACCAGGGCTCAGAGACAGACGATGGATTTGATCTGACCAAGAATTCAGGTTCATTACCATCAAGGATTGAGACGTTGAATAGTTGATTGTAAATTACCGCGGCGTTTTCGGAATCCGGTATTGCATATTTAGCTTCGAGGGCGGCTAATTCTTCGTCAAATGTGTACGGCCGCCAATCGCCGTTATCATCAGGTAAAAAGACCCATATAATAAGTGCTATTACGATAACTGCCGCAGAGAGCCAGAACCATTTTCTGTAAGGTTTCGGCAGAACAGTGCAGGCAAGAAGAATGATAACGAGCAGCGTTATTACTTTCCAGGGCGCCTGAAAGATAATTCCCAGGATCAGCAAAATCGCAAGCAGCCCCAGGCCAAGCCACTTCAGGGTCCGCCTGACTATTTTTGGCTTTTTCTTTTCTTGTTTTTCTTTGGGCATTTTTTATTTTCCAAGTTTTACCTTTACGACTACTTTCAGTACGTTTGATGGGCCGTTGAGCTCTCGGCAGGGCATGTGGGCGTCGTCTGGGAAGAGAATGCAGAATGTGCCCGGCATCAGAGTTACATTAGTGATGTTTTCCGATACCTCGTATAAAACACAGTCCTTTTCTTCGTTGTAAGGCTCCTGGGTTTCGAGATTTTCAAGATGGGCATAGCCGAGCAGCTCCTCTCCGTCTGCTACGAACTGCACGTCTATATATTTTCTGTGAGCTTCGAGTTTGCCCTGGCCAATAGGTTTGGTTTGGTATCGCTGGATGATGTAATACAGATTATCGCCATCGATGTCGTATCGGCCATCTTTTTTTTGAGCAAAATCAGTATCTTTTAAGAACGCCAGCGCCTTTGCAATGTCGTCAGAAAGGTCAGCATATAATTGTGCGTTTTCGATTTTATCAACTATCATTTTTTTAGACCTCGAACTTTTCGCTCGGCCTCATAACGACCCGGTTATTCGGATAGGCTCTTATCAGCGTAGGGTCGATGTCATACGTCTCGCCGATGCCTTCGCCGATGCCAAAAATTTTCCTGTCTTTTTCCGATATGTAAACTCTTCTCATTTTCGCTCTCCTTTTTGTATCTGCACGGGCTCTTAATCTATTAAATGCCCTATGTCCCTTTTACCCCTACATCTATTCCATATCGTTTAATCTCTTGAGCGAAGGTACTGTAATTGTCGCTGAGGTCCTCAGGTGAAAGTGGCACTGGTTCAATGAGCGAGTCAACCTTGAGGGCTATCTTGCGCAGCAGCATCATCTCTTCGGCAGTATCCCGTCCGAATTGATTTGAAACTACAACAATATCAATGTCACTATCAGGATTCGCTCTGCCTTTGGCATAAGAACCGAAAAGTATAACTTTCGATACGTTAATCCCTTGCTGTTTAAGCAGCTCTACGAATTTATAAATTTTCTCTATTTCAGATTTCTTTAAATGTGTCTGCTTAGCCATTGCAACATCTCCCTGGTCTTTTCGAGGTACTTTAGTGAAAATTGCTTCTTTGCCTTCTCACGGAAACTCAGCTTATAGTCATCATATCTTGCTTCAATATTAAACGTAGTTATCTCTGCAAGTCCGTTCTTTTGAAGCTCGTTAAGAGGCACTGCAGCTCTTTCTGCCAAGCGGACCAGATCGTGGATCAAAGGCGGAGCTGTTTTTGTCGATTTAACAATTATAGCCTTTAACATCTTTTCAATACTTAAGTGACAGAAGAATAGCGCATGGTGATATTTCTTATTTTTGTAAAGGATTTCAGCACTGTCAAAATCCTCTTTTGAGGCTGCCAACCAATATTTAATAACCTCTTGTTCACTTTTCATTTTTTAGACCTCTAACTTTTCTCGCAAATGTTTAAGTAGTTTGTCGGTTGAGACCCTTACCTGCTCCATCGAGTCACGGTCGCGGACAGTAACTGTGTTGTCCTCTGTCGTCTGGCCGTCAACGGTTACGCAGAACGGCGTGCCAGCTTCGTCCTGTCTGCGGTAGCGTCGGCCAATTGCGCCCTTTTCATCGTAGAAGCAGTTAAAATACCTTTTCAAATCGTCGTAAATATTCTGTGCTATCTCCGGCATACCCTCTCTCTTAACTAATGGAAAGACAGCCACCTTTACCGGAGCAAGGGCAGGGTGGAACCTTAACAAATTCCTCGTTTCACCGCGCACCTGTTCTTCATCATAGGCATCGACCAAAAAGGCGAGCGCACTTCGGTCAATGCCGGCACTTGGCTCAATCACGTATGGGATGTAGCGTTTTTTCTGTTCATCATCAAAGTAAGAAAGTGGGCCTTTACTGTAATCTTCGGCTTCGGCAGTCAGTTCGATATTTGTCAGGTCCCGGTCGTTTTCAAACCACCTGTTGAGTGTTCGCATTCCCCGCTGATGCTGCCTGAGGTCGTAATCCGTGCGGTTGGCGATGCCTTCAAGCTCCTGCCAGTCGCCGCTGCCGAACGGGAACCTGTATTCGATATCCACGCAGGCCTTGGCGTAGTGGGCCAGCTCATCGCCGCCGTGGTCGCGCATACGCAGGTTCTCTTTTTTAATACCCAGGTCGATATACCAGTTGAACCGGCTCTGTTTCCAGTGCTCGTACCATTTTTCATCGGTGCCCGGCTGGCAGAAAAATTCAAGCTCGGCCTGCTCAAATTCGCGCGTCCGGAAGATAAAGGCCTTGGTTGTTACCTCGTTGCGGAAGCTCTTTCCTATCTGGGCGATTCCGAATGGTATCCTGACCCTGGCGGTGTCGAGGACGTTCCTAAAATTGGCAAAGATACCCTGAGCGGTTTCCGGCCGAAGATACAGTGTCATCGAGTCATCGACGTTGGCGCCCATCTGGGTCTCGAACATCAGCTTAAAAGGCATCGGCTCGGTAAATTTCCCGACCGTGCCACAGTTGGGACATACTTTGTTGCTTAAATCCTGTGTGGCAGCCATAGCCGCTTCGATTGCAATATGCTCGGTATGTCCCTCGGTGCTTTCGTCGGGCTTTTCTTTTAGATGGTCAACCCTGGTCCTGATATTGCATTTTTTGCATTCGGCTATCAAATCGGCGAACTTGTCGGTATGTCCGGATGCCTTCCAGACCAGCGGGTGCATCAGGATACTGCTGTCGAGCCCTACTACGTCATCGCGCATCTGCACGACATTTTTCCACCAGGCCTTTCTTACATTATTTTTTAGCTCAACGCCGAGCGGCCCGTAGTCATAGCAGCTTGCAAGCCCGCCGTAGATTTCGCTGGATTGAAATATAAAGCCCCTTCGCTTACACAGCGACACAATGTCATCGAGCTTGGTGATCTTGCTCATAATGCCCTCTTTTTTCAAAAATATTTCCGGCTTTGTAAAAAGGGCATTATACAGCAAAGATTAGCAATTGCAAGGAACGCTCTTGGTCGCCAAGAGCCACGGCCCCCACAGTCAGTCGAGTGAATGCGAAGTTAGAGCGTTCACGGCCTGCATAATCTCTGATTCGGTAACATCGAATCAGAGCCCCTCCTCACGGTGTTTCTTTGAGCCACTGCCGATAGACTTTATCAAGCCCGGCTTGCGAGGGAGTCCCTGCGTGCAGGGCTACGCGATAGCGCAGGCGTATAGATCGTCCCTTTTCGATAGTCCATGGCTTGTCCAGGAAGTTGAAAGGTGATGGTGATAGGTGGCCGTAATCGCGTGTGAACCAGATGGGTCGGAACGGGTTCTTTGGGTGTGTCATCACTGCGATGCCTTCGACAATATCCGGCCGTCCCGCCCGCCTGCCGTGATAGCCGCACCATTCTGCTTCCTTGCCATAGGTGCCCTTGGCCCCGACGCCTCCCTGAGAGTTTGCCAGGATGCCGCCGTAGGGCGGCGAGATGTCCGAAGCGGCGCGTATAGCAAAGAAAGAATGCTTGGCCTTCTTTATTGAGACGTCTTCGAGAGCCGTAATTTTCAGATCGGCGTCGATAGTCCAGACCTTTTCATCCAATACAGAGATTGTGAAGATGCGCTCGTCTTTGAACGGCGATGGCGCGTCCTTGCGAATCCATGTGCAGCGATTATTGATGATCACACTTTTCACGGTAGTATCGCCGAGGCTTAGGTCGTCTGCGCGGATTTGTCCGCTATTGAGCGAATTGTCGGCCCAGTAGTCGCCGCCGTTAAGAGGTTGACATCCGAGCCATAGGCCGCGATGGTGAGGGTATGGCAGGGCGGACTCGCTCGTTAAGGATATTCCGGTAACGGGGCCATTGACCGGAGAAAAATAAGGATACTTCAACGAATTGTGTGCACGATAAGCGGTCAGAGGCATATTATTGTTGCGAATAAGCACGTTCGAGCCGTTGAAATATGCGGTCAGCCCCTTTGCCTCGGGAACAGGCTTGGTGTAATCAATCGCCCTTGCACGCTGCTGAAGGAGGCCCGCCATTCCCAACGACGCCCCAAGAGCAAACGGATATCGCAAAAAACTCCTTCGTGAAACATTGTCTGACATACTTTTTCTCCTTAATCTGGGATTTCCATATAACGTTTTATATCCTTGCTCAGCTACGCCGCTGAGTATCTTCTCTAACATACTATCAAGTCTGTCCGGATAATTCAAGCTCCCTCCAGGGACACATCATTCTATCAGATAACCTCTAAGAACGTAAACGATTGGCGGCGTGATTTAGAGCTTCATCTACAGTGTCTTTTGGACTGGCCCCACCAGCCAAGCAGAAGCTCACTGGCCGCGCACAGATGCCCGGAAAATGACTCCATTTTCGCGACTTGAAGCCTACACCGGGACTCTATGAGACGGTTGGTGTTCATTACTTCTCAACGACTCGCACTAAATGGAGCTGGCGTGTGCCATCCGCCGTGATTCCCGGAACCAAGATCGCATTTCCCCACCTGTTCCAGCGTGGAGCCGGATCGATGCGAAGTTCGCCGCGCTGGTAAGGCCCTCGTGAAAACGCCTTCGATCGAACCGAAGCTCCGTCAGATCGTCGTAACAGAACGTACTCATTTTGTTTGCGGTTGTTCGTGGAGAAGCCGTTGGCAAACCATTTTGCGTTGGGCGACAACGAAATATCCCCGCCAGGAGATACAAAATCGTCGTCGGTTCCAATCTGTCCGATGATGGACTGTTTCTCTACGTCATATCGGACTTGTCGTTGGCCTTTCGCCCCGATGATGACCGAACCTTCATCCCATTCGGGATGCCCGCCAATGTACTCGTGCGCCATCAAGCCCGTTCCGTCTGTTCGTATGGAGCATGGTGCGTTCACAGCCATTGAACTGTCACCCAATCTAGCCCGGGCGAAGAAGTACACCAAGTCGCCACTACGATTGCACAATGTGTGATTGATATAAAACTCGGCTTCGTTGATCCTCTCATGTTTATCTTGCAACAGGTCTCGGAGTTGCCGAAACGAAACCAAGAGTTTCCGTTGGCCTGTGGCTACCTCCACCCGAAATATCCCATCGTTCTTGGGAGCAGCAACTTGGGCAGTCGGGTCGGTGACACCGGGATAACCAGTCACGGGGCGCAAGCGAGCCATGCGACCATAATTGATTGCCAGGAAAAAGTCACCAGTTGGGGAAACACCTCCATTCGCCACAGGCACATTATTGAAACGGTATTCCCGGATTCGACGACGTCGCTCGATGTCATAAAGCACCGTGAAGACTTGCTGCGTTTTTGGGTCTCGGTCGTTGAAGAAGAACTGTGACTCGGCGCGCGTCGGATTCCAGTAGAACATGGTGCCCTGCTGAAAGTTCCAGGCAAGAGTTTTCTCGATTGCAATGACACGGTACTTATCCTGTGTATCGATCAGAACAATGTCGGCTGCCTCATGGGGCTGCGGCATATGGTCATGAAAATCAGTTCTAAGCGAAAGGATGTACCGCCCACTTTGGTTCCAGGGTATCGTCAGACTTTGCCCGATGTAACCGAAGAAATGATGTCGGGGGCCGTGGGTGATTTGTTCTACCTCCAGCTTGAGCTCTTCCGTTCTCTTCAGCCGGATGTCCTTGAACTCAACCTTCGTCCCTTTGTCGTGGATCTGCAATCCTATGGCCCCCCGTTTCAAGCGTTCTGGCTCGACGTTGTCGATGAACTCAGATGCGATTTTGCCATTAATGAGGAATTGGCATTGGCGGCCACGGGCGATGATATGGATTTCGTTCCACTGACCTTTCCTGACATCTGTCGCCGTCAAAGCTCCGGAGATTCTGCTGTGATGAGGCTTGCCGTCTGCGTCGATAACGAGCCTCATTCCGCGATTGCAAGGGTATTCCTTGCGTTTTGCAAAATGAAAGTCCCACGCGCCGAGTATGTGCGGGCCTATGCCCACGTGGCCGAGGTCGGCGTGATAACCTTCGAATGGACGCTTGCGCGTAACGTCGAGGCGACTGCGAATTTCGACGCCGCTGTTGCCGTCAGTGCGCAGACGGTAGCTTAGTTTGAGCTCAAAGTCGGTGAGGTTGTTGTCCCGCCAAACGAGGTAGGACAGCCGGTTCTTACTCCCGAGACCGACGATCGCTCCGTTGAATACCGACCAGTCGGACGCACTCTCCCTCGGAACGGCTCGCCAGCCCGAAAGGGTTTTGCCATCGAAGATGGAGACAAAACCGTCTGCGTCTGTGGCCCGTTGCGGGAAAGTGGGGGCAACGATGCCGCTTTCCTGATACAGATCATCGGGCACTTCAACCGTTGGCGAAATCCCCCATTGAGTCGTTTCTGAATCAGTCTTTTCTGAACTACAGGAACACAGAAGCAAGATCAAAGAAATAATTGCACAAAAAACTAGTCGAATAAACATAATCTGCGATCTCTCATATTCGTAATGAAGCGGGGTATCCATAAGACGATTCCTTTCACTTTGCATTCAAATCACGGAACGACGGTTCTGCTCATTGTTTTCGCATGAACTTCCCATTTACCACATAGCTCTTTTCACCCAGGTGATGCGAGCCCGTCATATCGCCGTGGTCGCTTGTATAAACGACTATCGTATTCTCGGCCAGACCTCGAAAAAGTTGCGGGTATAGCTTGACCAGCACTCGAAGAAATTGAACGTCGATTCATCTTAATTGACATCACCGGCTCCAAATCATCGATTCTTCTCCAAAGTGTTCACGATGCGCGTGGACACTCTTTTAACATATTCATAGTTCTCATTGCGAGCTTTCTTGAGTTTCTCAATTACCGGCCGGGCCGTAGTCGTAGCAGCTTGCCAGCCCTCCGTAGATTTCGCTGGACTGAAATATAAAGCCCCTGTGCTTGCACAGCGATACGATGTCATCGAGCCTGGTAATCTTGCTCATAATGCCCTCTTTTTTCAAAAATATTTTCAGCTTTATAAAAAGGGCATTATACAGCAAAGATTACCAATTGCAAGAAGCACTCTTCGTCAGTAAAAGCCAATCAGTTAGCAGAGTATTCTATACGCTTAACCGCAATCTCTCCCTGCCTGACATCGATAAAAGGTTTCCCCTTTTTCACACCGACCGTGCCATAGCCGGCGGCGGTGCAGAGGAAACTTCTAAAATCACCCTTGATACTGGGCTTTAGGTACAGCACCTTCTCGATAGCGTCGTACCTTGCGCCGGTCAGGCCCTGGAGTAATGCGTAAGAAGACATTGCCCTTGCATACCAGTGTCCGCATTCGTACTCGTTGAAGGGATTGCGGACCCGGCCATCGTATCGGTCTCTGCAGGTCCTGACGATTTCAAGGCCTTGTTCGACCATCCCTTCCATCATCAGATGACAGGCCACCTGATATTCAATTCCCGTCCAGACCTCATCGCTGTAAACAAAAGGCAGACTAAGCTTGCCGCCTTTAGGCCAGGTGCAAAGAAGCAGCCCGCCTTCGTTACCCAGCGCGTATCCCGGCCGCTGAGGATTGGCGTGTCCCGAGAGGTCCTTTTTCAGGTTGTACTTGTGAACGCTTTTCAGATGGCTTGCGATTTTCTCCTCATCTAAAATGTCACCGATTCCATAAAGCGAGGCCATCCAGGCACCGAGCACGCCGTCGGATATGCACCCATCGCCATACTGGTATTTCGGCCCCTCTTTGGCAAGCAGCTCAACAGCTTCAGGGGAATATCTGCCGACCATTGTGCTCATTTCTAATGGTTTTGCTCGCAGCTGTTTCCATTGAATCTTTTGATAGAAATACTCACCGTTGAACAGTTCCTCGTTAAGGTATTTCTGTCCTTTTTTCAGCAAAGAAGCATATAGCGGAACTTCATCGTTGAGGGCTTTGGCCATCTCGATTGCCGCTTTAAGCGCCCCCAGGTAGAAGCTGCTGCACATACCGTCCGCCCCCCAGAACTCTATGTCGTATGTATTATGGTGCGGCTCAGAGAGGACGCCGTTATGTTCCGGGTCCCAGGTTTCAATGCAGTAATTCAAGCTCGTCTTAACTTTCGGCCAGATGCCCTTTAGCCATTTGGTGTCCCCGCTTATACGCCAGTCGCGGTAAACTTTCATTATACCGCCTAACTGCCCATCGGCAGCAGCATATCTATTATGAACGCAGGCCCGAATAGGCAGAGAGGCCCTGAACGTTTGATGCCCTCTGGCGTCCTGAGATTCGTCAAACTCGGTCTGCCTCAGGGTTCGTTCCAGGTCAGCAAATAAATGTGGTATCGCCTGGGCATAATTCCAGACATGGGTACAGGAGCCGTAGCAGCAGCCGGCGCTATCGTTACATCCCTCCCAGCACCATAATCGACCGTCAGTCTGGCGAAGGACCGTGGGGGATTTAAGTATAGTCAGATTGGCGGCTGTGGCCTCAATTACTTCGTCCGGCAGCGTTGTGTCGTAGAAGCAATCGCTGAACTGTTTGCTTTTATCTCGCAGTGTTGCATAATTTTCCCGCCAGTAATCGGTAACCTCATCGATGCTTGCGAACCGGCCGGAGTACCACGGTTTGTATGTTAACGGTTTCTTACTGCTTTGCTCAGCAGCATCCTTGGGGTCCGTGCCTAAGCGCACGTCAGTTTCAGGCACATACCATGAAAACAAAACTGTGATGGTTTTTTCCTGGCCGGCCCCAAGCTTTAGGGGCACAAAAATACTGCCTCCCGGACTGGGGTTTCCTTCAGTTACCGGCGGTTTTTCATAACAGTTGCCATCCTGGACATCTTTCCACGCTATTGTTAATGGGTCGGACCATCTGCCGCGAAACCAGACGCAGTTTACTTTTGCGTCAGGACTATCCACGTAAACAGCAAATGCCCCCTGCTGCCAGGGCATCTTTTCGCTGCCCGGCTGCCACAGGACAAGGCCGTTTTGCATTTTCAATACCTTATTTCCGACGCCCGTGGACATAAAGTTTCGGGAGTTAAAAGAATAAACCGCCTCCACAGAACGGCTGGTTGGATTGACAAAGCGATATTCCAGCGCCGCTACCGGCAGACTGGAATTGTCCGCATCGGACGGGACAAACGGACTCCATCCCGTGATTTGGACTTTCAACGGGATTTTGGGGTCCTCAAGCTTTATGGTTGCAAACGGAAACCGTGCTTTGAAAGTTGCCTTGGCAAACCGCGGCAGACCGTATGTCTTACCCCTTGAGCCCCTTCCGGTATCGGGCCTGCCAAAAGATTTCCACGACGGGACCGGGCCTTCAAGTATCCTGGCAATATTCTCTTTGCCTTTGATGCAAATGGCGGAAAAAACGCACGGCTCCTTGAACATATCCAGTTTATTACGAACCGAGACGTGTGAAATAGTGCCGGTACCCTCGAGGCAAATCATCCCTGCTCCTATGCCCCCCAGCGGAAACGCCACGCGACTTAGATAAGCACCGTAGTATTCATCGTTATACTTTCTTTGCTGGGCGCAAATGCCCGGAGACGTCAAAAAGCCGCCAAAAACAACTGCTATAATCGACAGTGCTCTCAGGCCAAAGAAATGTGATGAGATTAAATTCCTTGTCATAATAATACCTCCAATCGAATTGCTAATTGATTATTTCCAATGTTCTTCTAATTACAATTCTTAATTCTATCTTAGCCGGCCAATTATACAAAACCGACGGTCGATTACAAGGCCCAAAAACTGCAACTGATATAGACCGAGGACACTTTCTAATTGAGTTTTCTCAGACAATATGATAAAATAACTTTGATAATGTAATATTCAGATAAAGCAGAGGATGATGAAAGTTACAATTATAATATCAACGTTGGTTTTAGCGGTGGCCCTGGCCGGTAACGCATCGGCGGATACAACCTGGACTAACGATGGCGGCGACGGCGACTGGAATAATTCAGGCAACTGGAGTGACGGCCTGCCCGACAGCGCCGACGACGCTAACGTAGAAAATACGACCACGATGGTCTGGCCGAGGCTTGATGGAGACACCGGCTTCTGTGACCAACTCAGGATTGCCCATGCCCCTGACACTGTTGGCGAACTGACGGTAACCGGCGGTGCAATACTGAATGTAGATGGCGATCTGCGTATCGGGCGTAAGAGGCCGGGCGGACAGGTGGGAGCGCTTTATATCAGCGGCCCCGGCACAAGCATCATCGGAGCCGACGACATAGAAGTTGGGCGATATGGTGACGCTGCTATCGATATGAGCGACGGTTATCTGTGCACAGCCAGCGGTGGTTATCTCAATCTGGCCTACCACACGGGTAGTTTCGGAACCATATACCTGCGTGGCGGAACCGTTGAGGTAGGTACCGGCGGCTTGACTGTAGGCAACACTACAACTGATGTAGGTACTGCCTTGATAGACATATATGCTGGCACGCTGGTAATAGCCGGCGATGCGGTCTCGACTATCAATGATTATGTCAACCAGGAGCCGCCGATAATTGTCGGCTACGGCGGCTTAGGTACGATTTGCGCAGTTTATGATGCAGGCAAAACCATGGTAACGGCATTTGGCCCCGGCGAGAACATCCCGCCGGTGGTTGACGCCGGCGAAGATAAAACTCTCATACTGCCGGATGATACCGTCAAACTGGACGGCTCAGTCAATGATGATGGTATAGGAGACCCCAATGGATATTTAGATATAACCTGGTCGGTGCAAAGCCAGCCGGATGGGTCAACGGTATATTTCGATAATAATAAAGTTGAAGACTCGAATGCGACATTCGACACGGCTGGAGATTATGTCCTGTTCCTTTATGCCACTGACGGTGAGAAAAGTTCCGGCGATGTAGTGACGGTTACGGTCCATCCCGAAGGATACGTGCCTCCGCCGTCGGCTGCTTACATTGTTACCCGGCTAAATAACAGCCAGCCGATTATCACTGAGCAAATGTTCATTGACCTGGGCGCAACCCACGAGAATGGTGCCGGCATGACGGAGGGCGAGAACATCAACGGGGCCTCGGTAATTCGTATTCCCGATTGGATTGCGCCGGAAAACCGCGCCGACCCAAATGCCATTTACTATCTGTACTTCGCCCATCACAGAGGCGACTACATCCGTTTGGCCTGGGCCGAGGACATCGAAGGCCCCTGGCACCTTTACAATGTCGGTACCGGCGTGCCCCTTGACGACCGTGGTGTGCTCAGTCTTGACAGCAATGACGAAATCGATATCGGCAACGACATCACCGTCCGTAACCACATTGCCTCGCCTGATGTTTTCGCCGATGACGACAACGAGCGAATTATAATGTACTTCCACAGCCCAACCAGGTATAACGGCAACAATGTCGGCCAGAACAGCTTTGTTGCCACATCGGACTACGGCCTGGACTTCAACGGTAACATCGAGCCGGTGATTTTAGGTGGCAGCTACTTTCGCGTCTTCGACTACAACGACAATCTTTATGCCCTTGATAATGGTGCCGACCTGTATAAAGCACCGGACGCCAACGACCCCTGGGCACCGCCGCCCGGCTTCGATTTCGGCGACGACCTGTGGACCAGAAGCTCCAATGACCCCTTCGCGGACGACCTCGAAGAGGCCGGCTTTTCGGGAAGAGTGCGCCACACTGCCGTGTATCTGCTTGGCGATACACTGCAAGTTTTTTACAGCCGCAGAGGTGACACGCCTGAGCGGATTCAAATGTCCACGATTGACCTGGTCGTCGGCGACTACGATTTGTGGGACTCGACTTTCCCGCCGGAGGAAATCCTCGAGGCCGAGCCCGGCTGGGAGGGCGGCCAATTCCCGCCAGACCCATCAGAAGGTGGTGACGCTCCGGAGAACGTCAACCAGCTGCGCGACCCGTACGTATTCGAGGACATCGACGGAGAGCTGTATTTGTTCTATTCCGGCTGCGGCGAGGATGCTATCGGCATAGCTCACCTCGACCCCGTTGCACTCGGAGATTTTGAGCCGGATGGTGATGTCGACTGGGACGATTTGGCTGTGTTGGTGGCCCAGTGGCTGCATGACTCAGGCGTGCTGGCCGCCGACCTCGACGGTGACGGCACAGTAAACTTCGTTGACTTTGCGATTCTTGCGGAAAACTTGACACCAAGCCCAAATTAGCGCAATGAGTCCACCATAACTTTAGAGGCAAAATTAAAAAAGTCAAAAAGAGACAGGGGATGATGCTTAAAAGCAAGGTTTTATTGATTTTGGTCATCGTGGTGGTCTCGACCACAGGCGCAGTGTCACTCGGACAGGACAACTACAGCCAGTTGGTATATCCGGGTGTGAGCGGGCGTTTGATTTACACGCCAACGGAACTCGGCGATCGCGTCCCGGACTTCTCTATGGTCGGATATATGGGCGGCGGCGTGCCGGTCCCGGACGTGACGCAACTGGTCACTGCCGACAGGATTGTTACCGTTGCGCCCACCGAGGGCAGCGATTACCAGAATATCAGGAATGCAATTAATCAGGTTTCTGCAATGCCTCTGAATGAGTATGGCTTCCGGGGCGTAGTTCAACTGCAGCCGGGTGATTATCAGATCGATGATAACAAGACCCTGAAAATCAAAGCCAGCGGTGTGGTTCTTCGCGGCAGCGGCCAGGGCGCCGGCGACACGGTACTGACGGCCACCGGCACATCTCAGGAAACCCTGATTAAAGTCAGCAGCTCTTACTCCTCGTCAGAGCTGCCGGGGACAAGCCACGATGTTATCGATAAGTATGTGCCGGTTGGAGCTGCGAGTTTTCGGCTGGACTCGGTGGAGAACCTGAACGTAGGCGACCGTGTAATCGTGCATCGGCGCTGTAACGACGCGTGGATCACCGAGATCGGTATGGATCGCATCCCGGATGCCGGTGACACCGTTCAGTGGACCGCAGACTCATACCAGTTTTATATGGACAGGGTAATTGTAGGGATTGATGCCAACCGTGTCTTTCTAAACGCTCCCATCCCAACTTTAATTGACCAGCAATGGGACGGAGGAAGGATTTACAGGGTTACTGAGACCGGCCGGCTGAGCAACGTTGGCATCGAAAATCTGCGGGGAGTGAGCCAATATGATGGAGTCGATGATTTTGATCCGGACCACTACAAGAACTTTATTCAATTATCAGCGGTTGAAGATGCATGGGTTAGTGATGTAACAGGGGTGCACTTTTCTTATGCGGTTGTATCCGTCAGCAAAAACAGCAGGACGGTAACCGTGAAGGACTGTTCGAGCTTATTGCCCAAGGGTCCGAGGACAGGCGGCTGGCGGTATCCATTCGGCAACTATGGGCAACTGTGTCTGTTTGAGGGCTGTTATTCCGAGGACGGCCGGCACGATTACGTCAATAGCTCCAGGAACAGGGGCCCTGGTGTTTTTTACAACTGTATTGCTGCGCGGTGTAATACCGAAGTCGGCCCGCACCACCGCTGGGCCAGCGGCTACCTCTATGACAATATTGATGTCTCCGGCGGCGGCTCATCGCTTGCCGCCCGCAACCGCGGCAATAGCGGCACCGGCCACGGCTGGTCAGGTGCCAATATCGTCTTCTGGAATTGCCAGGCCCCGCAGTTCAAGGTTGAGAATCCCTTCACAGCCCAGAACTGGGTCATCGGCGGAATCGGAACAATCACAAATCCGAGCGATTTCCTCGACGCCCCGATAGGCATATATGACTCGCACGGCCAGCACGTAGACCTCGGGGACCCGGTCAATAATCCGAACAACAGTCTATACATCGCCCAGTTGAACGAGCGGCTGGCAGAGCCCAACGCCCGGTTTCGTGAGTACTGGGTGGGCGACTTCGACGCCTACGTTTATGATGGCCCCGCCAGTGACGATGATGTCTTTGTCGATGTGAACTGGCTTACGGAGGTCGAAGTCTATGCGGCTAACAAGGGCTGGATAGTAGAGCAGTTCGACCAGAAAACCAGCAACCATCTGGTGCCCTTTACCTTCACGTTCGCTCTGGAACCCGATGAGCGTGTGGCCGCAGCAACGCTGACGGTGGCAATGCAGAGAACCGGCGGAAGGACCCGCAACGATTCATTGTGGCTCGAGGCCATCGACGAACCTCATCGCGTCAGATTTGAAGAACTCGGCCTGGGCGACCAGGAGCTGCCCAACACCGGCAGCGGTTTTTTAATCTTTGAATTCGTTGGAACTGACCTGTCGTTCTTGCAGGACGCCAGGCTGAACCTGCTCATCGGAGAGGATGAGGCACTCGACTGGGCCACGTTGAACATTGTGGTCAAAACCTGCTCACCCGCTGACTTTAATGGAGACGGAACAGTCGATTACTATGATTTGGCCGTGTTAGTGGCCCAGTGGCTGCATGAGCAGGGCCAAGGCCCACCTCTTATCGCTGATTTAGACGACAGCGGCAAGGTAAACTTCTTCGACTTTGCCCTCTTAGCCGAACATTGGTCTAAATAACTTACCCCTCCCTCCAATTTGGGTTTGATGGGAATGGGTGAGAGAAGTATTATAAAATCTGATTTGCGTATGATTTAAGCCAAGCTATATACCTGGTGAGAAAATAATATATGAACAAAAGCATTATAATACGAAAAGATGAAATCGCGGATTTTTGCCGGTGCCACCATATTCAGCGCCTGGCAATTTTTGGCTCGGCTCTTCGGAGTGATTTTGGGCCAGAAAGCGATGTAGATGTCTTGGTTGATTTTATACCTGGCCATATTCCTGGTTTCTTTAAGCTGTTTGAAATGCAGGAAGAGTTGTCCGGCTTGTTAGGATATAAAGTTGATATGCGGACGCCTGAGGACATAAGCAGATATTTTCGTGATAAAGTAATATCTGAAGCAGAGGTGCAGTATGTTCGAGAATGATAACGTTCGTATTCACCATATTCTTGATGCTGCTCGCGAAGCGGTTGCTTTCTCACAAGGCCGCAGTCGTGCAGACCTGCCGGGTATTGTTGTCCAACTTGAGAAGATTCTCGCCGATTGAGGACGGATTTGTGTTTTTGGATTACTGTGGCAAATCTACGCCGAGCTGTTTAAGTGCTGTTCGCACCTGCTGTCGGACTTTCCGGGCAAGCTCGATAGCTTGCTTGGCCTCGGCTTCTGTAACCTCCTGGTCCTCTGCCGGATAGCGAACTGTAATAGCATAAGGACTCAGTTCCTCCGCATCTTTTAGAGTTTGTGCCCACGCTGCGAGATTTGAGCATAACTTCAACAGAACCCTAATGCTATGTGTGTATGGAAAATCCACGTTATGATAAACCAGAAAAGCTTTAAGGTACTTTTCGGCGCATTGTTGGGCGTGATATGCGATTAAACGATAAGGGCTTTGAGCTCCAAGACCAAGTGCGTGAGAAGCCAGATTTAAGTCTTCATCGGCGAGACTTAGCCACTGCATCACCTTTTTCAGTATTTCTTTTTCAATTTCGCTCATAGAGGACCTTCCCTTCCTGGCTGGCATACCTTCCTACAGTTCCGGCTATAAGAGAATCTATCTGGAATTCTTCCGGCCTCAAAATGATTATATCAAACGCATAATCCAACCTACCCAGGGCTCTGTCCATTTCGAGCATTAGATGCCGGCGTTTACCCGTAAACGAACACACGACCAGAATGTCAATGTCGCTGCGGTCGTCGGCTGTTTCCCTGGCCTGTGAGCCGAAAAGGATGATCTTCTCTGGTTGAAAGCCATCAACCAGGCGCTGCTTGACCTTAAGTAATATTTCATTACTTATCATAAGTTAGCCTCTTCTTTTTGTTCTATTATATAAGAAGAATTTACGGATTACAAATTATTGGTTATTGATTTCTTTTCTTATTTCCTCGAGCATGTTGATTGCTTCGAGCGGTGTAAGATTATTTGTATCGATTGAACTAAGTTTATCGAGGACGGATTTGTGTTTCTGGACGAAGAGGGAGTCTTTGTCCGGCTGTTTTGTTTTGTGTTTTGACAGGTGCTCGCCGGTTGCTTCTTTTTGGAAAGTGCTTTCTAATTCTTCCAGTATTTCGGCGCTTCGCTTGACAATCGATTTTGGTACGCCGGCTAATTTTGCGACGTGGATGCCGTAGCTTTTGTCCGTTCCGCCGGGCAGAATCTTGTGCAAAAAGACCACCTCATCCATCCATTCACGAACAGCGACGTTGCAGTTTTTGACATTCGTGAACAATTCAGCCAACTCTGTTATTTCGTGGAAATGTGTTGCAAAGAGCGTTCGGCATTTCAGCTTGTTCGCGATATGCTCGGTAATCGCCCAGGCAAGTGACAGGCCGTCGTAGGTGCTCGTGCCGCGTCCGACCTCGTCGAGTACTACCAGCGATTTAACCGTGGCGTTGTTGATGATGTTTGCAGTCTCGGTCATTTCAACCATAAAGGTCGATTGGCCGCGGACCAGCTCATCCGAAGCGCCGACGCGGGTGAAGATTCTATCAACCAGCCCGATAGTCGCATCTTTGGCGGGGATGAACGAGCCGGCCTGTGCCATCAGGACCAGTAGCGCGGTCTGCCTTATATATGTGCTTTTTCCGCTCATATTCGGGCCTGTTATAACAAGGATGTCGCCGGCACCGTTGCCCAGCTCGATGTCGTTCGGGACGAATTCCGGCCCGAGTGTTTCGGCCAGAACCGGATGTTTGCCTTCGTTTATGACAAGCTCGCCGCCGTTGGTTATTTTGGGGCGGATGTAGTTTCGTCGCCTGGCTAAAAACGCAAGCGCGCCGAGACAATCACACTGCCCGAGAGTGTCAGCAAGCCCTTGCAATCGGCTTACATACTGGGCCGTCTGCCGCCGGACCTGCTCGAAGAGTTCGCGCTCTAATTCCAGCGCCGATTCGGCGGCGCTGAGCACCTCGGTTTCATATTCCTTCAGCTCTTCGGTGATGTAGCGCTCTGCATTTTTGATTGTCTGCTTTCGCACGTAGCCGGGGGGTGCCTTATCCGCCGCTGAGCGACTTATTTCGATATAGTAGCCGAAGACCTTGTTGTAACCAATTTTCAGATTGCGGATGCCGGTTCGCTCGATTTGTTCTTTTTGATACTGTCTCAGCCAGCTCTGGCCGTCTTTCGAAATTGAGCGCAGCCGGTCGAGTTCTTCATCGAAGCCCGCCCTTATCACGCCCCCATCGCGAAGATGCGCCGGACACTCCGGCTCAATCGCCGCTTCGAGCAAATCCGCTAATTTGTCCATACTGTCACATTTTTGCGCTAACCGCACAAGCAGGTCGGCGCCGAATTGTTGCAAAACCTCTCGCAGCAGTGGTATCCGCCGCAGTGTCGCCGCAAGCGCTACCAAATCTCGCGGAGTTGCCCGCAATGTGCTGACGCGGGCCGCGATTCGCTCGGTGTCGGCTACAACCGAAAGCAATTTGCGGACCTCAGCCAATTTGCCGTCGGCTTCCTTCAATTCTTCAATAGCATCCTGGCGAAGCTCTATCGCCCCAACGTCGCACAACGGCATACAAAGCCAGCTTCGAAACATCCTGCCGCCCATCCCCGTCAGTGTCTCATCGAGACAGTTCAGCAGCGAACCGGCCTTGCTCTCGGTGCGAATGGTTCGCAGGATTTCCAGACTCCGCAGAGATGTCTGGTCGATTTGCAGAAATCTTCTGCGATTGATTTTCTTCAAATTCTGGATATGGCCGAGCGTGGTCTTTTGCGTTTCGTTCAGATACTCGATAATAGCACCGGCAGGCGGTATCAAACCATCATCACCGTCACTGATACCGAAACCTTCCAGCGTGGCCGTGCCGAAGTGCTTCAGCAGCCGTTGCCTTGCCTGATAGGGGTCGAAATACCAGCCGGGGCGCTGCGTTACAATCGCGCCGGTTAGTTGTGTTATATCTCTGGTCAGCTTCCTTGTCTCGGCCTCAAACAGCTCGCCACGCCTGTCGGGCAGAAGACACTCAGCCGGTGACAGTCTTACCACCTCATCGAGCAATCTTTCTTCCGGCAGCTCCTGCACAAAAAAATGACCCGTCGAAATATCGACCCAGCTAATTGCCGCTTCTCGTTTTGCCCCAAGACCGACCGCGCAGAGGAAATTGTCCTCCTTGGCCTCTAAAAGTATATCGTCCGTGAGTGTCCCCGGCGTGACAATTCGCACGACATCACGCTTGACAACGCCCTTTGCCGTTTTGGGGTCTTCCACCTGCTCGCAGACAGCGACCTTGTAGCCGGCCTGCAACATCTTCTTTATGTATCCCTCAACGGCGTGATATGGCACGCCCGCTAACGGGATAGGATTAGTACCTTTGCTTCGGCTGGTCAGGGTCAGACCGCAGACCCGAGAGCAGAGCTTGGCATCGTCGTAAAAGGTCTCGTAAAAATCACCCATCCGAAAAAACAGCACGCAGTCGGGATATTTTTGCTTGAACTGGTGAAACTGCTTCATCGCCGGCGTAAGTTTTTCGCCTTGCATAGCCATATCACAAGATTATACACTCAGCCGGCCGTTTAACAACTCTGTTATGATTGAGACCATCTGTTCTCTGGATTTAGCTGCTTTGAGTTGTTCTAATAACCCCTCCTGCCGACCTGTTATGCATACAGCGGTCTTCAAATCAAAGCCGGCGACGCCGCAAACCTGCCGGATTTTCTCGGTAAGGTTTTCAATCCCCGTTCCGAGTTTCGCACTTATCTGCACCATCTCTGCCAACTCTTCGGGTAATTTGCCGACGTCGAACCTGGCAGGCAAATCCGATTTGTTCAATACCGTCAGGACTTTTTTGCCCGCTATCTTCTCAAGCAGTCTTTCGTCAAGCGGGTTGCAGGTTTCGCTGTTATCTAAAACGAGTAAGACCAAATCCGCCTCTTCTAAAATCTGGATGGCCTTTTGTTGAGCTGCCTTTTTAATAGTATCTTTGGGTGTTGTCGCGAGCTTTTCGTCCAGTCCCGCTGTGTCAATCAACTCTACTGAAAGCGTCTCCATTCGACATCGCGCTGCAACCCAGTCTCGCGTTGTGCCTTTGATATCGGTAACTATTGCTTTTTGCCTGCCGCAAAGGCAATTTAACAGTGTGCTTTTGCCGCTGTTTGGCGGCCCGGCTATTACTGCTTTACAGCCGAAGATAATCAGTCTCGCCGTTTGGCTCGCCTCGAGTATCTGCCCGGCCTCGGCCGCAATTTGCTCAGCTGTCTTCGTGTCTATGTTTTCAAGCCATTCCCTTGCCGTTTTGCTGAGACCCCCTTCGATTTGATTTGCGCTTATTTTAGCACCTTCAATCGTCCTGGCCCTGGCCTGGGTAAGCTGCGCTTCGAGCGCAATCGTATCGATGGGTTTTTCTGCACGTAAGGTTTTGGCCAGAAGCTCTTCTGCCGTTACTAACCTGGCTCCCTGACGCTGCAAAAGTTCCATTATCATCTCAACGATGAGAGGATTACCGTGGCAGTTTATGGCAAAGTTGTTTGTCCCTTCGCATCCGATTGTAACGTGGTCGATTGTCTCGCAGCCGTCGCTGATTGTACCAAGCAGAATTTTGCCGGCTTTAAGAATAGCCGGCTTTGTCCCTGCCAGCTTGAATATCTTTTTTATGATGGCTTCAGCCGAATCGCCGAAAACCGCAACAGTCGATATCGCACCGGTCCCTTTACCGGTCATTACCGCAGCAAATGTGCTCATGACACCCTCCATGTCACCCGGGATATTCCCCTGATACCAGGCGTAATGCACGCATGATCGCCCACCATACTCGAAAGAAATGTTTGCCTGTGATTATAGCAGGTCCGTTGATTACCCAGCAAATACACGAATATATGAGACCAAGTTTAATAAGTGACCAGGGCTTATCTGTAGGCTCAATTAGCAATGCTATAATCGTGAATACCGACGGCAATAGACAGATAATGAGGAGGATAATTCTTTTGACTTTTGTAAGGTTCGATTGAAAAACTGATAGAATGCCAATTAGCACGCTTGACACACTTGAAAGGGGAATTGCAGGTATTAAGAAGAATGCCAAGGCCGTTCGGAAGGATTCTACCCGCATTTCGGGCCTATAGGAAGGATTGAATATAGGCTCAACAGCAATGGATAAGGACATATACAGAATTGGAACCCAGCCAAGCACTACAATGATGATTAAAAAAACGTCGAGTATTTTAGCGATGCTTTTCTTGTGCTTATTATAAAATTTGCTTGGTTTTGGTGGGGCTGGGGGATGTTTTTTCCTAACAAAATAGACCACCACTACAAACCCTAACAATATCACCCACCAAAACCAGCCCTTATAAAAAATTTCGGGAACAGCTATTGGCACCATTGGGTATCTCCAAACAAGATTACTCCTTTTCTTCGATATATTTTCGATAGGCCAGAACGATGCCTTTGATGACCAGGTTCGGCACGTACGAATCTATAAAATCGCAGTCGTCCTTTATCAACTCCGCGGCGGCGCCGGTAAGCACCGTTTGCGGCCACCTGCCGATTTTCTCCGCATACCGCCTGATTACCTCCTGCAATGTTGAGACAGCGGAATAGTACAACCCGCAACTTATCGCCTCGGCAGTATTCTTGCCGTACGGCCCTTTTGGCCTGCTGACTTTGACCATCGGCAGCTGAACCGCATTTTTCTTCAAGGCCTCCGCACTGATTTCAAAACCCGGGAAGATTGTTCCCCCAAGGAAAACCCCTTTTTCGTCAACCAGGTCGATTGTCACAGCAGTGCCGAAATCTGCCACCACCACCGCATCTTCAACGACCGCATAAGCCGCCGCCGCCGAGACCACCCTGTCGGTGCCGACCTCGCCCGGCTCGTCCACAGCCAAATCCATCGGCAGTGGTATGTTTTCACCTATAATGTATACCTTCTCGCCCAGCTCCTCTTTTACATTCCGCTGCACCTTTCTGGTCCAGGCGGGTTTGACACTGCTGACCACGATGACCCCATCGCGTTTTTTTTCTTTGGAGCTCTCGGCGATTGGAATTTTGCCCCAGGCAGATTTTAAACACTCTGTCAATTTGCTGTCGGCCTGGCCAGGGATAGATTTGACAAATTGCTCCTCGTCACCAACGAACAGCCCGATTGTAATATTCGTATTTCCAATATCCACCGCGATTATGTTCATAAGAATATCTTAATTAAATGCCGCAGATTGTCAATAAAATCCACCCCGCACCTACTTTGGGATTCCAAGATAAATCTTCTGAATCAACGGTCGGGGCCCAAAGTAGGTGCGGGGTAGAAACGAAAAAAAGGCCCGGAAGTTTTGTTTACACAGCTATCTTTTTCTGGTATAATTATTGTATGGACAGGTCCGATTTTCCAAAGATACAAAGAGGTGCCTTTACAATAGCATCGCTTTTTGACAAGTCAGATGAGAAATCATATTGGCTCTCCAAGACACCTTATGAACGTCTGGAAGCCGTTGAGTTGATGCGGGAAATTATCTATGGCTACGATTCATCTGCCACCCGACTTCAAAGAGTTCTTGAAGTTACTCAACTCTCATCAAGTTGAGTATTTGCTAATCGGTGGATATGCTGTTGGTTATCATGGTTATCCACGGGCTACCGTCGATATGGATATTTGGATTGCTATGAATCCGGCCAATTCGGAGAGGATTGTTGCTGTCCTAAAAGAGTTTGGCTTCGACCTTCCCGAATTATCACCGGAGCTTTTCCTCAAAGAATGGCAAATAATCCGCCTGGGCGTACCACCTGTCAGGATAGAACTCGCCACGACGGTTTCCGGCGTCGATTTCAGTGAATGTTATGCTGAACGAATGGAGGATGTATTAGACGGCGTGAAAGTAAATCTTATTAGCTTGAAGCACCTGAAAATCAACAAAAAGGCATCTGGCAGACACCAGGACCTGGCTGACCTCGAAAACCTTCCATAGCTGAAAGGTATTGTACGCTTGACATCCGGTCTTTTCTTCTACTGCAAGACGTAATCAGAACCTGCCTTTTCTCCAGAGGAATCATCTTGTCCGCTTTTTGCTGTCTTGACCTTTTGCCACAATAGTTCGCTCAATTCCTTGATCCCTTCTCCGGTAACTGCCGATATTGGGCAAATCGTTTTGTTCAGCTTTTTTCTCAAATCCTTTACAATTTTGCCATCCGGGTCGAGGTCTATTTTGTTGGCAACGATAACTTCTTCTTTTTGAGCCAGGGCTTTACTGTATTGCTCCAATTCGTGGCGGATAGCTTTATAATTCTCCGCCGGCTCAGAACCAACTGTAGGCATTATATCAAGAATGTGAACAATAATTCGAGTTCTTTCTATATGTTTCAGGAACGCATAGCCCAGCCCCGCCCCATTGTGAGCTTCTTCAATCAAGCCGGGAATATCTGCCATAACGAACCGGCGGAAATCGCTCAATTCCACGATTCCAAGCACCGGCTCAAGCGTGGTAAACGGGTAATCGGCGATTTTCGGCCTCGCCGCCGAGCACCGCGAAATCAGCGTGCTTTTGCCCGCATTTGGCATACCCACCAGCCCAACATCGGCGATAAGTTTCAGCTCGAGTTTTATATTTCTCTCCTGGCCTTTTTTGCCCGGCTCGGCACGCCTTGGAGCTTGATTCGTTGCAGTCGCAAACGCCTTATTACCTTTTCCGCCTCTTCCACCACGGCAGATACGAACCTTCATCCCAACCTCGTTAAGGTCTTTGAGCAGCAGGCCCAAATCTACATCGTAGACCAGTGTGCCCGGCGGGACCTTAATTATCAGGTCCTCACCGTCTGCGCCGTGTCTATTATTTCCTGAGCCGTTTCGGCCGTCCTGAGCACGCCAGTGATGTTTGCCGGTAAAATCTATTAAGGTGTCGAGATTTTCAACCGCCTGGAAATAAACACTGCCTCCTCTTCCGCCGTCTCCGCCGTCAGGCCCGCCTCTGGGGATGAATTTTTCCCGCCGGAAGCTCACGCACCCATCGCCCCCATCTCCTGCCTTAACCCAGATTTGTGTCTCGTCGATAAACATAATGTTCGTATATCGTACTTCGTATATCGTATTTCGTATTTTACACAAAAAAAAGGATGGCGTAAAACCATCACTTTTCACCAGCTATTTCAGGCGTTCACATTATTCTCAATCTGCTGAAAGCTTAACAAAAGCTCTCTCGGGAATATCCGGGAATTTTGCATGCTCTTAATATGTTTCCAGGCTGTTTGGCCGGTTCCGGCAGGCCAGTCTTGTTTTTGATGATTTTTTGTTCTGTGGTCATCTGATACCCCCTTCTTTTTGCGGTTTCGTTTGGCACAACCCCACTTTGGCTGTCCCTTCGTTCCGTTGTGCCAATCCTTTGACGCCGGTTATAACAGAAGTGTCAGAGTTAGCCCTGACTCTTTCAAATCATTTTTATCATAGAGCCGGTTTGCATCGGTCAATTTTTAATTGGTGATTTTCTCGCACAGACCATTACAGGTGACGACGCCGAAGACAGATACTTTGCTACACCTTCGAAAAACCCCTTGCCGGGATATGGGCGGCATGGTATCTCGACCACGATACGGTTCACAATTCGCGAGTCACCGGATACGTGCTATATGCCTTTGGCGACAATGTAAATCTCGACCCGTCTGTTTTGTGGATTGCCTTTTTTGTTTGGCTTGTTCGGCACAATCGGCCGGAATTCGCCGAAACCTCGCACACTTATCCGCTCAAAAGTCACATTGTTCCTCGCCATTACGGCTAACACAGATATTGCTCTGTGCACCGACAGGTGCCAGTTGGTCGGGTGCTTTTCACGAGTCGCAGGCTTTGCGATAGGAATATCGTCAGTGTGGCCGGCAATTATAATATCAAATTGCTTGGCCTCTTCCAAATTCAATATCCCACAAAGAGACTTAACCGCTGCAGACGCATCCGACGCTACTACGTCACTGCCCTTTTCAAAAAGCAAATCGCTCTTGAACTTCACTATCCCTCGGCTTGCATCGTACGAAACCATTTCCTCACCCTTGGCGAAGTCCTCCAACATTGTGCTAAGTTCCACCGGCAGCGCCGGCCCGGCAAGCAACTGATGCTGCATCGAAGCAATCAGCTTCTTCTTCCTCTCCAAATCTTCCTCAAGTGCAGCAACCTTTTCCTCCAGTGCGTCTACCTCAATACCGCTCTTGCTATTAGCGGCTTCGAGTCTCCTTTCTAACTGCTCAAGTTTCAAGCGCGCAGTTTCTACTTCGCTCTCAAGCTCTGCTCTTCTTTTGTTCAGTGTGTCGTTTTGCAGCTTCAGCTCATTGTACTGCTGCCCCGAGATACAACCATTTGCCAGCACAACACAAGCACATACAAAAAAAATAACCGAAACTTTGACAATTCGCATCGTTCCATCCTTTCCAAAAAACTCAAGACAGATAATTTTTCTGGCCATCCTACTTCTCATATTACACTTCTTTGGTCATTGTCAGCCCTTCGCATTCGCTCAGCATAAACTCCGCGAAACAATCTCATATCTTGCAAGAATGCGCAACTTCTTTATTTAAGAGCCCTTACAGCCAACCAATCACCTCGGTCTTCAGCCGCACCCAAAAATAAAGCAGATTTCCATTTATCCGTCAAGAATAAACTTCCAAAATATATTTTCCATCAACACCTTTTTCTCAGGCCGGCCCTTCTCTGACAGGCACCCCAATCATACCGCCCCGATAATCGATAATAGTAAATTCAAAATTCAAATGCCGTTCCCGCCTTTGCCTTTTTGAATTGATGTTTACGAATATGTAGTCTTATCCGCAAACCAGAAATTTATTTCTTTTTTCCTTAGGAATTGAACTTTTTCTCTTTTTGTTTTCAAATACTTCGTTTTTTTCGTGACTTTCATATCGAGTTTTTTTGTCTCAAAATCTCTGGAGTAAAACGGAAACCCGTGCCTTATGCATATATTCTGGCGCCTTATATTCTTCCTAAATTGCTTAACCAATACATCAGTCCAACCCCCATTTTGGTGTATGTAATAGTCACTATTTGTTTGTCCAACTTTCCTTGGATTGTAGTTATCGAAAGTCTGATGTAATGGCCGATATCTACAGTCTGCAATCTGTACTTTCCACTTCCAACACTGTATCCGCTTTTGTTCCATTTCCTCGAAGCTTATCTCCCAATTGTATAACATAAAAACAAATATATCTTTCGGGTTGTAACCACCCTCTACCAGAGCATCTATTTGTTTTTTTATTTCCGGATATTTGCTATATCCCCAATCCCATGCTATTCTCGGATATCTAAACCCTGCTTTCTTAATCAACCCTCCTAAGTGTGGTTTGTTTGTTAAAATTCTCCCGTCAAAGCCGCTTTGGGATTCGCACCATGAGGTTTCTTTTTTGGTCCTTAATTCGGTGAGCTCATGAAGGATATTCTCAATATGAGGATTCGCCAGGAAGTTGTTATCATAAAAGACCAAATTTCGACATATTATTTCATCTTTGATAGTTTTCTTAGCCTCAAAGACAGGCTCAATTTGCCATGTGCCACAGAACTCGCAACGTCTAACACAGCCCCGAGATGTATGGAGTATCTGATAATCTACCGGGTGAGGATTACTCGACAATAAAGAATAATCTGGAATAATCTTCTCAGCCGCACCTCGACGATACAAGCCACGCTCAACTCTTGCAAATGGGGAGTGTTTTTTACAATGTTTGCGCATCAACGATGCATATACACCACCAATCTCAATTCTCGCACTTGGATAAGCTTTATGGTAAAATTTCGCTGCTTCATGAACATATTTACACCAATAGGTAAATAATGAAGTTATCAAAACTCGATCAGGGGTAAAACCACAACGTTTCAGCCCGCGTACCAGCTTGACTTTATCACCTTTAAGCTTGTGATAGCCCCCAATTTTAAGCAGGCCTATAGGCAGAAAATTCTTATGATTTTTGCTCTTTGGAGGTATCGGAAAATCTGGTTCAACTAAAAGCACGCTGGTTTTCATCGTCACGCTAAATTTCTAATTTATATATTTCGAGCTTACGCAAGATTTCTTTTCTTGTTAGCTAATCTTCTTATGTAGTTCAACCAGTAGTTCTTCGAGTTTTTTGTCATAGTGTCCATGCTTTTTGCTAAATACGTCGTTTTTCAGATAGCTTATCCCGCCTGTTGCATATTGTTCCGCTATCGAATAAACTTCCTTAAGATTGAGCAAAATATCTAAGCTGCCCGTTTTTTTTACCGCTATCGCCTTGATCAGGGTTATGTCTGTCTCATTCAGAGTTTCGACTCTGCAATGCCCCCCTGAATGTTTCTCTCCCAAAGGCTTAGAATTATTGTTCAGAAATCCATAAACCATCGCCATAAGGAATATTTCCTTGTGCTCTCTACCGCAGAAGAAGCTGCTTTTATCCTCTCTGAGAAGATCGAAATCCTTTTTGTCCTTCTTTCCAACATTTATTACTTTAGGCCCTTCACGCTTCATATTCAATCACCTCCGCTTCATTCCCAGTTTCAGTCTCTCTGAACTGAATCTTATATTCTTTTCCTACAAACTCCCGCATTTTCTTTCTTACTTCTTCAGTATATTCTTCTTCGGTAACAAGGAGAGTTAGTTGCTTTCCTTTAAGGTAGTTTGGTAACTTTGCAGCTATGTTTGCTTTTGGCTCTTTCGAAATTCGGCCTAAAGGTGTGTCAATGATGATAGGAGCGTCAAACCCCGAGATTATGTTCAAGGCCGCTATAAATGACAGTGCAAGGACTTGGCGTTCTCCATCCGACAGGGTTCCAATTGCTTCTACTCCGTTTTGATCAAGAACCGAGATATCGTAGTTTTCACTAATTTGCACAGTTTTGAAGTTCTCTCGTTTCCAGATTAGCTCAAAGAATTGATCCCTTGTAAGTTCCTCAATCTCACTTCTGATTTCATCCATAATTTCTTCTTTTATGTCTGTAGCAGCTTTCATAGCTTTGCTACAAAATAGAAGCTTCTTTGTAAGCTCGGTACGTTTGTGTTTCTTTTTCAACTCGCGTTCGTATTCTTTAACTAGCTTTGCAATCTCTGTCCCGAGATCCTCTATTTCCTGCTTTCTTCGACCGCTGTTATCGGTTATCTCTCTCTTTTTTTTCTTGACTATCTCTAATTCTTTCTCCCAACGACTGATTTTCGCATCGTCTACTTTTTGGAGTTTTTCAGTAATCTTCTTTTCTTCGATGCCTATTTCTTTCAACTCTTTTTTCATACTATTAATTTGTTTTGCGTAATTGACATTCTCTCTATGAAAAAACTTCACCGCAGTCTTCATTGTCTCCAAGTCTCTCAACTCTACACTAAGCTCATGGCTTATATCTGTTAGTGGGTCGCATTCTCGAAAAAGTTCTTCGATTTTCTTCTTTGCGGTATTATTCTTTGAAAAGTCTGTTTGGCAAATGCAGAAACCTCGATCGAGAAGTTCTTTGAGGAAGCTTCTTCTAAAACGTGGAGGGATTAATCCAGCAGCGTCTTTTATAGATATATTATCCTGCATAAAGGAAATTGCTTCATAAGCCATTAGTAACGGAGCTACCTTAATAAGGTAATCCTTATGCTCCTCACAAAGTTCAGCAACTTGCTGTTCCAAATGGTATGCTTTTCTTTCCAATTTATCACGTCTATCTTGCAAATCTCGTATCTCTTCACTTGTGGGATAATCTCGTAACTTTCGTTCCAATTGTTTCTCAAGTTGCGTAGCCTCCTTTTCTCCATCCAAATATTCTTCTAACTTGTCTTTAGCCTCTTTGAGCTGAACCTGTTTATCGTCAATCAAATGTTTGATATGGTTAGCCTCCGGATTGGTTTTCTTCAGCTCTTTAGAATATTCGTCATTTCGATTTTTGAGATGACTGACTACATTCTCAAATAGCGCTAGCTGTGATATTTTGAACACTTCTCTCTTAATAAGACGAGTATTGTATGGCCCTTTGAAATAGTCGTCTAATCTCTCGCAATGAAAGAAGAAATATTCCTGAATATCTTTTGGCAGATACTGATTAATGGTCAGTTTTGGCTCCGGAGCTTTATCAAAATCGCCGTCCTTTTGATATAATACCTCGAACTGAGGAGTCCCTACTCTTTCTGCTTTGTTTTCCCCTGTTTTCTTAAATGTCGCTACTCTTGTGACAATCATCTTTTCGTTATTTTTTGTCCGCAGAACAAGCTCAACTTTAACGTGACAGATTTGTTCTAATTTCAAGGCACTTAGACTTATATTGTTCACCAGCGGCAGGCCCCTATCTGCATCACCCAAATGCTTTTCTTCGTCATATAAGCACCATGTAACGGCATTCAATACATTTGTCTTACCTGTTCCATTTGCACCTTGAATTACCGTAATACGCTTATTATCCTCTCCAAGAGCAAAGACAATCTTTTGGTCCCGGAACTGCCTATAGTTCTTGAGTTCTAAGCTTTCTATAATCATTTTTCTGAGTCCTCTTGGTCCGCATATTTCTCAATAAGACTATCATAGGTTTCTTTGAATTTCCAATGACTCAGCTCTCTTCTCTCAAATTCATCCCTAATGGCGTCCACTAAAAAACCGTCGATATGCTTCCCGTATGTTCCCTCATGGAGCTTTTTGATTATTCTAAAGTTTATGTCCTCTTTCATTTCTCAGGCCTTATTACAAATTAAGTTTCTCTTCCACTTCTTGAATTCTCTTGATGCACTCCAGAACATTCGTCGCGATGTAGGCGAACTCTTGATATCGCTGAAATTCTCTGCTCAATATCTTCCTTTCTAACTCAATCAGAGAGGGTGGCAAGCAACTTTTAGGAGGTGGTAGGACTATTACATCATATATTACTGACTTGTCCTTTCCTGGATACCGCCTAAGAAGTCTCCCTCTCCGCTGTATATATTGCCTTGGGTTTCCTGTGCTAGCCAAAATAATACCCGTGCGTGCTTGGGGTATATCAACGCCCTCATCCAAGCAGCGGATTGCTACGAGGGCTTGGTACGTCCCGTTACTAAAATTTTTCAAGAAATAATCTCTTTCAGAGATGCCTCCATATCTTTGGTCAGGTCGAATGTCCTCATTTTGCGTAAATTTATGTTGTTTGACGTTCTTCTCAATCAGGAGTTTTTGCACAGTATTAATTTGTTCCGGCGAACAGTAGATTAAACAATATTTAAGTTTGCCAATAGCCTCTATTATTTCCCTAAAAGATTCATACTTCCCTGCTGCATTCCTTATTATATCCTCGCGTTGTTTGCATAAAAGCACAAAGTATTTATGTTTTTCTACTTTCCTTTTGGCTTTATGGTAGGCCTTTACGATATCCTTTGTTCTTTCTTCGTATTCCTCAAGCTCCGCCTCGCTCAATTCAGCAAAATACGGCTTATATTCATATGGAGCCAAATAAGTCTCGCCAGTTTCAGGATTTACCGTTCTTATCGCTTGCTCAAGAGAAAAAACGAATTTATTGTTTTCATCTTCGGCGTTAAAATATCTGAATAGTTCTTGAGTCCCCTCAGCGTCAAACCAACGGCTTGGTGTTGCACTTAAGCCCAACCTGAATTCGTAATCAGTAATAAATCCACACTTCCTCTTTTCAGACCACATTCCGTGGACTTCATCTGCGATTAGGAACAACTTAACTTTTGCTATTCGTATGATCTCAAGGAAATCGTCTCTGTAAAAGGTGTCGTGCGTGGTCAGAACAATTAAGTGCTCTGCGACATCATTGTTAATATCTCTAATATTATCCGCCAATTCGTCTTTCCAATTTGATTTACTACTATCAGCGATGAGTGTATTAATCTTAAGTCCGTATTCCTCTAAGTTTTCTTTCCACTGAGTTATCATATGGTTGTAAGGGCAGCCGATAACCGTAACCGTTTTGTTTTGCTCTGATAGCAAACGCTCTAAACAGGCCAATGCGGCAAAAGTCTTACCTGTTCCCGTAGCCATTTCAAAAATACATTTGCAGCTATTATCTACCCATTTTTTTACGGCTTGGTTCTGGTAGTCTCTTAGCTTTATTCCACTCGGCTTTTTGTCATGGCTGTACCTTTGAGAGTGTTCCCGCAACAATTGATCTGTAACTCTGCAAGATAGTTTCCCGAACTCCTCGTCATCGCTTGGAGCATTTCGGATTAACCCTTTCTTAAAGGCCTCTGATACATTGTAAACTCTCACCCTTACGCCTCTATCCCCCCAAAGTCTGTCAAATCTTTCTATGTCTGGCGATAAGTGAGCTCTGTCCCCTTCTTTCCAATTGCAAAAGGCATGGAACTGTTCATCATTGTGAAGCCAGCCTTGAACCGTCTCATTATCAGAACCGCTGAAAGAAACAATGTTACCACTTGAATCTTCGAGAATTCCGGTTTTCTGGTGTTCAATTCCACTCTTAACTACCGCAATCTTAATTTCCATTAGGTTGTTTTTGACCATCCATCCAAGCATTCTTATATGGTCTTTCTTAAGTTGGTCTTCCAAATTTTCTATTTCAGTAATAACTTCCTTTTCTTTTTCGAGCAAACCCCTTTTTATGGCTTCTTGGTCATTCTCAGAAAGAACAACGTTAGCAATTAACCTGATTCTCCCGCCAGCTTTTACGAACGCTGCAATCCCCTTTGCGGCTATGGCTAATGTATTAGAAGAGAAATATCCAGCTATCCGGTCATATTTCACTGAATTGGACAAGACAGGGATGTAGAACTCCTGAAGAAGATTGTCTTCATCAGAATAGTAAGCAGATTTTATCTTAATATCCTGCAACCCCACGATGATCCTCTCATACTTCCAATCTGACATTCAATATTTCCAAGTTTATTTTACCCTCTAACTCCGCCAAAGAAAAGCTAAAATGCTCCCCGTTCTCTGCGATTAATTTTTACACAAAACGTCCCCAATTTTCGCAAATTTTCGCAGATTTTCGCAATCTTTACACAGATTTTCGCAATTTTGTCGCAACTTTTCGCAAATTTTCGCAGATTTTCGCAATTTTTCACCACTTTTTTCTTACCTATTTTACCCAACCCCTACAACCCAACCCACCAACCCCCATTTTTGACCCAAAAAACACGCTTGTTTCTCGAAAATTTGCGCATTTTGTTCGAATGTTTCATAGCACTATCCGGCGGGAGATTATGCTCCGCATATCTATTTCGTGTGCGAATGGCATAATTTTTACCTATCAAGCGAGGGCTTTAACAGCCCGTTTTTTAGCTTTTTTTGGTTGGCGGACAATACATAACCACTTATGTTAAAAGGTCTTATGATGTGGACTTCTATCGTTAATAAAAAAATGCTTGATATATTCAAACAAATGTTTTAAACTATCGTATAAAACGAGTGTTTAGGAGTTCTGGTATGGCGGTTTTAGACGATAAAAGAGCAAATGGTAGGTCCAGTAAGGGTGTTCAGGACAGATTACTCGATGCGGCGGAAGAACTTTTTTCCGAACGTGGTTTCGACGGCACCAGCATTCGCGATCTTGCCGCTGCCGCAGGCTGCAATATCGCATCGGTCAACTACTATTTTGGCGGCAAAGAGAACTTGTACGTCGAGGTTTGGCGCGGCCATCTGCTCCTGTTGCGGGATACCCGCATCGCCAGTATTGACAAAGTAATGTCTCAAGGTGCCGGCAAGCCTTGCCTGGAGGACCTGCTCCGCTCATTCGCTTATGCTTTTATTGGGCCGCTGGTGGGTGAAAGCAGGGGGGGGCGATTCATCAAACTTATGGCCCGAGAAATGATTGACCGACACTTGCCCCGGAACCTGTTCCTCGAAGAGATGATTATGCCCGTTATGACCGCTTTGCAGCAGGCTTTGGTCAAAACTTGCCCAGGGTTGGAGGAATCAAAGGCCCGGCTGGCAATACTCTCTGTCGTTGGGCAATTGATACATACAGTTGCTGCAAAAACTATGTTTGAGCAGACCGATAGTCCGAATATGCCAAGGTTCGAGCTCATTGAGGTAGTTGACCATATTGTCAAATTCTCCGCCGCGGGAATACGAGCGATGGTAAAGGAAGCAAGCGTATGACCAGACAAGTTTTAGTTCGAATTTGTTATTCGCTGAGCATTGGCTTGCTTTTGATATCTGCCGGCTGTACAACCAGTGAGCAATTTTACCAGGAGGTCAGCTTGTCCAGAGACGCTGCGTACCGGCAATGGCGGAGTCGCAAAGAACGCCAAGAACTGTCCCAGACGCTGATCAGCGGCGAGTTAAGTATGGAAGATTGCCTGAAGCTGACTCTTGTAAACAATAAGACTTTGCAGCATGTCCTGGAAGAGAAAGAAATTGCCCGCGGCCAGCGCCTGAAATCGTATTCGGCAATTCTGCCCACTGTGGGCCTTACCGGTAATTATCAGCGCCTTGACGAGGTCTCGTCTTTTGATATCCCGGGGGAAGGTACAATTTCACTTGGTGATGTTGATAATTATTCCGCCGGTCTAAGAGTTACTCAGCCGGTTTTTGCCGGTGGCTCCATAATGGCCAAAATAAACGCTGCAAAATTGTTTTCTCTGCTTACCAACCAGACCGTTCGAGCGGCAGTTCAGGATGTAATTTATGCAGCGAGTCATTCATATTACGATGTGCTGCTCAATCAGCATTTATGCCGGATTAGCGCCGATGCGGTTCGCTCCGCTCAGGCACATCTGCAGGATGTAAAACAAAAACGGCAGGGCGGTGTCGCTTCCGATTTTGATGTCCTACGGGCCGAAGTCGAACTATCCAATTTCCAGGCGGAATTGATACAAAACAAAAATGCCATCGATATCGCAAAGACAAATCTGCTCAAAGTAATAGGCCTTTCACAGGATAGTAACATTACTCTCTCGGACGAGCTCGTTTACGTTCCTTCAAGGATGACAATGGAGCAGGCTGTTGAGGTGGCTTTTCAGAATCGGCCTGATTTGTTTGGACGCCAGTTCGATATAAAGTATCAGACCGAATTACTTAAAATTGCCCGCAGTCGGTATTGGCCGGTTATCAGTGGCTATTTTAACAATATCTGGTCGAAGCCCGATCCGCATAGAAGTACGGATATTAAATGGGGCAGGGCCTGGAACGCCGGAGTTATGGCAACGCTGCCTATATTTGATGGCTTTACGCGTGAAGGCGAGATAATTGTACAGAAGGCTCGATTTAAACAAGCCCAGATAGACTTAATCGACACCGAAGAAACCGCTTTGTTTGAATTGACAAAGGCACAATTAAGTATCGAAAACGCAGACGAATTTGTCGAGTCGCAACGGCTAAACCTCGCCAGAGCAGAAGAGGGACTCCGACTTGCCGAAGTTGGGTATAAAGAGGGCACAAATACGCAGGTCGAAATGATTGATGCTCAGGCCGCTTTGACAACCGCAAGAGTGTTTTATTATCAGGCCATATATTCACACCTGATTGCGAAATTGGATTTGCAAAAAGCAATGGGAACTCTAATGGGTGCTCAGACGGTTGGACGGCCAGATGCCCAGACCCTAAGCGGGAGCAGACAAAATGAAAATAATTAGAAGAATCATTTATTGGGTAGTCGCATTGGTATTGGTCTTTGTTACCTTTTGGTTTGGGTATTTTCGCAAATCCGCCGAAAGTCCGGAGGAGAAAAGAACAGTGCCGGTTGAGGTGGAAGTTGTAAGCACCGGCTCGATAGAAGAGACGATAGAACTGACCGGCTGGATAAAAGCAAACGCGGTTGTAGATGTGAAATCAAAAGTGGCCGGAAGAATTGAATCTTTGCAAGCTGTTTTGGATGGTGGTAATTCAGCTGCCGTTGAGGAGGGTTTGGTGGTCAAAAAGGGCCAGCAGCTTGCGGTTATTGACCACGATGTTTATCTGGCCCAGGTTGCTGCAGCTAAGGCCGGTGTCAAAGCCGCAGAGGTTGAGCTTGAAGATGCCGAGCGCGAAAGGCAGCGCATTATAGCTTTATACCAAGGCGGCTCAGCTACAGAGCAGAGCAAGGACAAAGCTATAACGGCTGCAGAACTGGCGAAGGCTCGGCTAAGTTTGGCCAAAGCTAATCTGGAGCTTGCCGAAATAAATTTGGGCGAATCAACGATTAGCTCGCCGATTGAGGGAATAATAACGGCAAAACACATCGACCAGGGTAATCTGATTAAGGTGGGAGACCGGATTGTTACCGTTGCCGATATGAAGACTGTGAAAGTAATCGTTGCTGCTGCGGAAAAATACGGCTCCGAAATTACCGTCGGTACGCCTGCGAAAATCAAGGTTGATGCATTCGGGCAAAAGCAGTTCAAAGCAAGCGTGTATTCAATCTATCCGGCTCTTGATGAACAAACCCGCACAATACAAGTTGAGATACGTCTGAAGAATGATGAATTACTGCTGAAACCTGGTATGTTTGCAAGGGTAACTTTAATTACAGAGCGCAAAGACGATGCGGTGGTTGTCCCTCGTGATGTTATTCTTGGCGGCAAGATTGACAGGCATTATGTATATGTAGTCGAAGAGGGAATTGCCCGCAAGCGTTTTGTGGAGATTGGTATAAGGCAAGCGGAAAGATATGAAATAACTGACGGGTTAAAAGCGGGCCAGACACTTGTGGTTAACGGAATGAACTATCTGACTGACGGGATGGTCGTCGAGATTGTGCGAATAGAGGATATCAAATGAAGCTTGCGCAAATTTCCGTAAACAGGCCGGTAACCACCTTGATGATATTTGTTGCAATGGTGGTTTTGGGGCTGGTCTCGATGTCAATGCTGGGGTTGGATTTGATGCCGGAGTTGGAAATACCGGCCGTTTCAGTTTTGACTGCATACCAGGGGGCAGGACCTGAAGAAGTCGAGACGTTAATTACCGAGCCGATTGAGGATACTCTGAGCACCATTTCCGGCGTTGATGAGGTAATTTCGGTTTCAAGAGAAGGACTGTCAGCGGTGACGTTGAAATTTAATTGGGGCGAGAAAATAGATGAATCGATCAATGATGTGCGTGAAAAGCTTGACCTGATTAGAGAGCGACTGCCGGAAGAATCTGAAAATCCAGTTATCTTTAAGTTTGACCTCGCGATGATACCCATCGTAGTAATTGCGATTACAGCCGAGGACAGTTATCCCTATTTGGAGGATATAGTTGATGACCAGATAATTGACCCGCTCAAGCGCGTTAAAGGGGTTGCTTCGGCTGCAGCTCGTGGCGGCCTGGTGCGACAGATCCGGATTGATATCGACCGCGACAGATTGGCGGCCTTGAATCTATCAGTTGCACAGGTCAAATCATCTCTTGCCGCCCAAAACATCAGCACTCCCGGTGGCAGCTTGAAAACCGGTCACAAGGACTATCTTTTACGCACACCGGAAGAATTTTCCAGTCCGGAGCAGGTTGCTGATGTCGTCATTGCCCAGCGTAACGGAATTGGCATAAAGTTGAAAGACGTTGCCGACGTAAGAGATTTTTTCAAGGAACGCACGTATGATGTGCGCATCAACGGTAGGAGAGGAATGGCTGTATTTATTCAAAAGCAAAGCGGTGAAAATACGGTCGAAGTAGCCCGGGAAGTTGTGGCTAAACTCGAAGAGATAAAGAAGAACTTGCCACCTGATGTTGAGCCGAGGATTGTTATGGATAATTCGGAGTTCATCCTGGCTTCGGTGGGCACTTTGCGCAATACGGTTTTTTGGGCGGTCTGTTTTGTTTTTATAGTGCTTCTTTTTTTCCTCAGAGACCTTCGTGCCGCCATTATAGTTGCTGTTGCCATTCCAACATCGCTGATAATCACGTTTCTGTTGATGTGGCTGGCCGATTACACCATCAATACCGATTCACTTGCCAGCTTAGCTGTTGCCGTTGGTCTTGTGGTCGATAATGCCATCGTTGTTGTTGACAACATCAATCGTCACCGCAACAAAGGGCAAAGACCCAAGGAGGGCGCCGTCTTCGGAGCAAATGAAGTGGGCGTAGCTGTAATCGCTTCGACACTTACGACCATTTCTATTTTCGCGCCTATTATGTTTGTTGGTGGAATAACAGCAATCATATTCGGACAGTTTGCGGCTATTGTTACGATGGCTCTGGTGGCCTCGCTGTTTACGGCTCTTATGCTTGTGCCAATGCTGTGTTCCAAATTTCTTAAAGTGCGTGATGCGGATTCATCAAAGTCAATATTAGACCTCTTTTACAATTTAGGTGAGACAGTTTTGAGCAAAATGGAACAGATGTATGTGAAATTCCTGAATTGGTCGCTGGAAAATCGCAAAACCGTTTTTATTTCCTGCATCGTTTTCTTTGTCTGGAGCATTGGTATTGTTGGGTTTATCGGCACCGAGTTTTTCCCCGAGCAGGACCAAAATCGAATATCGGCAGAGTATGAACTGCCAATCGGCACGCGCTATGAGCGTACCGGTGTCGTAGCGCAGCAGTTACAAACAATAGTAGAAAATAAAGTTCCTGAGAGGCGGGACAGTTTTATCCGCTGGGGTGTTTATGGTTCCGCCGGCGGTGGGCACATGGCTACAGAGGAGGAAACCTATAAGGGTTTTCTGTTTATCAGCTTGAAACCTAAAAAGCAGCGCAGCGCTTCGCCGAGAGACCTAATAGAACGACTCCGCAAAATTACCGATAAGATACCGGGTGCAGTTATTCGCTATAGTGCCGAAGACCCTCTGGAGGCAATGATATTTGGCGCCGGCGGAAAATTGGCTGTCGAGCTTTACGGCCACGATATGGATGAAGCGCGCCAATATGCCGACTCCGTTAAGTCGGCGATGGAGGCCGTTGAAGGTCTCCAGGATGTTCAAATCAGCCGAAAAGAAGAAAAGCCGGAGATTAAGGTTATCGTTGACCGCGAGAAGGCATCAAAACTGGGACTTGATGTCAAGACTATCGGCAAAACGATAGAGACATTCTTTGCAGGCACTACTGCAACGAGATATCGCGAGGGCGGAGATGAATATGATGTCCAAGTTCGGCTTCAGCAAAAAGACCGAGACAGAATTGAGGACTTGAGAGATGTATTTATCACTATGCCAGACGGTGGCCAGGTCAGCCTGGCGAACATCGCTGAAATCGAGTATGGCCTCGGCCCGACAAAAATCGAAAGAAAAGACCAGGCACGCTACATTACGGTCTCTGCTGAAGTCAGCGGCAGAGACCTCGGTTCCGTAGCAGCCGACGTTAGGAAAACGCTCGCCAAGCTTCCTGCGCCGCCCGGTTTCAGTTATAAATTTGCCGGGGCCGAAAAAGAAAAGAAAGAAGCATTTGGGTTGCTGATTTTGGCTGTGGGTTTGGGAATGGTACTGGTATATATGGTGATGGCTTCGCAATTTGAATCGTTCCGTGACCCGTTTATCATATTTTTTTCGATTCCTTTTGGTATTGTTGGTGTGATTATCGCATTGGCCCTGACCGGTCAGGCAATGAGCGTTGTCAGTTTTCTTGCGTTGATTATGCTTGTCGGCATTGTCGTCAACGACGGAATTGTCCTTATCAGCTATATTAACATACTCCGGCGACGAGGGCTCGACGTCTATTCGGCTATCATTGAAGGTGGACGCAGCAGACTGCGACCTGTGATATGTACCAGCTGCACTACAATGCTTGCGATGACACCTCTTGCCTTCTCAAGAGGTGCGGGGTCTGAAATCTGGGTGCCGTTTGCCATAACGGTGATCGGCGGCCTGTTTGTCGGAACCATCATTACCCTGGTTTTGATGCCGACTCTTTACAGTGTATTTGAAGGCAAAAGTAAAAATTAAAAAGTAAAAAGGCAAAGCTAAATATGAAAGCTGTTTTGATTGTTCACAATGCAGCGATAGATGCCGAAGTCAACGAAGCTCTGGAATCTGTTGGAACTAATTGCTATACCAAATTCACCAATGTTTTAGGTAAGGGCGAGAAATCTGAACCGCACTTGAATACCGATATTTGGCCCGGGATAAATTATGGTACTTTTGTTGTTACTGACCAGGCCAGGGCCAAAGAAATAATGGCCAATGTCCGCCAGATGCGAGAGAAACTGGGTTCGGAAGGGATAAAGGCATTTATGTGGGAGATTGATGAAATCACGTAAAGGCGCCTTAAATGCCGATTCTTTCTCTGTAAGTTCTTTCCGACCAGAGAGTTAACATATCCAGCTACAATCCGGTTGGTGCCGGAAAATTTTTCTCTTTTTTGAAAAATTTTCTGGCCAAACCATCCTGAAAAATAGATAATAGTCTTGGTTTGTTTTATATAATGCAAGGGGGTGGCAGTATGGAAACTGCTGCAAATTATAAACCGAATGTCGAAGTTGCCTCTGACCCTGAAACTCTGGCACTGCGAAGCGTTGAAGTTTTCGCTGCCGATGCGCAAAAGGTGATAAAAGCCAAAAGCGTTTTTCACGTGGCCATATCCGGGGGGCATACGCCGAGGCGTTTTTTCGAATTGCTTAGCGAGGCGCCGAAAGCAAAAGCCCTGCCCTGGGATAGAATACAATTGTTCTGGGTCGATGAGCGCTACGTGCCGCCCGATTCGCAGTGGAGCAATTACAAGCTGGCTGCCGACACCTTTTTAGCCAAAGTTGACATCCCTGAGCAGAACATTCACCGGATTCCGACCGAATATAGTGACTTTAAAGTTGCAGCTCACCGCTATGAGGAAACTATTCGAGAGGTTTTCGGTTTGGGAGAAAATCAACTTCCGGAATTTGATTTGGTTGTCCTTGGTATGGGGGCTGAGGGGCATACCGGCTCGCTGTTCCCTGATAGTTATGCGCCCTTTGATGCGGAAAATCTGGCATGCGTTGTTTATGTTCTCGATGAAAAGCTAAACCGCATAACCCTGACGCATCCGGTTTTGTGTGCTGCATCTCATCTGGCTGTATTGGTTTGCGGCCAGGAAAAAGCTGACATCTTGAAAGAGGTCCTAACCGGCGAGCCGGACGAAGTGCGATATCCCATTCATGTTCTCTGGCCTATCCTCGATAAGGTCACCTGGCTGGTCGACAGCCAAGCAGCAAAATTGCTGTAATGCCGGTGTTCGGATGCGGGACCAGTCGGTCGGCTTTTCGCATTTTCTCGTGGAGAGCCAGACCGCAGCAGCTGTTACCAGTGCCATGCCCAGAGCCATTCCAATCGTTAAATCTTTTTATATTTCTACCGATCAGCCACAAGACACGAAGTCACAAAAAAAAGATAACTAACCACAGATTTCGTGGATTAACGCGGATTAAATATAAATAAAAAATCAGTGAAATCCGTGTAATCCGTGCTTAAAAACGATGGTTCTTGGTGCCTTGGTGGCAAGTCTATTTGCCCCGTTAGAGACTTTTCCGTTCGGGTCTCTAACGGGGTTTGCTTTTTTGGTTTTTGGCTTTGGTGCCGAACAACAATACCGGTGCGGCTATTGCAATGGACGAGTATGTACCTATGATAACGCCGAAACCAATTGCGAAGGTAAAGCCCCGCAGGCCCTGCCCGCCGAAGATATACATTATCAGCACAACTATAAACGTTGTGAAAGACGTTAAAATGGTTCTGGAGACAGTCTGGTTAATGCTGTTGGTAATTATCTGGGCATTCAGCCGGGCCTTTTTGCGGTTTTCACGAATACGGTCGAAAACAACAATCGTATCGTTCAGCGAGTATCCAATGAGTGTCAGGAAAGCGGCTATCATTGCCAGGTCGATTTTGAAGTCTCCGATTAGAAGGTTTTCACCGATTAGCGTCCCGGCGATATAGGTGCAGGCGGTAACGGCTCCAAGTGTGATGCATACATCGTGCACCAGTGCTACAATTGCGGCAATGCCGTAGTGGACGTTTCCAAATCGAATCCAGATATAAGTAACAATTGCAAACAATGACAGGATAATAGCAATCAGTGCTCGCATCTTTGCTTCTGCACCGACCGATGGGTCTATCTGCGTTACTCGAGGCAGCGAGGTTTCCAGTCTGGCTGCAGCCAGGACTTTGGTCCTTTCGTTTTCGGCAAATTGTGTCCATTCATCCTCGGTCAATTCGCGGAAGCCTGCTTCCGGGTGGACACTAATATAAACGAAGGAATTTAGCAATTGGCTCGAATCTGCTGTATTAAGTTCGGAATCGAGGATTTTAGAGGAATATCGGTTGAGGTTTTGCATATCCGGCTTGAATCGTAAATCCGCCAATCGAGCATCGATTTCTTCGTCAGTGGCTGCTCTTTCGATTTCACAGGCAATTTTAATTCCGCCGGCAAAGTCGGCAAGCTCGGGAAAAGAATCTATCACCTCTTCAGTTATTTTTTCCTGAGAGACGATTTTAGGTCGAAGATTTTGCTGGATTTCCAATTCGCCCGGAAAAGCACGTAGTATTGCATTATTGACGGTTTCGTCCACCGCGGGTTCCGAGATGTCGGCATCTGCAAAGGCTGTGCTAAGCACCTCTTTTACCAGAGATTTGTTCATCTGGCTTGTTGTTATCATAAATTTCGCTTCGGTATTAGCATCCTGTATTACGAACAAATTGCTTAGTACGCGGCCGAATTGGCCCTGGGCTTTTTTGATTGCTGACGTTACAGTCTCGATTGTTTGCGGATTAGCTTGTGGGAAAGTTACGGCAACGCTCGTTTTATTTGTTTCGGTGGTGTTGATTTCATATTGCTTACCTGACTTTCCGATGCTGTAAACATTTGCTGCTGCAAGGGCGCGGTTGTTGAGCATATCTGCGACCTGATGGATTCTATCTTCAACGTCACCTCTGCTGAGGTTGACGCCATCTTTTAAGTTAATCTGGACGCTTGTTCCTCCGGTAAACTCGATATCGTATTTATTGTTCTTTGCATCGTCTCTTGTAAAGAAGACAAAAAGGCCTGCTACAATAAGGGTGGTTGAGAGCGTAAAGAAAACCGGTCGCAGCGCCATCCAGTTTATGTTCGGCTTGTGTATCAGGCGCAGCATAACTAAATGGTCTTCGATGATTCGCCTGGATAAAAGAAAATCGAAAATTACACGGGTTACAAACAATGCAGTGAACATACTTGATGTGATGCCTAACATAAGCACAATAGCAAAGCCCTTTATCTCTTCCGAGGCGACCCAGAAAAGGATTGCGGCAGTTATGAATGTGGTCAGGTTGGCATCGAGGATGGTTCTAAATGCCCTCTGGTAGCCGTTTCTTATGGCGATTCTCAGGGACGAGCCCTTCTGCTGCTCTTCGCGGATTCTCTCAAAAATCAGCACGTTAGCGTCGACACTCATACCTATTGTCAGTATGAGGCCGGCGATGCCGGGCAATGTGAAAGTGGCATTACTCAAGGCCATTATCGCCAGGACAAACAGCAGGTTCATAAGCAGTGCGACATCGGCAATTGAGCCGGCAAGTGTATAATAAATGAGTATACAAAGCACGACCACAGCGAGGCCTATCAAACCAGCTTTGATTCCCTGGTCGCGGTTGTCGGCGCCGATGGAGGGGCCGATTGTCCTTATCGAGATGGGCTGCTCTATCAGCCGGGCGGGCAAAGAGCCGGCGTTTAGTTTGCTCACCATATCTTCAACTTCTATTTGAGTGAAGCTGCCGGTTATTGTGCCACGTGTGTATATTTTCGACTGAATAGTTGGTGCCGATATTGCGATGCCATCGAGCAGGATGCAGAGCGGCCGGCTGATATTTTCCCCGGTAACTTTGGCGAATAATCTTCCGCCTCTTTCATCTAATGTGAAGCCGATGGCTCTTCGGCCCATCTCGTCGGTTGTCGGATTGGCCTTCTCCAGCTTCCACGTTCCTTTTTCGGGGTTGTGTAGTATGGTTTTATCCAGCTTGTTGCTTGCCAGGACGTAATATTTGTCGCCAAATGGGGCAACAATCGACTGCTGTACCTTCCATTCGCTGATACTTTCTATTTCACACCACACATATTTATTGTCTGATGCGTATTTAGGCCCTTTTTCTCTAAGGGACTTGGCATAGTCGGCCATCTCATCGGGGTCTATGTCCGGGTCCACGTCGGGATTGAGGGTTGGCAGTATTCTAAACTCTAATATGCCGGCGCCCTTTAGCATTCGCTGCAGGTCTCTTGGGTCGTCGAGCCGGCCCTGGAAAGGCCGATACTCGTCGAACGCTGCAACCGTGTTGTCGATTAAGTCGGCCCTGTCGGCAAACTCGGTCTTGAGTTTTTCAATGGCTTCAAATCTCTCTTTTGACTTGGGGGACATTTCGAGGACAAACTTAATCTTCTCTTCGGTCAGGTTTAATTTATCGAGTTCTTTTTTTGCATCTTTGTATTGCTCGTCTATGCCGGTTTCCGGCTCGGTCAACTGATTAACGATTTTTGCCCAGTCGGCATACGTCTTTACATACTTGCCAAGCAGCTCCAGGTTGTCTTCGGAGCCGAGGAAGTCCTTCAAGGATTCAGTCAGTTCGTTTTCGTCCAGCTTGCTCCAGTCGCCGAGACGAAATTTTATCTCGTCGAGGTCAAGGCCGGCTTGCGATATCTTGCTTTCCTGGGTTTCGAGTTCTGAAAAGAGTTTGTCTCTTTTCTCGCGCAGGGCATTTCGTTCGTCATAGGTCTCAGCGAGATTATTGAGCATAGTTAGTTTGTTGGGGTCGGCCTGTGCAAATTTTTCAAAATATTCGTTTCGCTCTTCTGGTGGTTTTTGCAGGCAGCGCATAATTGTTGCGCGGTTAATATTTTCGGCCAGAAGTTCGCCGATGGCTTTTTCAAAATTCTGCCGTTTGGTGCGGGTTTCAGCATCTGCAAGCGGCATCTGTATTTCAAAGCGGGTACTGCCCTGAGGACGCCATACAAGATTTTGGATGTTGGCAGGGTCTATTCGCCTTCGCAGAACCTTTATCATATCTTGGGCCACGGTCCTCTTCTTCTCCGCATCCAGGCCCTGGGTATCAATTTCATATAAAAGCGATGTTCCGCCTGCCAGGTCGATGCCGGGTTTTAAGGTCTCCCCAGGCGGATATAAGGTCCACACTGCAACGACCACCAAAACAACAATCAGACCGATTTTCGGCGCCAAATTCTTGCCCATAACTTCCTCGTATTTGGTAATTGGTGAGTGGTGAGTGGTTAATTGGCAAACAGCAACTCGTCAATTACCAATTAACCAATTAACCAATTAACCAATTAACCAATTAACTAATTCTTTTCTTTCGACAAATTCCTTCCGATTGCTGAAGAGGCAATTTTTATTTTCGTATTATTGGATTCATCGACTTTCAACGTAATCTCATCGTCCTTGATATCCACAACCGTTCCGATGATTCCGCCGATTGTGCGGATCCGGTCATTTTTTCGCAGCGTTTGAACCATTTGTTTATGCTGCTGTTGTTTCTTCCGGGGCCCTCTAAAAAGCAAGAAGTACATCACCACAAACATCAAGCCAAGCAAAATCCAAGAGGGGAAAAAGGGTTTTTGTCCTTCTGTTCCGGTTGCAGGAGCATTGGCATCGGATGCAACCGTTTTGGTTGAGGTCTGCTCAGCATCGAGAGGCTCTGAAATAATACGTAAAGGCGGCTCGTCAGTTTCGGCTTGAGCTAATATCCATACATTGTTCATTTTTATTTTCCCTTCATAATTTCGTATATCGCATTTCGTATTGTGATAACCGGCGGTAAAACCGCCGGCTAAATAGTTAATACTAACGACTTTTTACTTTTTATCAATAATCATTTTTTCTCGCCCAGTTGGTAAATTCATCTTTCTCTATCAGCTTTCTTATTTTGGCCATTAGCCGTTGGTAGAATCTTAAATTATGCAGGGACACTAAGATTGGGCCGAGCATTTCTTTGACATTAAAGAAGTGCCTCAAGGCGGCCCGGCTGAAGTTTTTGCAGCAGTAGCAATCGCAGCCCGGCTCGATTGGTTGCCGGTCTTCTATATGAGCGCTGTTGCGAAGTCTCAAAGGGCCATTTTCGGTAAAAGCAAAGGCGTTTCGGCCGTTCCGGGTGGGCAGAACGCAGTCGAACATATCGACACCGAGTTTGACTGCGGCTATTATTTCAGCCGGCGTGCCGACACCCATCAGATAACAGGGCTTATCTTCCGGTAATTGCGGCGCTGTATGGGAGACCGTCTCTAACATATTGTCGCCTCCTTCGCCCACGCTTAATCCGCCGATAGCATATCCATCAAAATCTAATTTGACAAGTTCGTTAGCACAATATGTTCGCAAGTCTATGTTTATTCCACCCTGTATAATGGCGAATAGCAATTGGTTATTATTTGCGTGTGCCTGTTTACACTGCACAGCCCAATGGATAGTTCTTTCGACGGCTTTTTTTAGCTGCGAGTAGTCGCAAGGAAAAGGCACACATTGGTCGAGGCACATTATTATATCAGCGGCAAGTCGGTTCTGGATTTCTGTGGCGGCTTGGGCATTTAAGTATATTTTTGCACCATCTACGTGGCTGGCGAATTCGACACCATCGTCATTGATTTTCGTCAGTGGGCTAAGTGAGAAGATTTGATAGCCGCCGCTATCGGTAAGTATAGGTTTGTTCCACGCCATAAGTTTGTGCAGTCCGCCGAGTTTTTCTATCGTCTCGACCCCTGGACGCAGCAGCAAATGGTAGGTATTGGCTAAGATAATGTCGGCTCCGGTTTCTTCGAGTTGCCGGGGTGTAATTCCCTTTACCGCACCGACAGTGCCGACCGGTATAAAGGCAGGCGTTTCAACCTCGCCGTGGGCCGTCGTCAACGAACCTCGCCTCGCCGCAGAGCCGGAGTCTCGGTACAGAATTTCAAAGTTACTCATAATTATATTTAGCCCTCCAATTTATTGGGGGGTTCTCTTTAGAAGCAGAATCAGTTAGTTTGATTTAATAAACTCTTTCAATCCAAGAGCCGGGATAGTAATAAGAAAGAATCTGTTCTGCGGTTTTTCCCTGTCTTGCCATACCTTGTGCTCCGCACTGGCACATTCCGACGCCGTGCCCCCAGCCTCTGCCTGCGGAAAATGCCCATTTCTCTCCCATATTGATGATGCGGCAGATTGTGCTTCTTAGTTTCCAGCCGGACGGGTCGATTGACAGGCGAAAGTCCTCGGCTCGCAAAAAATCGCTCTTGCCGGTCGAGCCGAGTAGTTTAACCGAAGTCAACCGCGAAAATTTTCCATAGTCGGTTTGATAGTTACTCTGCCCGGCGGGGCTGATATCTGTGATTTCTCCGAGCTGCTTTAGCTTTGGATACTTTTGTAACAGCCGGGTCGTAACATAGGTCTTGTCAAATTGAATCATAGGCCAGAAGAAAATGTCAATTTTGGCGACATCCTTACAGTAAGGACAGGCAACACCAACGAGTGGTTCGAATGAGTCGCCGAATACGTGCTTGCTGTTTTCGGTGTGGCCGCCGCAGGTTGAGCTGTAGTAGGTAGGGAAGAGTCCTTCGGTTCCATCAGGATGCCTGCAGACTAAGACCCGTCCGTATGTCCTGTTGACGGCATTCCAAACCTGAGCCGATTCAGCGCCTACGCCGAGATAAACCTGGTTTGCCGCCGTTTTCCTTACATCCCAGGTGCGTCCGCTGCCAAAATGCTCCTTGATGTACAGACAATAGGTTCTTGCGGCAATGGCTTGCGCCTGCAGTGCCGCCAGCTCCCAATAATCGGGCATCTCGGCACCTATTACGCCGGCTAAATACGGCTCAGGTGGAACAAGGTTTATTGCGTCAAAGGATTCGCCATCAGCAGCGACGATGAGCTTTAATTTGCCACGATAATCGTCGCCGTTCAGGTTGAAGATGTGCGGCTCGTCGGGCGAAATAATTATCTCATTACTCGTAAATGGCTGGCCGGCAACGGCAATTTTGCCGGAAGATATACTAACGTTTATCGGCACATCGACCCGGTCAAAGTGGATAATCCGCTGCACCTGGGGGACGCCGTCACTGACGTAGAAGGGCGAGGTTATCTTCAGCGAGCAGGTTCTTGTTTCGTCAACAAGCAAGACCCTGACCCAGAACCGCGGTTCGATATCCATCTGGGGAGTGGACCTGACCAGCTGACGCCCCTTGCAGCCACCGAAAATCATCAGACAAGGCAGGAGAATTCCTGCCAAGATTATTCGCAAGAGAAGTTTGCTGCGATTTACAGTTAGTTGGGTGATAGTTAAAGAAGACATTAAAAATAGTCAGTAGAAAATAATCAATTTAAGTGAACTAAAGTGCCTAAAGTGAGCTAAAGTTAAAGAAGCTCGTTTGTTGGTGTCGAAGCTGGTATCGAGGCTTGATGCTCGATGCTGGAAACTGGTAAAAAAACGAGCTTCTATGACGAGCGTCGTTACGAGCATCCACAACCTTAAACGAGAGTCGCAAACATTTTAGGCACTTTAGGCACTCCAAACTTTAGGCACTTCAATAATCAGTCCAGGGTTCGCAGCGACAGTCCGAGGTTACCGATGACCTTTTTGATTTCATTTAAGCTCGTTACGCCGAAATTTTTACAGCCGAGCAGTTCAGCCTCTGTTTTTTGTGTTAACTCGCTGAGCGTGTGAATCCTGAGCTTTTGCAAGCATTTTCGGGCACGCACCGACAGGCGAATGTCATCGACAGGTTTCTTCAAGAGTTTTTCGTCTTCATCCTCCGTGACACTGTGGTCATCAATTTCCACTGAAGGCAACTCTTCTTCTTTCAGGGCCATACCGAGATATAATCCTTTTGATTCAAGGACCTCTTTGATTTCTCTAAGCGAGGTTTCACCAAAGTTTTTATATGAGAGAAGTTCCACCTCGGTGATGTTCATAAGGTCCCCGATCGTATAGATGTTCATTTTCTTGAAGCAGTTTCTACTGCGTACTGAGAGCTCAAAATCAGAGATTGGGGTTTCAAGAATCTGGGCTCTGCGGTCTTTTTTCTTCTCTCTTTCTTCGTCGTAGATCATCGTCTTTGAGCTTTCGATGTCTTTCTTGAACAGAATTGCTCTTTGATGATTTGGGAAAGAGTTCAGGACCTTATCAACACATGTAGCTGCCTTGTTATATTCGTCCATATCTTCATAGAGCACAGCCAAATTCAGCAAAGCACTTACATAAACCGGACTGCTCGAAACAATTTGCCTGTAGTAGTCGATAGCTGCGTCCTCATCGCCGGATAAATCACAGCGAAAGGCTAAGTGGAAAAGGGCCTTTTGGTGATTTGGTGATAATTCCAAAGCTGTTCTGTAATTGTCTGTTGCCTCGTCATAGAGACCCTGGGCTTCCTGCAGGCGCCCGAGTTGGTAGTGATATTCGGCACTTACAGTTTCAAAATTGGCGCAATTTTTGAGTTCCTTGGCCACGGCGTCAAAGTCAGAGGCATAACGATAAGTCGCAGCTTTCTCCAAATTTATGTTTAGTGAGTCGGCCTCATAACCGATAGCTTTTTGCAGGTTTTCAATGGCCTCGTCAAAATTGTCCAGTCGGCGAAGTGCAAAGGCCAGGTATACGAATTTTTCTTTGCAATCCTTCGCTTTTTTCAGTTTCGCCACTGCTTCGGCGTTTCTGCCGAGCATAAAAAGCCCTATCCCCACTGCCAGAGAGGCCTTCTGCCCGGTTTTGGAGAGATTATCCTCCACCTGTTCGGCAAAACTTAGCTGGTTTCTTTCGCTGGAATGGACGAAAACAGAGAGCTTCTTAATTTCGTCCATAGACGGCAAACTACTGCCGAATAGGTCAATCCCCAACTCTTCTGCAGTCGGTTCCATAAGCTTTCGCTCCTTATTCACACTTCATAAATCGTATTTCGCAATACGTCTCATGCGCGACAAAGAAGCATTATAATGCGAAACGTAAAGTTTGCAACAAATTTTTTACTTGTTTAGCCCCCACCCCTGTGGTGCATATTTAGCCCCGCGTTTTACGCGTGGTTTTTCCCTCGTCTATGCAATACTCACAATACAATACGAAATCCGCGCACAAAAAAAGGCCGAGCAAAACCAGCCCGGCCTTGTTGGTTGTGGATGTGTGCTTAGTCGATTTGGCGCGGCGATCCGTAATTGCTGTGTACAACACAGCTTGATTGGCCGTCGATTTCGCGGAACATTATTATCATATCCACCGCCATTCTGCCGTTCTTGAATCGCAGAGTGCAAGGGACAATCGGGCCTATATCACCCTGGCGCGGTGGTCCCATTTCGACCAGCTCAGTCAGGCCGTCATTTCTGCCGAGATTACTGTCAAGCTGTTCATCAGAGTGGTTGGCAAGAAACGGCATGAGCCTGCGGACTGTTTTGTAGTCTCCCTCCGCTACTGCTCTCCAGAACCGCTGTAGTATTTGCCGACAAGCCTGCTCTTCGTTAAGACCCTCGGCAGACATTCCGTAGTTCGGGTCGTACAGCGGTGAGCTAACCTCGACGACATCGGCATCATCTGGCAGGTTCGGATCGAACATTTCATCCGGTAGCTGTTTGTAATACACGATTCTCCAAATATCGAACTCTGGAATTCCTTCGTTAGAACTGTTTTGCCACTGTTTCAGACGCACCAGGAGTTTGGTTTCGGAATCAAATTCCAGCCACCATGACTTGTTCTTCTCCAGTGAGCTGCACGTAATAAAAATACGGTCTTTGCCCGTATCAGCGTCTGTTCCGGATAGTTCGTTCCAGGTCCCGGTCTTGTCCTTGAGAAGATAAAGCAGTTCGGTGGTTGGCCATGGGTCAATCTTGAAAAAATCGCCCTGGATATCATAGGTTCTTCCGTCAGCCAGTTGTACATACGTTTGTTGGCCAACAGCGAAAACGGTTAATAGGTCCGGACAGACCAGTTTTACTGCTGCTGAGCTTGTACGCTGCCGGTTTGCCTGGGCCCACATTTCAAACTCTACCTGCTCATAAGCAAGCTCTGGCGGGTTCTGCACCCCCAAGTTTTTGAAGAAATCTGGCCAAGATTGGGAAAGAACGCCGGAAAAGTAAACGGCATTGTAGTACCTCATCGCTTCAATCGACTGGTCAATTGCCCAGGTGGGGGTGGTAGCTTTGTCAATCAGGCTTACCGCTATGCCCAAGCCAATTATTATCACCGCCGCAGCGGCCACTTTGCTTATTGGGCTTTCGTAAATTGTTCGCCATATAATATGTGGGTGCTTAAGAACCGAAGGTTGTCTGCCTGCCAGCGAGGTTAACATTTCAATAGCTTCGGGATGGTTCTGCTGCCATTTTTCGAAGTTGGGTTTGACTTTTTCTGCGCCGATTGCTTCGGTCAAAGCATTATCAAGCCATTTATTATTTTCAGGGCGTTTCATAATCGCCTCCTGTAAAACCGTTACGTTTTAGGTGCTTCGCAATCTTTCGCCTTGCTCTGATGAGTCGGCCGTTCACCGCCTGCTGTGAAATACCTAAAACTTTCGCTATTTGCTCATAAGCCATATTGTCGTAGTAACGCAAAATCAGCGGTTCTCTGTGAGTTGCCCGTAGGTTCCAGACAGCCCGCCGGACCGCCTTGGCACGGCCCTCTTTGCTGTCTTTATTTTCAGCCGGGGGTGGTTCATTTAGAGCAACAAGCCTGCCTTTAGACCTGCGCATTTGCCTTGCAACGTTTCTGCAAACCCCGGCCAGCCAGGAGCCGAACTTATCCCTACGCTTTAGCCGCTGCAGGTCTCGGCAGGCTATCGCAAAGCTCTCCTGTGCCGCATCCTCAGATAACTGCAGGTCGGCAAGCACCGAATATGCCAGCGCGACCATACAACTGTAATAGCGCTCGTAAAGGGCAGCGAAGCTGTCCAAATGGCCATTTTGAGCTGCTTCAACCAAGTATTCTTCCGATTTAACAACCACCTCACGCCTGCCAATTCGTATAAATTTGCTGTTCAGCTTCTGTTATATAGTGTAATCTCGCCCTCAAAATGTGCGCAAAAAGTTGGATTTTTTAACATTTTATTCTTTTTGGTCGCGAAAGTACCGACTTTTTTATTTGTCCCTTACGTAGAATTCATAGTATACTTATTTCCCAGACAAGGATTAGAAGTCGTTAGATTTTTTTCCAGAAAGTGATACTATAAGTAAAAATAGATTACGGAATTATTTAGGAGAGAAAAGTTATGAGCGGTCTGGGTAAAGTTCTTTTGGCTGCTGTTTTTTTGCTCTGCAGCTTTGCGACAGTTTTCGGCCTGGCAGCGTCGACATTAAAAATTGAGACAGCGAAAAAAGTTTTTCTCTGGTCCAGGCGGGCAATGCTTGTCGCTATGGGACTTGCCGTACTTGTGTTGCTCTTGGCTTTCGCTGCCTTTCTGATGGATGATTTTTCAATCGCTGTTGTACGGCAGTATAGTTCGGTGGGCCTGCCTTCGCTCTATAAGATAAGTGCCGTTTGGGCCGGCTCGGCAGGGTCGCTGTTGTTATGGTGGGTTGTAATACTGGTACTATTTGGTATGTGGCAAATCGCAAATCGCAAATCGCAAATGGCAAATGGCAAATTACAAATCGCAAATGGTGAATCGCAAATGGCAAATGGCGATGGGCAAAACGCGATAAGCGAGTTGAGGTTTGACGCTATTGCTTTGTCTATCGGGGCTGGTATCTGCCTGGCGTTTTCAGCGCTTTTGATATTTGTGGCAAAACCATTTGCAAGCTGCCCACTGACAGATGATGGGGCGGGGCTTAATCCGTTACTGCAAAATTTCTGGATGATTGTTCATCCGCCTTTGTTATTTGTGGGCTATTCAGTTTTCTTGATTCCCTTTGTGATTGTTTTAGCTGGCGTTTTTGCCCGCAGGATGGAGGGGCCTGCACTTTATGTGCGACTGCGGCGTTGGCTGTTAGCCGGTATCTGTTTTTTGAGTTTGGGTATCGCTGCGGGCGCCAGATGGTCGTACGTTGAACCGGGGTGGGGAGGATACTGGACGTGGGACCCCGTGGAAAATGCATCGCTTTTGCCCTGGTTTGTGGCAGTTGCAGCTTTGCATAGTTTGGTTGGCATAGACGTCGCTGGCAGATTCAGACGCTGGGCTGCCGTGCTGGCACCGCTGCCGTTTATTTCGTGCTTGGTTGCAACTTTTATTACCAGAAGCGGCGTCCTGAACTCTCTGCATTCTTTTGATCAGAGTGTTATGTTCTCAAGTTTGCTGGCTTTCATTGGCTGCTGTTTTCTGCTCTGGATGGCCTGCGTTATTCGAGCGGTGAAACACATCTCTATTGGTTCATCGCGGCCAGGTGTATTTTTTTTAGATAAAAGTGAGATACTGGTTTTAGCTAATCTTGTCTTTGTTCTCACAGCGGTTATTATCGGGACAGCTACTTTTTGGCCCGTGATTTCGCCTGTGATTTTGCCGGTTATCAGGCGGGTTATTACTGCTCCGGATTCGAGTTTTACCCTGACGCCGGTGTTTTACGGTTGGGTAATTTTGGTGGTCGGAATTCTTTTGACCTTTTTAGTCGGGCTTGCTGCGCTGACCGATTGGCAAAAACACCGTAGCTTTATAACGCTGGTGTTGGGCTGCTGTGGAGTAGGCCTGGTGTGTTTTAGTCTTATTTTCAAGTCGGGCGAGAAACAATTGATACCGGGCCTGGTTTGTGGGGTGTGCGCATTTAGCTTTATCGCGCTTCTGGCGAAGCTCTGGCTTAACTTAAAGACCCGCAGCGGAATCAGCGCCGGTATTGCTCATTTGGGTTTGGTGCTTTTGGTGGTCACTGCCGTATTTTCTTCGAGTGAGCGAGTTGTTCGAACCCGATTAACCAAGGGGGAGAAAATTGTAATCGGCCAGTATGAATTTATTTATGATTCGTTTGTGCGCGAGTCGTTTGGGGGCATAGTCAAAGCCGGGCCTGAAGTCATCGTGAGAAAAGTAAAGGGAAAAGGTCTGGTGGAAAGGATATGGCCGAGTAGGTCAAGTTCAAGAGGCCGGAGAACTGCTGAAGTGGCCGTGTTATGGCCGCACAATAATTTGTATGCGAACGGTCAAAGCACCACTGAAGTGGGCGTTCGGACAGGCCTATTCGAAGATGTTTACGTCTTACTTGATGACGTTGACCAGGACGGCAGGGTGCTAATAACAGCGAAGGTAAAGCCATTGATGTTGTGGTTGTGGTTTTCTGGTGTTTTAATTGTGGGGGGTTTGGTCCTGGCATTGTTTGAAGGCAAAAGAGGCGCAAAACAAAAAGAGGAAAATGTACAAACCGTGTTCTAAAACTTAAAATGCGAAAGTTGATATTTATAATTGCTTTGCTTACAAGGTATTGCAATCGCAAAATGATGAAGCTAAAAAGCTGCTAATAATGAAGCTTGTCTTAGAAAACATAACTTATCACAATTGCCCGGTAGAGGTGCGTGAGAAGGTAAGTTTCTCGAGACCGCGGCGGCGGTTTATGCTCAAACAGATGCACGCTGAAGAGCAGATCGGCGAAGCGGTAATTCTCCAGACCTGTAATCGTCTTGAATTTTATGTTTATGCCAAAAAGGATTTCGACTGTAACGGATTTCTGACAGAGCTTATCAGTCAGGTAGCACCTGATGCAGTTGATACCTGGAGCAAATATAGCTCAGAGAATACCGGCATTGATGTTGTCCGTCATCTTTTTGAGGTCGCAGCCGGTCTTGATTCGCAAATGATTGGTGAAAATCAGATTTTATCGCAGGTCAAATCCGCTTACACGGAGTCCCTCGATTGCCGAATGAGCGGACCTGTATTCAATCGCCTCTTTCACAATGCCTTTCGGGTGGGCAAAACCGTGCGAACCGATACGGATATTAATTGTGGTGCCGTTTCAATCAGTTTGGCAGCGGTGGAATTGGCCAGGAGAGAAATTGATTTAGGTGCCTCTGCAGCAATGGTAATTGGTGCCGGCGAAAATGCAGAGCTTGCTGCAAAGTATCTACTCAAAGCAGGCCTGTCAAACTTGATTGTAGCAAATCGCAATACCGCGAACGCAGAAGCTATGGTCTCACGCCTCAAAAAGGGCCGGGTAGTCGGCCTGGCCGATGTGGTGAACAAGTTTGCTGAAGTTGATTTGGTGATTAGCTCGACGGCCGCTGCCGAGCCGATAGTGACATACGGGACGATTGAAAATAGTTTAGCGAGTAGAAAAAAACCTCTGCTGATAATAGATATCGCGGTGCCGAGGGACATAGACTCGCAAATCAACCAATTTGAATGTGTTTCGCTTATCAACATTGATGATTTAAACGAACAGATAACCCGGAACAAGGAAAAACGCAGCAGTGAAATTCCCAGGGCCGGGGCAATTGTGGCAGAATTCACGGATAAATTTGCGAGCTGGTACGATTCGCTGAATTTGGTGCCGACAATTACGCAGCTAACGCAGAAAGGTATGGATCTTGCTCACAGCGAAGCCGGGCGTTATGCGAAAGATTTCGGCGAAGACAACAGTCGTAAACTGGAGCTTTTTGCCAGATCACTGGTTAAGAAAATACTCCATGGGCCAATCAGTTTTTTGAAAGTTGCCGGTGATGATGAAGAGCCGAGTGCCGAGCAGCTTCAAGCGGCTGATTTGATAAATAAAATGTTCCTCTCGCAGGGCAGGCGCAACTGATGGTGAAGGTTCTTACTGTCGCAACTCGTGGCGGCCGGCTCGCTATCGCTCAGACCGAGATTGTCACCCCCGCACTTCAAAAAATTTATCCTGACCTGCAAATTGAAATCAAAAAAATAGCCACCAAAGGCGACCACGACAGACGGACGGCCTTATGGAATCTCAAGACAAGCGGCTTTTTCACCTCGAAGGTGGAGGATGCCCTGTTGGCCGGCCAGGCGGACTTCGCAGTGCACAGCTTCAAGGATTTACCCACGCGACAGCGAGACGAACTGTCTATAGCAGCGGTCTGTGAAAGGCAATATGCCGAGGATTGTTTGATAGCAGCTGCTCCGGTCAATTCAATCGAGCAGCTTCGCCAGTCCGCAAAGATAGGCACTTCAAGTCTAAGAAGGGCTGCTCAGATAAAGCGCCTAAGAGCAGACCTTGAAGTTCTGCCAATCCGCGGCAATGTTCAAACGCGAATAAAACGCCTCGATGAAGGCAAATTTGATGCGATTATTCTGGCAAGAGCGGGAATAGAACGGCTTGGTCTGGCCGGGAGAATCTCCTTGTGTTTCGACCCCACCCAATTCATCCCCGCACCGGCCCAGGGTGCCTTGGCCGTCCAGACAAGAACCGATGATGTTCCAACAAGTCAGTTGATTGCCGCCATAGATGACCAGCAGGCCAGAACAATTACTTTTGCAGAGAGACGGGTATTGGCCACGATGCAATGCGGATGTCACGCCCCGGCAGGCGCATTTGCAAAAATCACTGGCGCTCGTTTAGAAATCTGTGCATTTATATCGGATTTGGAAGGCAAAAATTTTATCAGGCGCGAAGTTACCGGCCCGGCCGCAGAGGCCGACAAACTCGCCGAGCAAATCGCCAAAGACCTCCTCAACGCCGGCGGAAAAGGTATGGTTATGTAAAAACGCTGAAAAATAAATTATAACCGTTGACGGCTGACCTCATGGCAAACGAGGATGAGGGTCAGTGATGTGTAGACGAATAGAATTGATATGCGAAAGTATGCTTAAGCGAACCTGCATATCGGGAGGTAATCACCGATGAAAAAAATTGTGCTGTTCTGCGTCGCGTTGTCTGTTTTTGGGGTTGCTTCGGGACAATACACCCCGACATCGGACTATGCCGTCCAAAAAATCGAAGGATGGAAGGTGCTTGTGAACAACGAGCTGTTGTCCGACCACACCAAACTTGCCGACGATGTATTGAAGCTGCTGAAGCACCAGCTTTATCAGATCACGCGTGTGGTTCCGGATGAGGCCCTGAAAGAGCTTCGTTGCGTGCCTATCTGGGTTGAGTACAAGGCTCCACGGCATCGGTGCATGTGCTACCATCCGAGTAGACAGTGGTTGAGCGACAACGACTTCAACCCCGACAAGGCACGCAGCGTCGAGATTGCTAACGCTGAGAATTTTCTCAAGTGGACCATCGGTCAACCCTGGATGGTTATGCACGAACTGGCTCATTCTTACCATCATCGCATCCTCGGTCATGATAATACTGAAATCCACGATGCCTACGAAAAAGCCGTAAAAAGCAAACAATACGAGTCTGTTCTGCATATTTCCGGCCGGTCGAGACGTTCTTACACGCTGAGCAACGACAAAGAATATTTTGCCGAATCAACCGAAGCGTTTTTCGGCACTAACGATTTTTATCCCTTTGTTCGTTCTGAACTGCAGGAACACGACCCGGAAATGTACCGACTGCTAAGAAAGCTGTGGACAGTTGAATGAAATTGAGCGGTATTAAATGTTACCTGCATTCTTTCAACCCGACAGTCTATGACCTGCAAAATCATAACAAAGGGTTTATGTATTGAACGGTTTCTATGTCTCCATCGAATTTTAAAGCCCACTTGCCGCACTTCTCAAAAAGCAAACTTTTTGTTCAAATTTCTGTTTTTTGCCCGCTTGGGTACGTAAACCTGCTCGAAAAGACTCAAAACAGTAGCGTTCTCCGCATATATTTGGTATCCTACCGTGATGGAATAGATTTATAGCGTATGCTTCGCTACTACTTTTTTATCAGTGAAATCTGTGGTTTTGAGAATCGGTGAAATCTGTGGTTGACAAAGGTATTGTATATCTCGTCGGCGCTGGCCCCGGCAGGGCCGATTTGATTACCGTTCGCGGTGCGGAGGTCCTCGGCGCCGCTGACTGTGTAATTTGCGATAGGTTGGCCAATCCGGCTTTGCTCAAATTTGCCCGGCCCGACGCTGAGATTATCCACGTGCCCAAACGCATTGGCAGCGATTCTTTTACCCAGGAACAAATCAATAACCTGCTGCTTGAAAAAGCCGACGCTGGCAAAACAGTTGTGCGGTTAAAGGGCGGCGACCCCTGCATTTTCGGCAGATGCGCCGAAGAAGTCAGAGCTCTTGCTGACGCGGGCATCGATTTTGAGATAGTGCCGGGCGTAACCGCTGCTATCGCAGCAGCAGAGTATGCGGGGATTATGCTCACCGACAGAGACTATAGTTCTCAGGTGGTATTCGTTACCGGCCATGAAGCAGACGCAAAGCAAAAAAGCAATATCGACTGGCAGTGGCTTGCTAAATTCGGCGGCACCATTGTCTTCTATATGGCGATGGGCAATCTCGATTTCATTACGTATGAGCTAATAGAGGCCGGTATGGCCAAAGAGACCCCGGCGGCGGTAATTGCCGATGTTAGTTTGCCAAGTCAAAAAACTGTACGAGCTTCGCTTGGCCGGCTAAGCCAAAAGTGTGAGCAGGGTAAAATTGGGCCACCGGCGATTGTGGTTATTGGTGCTGTTGCCGCCAGCGACCCGAGATTGAACTGGTTTATGAAAAAACCATTGTTCGGCAAAAATATTGTTGTAACGCGCGACACCCGCGGCAATGCTGATTTTGCAGCCAAGATTATCAGCGCGGGAGGCAACCCGATAGAATTTACAACAATAAAAATCAGGCCTTTGACGGAAAGCAGCCGCTTTTTGCAGACACTTGCAAAAATCGCAGAGTACGACTGGGTAATTTTTACCAGCGGCAGCGGCGTAACTATCTTCTTTGATGTACTGGAGAGCTTAGGAAAAGATGCTCGTGTTTTTAGTTCTGCAAAAATTGCTGCAATAGGCAGTGAAACCGCAGCTAAATTAGGCAAATTCGCAATAAAGCCCGATTTCGTGCCGACTGTCTTTACCGGTGAAGAACTTGCCAAACAATTGATTGGCTATACGAATTTGCAGGGCAAAAAGATTTTGCTTTTGCGCTCCCAGCTTGCTTCAAACGAACTTTACCAGCTGCTTGTCACCGCAGGTGCTCAAGTCGATGATGTCCCCGTTTATACCACGGTAATGGTAAAAAACGAATGTAGCCGGCTGATGGGAAGAATTGCAACCGGTGAGGTTAACTGGCTCACATTTACAAGCCCTTCGACGGTAAACGGATTCTTTGAACAAGTCCCAGCCGACTTGATAAATTCAGGTGATGTTAAAGTAGCATCGATTGGGCCGGTCACCTCCGAACAACTGAAAAATCTTGGCGTCCGCGTTGATGTCCAGGCTGCGGTGCATACCGTTGATGGATTACTCATTGCCATCGAAGGGATGTACGAATGATAAATATTTCAAAACTATATTGCGGCCTGGCAGCCCAATCCGATAACTTGCGGTATTCAGCAACAAGTTCGTTCGGTCCCGTCGTCGTTTACAATTGCACCAGCCGATGCAATCTGCATTGTTTGCATTGCTACAGCTCTTCCGAACCTAATCACCACAGCGATGAGTTGACTACATCGCAAGCAAAACAATTACTGTCACAGCTTACTGGGGTTAACTGTCCGGTAGTACTTTTTAGCGGGGGCGAACCGTTATTGCGCGGAGATTTATTTGAATTACTGACCGAAGCACAGCGCTTAGGACTGCGAACCGTTATTTCCACCAACGGGACTTTGATTGACTCAGCCACCGCTCGGCAGCTTGCCAACCTTGGCGTAAAATACGTGGGGATTTCTATCGATGGAGGCGAAAGGTTTCACGATAAGTTCAGAGTATCAAAGGGCAGTTTCAAAGCGGCTTTGGATGGAATCGAAAACTGTAAAAAAGCAGGCATAAAAACAGGACTGCGCTTTACCATAACAAAAGCTAACCGCGACCAAATCCCCGTTGTTTTTGATATCGCAGCTTCGGCAAGTATCCGGCGGATATGCTTCTACCACCTCATAAAAGCCGGCAGAGCAAGAAAGCTTGACGAGCAAATTCTGACGCCGCAGCAAACGCGCCAGACCGTTGATGTAATAATAGAAAAAACGGATGATTTTGCCCGAAGAGGACTTATAGATGAGGTCCTTACTGTGGGTAATCATGCTGATGGGCCTTATCTTTTAGTAAAGATGAAGAAGAACGAAAACCAACGCTGCGAACAGGCCAGGCAGCTTTTGCTTGCCAATGGCGGAAATAGAATTGGAGAAAAAATCGTTTGTGTAGATTGGTCTGGTAACGTACATCCGGACCAGTTCTGGCGAAATTATTCGCTTGGCAACGTTAGAGAAAAATCTTTCAAAGAAATCTGGCAAAGTTCGTCGGAGCCGGTACTGAACAAGCTGCGCAATAAAGCGGAATTTGCAGACAAAAGGTGCCTATCGTGCAAATGGTTCGACTTGTGCAAAGGAAACTTCCGATTTTTAGGCCCCGAAGCCGACGACCGTCACTGGCTCAACGAGCCGGCCTGCTATTTAACCAACGAAGAAATTGGAATAAAATAAAAAACTTTATAATTTTGATTTTTGATATGTAATTTTAATTTTTGCATTTTGATATTTGATTTTTTGTAAGGAGTTTGTATGGGTTTTCCGAAAATTAGGATGCGACGTCTGCGAAGCAGCGGTTCTATGCGCAGAATAGTGCGAGAAACTACTTTGAGTGTAAATGACCTGGTTTATCCCCTTTTTGTACGCGATGGCTCTGGGTTAAAAGAACCAATCAAATCAATGTCCGACTGTTTTCACTTCTCGTCGGATACGGTTGCCGACGAAGCCGGTGAAGTGGCGGCTTTGGGGATACCCGCAGTGCTTCTTTTCGGCCTGCCGGACAAAAAAGATGATACCGGCTCACAGGCCTGGGCGGAAGATGGCGTCGTCCAGCGCTCTATAAAAGAAATCAAGAAAGCCGCGCCGGAACTGCTTATCATTACCGACATTTGCCTTTGTGCGTATACCAAAAGCGGCCATTGCGGAGTGATTAAGGATGGCAGGATTGACAACGATGCGACCTGTGAATTGTTAGCTAAGGTTGCTCTCTCGCACGCACAGGCCGGCGCTGATATTGTCGCTCCCTCGGATATGATGGATGGCCGGGTCAGTTACATTCGCGAGGCGCTGGAGAAAAACGGCTTTTATGATACAGCCATTATGTCTTATGCCGCCAAGTACGCCTCTGCCTTTTATGGCCCGTTCAGGGACGCTGCCGGATCGGCCCCTGCACAGGACCTTGCAGGGACAGCCCTTGCGGACCGCAAAACCTATCAGATGGACCCGGCAAATGCCGACCAGGCGTTGGCCGAGATTGCACTCGATATAGAAGAAGGCGCTGATATCGTGATGGTAAAGCCCGCACTTTGTTATCTCGATATTATTCGCCGGGCGAAAGACCGCTTCGATTGTCCCATAGCCGCCTATAACGTCAGCGGCGAATATATGATGGTAAATTGCGCCGCTAACGCGGGGTTACTGGAGAAAGAATCCGCAATGCTCGAGGTCCTCACCTCTATCAAACGCGCCGGTGCCGACATTATCATTACGTATTTCGCGAAAAAAGTAGCGAAAAAATTAAAAAGTTCGTAGTTCATAGTCAATAGCAAATAATCAATGATCAATAATCAATGAATAGGCCTCGTCTTATAGCTTTTGAGGTTACCCGGCGATGTCGGTTCAATTGCCGGCACTGCCGGGCCAATGCCGGAACCGCCGGCAGCGAAGAAGAACTATCTACCGAGCAATGCAAAAGGATACTTTCGTCCATAGCGAAGTTTAACAAGTGTGTGATAATCCTGACCGGGGGTGAGCCGACCGAACGCGACGATGTCTACGAGCTTATTCGGCACGGCCGTGCTGTCTTTTGCCACAACCTGATTCTATTGACACGATTGTAAGGCAGAAGTAGCCGAAACAGACTGTTCTTGAGGGCATTGTTAGAGATGGTCTGTCTAGAAAACTGATTTTTTAACTTTTTAAAGAGCGTTAGCGGACAGTTCAACGAATATGACGATGAATCTGACCTTGTCCTAAATCGGACGGTTAATTTTTTGTCATTTTTAGTGCTTTCCGCAACAGGAACTAGTTAGTGGAACCAGAGAGATGTATCAGAATTTTTCATTTCATCAGCTTGGCATAGTAAAAAACAACGCCTTAAAGACTCATAAGTCCTTTTAATAACCGCTCTTACAACTCGTCCATCATCATAAGCAAAAAAGTGTAAAAAAATCCCGAAGTTTGAGGTAACCGGTCAGTTATGGGTGGGAAAGGGGCGTATTATGACGAGTCAAAGCTGAAGACGGTTTTATATGGATCGATATCACCGTCTTCGGCAAGTTTGTCAAGAGCAGACTTGAAAGCTATCGTTACATCAGGTGATCTTTTCTTCAGTGTATGCAATACCGTCATAAGAATCTCCCGAGTTTTGGCTCCAACGTCGGATTGAGAGCCGAAACTGATTTTCCTGGCAATAACCAGCGGACATAGTTCCCGCTCAGCGAGGTTGTTATCTGCCGGTACATTACGGTCATCCGCCCAGTGATATAGTCGGTCAGCCTTTTCACGAAATATGTCCTGTATTTTCTGAATGGCTGGATGTCTGGCATGGCGATTAACAATATTCAGTATTTCGTTTTTGATTTTAGCTGCCTGTCGTTTGAATTGTTTGTCTGTAATATCCAACATCCGAAGGCTTATCGCGTTTGTTAGCTGGAGTGCCAATGCCTCAACAAAAGATTCGATTTCTGTATTTTCAGGAAAGTCCTTTTCCAAATCTTTAACAGTTCGCAGCAGATGAGCGTAACAATACTGAATTGAGCAAGGCATTTTATTATAGCCGTTATAGCGATCTACCACCAAAACTCCCAGCACGGGTTTTTCACCAAAAACTTCTCTTGGTACGCTTGCGGAACGAGTCCTGCGAACCCTGAAGATGCTGATTTCAGGTGTGCAAAACAGCCGACAGAAACAGAGATAATATCCGTTCTTAGGTCACCAAACAGGAGATTTCAAAAAGTTGCTCTGGTAGCCATGTCTATAAAACCAATAGAAACAGACCAGCTAATAGATATTTTATTTGAGCTTCTACAGGAGCAGGACCCAGAATTTATATGGTATGCACTAGTACTCCATCCACGGAATAAAGTCTGTTAGGCCTTTTTGCCGATAGGATTAACATAACAGTTAATTCCTTAATTCTGCAAGGAGGCCAACATGAAAAAATATATTGTTGAATTGACAAGTGAGAACGCTCTGGACTC
>JAUWAY010000030.1 GCA_030601845.1 Phycisphaerae bacterium
GATATCCTAATTTCCGTCCTCTGCCTTCCGACATGCGATTTGCCATTTGCAATTCGCGACATGCGAAATGCCGTCCTCCGTCTTCAGTCAGCTTCACAAATGGGGGCCCGTCTTATCGGGAACCCGGTGGCCGAAAGCAAGTTTCTGTGGCGAAAGCTTGCTTTCAGAACAAACCTTGCCGAGGACACCAAGCTGGCAAAAACTCTTTGTGCCTTAGTGCCTTCGTGGCTGGAATTCCTCCGCCTTCTGACTTCTATCCTCTGTCATCTGCCTTCTGTCTTCTGCCTTCCGTCCTCTGCCATCTGTCCTCCGTCCTCTGTCGTCTGCCACCCGACATACGATATACGACATACGCAATACGAAATATAACCGCAATCTCCGTCAAACAGATTTAGTTCATTGTTTGTAGTTCATAGTTCATCGAGTATCGGGCATCGAGCATCGGGAATCGGTCATCGAGATACCCTTCACGAGATACGATTGTCCTCTGCCATCAGTCTTGAGTCTTGGGTCTTGTGTCTTGTGTCTTGTGTCTTGTGTCTTGGGTCTTGAGTCTTGAGTCTTGTGTCTTGAGTCTTGAGTCTTGTGTCTTGAGTCTTGTGTCTTGGGTCTTGAGTCTGTGTTCATTTTTTGCAATTTTTACACAAAACGTACCCATTTTTCGCAATTTTGTCGCTACTTTTCGCAATTTTGTCGCTACTTTTCGCATTTTTTCTCTACTTTTCTCTACTTTTCACCACTTTTTTCTTGCCTATTTTGCCCAAACCCTACAACCTAACTATCTAACCCCCGTTTTTACCCCAAAAACACGCTTGTCCCTCAAAAATCTGCGCATTTTTTGCGAAATTCCTACGCATTTGTGAAAAAACTTGCGATTTTGATTTGAAATTCTTTCGCATTTGCGAAAAAAACTTGCGCGCCTACCGCGAAGTTACCTCCAAACTAACTCCCAATTCCCCCTTTGTAGGGGATTGACCACGGTGTGGTTTTTTATTAACATTCCCTTAACTGCCAACGTAGCTCAACGGTAGAGCTCTGGTTTTGTAAACCAGGGGTTGTCGGTTCGAATCCGACCGTTGGCTTTGGGATTCACGGTTTTACCCCTATTAGCAAGGGCGGCTTGTCCATTATTGTCCGGTGAAGTCTGTTGTTTCCCACCCTTGAGCGCCAAGTCGTACTTGCCATCTGTTCCTGTAGAGCCCCTTCTTTATTGTTCGCTGCTCGTCCTGGGTGGGGTGATGTTGAGAAAATGCTGACTCTTTGACCTCACTAACAAAAACGGCTATAATTATGGTGGTGTGTCAACTTAAGCCTCTGCTCTTATTTCGCTTTCTACCCTCCCTCCTTCAGCAGGGGCTTTTTGTTGGAGTCTCTGCCGGAGGGTAGCCAAATTGCTTGGAAGAACCTTCAGGGGTAATTATTACGCACGTGTATATATAAAAGCCTAATTGGTGGACCCTGGGAAAAGCGGGGTAATGACAAGTGCCTTTTCATATGCCAAATGGCAAAAATTTCCAGGCCATTCGATTCGTTGAATTACTACTCACTCCAATGTTTTACTACGAAGCGCACACCCTCATCATTTGCGCTTATTTCTCTAAGCGCCTCATCATAATAGAAATTGCCGCCGGCCTTAAACTCCAAGTTATTAGCGACGATAGAGGCTCCAATATCTCCCTCGGCATAAACTATGATGTCCGCATTCGGGGCGTAGATGGCACCAAAAATGTCGCTCTTGGCCCTGATATCCCAATCCTGCACCGGCACGCCTGTACTATACAATTTGAAGCTCCCGGCAGTACCGGTCTGGTTATCAACTCCGCTGCTCTCCCCGAAGGTAATATCTCCATCCGAATAGATGGTAAAAGACGCATTATTCTTTACCTGAATCTCGCACAACTGACCCACCAGTATATCACCGGTCACATGGAGGACAACGTCACCACCGCTTACTATCAATGTCGCGGGCCGTGGGTGCTTCATGCTGCCCGCGCGCAACACATTAACGGCGGTATATTTCCCGCTGGATGCGGGATTGATGTTTAAAATGTTGCCTTTGACATATATATCCGTACCCATATCAGGCAGTATCGGCGGGGTTATCTCCGGAAAGGTGGGCTCTTCTATCATAGCGTATCTATCCCCGGTCGTCCCGCCCAGGTCTTTTATAACCGTATCGGGGTCGCCGTCGATGCCTACGAGAACCTCGCCATCTATGGTTACACCGTTACTGATAATTATTTGGTCTGGTAAAATGCTTGTGGTGCCAATTCTTACTTCTACGTCAGTATCATCTGGGTCCAGGGAGTTGTATCCATCGATGAGCGTATCGCTTTTCAATATGATAGACCCCTGTGACAAAACTGCATACTCAAACAGCCCCCGTAGTTCTACAGTCGCATGAACTGTTTTCTCGGCCCGGCCGGATTTCCCAATGGATTCAATAGCATAAACGCCATCATCGCCTCCTGTGACTGTATAGCTAAACGTTGCATCACAATTCGGAAGGGACTCACCCGTTGCCACCGGCAGGGTACTCTCATCCCAGGGCATAACTTTCAGCTTCTCCTTCATTTCAAAGACGGCCTTTGTCAGGCCGGCGTCGGCGGCACATCGGGCTGCAATCCCCGAGCTCGTTCGTATCGCAAAGATTCGGCTGTTTAAACCAAGATTCAGCAATCCCACGCCCATCGCAAGTAATATCACTACCGCAAGCAACACCAGTGGCAGGGCAGCGCCAGCCCTTTTTAATTGTAGCGGGTTTTTCATACTCTCGCCCAAGACGGACAGATACCCCTATCCAAAACCTGATTCTGACAAAGATTAAATTACTGTTTCCAACCTGATTTCGCTACTTTCTGAAGCTGTCGTATAGGCCCACCCCATATACCCGAATTGGTTTACTTACTACTCCCTCCACTGCTTTACTATAAAGCGCACATCCTCATCTTCTACGCTGACATCCATTAGCGCTTCATCGTAGTAGAAATTGCCACTGCTCATCATCTGAAAGCTTGAGGATATACAAGAGCCGTAAATATCGCCGTCGGCCTTAACAGTTACGTTGGCATTCGGAGCGTAGATCGCCCCCCAGAAACCACTTTTTGCCTTCAGTTCAAACTGTTGGGCTATATCGTTTGTTCCATATAGCTTAAAGTTGCCGGGAATCATAGTTTCGTTATTGATTCCGTCAGAATTACCTGCAACCAAATTGCCGTCCAAATACAAAGTCAAAGACGAACCGGACTTTATCACAATTTCACACCCCTGACCAAGAAGGACGCTGCCGGCCATGTGAAGTACAACGTCTCCACCGTCTATTTCCAATACGGCTTGGGTCTTCAACCTAAGACCGGTATACTTGCCACTATCCGCAGGGCCGATTGTTAAGGTTGTACGCTGCACGGCAATGGCCGTACCCATATCGGGCAGTTCTGGCGGCGTCACCTCCGGGAAATCGGCATTAACGCCTAATATCACCTCTCCATCAATGTCTGCGCCGGCGACTATCATGTGCCAGGGTACAGTGCTGGTGGTGGCAATCGTCACCGGTACGTCAGTAGCGCCTGGGTCCATCGAGTTATACCCAGAGACCGAGGTATTATTCATTAATACAAGCGAGCGCTGGACTAAAATCGCATACGGATACTTAAATAGTCCCTCCAATGACAAACTGCAGCTAACTCTTCTTTCGGCCTGGCCGGATTTCCCAACGGATTCAATCGTGTAACCGCTCTCGCTGTCTCCTGTAACGGTATAGCGGAAAACTGCATCGCAATTCGGCAGGGCCTGATTTGTTGCCAGCGACAGAGTGCTGTCATCCCAGGGTTTAACTTTCAATTTCTCGTTCGTTTCAAAGACTGCCTTTGTCAGGCCGGCGTCGGCGGCACACCTTGCTGCAATCCCGTGGGCATTTCGTATCGCAAAGATTCGACTGTTTAGACCAAGATTCAGCAATCCCACGCCCATCGCAAGTAATATCACTACCGCAAGCAACACCAGTGGCAGGGCAGCGCCAGCCCTTTTTAATTGTAGCAGCTTACCCATATTTATCTAAATCCTCCACGAGACACTTTTTACTAATTATGCATAACAGCAGATGATACAACTGTAACCGTCCGTTCTCCGTCATCCAGTGTGAGTATCATTTGGGCGGATTGCCCGGCCTGCTTGAAAGTACAATCAGATACGTTCCCGCAGACGGTTCGCGTGCTCACCGTCTCCTGGGGATCGAGCACACCATACTCAATATTAAGCACGCCACCAGATTCGTAGAAACGTGCATATCGGTCAACGACAGTAGAATCGCTGTCTGCGTAGTAATAAATCTCGACCCAATTACCGTTATCATCCAATAAAACCTTCTCACCGCTTGCCTTGCGTATCACCGCCTCAAACATCCTCCTCGCGACATAGCTGTCGTTAGCTGCGTCTGAGTGTATACGATTGTACATAGTGTTCCATCCGCGCTGACTGTCGGCTAATATCATACCTATAACCAATATGGGTATAGTCACAATTGCGGTGGCTACCACCAGCTCTATGAGCGCAATGCCACGTCCCGCCCCTCCGAGGGGCGGGGCACGTCGACCTGCTCGCCGTGCTGCGCACTTAGCACAGCAGGTAAGTTCCTTTTTATGCATAAGCCGTTACCACCTCCAACTATATCTACCTTGGTGTGTACGTTGTGAGTTTGAATAATTTTGCATGAGAGCTGCCGGAACCATGCGGGTACCAGCGCACAATAACGTTTTGGGCCCGCAGCCCGGTGGAAACATCCTTCCACGAGAGCACGGCCTGGTATTCAATGCCTTCAGCAGTAATTCTATATTTTCCCAATAACGTAAAGTCTGCCGGCACCACAGGGCCCTCTTCGACGCTCTCGATTGTCAGGTCCGAGCCGAGATGCGCTATTGGGTCATAGGTCTCTGCGCCATTAACGCCCCGCCAGCTTTCGCAAAGCAGCAGGCCGATTCTGGCAGCCGCTATCCGCATATCTGCTCTGCGCGCATCCAGAGCGGCATAATATCTAAAATGAGAAGTCCCAATCACCGCCACTAAGAGGATAGTAATCGAGGTCATTACGTCCACTAATGAAAACCCCTGGCGAAACCGGGATTTCTTTGCCTTTGGGTTCATTTTTCCCCTCTTGGATGGATGAAATAGCCCCGAATTGTGCTTGCTTTTTCCACTTAAATTATACTCGATATTTTTCATAACGCCAAATCCGGCTGTCCAAATCCACGTGTTCTTCGCTAAAGAATTTTCTATCCCATTGTTATAGGACGATTTATTTGTACATTGTGTCGCATTCTGTTGCTTGTCCTGCTTGTCCTCCGAAGCATCCGCGAAGGAGGGAGCTTGCCGAAGGGGCCCGAAGCCGGTCGTACAAATCCTACTTTTTGGTCGACATAAATTGGCAAGGAGTTTACCAAAGGAATCATTTGATAGAGTCGGCATATTGGGCCTGGATTTGAAGGACAACTTCGAGCTAAAAGGTTACCGGTTTGACCCAGCTTGTCGCCGACTTAGGCCTAAAGTCGCCCATAAGCTTCGCCGATAAAGAATACTTGAGATAATATGGCTACCCTACTACAAACGTCCGGTAACAGCCAAAGATAACCAGGCAGTTTAGAAAGGGTTTAGACAAATGAAGGTCAGACCGATTAGTACGCAAGGAAAAACGGGGAAGTGGTTAGCAGACCTGCCAAAATGGGTTGTGCTAATTATTGCTGCTGGTATTGTCCTCTATCTGGTTTGCAAGCTTGTAACGTAAAACCATTGCAAGCGACAGGCCAACTCGCACCTTGCCGATTTTCCCCCCAAAAAAATTCGATGTTTATTTATCAATAGTCTTTTCTTTAAGCAAAGCTTATATTTGCTTATATTTTTGGCTGTTCAAATACCGGTTTTTACCTATCTCACGGGAGCCGTTTTTCTACTGCACAGCTCCTATGCCAGCCACGCTATTTAAGGTTATCACGTATCTTTTGATAAACAAGTCTGGATTTCGTCTCACTCCCAAATAAGCCTACCCGAATCGACACTTTGGTAGTCTCCTCTGTCGTTGCACTGAGCTTTATTGTAATCTTTTTATCCTGCGCATCGCGGGCGACAATTACCGCTGACATTGCATCCTTCGCTCTTTTCGTTACATTCAGCCCAAGCTCGTCCAGCGCCTTTTCCGTCGCTTCGTAAACAGTGTCGAGATCCTTCGACTCCATCGCCTCCAGGTCACCCCTGATGTACGCTACCGTGCCCGCCGCTCCAATCCCCACCGCAGCAATCACACAACCCTCGATCAACACGGCCGTGCTCACAAGTACAGATATTAAAAACACTTGTCCCTTTTCCATTTTAACTCTCCTATGAATACATCGTTCTTTCGCAACAAAATTACGTTGATTGTCTAAAAACTTTGTAACAATGGCCTAACCACGTCAGCACAGAAATCCCAAAAGACAAAACAAAATCCCCCAAAATCGGGGGATTTTGTCATTGCCTATATTCAATCTTGCTATCCCAGGTACTTATTCGCCGTATAGTTCCTGAGCACCGGAAATATCGCCTTCTTCCAGAGAGCACTTCTTTGTTTCGCCCTTGCTTGAGTAGCCATACATCGTTAGCTCACCGTATATCTCATCATACACATCGTCTAAACCTGCTGGATGACCGAACTCATGAGTGGCGATGTTCTGGATGTCAAAAGCCCTGTCTTTTTTAACCGGGTCGATGCCCCAGTTGTGGAAGGTGTTGAAGACGATGTCAAACTCATAGATTATCATAGTGGCTGGGTCATACCACATCACCGCTATTGCGATGTAATCCCGAGGTATGAACTTGACCCAGGATATGGTGTTCTGTTCATCTTCTGCATACCAGCTTTTTGCGGTTATGCCTGCACAGTTAAATAGCTCGTCAGCAGTTACCACGTCCCAGGCTTCAGCGGAATTATTAACTGCCACAACGGGGTCTCCGGCCGTAACTAAGCTGACATTAGGGTTAATATAGTAACTGGCAGTCCCATCTAAGTAACCACCCCACAACTCGTAATATGTATTGTCTTTTGGTTCTTCTGGTTCTTTGGGTGGCTTTCCTGGTGGTTTATCGGGTTTTCCGGGTTTTTCAGGTGCTACAGGGTGCACGAAGATAATCTGCTCTAATTTTTCAGGCCGTCCCGGTTTCCCCCCTCTTCCTAATTGCTCTGGTTTGGATACAATTAATCCTGCTGATACAACTGAAATTACAAGTAAGCCAACTAAAGCAGCTATCAAAATTTTTGTTTTCATAATATTCCTCTCTTTTTAGATTTATACTGATTATATTTCGCTGCAATTAAACGGGATGATTTTTTCGTCATTCATCACCTCCTTTCTCAGCCGGTTTCTTCGCAACAAATAAACTATATATTTGCCCCCCCCGGAATCTTTTCAAAAAACAGCGTATCAGATTAAAATGCAGAAATCAAGGAATTTATGCGAATATTTCAGGGCATTTTGAAGATTGTTTAGCTAAGTTCATTCGCCATAAGGCCTTAGCCTAAAAATCCAATATAATTTACTAAAACCGAGAGACTTGTGAATATCGGGGCCAGGAGGTGTTGTTCCCCTGCCCGTGGACTTTTCGCCGGGGGCAGCCAGGGCTTGTCAAATGTTTAGAAACGGTATTTACAGGCGAAAAACACAATATTCAGCCAGATGGAGGTGCTAAAATCGGGCGCGCGGAGTTGTGAAGCTGGTATATTTTGATTTTTTTAAGAAAATTTAATCTTTTTTCAAAATATTGCTTGACTTGAGCCGGTAAAAGATTATACTTTGCAAATGTTAAGGAAGGAATAGCCGCAACACGAAGCGGCGGGGTGGTGGCCAGGCAAGGAGGTCCCCCCTTAAAAGCTTAATAGTAAGAATGGAGGCGTGAAGTGACTGTTAAGCGGCACAACCCGGAGGCAGGATTAACTCTCATCGAGATAGCGGTTGCAACTGTTATCCTGCTGATAGTAATCTTAGGGGCTTCTGCGTTTAGATACAACGCGGCTCTGGGTGCGCGCAAAGCCGACCTTCGAGCAGCCGCGGGGCGAACAGCGTTGCTGCTTTGCGAGGGTTGGCGTGCAGTAAGCGACGCAAATGGCTTTGACCCGACGCAGTTAGTCAGCAATAGTAATTGCAGATTGGTGATTGAGGCCAGCACGGAGGGACCAGGTGTGCCGTTGGGTTTTACGGGGCTGGGAAGTTATGTAATTGTAGCTGACGGTGTCAGCTGTTACGCGACGCTTTCGTGGAAGTATGTTTCGCCGGGCTCGGGTCTGCGGGTGCTAAACGTTGATGTGGCGTGGGAGCAGCGCAGCTCTGGAACAGATGGTTTCACAAACGCTGATAGAAGATTTAGATTGATAACCTATGCGGAAAATTAGCGGTTTGCTAAGGGGTAATTATAACAGATGTTGAAAAAGAGAACTGCAAATCCAAAAGGCGTGACGATTTTAGAGTTGATGATAACCGGGACGGTCGCTGTTATTGTGCTGCTGGGTATCGGGGTCAGTCTGGTTGACAATCAGCGGGGCTGGCAGAGGATGTACAACCGGGTATACTCTGACGTCGTAACCGGCGGTCACGTAGCGCGAAGGATGTTTGATAATATTGTCCGAAAGGCAAGTGCGCAAAACGTTCTGCTGGATGAGACAGGCCAATGGGTTGAGGTTCATTACTATCAGGATTCAACCTCGGCGGAGCTTGACCGATACGCGTATTTTTACCTGTCAGGCGATGAACTGAAGGTCGAACACGGCATCTGGAATCCCGGCGATATGAATCCCAGAGTGGCGTTGAGGACGCAGACAGTTTGTTCGAATGTATCCTCGTGCGTTTTTATGAGGAAGGGGGCGTCGGTACAAATGGTACTGAAGCTCGATAACGGTTCGGAGGCAATTACAGTGATGTCCTCTGCGGTCACGCACAATTAGCCGCAGAGGGCTAAGTGAATATCAGATTCTCAGGAGGAGATAGTAAAATGAAATCGATCAGTAAGAAGGAGCGTTTGGCGAGGCGTGGGGCGGTTCTGGCATTTGTTTTGTCGATACTCATAATCTTTTTTCTAACAGGTCTCGGTTTGTTGAGTCTGAGTTTTCATGGTCAACTTCGGTCGATACGGACCGGCGCAGAGATTATGGCCAGGTCTGCTGCGGACGCGGGGCTGATAATGGGTCTGTTCAGGATGAACGAGAAGCTTAACGTGCAGCCCTGGGACGATAGCACTTTGCCTCAAGAGTCGCAGGTTTTGCCGAATTCGGCCATTTACGGGTTCGCTGTAGAAAAAATAAATGATGTCTACGCAATAAGATCAACCGGAAGAAGAGGGATTGTGACAAGAACGGTCCGAGCCGAACTGAGGGTTGCAGGATTGTTCGACGATCCGATTTTTGTTGAAGAGAGCTTGGAGTTGGGAGCCAAAACCATAGTAGATGGTTACAACTCTGAAGATGGTCCATACGGTGGGACAAACAGCCTGAAGCGCATAGTTATTTGTTCAAATGCCACCGCGAATGTTTCTATAAACTTAGCTCATGCTGATACGGTTTATGGTGATGTTATTGTTGGCGTAGACGCTGACCCTGCAGCGGCGGTTCTTGTCGGCGATGGACACGTTACGGGGGATATATACGCCGGCCAGGAACCAAGAGAGCTTGAACAAATAGTCCCGCCGTCCTGGCTAACACCTAAACCCGTATCAGACATAGAGGGGACAAAAACCCTGGGACCGGCAAACAGCGGCAGCTATAGCGGAGCAGCGTTAGCAGAGGGAACACTGACAATTGCAGGCCATGTTACGCTTCACATAAAAGGCGTCGTAGAGTTAGGAGACGTCGCGTTTGTGATTAGTGATGCTGTGGATTCATCTTTGACGCTCTATGCGGATCAGAGTTTCATAGGAGATGGCGGCCCATTCGTCGAATTCGATAATCTTCCCAAGAATCCCGCAAAGCTTCAAATATATGGAACCGGAAGTTCCGATGACCCTGATGTTACCTATCAGATTGGTTCACCAAAAGGGTTCTACGGGGCAATTTATGCTCCAAATGCTAACATAGAGTTGAATGGCGAGTTTTACGGTGCATTTGTAGGGAACAGCATTACTCAGCCAACCCCTGGAGACATCCACTGTGATGAAGCTCTCAAAGATATGACTCCAGTTGGCCCGGGGGCGCACTTTGTAATCAGCCGTTGGTGGGAAGAGTAGCTGCGAGTTCTTTATCGCCGTTCTTCGCCTTATTTATCCAATATGCCTTTCACGTTGACCTTGAAAGCTAAAGCAATGTCGTTGGGCAGTTTTTCAGGCAAGATGATGTGCAGGCCCTGGGCGTTGCGCGTCCATTTGACCTTGCCGGAGCCGAGCAGCTCAACCGAGGCGATGTCGTCCTCCGAAGAGATTCTTGTCTGCGTGCCGAGTGACTTGATTGTGAGTTCACTTTTCGGCGGGATGCCGGTGCACATCACATAGAGAGTATTGCCCTTGCATGTGAAGCGGATGTCCTCGTAAGTCAATTTCTCAGGGTCGGGTTCCCGGATATGGGCAATCTTTTTGCCGCCCTTATACTGGTACATTTTCAGCTTCTCCAGGTCGCCCTCGGTTCGTATCTTCCAGGGTCGGGTGGCGAAGATAGCATCGCCGTTCTGGTCGAGCCATTCGCCAATACCTAAGAGAAGTTCTTTAACTTCCTCCGGTAATGTTCCATCCGGTTTGGGAGTAAGTGATAGCAGCAGACCTCCGTTATTGGCGACCAGGTGAATCAGCCGGACGATGAGCTCACGAGGTTTTTTGTACGTCTGCCCCTTGTAATACGGCCATGCGTCTCCTACGGAAGTATCGTCCTCCCAGGGCCTATCTACGTGGTCTGGCCGGTCACGACCGTTCTCGTAAGTATAGACGCCGAATCCAGGGCCAAAATTGTATGCCGTGTCCCCGTACGAACCGGTCAGTTTGTTGTGAACGCTTACCTCCTTGCCCCACTGCCGGGCCTTGTTGAAATAATAGGCAAGCCAGTCGCTGGCATATTCTGCAACGACGCCCTCTCTCATATTGCCGCCGTCGCACCACAGTACGTCCGGCTGATACTTGGCGATGACTTCTTTGATCTGCGCATTCCAGAAAGGGAGGTAATCCTTGTAGAAATCGGTGTTATTCCAGTAGAGCTTCTTGTATCTGGGGTTCAGCAGGTCCCAGTTCTGCTTTCTCGCCTCCTTAAAATAGTTCTCATTCTGGTAATAAGCGTCCCACATACTATGGGTTCGCAGGTGGTGGAATGAGCCGGTAATTCTAAGTCCTCGCTTGCGTAATTCTCTGGCCAGTTCGCCGTAAACGTCGCGTTTGGGGCCTGTCTTTCCCGCACACCAGGGGTTTACGTTACTGTCCCACATAGCATAGCCGTCATGATGCATAAAGGCGAAGCCGGCGTATTTGGCGCCCGATTTGGCAATCAGTTCGGCCCACTCGGCCGGATCGTACTTCTCAGCCCTGAACTCTTTGATGAGGTCTTTATAGCCGTAGCCTTCAGAGACGGGACCGATATGCTTTTCAAAGAGTTTTCTCTCGTCGCTTCCGGGCTTATACATTTCCGCGAAAAATGTACATCTGCGCGTAACTTGCATACCCTCTTCCACGTTCCAGGAGTTGGCCACGGCGTAGGGTCCCCAGTGGCCGTAGATGCCAAACTTGGCGTCTGCCATCCACTTGGGCACTTTGTGTTTCATAAGCGATTCCCAGTTGGGCTGGTACGTCTGGCCAAAGCAGACGAAAGGCATCAGCAGTAATGCGAGCCAGGTGGTCTGCAGCATTTTTTTTGTGTTCCTTGTAGTTCTGATGGTACTTCTCCAGCCAATTAACGCAATTAGCACTTGATTGAATAACGTCTTCATACTTGCCTCTCCATTATTAGTCAGTATTGCCATTATTAACTTACTTCGCTTAAGGCCAGGCGTGTATATTGAATATTGCGTCAAAAACTAACGCAGTTCTGCAAGCCGAAATGCTCTCACACAATATCAGAATATTATTGCTGCATAGCCGACACTGTCTTCGCTTGAGGCCCCCATCTTTTCAAGCATAATTTCGTTACTGTTGGTATGTGCCAGCAGCAGGCCGTGCTCAGAGCCGAGTTTTTTTGCTGCTGCGACCGCTGCTGCTGCTGCGCCGGGGCCGCAGGCATTGCTCTTCTCGGCGGCATTGTTGAGCAGACTTTCCGGCTCGAGCTTCAAGGCCAAATCAATAAACTCCTTGTCGTTGACACTGCCGGCCCACTGCAGGGCCTTTGCTCCCGTTCCCATCGGCGTAAAGCCGTAACGCGGGCCGTAATGAGTCAAATCGGTCGAGCCGATGCAGACGATTTTTTTACCGGCTTTGAACTTCATAATGTCGCCAAAAGCTTCTCCCAGTAAGATCGCCTGTTCACTGGGTGGAACGATAATAGGTAATATTTGTGCTTCAGGAAATAGGTGTTGTATAAAGGGAATCTGCACTTCGATACTATGTTCGCCTTTATGAGCCAAAGAATCAGCCACGACTAATTCCTTATCTAGCAACCAATCAGCGATCATTTCATCAATTCCCACACTCCCAAGCGGTGTTTCCCAAAAGTCGCTATCATCAAGAGCAGGGATTGGTCCGAAGTAGCCGTGGGCGGCTCCGAATATTACAAAGCTATCCACTTTTTCGTGCCGCTGTTTTATGGCTGAAAAAACCAGGGCCGCCACCGGCCCGCTGAAGGCCCAGCCGGCGTGCGGGACTATGCCGGCTACTATTGTCTCCGGCAATGATTTGGCTGGCGTTTGCTCCGCGAGGCACTGTTTGATTTCGGCTACGCAGGAATCGTGCCGGCCGGGGTAAAATTGGCCGGCGACAATTGGTTCTCTTGTTTCCATTATTTACCACCTCTGACTTGCATTCGTAGCAGTTGGCAGTTATTATTACCACATAATTTGAAACTCTCAAACATTGTAACCCGAAAGGTGAGAAAAACAATATGGTATCTGAAAAAACAGCCCCTGTAGCAGTGGTGATGGGTTCCGACAGCGATATGGCGGTGATGCAAGCGTGCATTGAGACGCTGAAGGATTTTGGCATCGAGCCGGTGGTTCGAATAATTTCAGCCTACCGGACGCCTCAGGTAGCGGCTGAATTTGCCGAAACTGCTGCCAAAAACGGGATAAAGGTGATAATTGCCGCTGCTGGTATGGCTGCTCATCTGGCCGGTGCCCTAGCGGGACAGACGACGCTGCCGGTTATTGGTGTGCCGTTGATTTCTGGTTCCGGCTTGGATGGAATTGATGCACTTTTGAGCACGATGCAGATGCCGCCCGGCGTGCCGGTGGCAACAATGGCTATCGGGGCGGCAGGGGCTAAAAACGCAGCCGTTTTGGCCGTGCAAATCTTGGCTCTGTCTGACAAAGCCCTTGCCGACAAACTTTCTGACTTCAAAAAGGCCCAGCAAAAAAACGTAATCGAAAAGGATTCGGCCTTGCAGTGAAATTAGTAACCCAGATTAATAGGATTGAGAACTGAAATTTTTTAAATTTTAAAAATTGAGGGAAAATTCGGTTTTTTTCAGGTTTTTTTCGTGGGTGATGTTGATTTTTTAGCTAAAAATGGGGTTTGGTGCGTTGGTTTGGAGGCGTTAGGCAAAATAGGTAAGAAAAAAGTGGTGAAAAGTAGCGAAAAGTAGAGAAAAATTGCGAAAAGTTACGACAAAATTGCGAAAAGTGCGCGCTTTTTGAGGAAAATTGACAAAGATTTGACACTTTTTGAAAATTAACATTTTGTTAATTTGGAGGAAATGGGCAAACTTTCTACGTGACTCATCGGTCGTGAAAATTCGAAACACGAAGCACGAAATCCGAAACCCATCCTTCGCCCTGCGGGCTACGGAGGGCAGGCAAATTCAAATGACCAAAATACAAAATTCAAAACCAGTCACGGATTACGCGGATTTGTTTTCAGCCAGCTTGGTGTCCTCGGCAAGCTTTGTTCTGAAAGCAAGCTTTCGCCACAGAACCTTGCTTTTGGCCACCGGGTCATTTGGCAATGCCCCATTTGTGAAGCTGGCTAAAGACGGAGGATCGAAGACAGAGGGCAGAAGACAGAAAAAGAGGACCCCGCACCAAATCACGGGAGAGGCCTATTTGGTGCGGGGCAAGTGGTGCAGAGGACGGACGACAGATGATGGATGAGGGACGAAGAACGGCTGGGTTCCCGCTTTCGCGGGCACAAGTGAACTCAGGACAAGTGTTGGTATTCCACCAGATGCGGGCCGAGTAATACAGCGATGGCAGTTTTATAAAGCGTTTTATACAGAGTGTATAATCATTATTAGACACAAGAAAGGAGACGAAAACATGAGCCTGTGGAGTAAACTGTTTGGCAAGTCGGGCGAAGCAAAGGGAAGCGCGGCGACACGATTGGACAAGGCAAGATACGAACTCGCAGCGATTGTGCAAGAAGACGGTCGCGTAGCTCACCCAATCGGGCAGGAGATCCTCCTTCGAGAGCTGCAGGTACTCCAGGAGAACCTGACCGCTGCCATTGAAAAGCTGCAGAACACGGCCGATGGCAAGGACGGAGGCATCGGATCGTATGAAGTTGGTGTTGGACTGGGACGCTTGTGTGATGCCACTCTGAATGATCCAAAGTGGGCACTCCATGCGGCTGTGGGGACCGATCGCTGCAGAGCTCGGGTTGCCAAGGTCCTTCGTACGGTAGAAGAAGTTGCAGAGCGGCTCAAGCGCGATACACGGGGCGGCAGCGGTGGAGCACCAGACAGCGACACAGGAGATAAGGATGAGTCGTTACCATCAGCCCTCGAGAAAGGAAATCTGAACGCCGTTAAACACTACCTAGATAGCGGCGGTGATCCCAATGCTACAGTAGATGGCAACTCATTGCCGCTTCACAAGGCAATACGATATGGTCACGCCGATATTGCCGCGTTGCTGATCAGACGTGGCGCCGATGTCAACGGAAGAGATAACTGGGGATGTACTCCACTGCACTACGCGGTAGTCTCGCAAGGACCCGGCGGACGTTGCCTGCCAGATGTTGCGGAGCTACTTTTGAAGGAAGGAGCGGACGCAAACGCCCGGAGCAAGGATGGCTGGTCCCCACTTATGAGCGCTCTCGATAATTACCAACAGGAGATGGCCGATCTGTTACGGAAGTACGGAGCGCAGCGGTGATTGACCGATGGCTACGTCTCTCTGTAAAAGAGCAAGCCTGCTCTGCAGTTTCACCCAGCTACCCAGAATCAGCGGAGCCAGCAAAACTATCTGCACAAATCCGGCTATGCTCACCTGCCGATTAATCCGCCACGATTGCCTCGCAAGCACGCGTTGACTTGTAACCTGGACGTAGCTTAGTGCGAGAGAGTTGCCGTTAAAATGGGGTTTTGGTTGACGGGAATTGGGGTTTTGGGTATTGTATCGTTCGAAGGCGGAAGATAGCAGCGAACAATAGGCATTGCCGCCCATTATGCCCAATGCTTTTTTAGCAGGATTTGGAAAAAATAATAAAGAGGGGGTTGATTGGTCGATAGAAAGTAGGTATTATATAATGGTTAGTGGGCGAATCTTATCCTAATCTTTAATTGGGGAGTGTTGTTATGGACCGGCAACAGATTGGCGTAAAGCTTACTATGGATGGTTTGAAACTGCCATTCAAAGTAGATAGCTTTGAAGACCGTTTGATAATGCAAAAGGCGGTTTATCTGGCTCAGGCCGCCGGGGTCAACCTGGGTTACTACTATCACTGGTACCTTCATGGTCCTTATAGCCCATCGCTGACGCGCGATGAATTTGCTATCGCAATGGACATTTCGGCTGGTATGGATGAATTCAAAGGGTGGAAGTTGGACGCTGGATCATCACAACGATTGGAAAGAATGCGAGGCCTCTTTACGGAGCCCGAGCGGGCCAAGCTTGCGGAAAAACTGGAGTTATTAGCGTCTGTCCATTTCCTGGTTGACCGCAAGCAGGTCTCCGGAGTCGATACCGGCCGAATCACTGCAACTTTGGAGCGATTCAACAAAGATTTCAGCGAGGAGGACGTCAAAGAGGCGCTAGGGGAGCTTATAGACTATGGCCTGCTCCCAGCGTGATGGTTACGGAAAAGTTATTGCCGATTCGATCCACGGGGACATCCACCTCAATAAGCGTGAAGTTCAAGTTATTGACACTGCCTCATTTCAGCGTTTACGTCACCTAAAGCAACTTGCAATGGCTCAGATGGTCTATCCCACTGCAACACATACAAGGTTTGCTCACAGCATCGGCGCTTTGGGAACCATGATACGAATTCTTGATGCAGCCGAAAAGAATGGAATAGACTTGAAGGCAGAGCAAAGAGACAACCTTCGTTTGGCAGCTCTTCTCCACGATGTTGGACACTATCCATATTCCCATTTGATGGAAAAGGTGGACAAACCCAAGTTGATCGAGGAACAGGTCAATGGGGCAACAATACCTGCCAAAAAATCACCATATCCCAACCACGTGGAGGTTGGGACTCTGATTGTCACAAGTCAGAGTGATTTGGTTACAGCTATCGGTGGTGAGGAGCGTGCCAAGGCGGTGGCAGCTATTTTTGCTCGTTCCGAAGCGGCAGAACCCCAGTTGAGCAAACTTATTCACAGCAGCTTTGACATAGATCGCTGGGATTACTTACTGCGAGATGCTTATGCTACTGGGGTTCCTTACGGACAAATAGATATCAATTATTTGCTCAATAACCTGAAAGTAAGTCCGCAAAAGGTTGTTGGTTTCAAAGAGAAAGCATTGGCTGCGGTGGAACATTTTCTGCTCGCTCGCTTTTTTATGTATCGCGTGGTTTACTATCATAAAACAATCTATGGAATGGAAGAGGTGTGTCGTCAATTACTGAGGCGTTTGCGAGACCGAGAGGGCAACAATTACGGCATACCGCTTGATGGAGAAGAGATAAAAAAGATTGTTCGATCGAAAGAACTGCACACATTTACTGATGCATTTGTTGATAACATCATCCGAGAAGCTGTTAATGATGAAGATGAAGTTATTCAGGCACTTGCCAGGGCAATCCAGAATCGAAAGCCCCCAAGATTGCTGAAGGAGGTTCCGGTTTGTGAGGAAACAGAGGAAAAGTATCATGCTGGTAAGACGTTTATGCAGAACTGCAGAGCAAAACTAAAAGATTTAGCCAGCGAGTTTAAGATCCCTCTTGAGCAATTCTTGCTATGCGAAACTAAATTACCGGTTATAAAGCAACCAAAGAGGCACACAGCTGCCGAAATGGCCAAGCTTGACCAACAGGAAATTCGTGATATGGCGTATGAGCAAGAGGCAGAAGATATTAAGATTTTTGCTGCTGATAAGAAAGAACCAAAGTCACTGATGGAGATAGAGCACAGTCTGGTAGTTAAATATGCAAGTTACTCACTTCAGATGTTTCGCCTTTATGTAATCTATGAGGGAGAAGATAAGGGCAGTGTTATCGCAAAATTAAGTGAGACGGTTAAAGATTGGGATAAGAGCTAAGGGTACAAGGTGACTTTTTCAAAATAAACTTCACCAAAGGAAACCCCCAATCTTAAAACTACCAGCGTTGGCGTGGCCTAAATGGGGTTGCAAGTCCTGCGCCGAGGAGCAGGAGTATAGCAGTGGCTGGTTCGGGAATTGTAATAATAAGCTCGAAGCTATCTAATTTACCAGTATCGTAAAAGCGGGCATCATAGATTTGGAGTTTCCACGAGCCGAAGGTGTTTTGGCCATCGAATACTGAGAGCTGGGCTGGCGAGCGGGGTCTGAATCGGCCGGTAAATGGCGGCTCGCCCTCTTCGATTGAAATTTCTGCCTCATCGTCAAATATGGTTTGGAAGTAATTTTTGCCCTTAAAAAACTCAGTGATATCATACATAATCAAGCAGAGCTTTGGCCCGGCAGGGCTTTCTAAATAAATTTGTAAATCGAACGCGCTGGTGTGTGTAATGCTGATGCGGACATCGAGGTCGGCGATAGTAAAATGGTCGGGGACATCTATAATTGCATCGTCCATCCAGCCCTTGGTATCACCTGGAATGGCGGGGATGGGCAGGTTGAAGTCGCCGCCGCCGTATGTGTAAATATGGGCCGGGCCGGCGTAAACAGAGGGAGAGGTCTCCATCACTCCCGCCGTGACGATAACAATTGCGACAATCCGTTGTATCGCGTTACGAGCGTCCATTCTCAGCTCGCCGGCAAATTCGATATGTAAGCCCCGTAAATCAGCCGTTGGCCTTACGGGACAAACAGTTATTATCCGGCGAATCTTTCTTGTACGGCGGGAATTGTAACGTTATCAGACGTTGGTGTCAAATAAAAAATAATTTTTTTCAATGTTCGTAGTTTGCTGTTCATATCGTGTATTGCGTAATACGTATAACGTTGCCGTGCCCGTCTTCGTCCTAAAGGGACTACGCCGAGGTAAACCGACGACGGCTAAACAGCTTTTGCGGCAATGACCGTGAGGAATATCGAGTATCGAACGATGAATAACGAACGCCGAGGTGAGGAGGAAGCCCTTTTTTGGGGCGGCAGGCAATTTGAGCTTGGTCTGCCAGAAGCCGGTTTTGTCCTCAATTTTTGCAAATTTTTGCCAAATTCCGCTTATTTTTCGCGCCTGTTTTGAAAAAACCTGTGTGTTTTATATGCGGAAGTCAGCCCTGAAATCCCACAAAAAACACTGCGAACTTAAAGAAACTTTGAAGCTTTGTTCGCTTTCTATCGATAGTGATAGATAGGCACAATCAGCTCTCTCGAGGCCCTCGAGACGAGAGCGGCGCAGTTTGTGAGCAGGATATGGGGAACGCATAATGCAGATTAGATACGTTGTTTCAACAATGGTATTTTGGTGGCGTGAGAACAACCTTTCTTTCGAGCAGGAATGTCGATTTCTCGGCTCGCAGGGCTTTGGCGTGGAGTTGTGGCCCAATATCAAGGGCCAGGACGAGTGCCGTTATGAGAGGCGTAATTGGCCCAGGCTCGTTTCCGCTACAAATGGGATGCTTGTCTCGATGCGCTCCTGCAACGATGGCCCGATGCTGGAGCAGTGGGATGAGCAGATCGAATGTGCAAGGTTGCTTAGCGCAAATATCGTGACCGATTTGCAAAGTTTGGGTATTGCTCATGGCCCGCAGGCCGATGGCAGTGGTTTTGCTTCGGAGGTAGTCAAACTGGCCGAGGATAATAAAGTCAAGTTGTGCCTCGAGACCGGCCAGTTAGAGGCAGTCAAGCAGGTCGGGGACAAATTTGATTCGGTTTGGTATTGCCTTGACACCGGCTACGCCAATCTGGACCCTGAATTTACCTTCAAACAGTACGTGGACCAGTTGGGCGAAAGGGTAGCACATCTGCATCTGACCGACAATTACGGCCGGATCGACGACCACGAACCGCCCGGCTTGCGTGGCGGCATAGCACGGAAGAATTGGGACTACCTGTTAGAGGCCTTGAGTAAATACGATAATGATGTAATTGGCTCACTTGAGATGAGCCCTTGTATGCCGGCTGTGATGATACGTCAGGGGTGCGAGTTTTTGTTTGATGAATTGAAGTGGCCCAATCGGCCTCAGAAACAGCCCGGCTACGCAGACGTTGTCTATAATCCCACTTAACGGCTCCGCAGAATCGCAGCAGAGCTGCCTGCCCATTTATGCGGTGGGTTAATATATAGAAAGGCCAAGGGTAAAAACTCCCTTGGCCTTTTATTATTTCGCTCGCATGCCTTTGCTTTGGTTGTTATAATTGACGGCGATATTGCAGAGTCACCGGCAAAAAAAGGTTGCCGACTCTGTGCCAATAATTGTTAACATATAGAGTTTATGGTTCGTTACTAATTCTATTTTGTTGGAGGTACAAGCTATGAGAAGCGTATGTGTATTTACATTGTTGTCGGCTTTAGTTGCCGGTGGTTGCGCTGCAGGTAAAGGGGAGAGTTTTTCCAGGGCCGGTTTCGATTTTAGCAAACTGGACAAGATCGCTATCCTTGAGGTTTCAGGCGCCGTACAGGGTGACGCAGCCAAAAATCAAATTGGCGACTTTTTCCTGATGGAGTTGCTGAAGAAGGGCTACACACCCGTAGAGCGAGCTCAGGTGCAGACCCTGCTTAAAGAGCAAAAGTTCCAGGCAACGGACGTAACCAGTGCCGAAGGCGCTGCCCGGGCCGGACGAGTCCTCAATGTGCCGGCGGTGCTGCTCGTTAATATACCAACTTACGAAGATGAAATGAATATGACGGCAAAGATGATAGATGTCGAGGATGCCAGCATTTTATGGGTTGGCAGTGGTTCGGGCAGAACCGGCAAAACCCTCTCGACCATTTTCGGAGCAGCCGCAGGGGCCGCTGCGGGGGCTGCTGTCGCCGGAGACGAGACAGACGACAAAGTATTAGGCGGGATTGTAGGTGGTGTATTAGGCGGCGTGGCAGGCCAGGCTTTATCGCCGCAACAGGCAGAGCAGGTCCAGAAAATAATAAAGAAAGTATGTGCCAACCTGCCGCCGAGAATGGCTGTAAAACGATAAAGTTCACAGCCTGCAGACCGGCTCAAAGAACACCGATTGCGAGGTGCTTTATATGAACAAGGCTGAGGGTAAAAAACATCCTCAGCCCTTGTTTATTTCGCAAGCCCGTAATTACGCCTCGCTGAGTTTTTCCAGAAGCTGACCAACTGCTTGTTCGAGCTTGTTATTTTGCCTTGTCTTGTTCGTTGCCGATGATATAGCCCGCCCACGGAGCCTACTCCTGCCCTAACCGGCCTCACCGGCAAATCAACATTTCATATCCCCGCGGCCTCGGCTTACTCGAGCGGCTCGATATAGATGTTCCTAAACTCTATCGGCGTCCCTTCGCTCTGCAGGCATATCTTGCCCGAGGTTAATGACGCCCCGGTGGCGACGTTTTGCAAAGCGCCGTTTACCAGCACTACAATCCAGTCGTTTTTGCAAATGATTTCGTATGTGTTCCACTCGCCGAGCGGCTTTTCGCTGCTGTCTTTGAGCTTTATGACCCTGCGACCTTTAACGCGGTCGCTGCCGGCGGCTTGCTCGTTGATCTCGACACCACTCATATACTTTGGCCCTTCGCCGATGAGCCAGAAGTCGCCTGCGTTGCCCGAATGTAGCTGGCACTCGATGCTCTTGGGCCAGACCCTATCGGGATATTGCATATGAAGGAGAGCGCCGCTGTTGCCGCCTTTTCCGGGCCAGCGCCATTCGACATGCAGAAGATAGTTGGCGTAGTCCGCCTCAGTGCGCATATAGCCTCTTGGCTGTCCCTCGCAGCAGATCACGCCGTCCTTGACCGACCAGACTGTACTGACATCGACTGTTTCGTCGGCAAGAAACAATTCCCAGCCGGCAAAATCCCTGCCGTTCCACAGAACGGTTTTCTCTTTCGCCACTCTCGCCTCTTTTGGCTTTTCTTTGGTGCCTGCGGTCATGACCAACAGCGCAGCCGTCACAAGCAGCGCCACTATTGGGATAGTATAGTGTTTCATAAAATTCGCCTTTCATTAACGCAGTGAGCTAAAGTTTGGAGTGCCTAAAATGGTTGCGACTCTCGTTTGAGGTTGTGGATGCTCGTATCGACTCTCGTCATAGAAGCTCGAAGCTCGTTTTTTTTCCAGCTTCCAGCGTCGGGAATCAAGCTTCGATACCAGCTTCGACACCAACAAACGAGTTTCTTCAACTTTAG
>JAUWAY010000020.1 GCA_030601845.1 Phycisphaerae bacterium
TCGCGAATCCCGTGGCCGTCTTGCAACAGCTTCACCGCCCGGATTCTGCGCTGCTCGAGCTGTTTTTGTGTTCCTATTGGTCTCATGTATATTATTATCGGTCATTAAAGGCTCGTTCCTTTATCTTTTGAAAGGTCAATAGTGAGTGGTGAGTCAGCCGAAGGCGGATGGTTAGTTTGAAAAGACAACTGGATCCCCGCCTACAATTCCGAAAGAAGTGGATCCCAGATAAAGACGTTCTGGGACAGGCCTGCGCAAATTGTTCGAGGTGGATGGTTCGTGGCTTGTCGCTCGTGACTCGTGACTCGACGCTCGATGTTTACCCGCCTTCGGCGGGCTCGATTCTGGATTCTGGATGGAAGTCAGAAGACGGAGGACAGAGGGCGGGGGGATTTTGTGGTTTTGAGTGGTTCTATTTGTCCTTAACGTATAGACGGCTGTGGATTTTAAGGGCTCGTCCTTCGTAGTAGTACTACGGAGAATGGACAGGATTTTCTCCGGCTGCCTGGCTTTTGAGAGAAGCCAAGGGAAGACCGTAGCTAATATTCCGCTTGGTTGTTTGCCTGCTTTAGTTCAAGGGCAAGGATTTACACTCTACTGATATTATCAGCTTCGCTTCTCAGTCAGCCGACGGACTAACCGGAACAGGCCGTTTGTATTTTGCCACGAACTGTTCTGTAGCGCTTATAATCTCCACCTTGCCAGTTTCACGGAGTCTATATACCCCGTCGATAAGAATGTGTTTCACGTCCTCTTTGTAGATGGATGGGTCTTCAATTATTTGCACTAATCCATTGGCTGCTTCCAGCGTTCCAGACTTCACAAGAGAATTTATTACATCCCTTTTCTGCCAAGTATATTGTTCAATCCGTAATAGTTGCAACTGATATGGGACGGCTAATTCCGATTCAGTAAGAGCAAGCATCTCTCTTGCAGTGTCCCGCTCTGCCAACCATTCTCCTTTACTTTGCGCCTCCGGCTTAACTTCAAAGCTAACCAGGGTTTCTAGTATTTCCTTAAATTTCAACTCATCCATCTCAATTATCTGGATATTCAATTTCAGTTGCTTTTTGTGAACTGGACCTGCCTTAAAGACCTCGCTATCCTCTTTTTTTCTGCTTTCAGAACGCAAACGATATTCTATGTTACAGATAACACGGTATTGCCCTGGTGGTAATAGAGTAGAGCACCATTGATTCAACACAATTGACTTTTGACCTATTTGGCCTGGAGGCACTGCCAAGGTTCCTAACCTCGATAATCCAGACCTCCGAATGTTGCCACCTTCAGCCACAATTTTGTTCGAACGATCGCGGATTTCTATTGAGAAAGCTTCGATTCCATCTGCTCCAAAGTCAATCGTTTCTTCCTGCTTTCCTATATTTTTGATATTTACAGTTAATAATACAGGTTCGCCGGGATAAAAGGTATTTTGGGCAGTTTCGATGTTCCAATCAAGAGATTCTTCCGCTCCTTGTGCATAAGTATTGTTAAGCATTTCAATCGGACTGCCCAATATAAGAGTCGTCGCGAATAAATAGCCAAGCCATTTCAATCTGATAATCATCATCTTGTCTTTTCAAACCTTATAATACCAAATTTTAGCAGGATTTTCTGCGGCTACTGGCCTTCTTCTTTTTTCAGCTTTTTAGCATAACTTTTAAGCTTTGCGTTGCATATTATACGAAGATTCTTATCTGGAGAATCAATGTTAGCCTTCAGAGCATCAATTACTTTCGAAGTTACTTCGGGTTTTATCTTGGCTATTTTCTCCAATGAGTAAACTGCGCGTTCACGCAACCACGGAACTGGATCGGATATTGCAACAGATGTCAATAATTCAACCGCCGAATTTGTAACCGGATCGGTCTTATGGCCGAAATTTCCTAACTCGTGTACGGCAGTAGACCGGATGTAATCTCTGCTATCACTGATGCCTTTTGCTACCACTTCGAACTGTGAATAGTCTCCCGCACGTGCCAATAAACCAGCCACGTCAATTTTTAGCGGAGTATAACTAATCATGCCGTTTGGGTCTGTTGACAGTGCTTTTATGGTCGGCATCCATTCTTTATTACCAAAATCACAGAGTGCTTTAGCAGTGGCTATTTTTTCAAATATGCTCGTTTTGCTATCGTTGAATATTTGCAGTAACTTTGGTGTGGCCGAGGATATTCTTTTGTACCTAATCAGCAAAATTACCGCAGATGTGCGCTTACCAGGATCATCTAATAGGTCAACCACTTCAGCATCATTAATATCTTCGGCCAGTCCGAGTTCACGAAGGAGCACTTTTTCAACCGATCCGATCCTCGTTCGACCTGTGGAGTAATCTTCTCTGGCAATTGACCTTGTTGCTGAAATATTCGTCAACAATACGCAGAAAGCCGCATAAGCAATCGTTTTATTCAAAACTTTTGTAACCATATTGTGTCCCTTTCCAGTGATTATTATACTGTTTTACTGCTGCTTTTACAATATTAATTGCTACCCTTTGGCTTAGCCATTTAATATCCGTCATGGCGTACACCCCTCTGGAAGTGAGCCGTAGCCAGTGACTGCTTCGATAAAATTCCCCGCACCAAATTACGGTAGCAACCTATTTGGTACGGGACAGGCAGAGAGCACAGAGATATAGTTAATTGGTTAATTGGTTAATGATGGAAGAGAGCACAAGTCATAAGGCAAAAGTATAAAAAGGAAAAAGGGCTGGAAGTGGCTAACTTGCAGCCCTTTGGTTGGCAAATGATGATTGTTTTTATGCCTTGCGTTTTCTAAGTAAGACCAGTGAGCCGAAGGCGAGGAGGAAAATTGTGGCCGGCTCGGGGATGACTGTCAGGGAAGTTACTTCACCATATATTCCAAAATCATTGTCGCCTTCACCATAGAAACGCGTCTGGAACTCTCTGCGTCTATCGAAAACGGAAAGTTCCGGCCAGGTATCTAAATCCGGCAGCTCATCAGTAGGTATGTACTCACCATGACTGGTCCCGAGGATAAAGAGTTGCATGTATGTCCAGCCCCAGGTGATATCATCATAAGTTTTGGGTGAGCCATCTATGTAAACTGTGCCGTCAAAACGCAGATCCTCACTGATAGCTCCATAACCAGGGTCAACAATGCCTACCATGAACAAGGGGGGATCGGGTGACATTGGGTCGTGGGTGAATGTATAGTTGCCGACCGTCATTGAAATTGAAATCATCGAATAACGCCCTACGCCCGGACTTGCAGGAGACAAATCAGGCGTCTCTGAATCATAAGAGCAATAGCCAGTCATAGTAGTCCCGATGCCAACTGAACCATCCAGCTGTAAGCCTCCGTCAGTGGATACGTAATTAACAACTCCCGTAACCTCAACAGTAACTATTTCGGCCAGTGCACGTGGGCTGTTTAAAATAAGCAATACACACAGCCCAAGCCCTATAGTCGATATAACTGGTTTCATATTACTATACCCCTTTCAAACCTTAGAATACCAAATTTTAGCAGGATTTTCTGCGGCTGATGGCCTAATTACTTTTTAATGATTTCGATGCAGCAGCCGTCGAACATCGCAAAATCTACGAAATTAACCACAGAATCCTGGTCAACGTCAAGGCCGCTGCACCAATCCGGCTTGCCACAGTCCTGCTCAAGCCAGTGAGATGCCAAAACGCCAAGGTACTTGAAATTGCCGGTTATTATCTTAATCGTGTCTGTGCCATAGAAGTATTGGCCGGTGCCAAATACGCCTATAACCGTAACGGTCCCATCAGCCGGCCCGGCTGCACAGAACTCAGCCCGACTAAAAGCCGCTTCAATCTCAACTAAGCCATCTTCATTGATAAAGATGTTCATATATTCCGATTCGATACCTAACGGCTCAATCCAGGCCGGCCTACTAGCATCCACATCCTCAACTATAAATCCTTCGGGCAGAACAAAATGCGCCTTCATCCAGTTGCCTTTGCTGCCGGGATTCAGCGCCTGCGGCGTAAATTTCATTTGCACTTCTATCATCGGCACAAACTCATCAGCTCCCATATCAACTCGGCCATCCCACACACGCCGCTGGCCGTCAATATCCGTCTCGTTCGGCCCAGCCACAAAATTCGGGTCACCGGCATCTATACAGGGTGAGCCAGGCCGAATATGATAATCCCGCAGGTTCGGGTCAGGATTATTGGCATCGAAAAACATCGGGTCGGCTTCTATATTGCCGCTGCCCCAGTTGACCGTGCTGCCACTATTATATATTCCGTCATTGCCGTCTTTAACATCGCAGTAGTTCACATCTATTGTCGAGGAGTTCGTTAAAGCTATTTCATTCCCATCCGATGCTGTATTACCCCAGAGAATGCAGTTTGTCAGCCTCGGGCTGCTGGTCCAGTTGTACATCCCGCCACCCTTTCTGGCCGAATTTCCGCTGATAGTGCAGTTGGTAATAGTTGGGCTACTCTTGTAAAAGTAGAACATTCCGCCACCATCGTCGGCTGTGTTCCCTGTGAAGGTACAATTTGTAATCGTCGGGCTACAGTAGAAGATATTTCGTATCGCACCTCCCCAGTCATAAGCCGAGTTTCCACTAAATGTGCAGTTGGTAATAGTTGGGCTGCTGTTCTCGTTGTTTATTCCGCCACCATCGTTTCCAACAGCCGAGTTTGCGCTGAAGGTACAGTTTGTAATCGTTGGGCTGCTGTTTATATTGTTAATCCCGCCGCCGTCCCAGCCAGCCGAGTTGCCGGTGATGATGCAGTTGTCGATTGTAGGGCTGCTGTTATCCTCGCAGCGGATTGCGCCGCCGATGCCGACATACCAAGAGCCAGAGATATAACCATTTGTAATAGTAAAGCCAGCCAGAACGGAATTGGCATCTTCACCTGAGTGGAAATAGAACCCACGATGAGATTCAGCTTTTGTGCCGTTGCAATCGATGATGCAGTTCTCCGGACCATTTTCACTTGTTACCGTGATGGCCTTTCCATGAAAGTCGATCTCACGGTTGCCTGCCCCCGTATAGGTACCATCAGCAACCCAGACTGTCATGCCGTCCCAGCAGTTATCGATGGCTTCTTGTATTATGCGACATTGACTTGGAACGTAGATTTCGCCGCTGGCAGCAATAGTTGTGAACGAATAACACTCACCGTCGTTAGTGTCAATAGTTCCATTACCCACAACATCATTGGCCTCTATTATGAAAAAGTACTCCGTTTCGGGAGAAAGCTCTTTCAGTTTAACTGCGTGGTGGGTTGTCAAAGTAAAGCCTTTTCTCGCGATAGTATAGGGTCCTCCGCAGGCCAGACCGCACAGAACACGGGCCGTTGCCGGCTCATCCGTCTCGAAGCGAACCCACGGTTCACGACCTGGCAGAATGATATGTACATTAGAAATCTCCGGACTTTCACAGTCGACTATTGCGGTATCAGTTATGGTCACCGGATTACCCGTGCCATCATTGGCATCTTCGTATGTCACGGTGATAATTTCTCCGTGAGAAACCTGCACTGTGCCGTCTTCTACACATAGGTCACCTGATGTTGTTGCAATTGTGCCGGTAAAGACTCCAACAGCGGCAGCGGTTTCTGTCAATGACACAGTTTCAAAATCCCCACCGTCAGTCTCTACGGCGACATCGTATATGCCTTGGCCCTGAAGGTCTGAATCAGACAATCTTATATCTACGGTTGCCGAGCAGGGATAGACTACGCTATCAAGCACAACACGTCCCTGTGGGTTAATCATCTGCAACAATGCCTGATATGCATTGAGTCGGCCTGAAGCGGAGATGGAAGGTGAAATCGCATCGGCTGAATTTATCAGTGCCTGTTCAAGCTCATCAACCTGAATTTTAGAACAGATAGACACAAGAAGTGCACAGACCCCTGCAACATGAGGACAGGCCATCGATGTCCCTGAGACAATTGTAGTGTAGGCATCATATGGAGTCCCCATTGAGGTTCCACTGGCCCGCAGCGATAAAACATCAACTCCAGGAGCAGCAATATCTACCCAATCACCATAACTCGAAAAGGATGCTTTTTCGTCATTGGAATTGGTAGCTGCCACTGAAATCATATGCTCAGAATAGGCTGGATAATGAGGGGCTGTGGAATTATCATTACCCGCTGCAGCTATCATAACCACACCTTGGCTGTAGGCGTAGTTGATGGCTTCTTGCACTGTCTCAGAATAACCACCCCCACCCCAACTGTTCGATGTGATATCCGCTCCATTTTCCACCGCATAATAAAATGCCTCCACCGCGTCACTACTCGAGCCATAGCCACCGGCGTCAAGAAATTTAAGCGCCATTATCTTGGCATCCCAGCAAACTCCTGTAATATCCAGACCGTTGTTACCTTCAGCTGCAATTATTCCCGAACAATGCGTGCCATGGCCGTGATCGTCCATTGGGTCGTTGTCGCCATTGATAAAATCATAGCCGTAAAAACCATTCGAATCGGTCCACATGTTGCCTTGCAGGTCTCTATGATTATAGTCAACGCCTGTGTCAACAACTGCAATGATTACTTCCGAACTTCCGGTAAATATATCCCAGGCCTCGGGAGCATCAATATCGCAGTCAGGCGTTCCAGGCGGGGGGTTATAGCTGCCGCTCTCCGGGTACATCTGCCCTGTATTATTCAAAGGCCACTGAAGAGGATAACAGGGGTCATTTGGTTTGTTGTGTATTGAAACGATATAATTGAGCTCAGCGTATTCGACACCCGCGTTACTCTGGTATGCCTCAACAACTTCTTGGAGTGCTTGGCCGGGCTCAAGCTCAAGTTCTAACTTGTATATCCTGCTAAGGTCGGGTACTCTTGCGCCTTTCGGAGCCCGCTTAAGCCTCCTCAAGATGTGCTTTTCTTTTTTACTAAGAAGCGCCTTGTCCTTTTTCGCCAGCGTCTTAACCCGCTGCCTGTTCTCCTTGAAGTTCTTAAACAGCGGCTTAGCTTTCCTTAATTTATACTTCTTATTCAGCTTGTCTAACGAATCAGATAGCTTCAGTTCGTGCGCTGCCCTGCCTTTCGCCAGCCCCATTTCAATGGCTTCCGCAGCATTCCCGTGGTATTTTATGATTATCTCATTCTCCACGTACTCTGGCCTCCCGGTATGATTGGGTTCTTCAATAGCAGGATAATTCACATCAAGGAAGATTTCTCTCCCAAAAACCGTCCCCATCATCACCAGCACACCTAGGCACAACAACACCGCAAAAAGAAAAGTTTTCCTACTTTTCATTTTTCTGTCCTTTCAAAAAGAGCTACATACCTGCGATAGCAGAAGCTATCAATTTTGGAAAGCAGGGTCGGTATGAAAGGGATACGAATTATGATGACGGCCAAAATTATGATAATTTTTGAGCCTGCCTTCACGGCCTAACCTAATATTATATTAGCACAAAAGCGATTGATTTTGCAAGGAATTTTTGCAAATTTTTGGGATTTTTTTGCAGTAGCGCAGTATTCATCCAAAAGGTCACTTCCGGGCCCAGAAAGGGCACAAGAGGATATAACGTTGCCGAGCCCGTCTTCGTCCTAAAGAGACTACGCCGAGGTAAACCGGCGATGGGTAAACGAAAAAGTGGCAGGGGGGCTGGTCAGGGTGCAGCGAGCGGTTATGTGAACGTTATCCAGGGAGACTAAAAGGCGCCCCAATCCTGTTTTCCCGGAATGTAGAAGCTTGGGCAAATGAATCGGAACATATTCGAAATTTTCCGGGTTTTGGCAAGTTTTTCTGCGCTTTCGGCCTGCTTTGCGGCGAACTCGTTACCGAAAACTTCAGCAAAATAATCTTCAGCGGCCTGATGTCTTTGCTCTTCGGTGTCAAATAGGGTTCGTATTTTTCTCAATTCGCCGGCGTCGAGCCAAAATCCGCCACAGCCCGGGCATTCATCGACCTCAACCTGCTTTTTGACACTGAAAAAGTGCCTCATCATTACAACGTCATCACATTTCGGGCACTTCAGTCTCTTCGTCCGGTCGATAACAATACTTTCATCCCGTTCTACGTCTAATAGTGCCTGGCCGGTAGATTCATGCGGCTCATCAAATTTTTTGAGTTCAAACTGGTCGAACCAAATTCCCGCACAGCCGCCCTTACACACATCGACCGTAACATCTCCGACGGTCATTTCCTGTAACACATTTGAGCATGCCGGACATTTCATAATCTATTATCCTCCAAAAAAGGTTCGCCTAACATATATTGTCCTGAAAATTCAGGAATTTATTTAACTGTTAATTTGCGCTTTTGTAAACGATATAATTATCTATTTTATCAAATCAGAAGTATCCTGCAAAAGCATCGTTTTGTCAAATGATAATTTTTCCGAAACAACAAGGCAGGTTAAATGAAAAAAAGGAAGTGCCAAAGCTTGCCCAGGAACCTCCACACCCCAAAACCCTTAAAGCAACACTCGTCCGACACTCCCTTCTTGCGGAAAATCGTTCTCTTGAATTTTGAGGAGCGCTACATTTTTTCGAGAACGACATCCGATATTATTATAATACACTCAGCGAATCAGAGTTGCTATCGGGATATTCCTGATTTTGCCGGTAGAAATGCCTTAAAGGTAGTGAGCTAAAGTGCCTAAAGTGAACTAAAGTTAAAAAACACAACTCCGCACCTTTAGGCACTTTAGGGGGTTCCGCAAATAAATCCTTCGATAGACTCAGGACAGGTTTGAGGGGCTCAATTAACGGTTATTTTTCGAGTGAGGTGAGGCCTTTGCGGATAGCATACTTGGTAAGCTCGGCTACAGTGTGAATGTCGAGCTTATTCATTATCTGGCGACGATGGGTCTCGACGGTTTTGACACTTATGTGCAGTTTCAAGGCGATTTGCTTTGTTGACTTTCCTTCTGCGAGCAGTTGTAGGACCTCGCGTTCTCTGTTTGTCAGGAGTTCGGAATCGGAGAAATCGACTTTTGCTAATCGATGCAGGTAGTCGTTAACCACAACACCAGATATGCCCGGGCTGAGGTATGTGTCGCCTTCAACAACGGTGTTGATTGCCCGTGCCAGCTCTTCAAAGGCACAATCTTTGAGCAGATAGCCTGAGGCACCGCTTTTCAGCATCTCCGTTACGAACAATGAGTCTGAATGCATGGATAGAGCGATTATTTTGACATCTGGGAATTCGCCTACTATCTGGCGGGTTGCCTCGGCGCCGTTCAAATCGGGCATAGTAACATCCATAATGACCACATCCGGCAGCAATTCCCGCACCAGGCGGACGGCGGTGCGTCCGTCCTCGGCCTCAGCCACTACCTCCATATCAGTTTGCTTATCGAGCAACGAGCGGAGGCCCTGCCGGGTGATTTTGTGGTCATCTGCCAATAAGATTCTTGTACTCATTTTCGTTTCTCCTTGCTGTTTTCGTTGTGGTGGTCTATAGGTACGACCAGAGTAACGCAGGTTCCGTGGCCTGGTCTGGATTTAACATCAAGATGTCCGCCGATGTGGCTTAATCTTTCGCGAATACTAAACAGGCCGAAGCCACCTGTTTTGTAGTCGTGAGAACTGATTTGGGAAGTGTCGAAACCGGCTCCGTCGTCTTCAACGCTGATTTGTATTTCATCATGGACCCTTCTGCTTGAGACGGTTACGTTTTGTGCGTGTGCGTGCTTTGCAACGTTAACGAGCAACTCTCGGACGGCCTGGAACAGAAGGACGCGGACGTTATGCTCGAACGGTTTTGGGTGTTCATCTGATTTGAACCTGGTTGAGAAACCGTACTGCTGCTTGGTTTGTCTGACGAGCCATTTCACTGCGGCTTCGAAGCCCAGCTCATAGAGTACCGGCGGGCTCAGCTCGAACGTCAATGACCGTGTGCTGTCGATTGTCTGAGCAATTAGTTTGCGAATCTCGTCTAAAGACTCGGCAATCTCCGGTGAAGATACGGATTGGCGCAACGATTCTAATCTGATTTTGGAGATAGCCAGGTTTTGGCCAATATTGTCGTGGATACTGGTTGCAATTCGGTGTCTGAGGCGTTCCTCAGCCAGAGACAATTCCGAAGCCAAAAACCGCAGTTGTTCTTGATAGACAAGTAGCTTTTCCTCAGCCTCTTTTCGTTCAGTGATATCCTCTACTGTACCCTCATAGTAAAGGACATTTCCCTGCTCGTCCCGAATAGTTACGGCGCTTTCGCAAACAAAGAGTTTTGAGCCATCTCGTTTTATCCAGGCGGATTCCAATCCAATGACCTTGCCCTCTTTTTCAAGCCGCTGCTTGAAAACCGAGCGATTATATGTCGGCTCAAGGTCATTGCTTTCCAGGTTGCGGTTAGCGACCTCTTCGAAAGACGAATAACCCAACATCTTTACCAGCGCCGGATTTGCCATGACTATACGACCGTCAAGAGTAGTGCGATACAGGCCAATAACAGTATTTTCAAATATGGTTCTGAAATGTTCTTCTGCCTCCCGCAGAGCTTCATTTGCGAGCTTTCGCTCGGTGATGTTCCGGCCTAAGCCTACAATTCCTATAACCTTTCCGCGACTATCCCGCAACGGTACTTTGGTGGTTGCAACCCATCCTTCTTCGTGTGTCACCTGGTCCGTAACAGGTTCCTCTCCGTTGATAAGTGGTTGACCTGAGCGGATAATTTGCTGCTCATCGGCATAATACTTCGATGCAAGCTCCTTCGGGTAAAAGTCGAAGTCTGTCTTTCCAACAAGCTCGTCCGGCGATTTCGCCCCCATTATGCGCGCAACTGCAATGTTACCGATAACAAAGCGGCTCTTTGTATCTTTGACATAGATATAATCCGGGAGGTTGTCTATCAAGGTGCGCAACAAATTGCGCTCTTGTGCCAGTGCTTCTTCTGCGAGCTTGCGCTCAGTGACGTCACGGCCCATGCCTACAATTCCTATGACCTCACCTTGACTATCCCGCAAAGGAACTTTGGTGGTTGTAACCCATCCTTTCTCATATGTCACCTGGTCCTCAAAGGGTTCTTCTCGGTTGATAAGTGGTTGACCCGAGCGGATGATTTGCTGCTCGTCGGCATAATACTTCGATGCAAGTTCCTTAGGGTAAAAGTCGAAGTCCGTCTTTTCAAGGAGTTCGTCCGGTTTTTTCGCTCCCATGAGGCGTGCGACGGCAATGTTGCCGAGGACAAACCGGCTCTTGGTATCTTTGACGTAGATGGAATCCGGCAGGTTGTCTATCAAAGTTCGCAACAGATTGCGTTCCTCGGCCAGCGTTTTTTCTGCGCGTTTGCGTTCGTTGATTTCATTTTGCAACTCTTCGACGGCCTTTGCGAGCTCAGCGGTGCGCTGCTCAACCCGAATTTCCAACTCATCGCGCGCTTTCTGCAGCTCCCGCTCCGCGTGCTTGCGCTTGGTGATGTCTCTGAAGTACCAAATCCTACCATAATATTTGCCACTTGAAGCCAGCAAGGGAGAGGAGTATCTATCAAAGACTTTGCCGTCTTTAAATTGTATCTCGTCCCTACTTTTTTCATTTTTGTGGGCATAAAGATATTTTACTTTTCCAAGAAACTGCTCAGGATCCTTGAGTTGTTCCAAGACATATTGAAGCATCTTCTCGTCATCCTTTGTATCTAATATCTGCTTAGGCAGGTTCCACATTTCGCCAAAGCGTTTGTTGAATAAGATAGATTTGCCTTCACTATCTACAACCAAAATCCCATCGATTGATGTCTCAGATTGTGCCTCCAGGAGGGTAGTCTTAAACAGGAGCTCCTCCTCAGTTCGCTTACGCTCGGTAATCTCTGTAAGGAAACCTGCGTTATACTCTCTTCCATCTATCAGAACTTTAGTTGTATTAACATCTGCATATATTATTGTTCCATCTTTTCTCAAGAATGGAATATCCTGTGCTAACGTTTTATCTCCTCGGGCCTGGGCCTGGAATTCAGAAATCACATACTCCAAATCCTCTTTGGGATGAACATCGCGTACACCCATTCGTTTCAATTCTTCCTCGCTATAACCAAGCATTTTACATATCGCTGGGTTGACATATTTGAACATCATTGTTTCAATGTCTGCGACGACTATCCCCTCAGCACTTCCTTCAAATAAAGCTCTGTATCTCGCCTCTGATTCTTTTAACATTTGCTCTGTGCGTTTGTGTTTAGCGCTCATCTGTTCCAGCTTTGCCACGCGGGACCGCAACGTGTGTAACTCTTCGATGAGCGTTTCTTTAGTTTTTTTGGGGTCACACATAATTCATATCTCGTATTTCGTGAAGCGTATTTCGTATTTTGTTTTGCTCTTCAGGGTTATTTACTGCTCAAGGCCAAAAAACTTAAGCCATTGTTTTGTTTCACTCTCGCTTAGTCCGCTGCGTTTGGCTGGCGGCTCTTTGATTGTTTTTTTCCGGCCCAATTGCCTCCGGAGATTAGCCCAGAAAACTTCCGACTTTACCGTTGTTGCTTTTCTTGCCCGAGCAGCATCCCGCAACCTTCGGTCACTGCTGACAACGGTCAGTCTCTTCGGGGCGGTACTGGCTTTTATTTTATTCTCGATAACGGTGTCAGCATCGCTGCCCAGGCCAGCAAAAAGGACTTCCAAATTACTTATATTATCGAAGGCGCTTTTGTCCGGCGGCCCTGTACCGTCAAAAATAATTTCGCCGGTGTTGCTGATGAGTTTCAAATACCTTCCTATAATTCGGCACAACTGGACATCGCTAACTGACTCGAAGTCTTCGCTTATTTTCTGGACCGACCACAACAAATTATGACCATCAATAATAACCGGCATTTTCTCATTGATTATTTACTTTTGCCGTTCCGTTCAAATCTTATTTCTCCGCCAACGATTGTTTTTTCGACTCTGCCAGTAACTGTCCAGCCGTGATAGGGGCAGTTTCTGCTCTTGGAGCGGAATTTATTTACATCAATTTTGTACTCGGCATTGGGGTCGATAATAGTAACATCGGCCTGCTTGCCCACCCCGAGCGTGCCTTTATCGACGCCGATTATCTTGGCCGGTTTTACCGTCATCAATTTGATAAGCATTGGCCAGTCCATAATGCCCGGCTTAATGAGCGCCTTGACATAAAGGCCGAGGGCACATTCCAAACTCGCTATTCCAAAAGGAGCAGCCAGGAATTCCAGCTCTTTTTCGCTTTTCAAGTGTGGAGCGTGGTCTGTCACGAGGGCATCAACAAGCCCATCAGCAATTGCCTGCTTTAGTGCCTCAACGTCGTTGGCTGTTCGCAACGGGGGATTTACTTTGTAGTTGGTGTCATAATCGGCGCAACACTCTTCGGTAAAAAGCAAGTGGTGAGGTGTTACCTCACAGGTAACCGGCAAGGCATCTTTCCTGGCTGCTCTTATCAATTCGACCGAGCGTGCTGTTGATATGTGCTGGGCGTGGTAGCGAATTTTGGCGTGCCGTAGTTTTCTGACAAGCTGAATATCCCTCCAGAGCATTGCTTCTTCGGCCAGTGCATCCATTCCCGGCAGGCCGAGCACGGTTGAATGAAATCCGGCGTTCATCACGCCGTTGCCTGCGAAACCATCGTCCTGACAATGCTGGGCAATGACCACATCAAACATACTGGCATATTTTAGCGCCCTCAGCATAACAGCGGGGTGCTGCACTCCGTTGCCGTCATCTGTAAACCCGACGGCGCCGGCCTCGGTCATCAGCCCCATCTCCGCCAGCTCGACACCTTCTCTTTTCTTTGTGATAGCACCCATTGTATAGACGTGAGTTTTTCTTGTCTGCCTGCCCTTTCGATGGATATATTCGACGTCGGTTTCATTTTCGATAGGTGGGTTGGTATTTGGCATACAGACGACCGAGGTGAATCCGGCGGCCACTGCTGCCGCTGAGCCGCTTGCAATTGTCTCTTCCTCTTCGTCACCCGGCTCACGGAAGTGAACGTGGATATCAATCAAGCCCGGCGCGACTATTCTATCGGTGGCGTCGATAACTTTCTGTGCAGATTTTTCTATTTTGCCGAGTCCCGCAATTTTTTCATCGACGATGAGCACATCACACTTTTTGTCGATACCATTTGCAGGGTCTATCACTCGACCGTTCTTTATTAAGAGTTCAGAGTTCATAGTTTGTAGTTCGTAGTAAAATAATCAATTATCAATAATCGGTTATCAATGGCTTTGTGCTGCTGCCTGGTTGACGAGGAACAAGACGGCCATTCTCACAGCCACGCCGTTGGTTACCTGCTGGAGGATGACGCTGTTGGCGCCGTCGGCTACCTCGCTTTCCATCTCGAGGCCTCTGTTAATCGGCCCTGGGTGCATAACCAGAATGTCTGGTTTGGCTTTTTTCATACGTTCTACGGTCAGGCCGAAATAATGCGAGTATTCGCGTATTGAAGGGAAGGGATTTCCGCCGAGCCGTTCAAACTGAATTCGCAGCATATTTATGACGTCAACCTTTTCGATGACCTCATCGAGGGAATAGCTTACGCTAACCGGCAGCCGATTTACCTGCGCCGGTATGAGCGTCGGCGGGCCGACAAATATAACTTCTGCGCCGAGTTTTGTCATCGCCCACATATCGCTGCGTGCGACCCGTGAGTGTGCTATATCGCCGACGATTGCAATTTTCAAACCCTCCAGCGTCCCTTTGATTTTGCGAATGGTATATACGTCCAAAAGCCCCTGAGTGGGGTGCTCACAGAAACCATCGCCGGCGTTGACCACACAAGCATTGATACTCCTGCTGAGGAATTTCGGTACGCCGCCCGCGGTGTGGCGAATGACAACAATGTCGATGCCCATAGCTTCGAGATTCTTAGCGGTATCCAGGAGTGTTTCACCTTTGCTGACGGAGCTGGTTTTCTTCGTGAACTCTATAATATCGGCGCTTAATCTGCTTGCGGCCAGAGTGAAGCTGTTTCGCGTTCGTGTGCTGTCTTCGAAAAACAGATTCACGACAAGTTTTCCTCGCAACGGTGGGGCTTTTTTGACGGCACGAGTGCTTATCTGCTCAAAACCTTTGGCGGTGTCAAGAATGTACGTAATCTCTTCGGCGTTCAACTCGCGCAGGCCCAGCAGGTGCTTGCGCTGCCACCTGAATTGTTTATTTTTTTTTAGCGCCATAATCTCGTATTGCGTATATCGTATATCGTATATCGTATTGCGTATCGCGTTATTCGATGACGACTTCGTCTTTTCCGTCCGATTCGGAAAGAAAAACCTGTACTAATTTGCCGGGTTCAACGTCAGTTTTGTACCCGGCGTAATCGGCCTGTATCGGCAGCTCTCTGCCAACTCTGTCAACGAGGACAGCCAACTTTATCGCTTTTGGTCTTCCCAAATCTATAAGTGCATCCATCGCTGCCCGGATTGAGCGGCCGGTGTATAGAACGTCATCAACGAGAATGATGATTTTGTCATCTATATCGAAGCCGATCTCAGTGGTTCGAACCTGCGGTTGAGCAGTGCCCTGCGGCGAATTCAAATCGTCGCGGTAAAGGGTTATATCCAGAATTCCGCTCGGCACATCTTTGCCGAGTTTTTTTGATAATTGGGCTGAGAGCCGCTGGGCAAGAATCTCTCCTCTGCTGCGGATTCCGATTGCGGCAATATCGACTCCCGGCGGGGTCTCGGAAATAATGCGAATTGTCAAATCCTTGATAATCTGGTCGATTTGTTCGGGATTCAGGATTTTTTTCATAATGCAAACCTCTACCAAAGATGAGCCAAAATATCGGGGTGAGTATAGCAATTGCAGCCAGACAAAACAAGGTTTCTAAAGCAAGTTTTTGGAAAGCGGCTTTTCAATACTGAAAACGCCATATTACAGGAACCAGTCGGGATAATTTACTTGAAAACAAAGCTGTTTTGTGGTATCATAGTAGTAAGAATCTGGAGGCAAGAAGGTATGGACCATGGAGGCAGACAACCGGGGGAGCAACCTTGCCGCTTTAGATTTTATCGCTACTTATTGGTTTATAGAATGATAGGAACTGCCAAGAAAATTCTATTTTTGGGCCTGATGGCTTTTTTAACAGTACTATTGGCGCCTTTGGATGCCATCGCTGGAGCCGAAGGATTGCAGCCGCAAGGGCTAAGTAACGCAGGAATTTATGCCTTAAGGCAGATGGAGCCGAGTTTGACAGGTTCGGGTGTGAAATTGGCCGTTATCTGCCGGAGCATTACCTATATCGATGGCAAACCACAAAACGATTACCGGCCGAGTGCCGAGCATAACTGCTTCAAAGGCAAAGAGTTTGTTTTTCACGACAAGGGTGAGCTGCCGGCTGGGATTTCACCGCATTCGACAGCCATCTGCTCTATACTGTTCGGCGAGGACCCCAATGGGTCCGGTCCGCAGCTGGGGCAATTTTATTATCAAGGCGTACTACCTCAGGCACAGGCAGACATATACGAATTCTGGCATTTTTTAATCAATAATGTGTACGCCGATAGGCCGGGCGATGTAGATATTGTAACCGCAAGCATTGGCAACCAGTTTGAAGACTGGTGGACAAGAGGTATTGAATCCTTAGCCGAGCGGTACGGGCTTATTGTTGTGGCCGGCATAGGCAACGGCTCCAATGTTCACGACCCGCTTCTTTATCCCGCTGCATCGGCAAACGTTATTGGCGTAGGGGTGGTTGACTCGGTGAACAGCGAAGACCTCGCAACGAATCTGGCACATTTTGCGCTGGCGTATCCGGAGCATTCGAGTTTTGGCCCAACCTCAGACGGGCGATGTAAGCCGGACATCGTTGCGCCGGGTAATTGCCTGGCTGCCGATGCAAATGAGCCCAACGGCTATGAAGCGACGGGCAATTGGTCGAGCTTCTCGACGCCGATAGTTGCAGGGACAATCGGGCTGCTGGTTCAAAAGGCCAAAGAGGACCCAAACTTGAGTTTGGCTGTTTCTCCGGAAGGTGGTAATTGCGTAATCAAAGCTATCCTCTTAAATTCGGCAACGAAACTTCCCTACTGGCACAAGGGCCGGCTCGAAAAAGATGACGACCACGAGGCACCGCTGGACTATATTCAAGGGGCGGGAATGTTAAACGCGGTCGGCGCCTATGAACATCTGATTGCCGGGACAAACAAACCCGGCGATTGTCCAGCAATCGGCTGGGACTTAAACCAGCTGCAAAGAAGTGAAAACCCACAAAACATTTATAAAATTACTCTTACGCAGGCAGCAGGCAAATTTATTACGGCCACAGTTGTGTGGAACAGGCATTACAACAGCACTTATCCTTTTGAGGCGGTTCCAGAGAAGGACTCCGACCTTCGGCTTGAGCTCTGGGCGGTCGACTTAGAAGACCGGAACAATGACTATCTTCTCGATTACAGTGACAGTAGTGTCGATAATGTTGAGCATATTTACGCCGCTCCAGACGCTAACTATACCGATTACGAGATTGTCATCTCATACAGTGCCATTGACGACCAGAACCAGCCGGATGCAACGCAGCGCTACGGCCTGGCCTGGAATGTCAGCGAACTCCAGGACAGCAACAGTATCTTCTGGTACGACCTCAATGCCGATGGCATTGTTGATGAGCAGGATTTTTCTATTTTCCTTGATAATCTGTTAGGCAGCATTCAATCACCTGATAGTTACCTGCTCGGTGACATCAATGCCGACGGCGCAATCGATGTCAACGATTTGCAAATCCTGCTGGACCACAAAGACCTCAAAGCCGATTGGCACCTTTAATTGATTATTGATTATTGATTATTGACTATTGAACTTCGGGCTTTAATATTCCTTGTTCTAATCACTATTCACTCTTTGTGTTCTCCGCGGTTAAATTTTTCTAATTTTTTTTCGGATTTCTCTTGATTTTTTTCAGCAAATCGAGTAGCTTAATTTTATATGGAGAGGGTGATGGAAGCCGGTTTTTCGTTTCCTACCAGCTTTCCACCACAAAAAGCAAGCCATTTCGGAGGGCGAAACCTAACGAAGGTGTAACCAGAGAAAGGTTAGTCAGTGCGCCTGCGTTCTAAAGGTTTGAACAAAAAATAGTATTTTGTTGCGAAAGTACAGATAACAGGAAGGAGGCGAAAAATGGAAAAGACGTAAATATAAAATTTTTCTGCATCGGTAACAAGAAATGGTAATTTAATCGTTTTACACACAGGACGGTAATTATCCAGTTTTTGAAAATAAGAAGTTAATTGCTAAATCCCGCAGAAAAATTGAGTTGTAAATTTGTCGTTTCTAACAGAGCCGTATCCGATGCACGGTAGACTGTTAAACGGTATGTTCAACTCATAAGGAGGAGCAAACCATGTACACTCATAATATGTTCCAAAAATCGTTCTACGCCCTTGTTGTGACTCTCGTTGCCGCAAATCCCGCTTGGGCTGGTTTCGCTGATCTCGTCACAACCTATAATTTTCCGGCTACCCAGTTCGCAATGCATCCGACCAGAAGCCACCTCTATGTTACATCGTCCGCCCGAAATAGTGTTATGATCATTGATACCTCTACGTTGTCTCTGCTTGACACAATATTTATCGGCTCGAACCCACAGGGTTTAGCGTTCTCCGAATCGGGCGATAGACTGTTCGTCGCTAATTCGGGGTCGTCGTTTATCGGAGTCCTTGATACGAACACTTATGAACGATTGGATAGCATCCAAGTTCGTCGCAACCCATACGATCTCGAGATGGGCCGCAACGGCATTCTCTATGCGACACCAGCATCCGGTCCGTATGCTGGTATCATGCGGATCGACACAAATACCGGGAAGTCACTTGGAGAATTTTCGGGAGGCGTTTTCATCTACTATGGGGGACTGCTTCAGATCAGTCCTGACAGACAAAAACTCTACTTTGGCAATCGAGGCCTCTCGCCGGGAACACTTGCAAAGTATGACGTCTCAACTACTTCGCCGACACTTGAAATCCGTAACCCACACGGGGCTCTCGGTTCTAATGGACAAGATGTCGCTCTTAGTTGTAGTGGCGATTGGATCACGTACGCCGTTGGTAGCGGCAATCGTGGCTACGATATCGCACTCATTCGAACCAGCGACTTTGCCATTCTCGGCAGTTTTAACACTGGTCCCTACCCTCGGGAGGTCCAATTTAGCCCCGACGACGAGATACTTTACGCTGTGCACACTGCTGGTCATATCGATGTCTGGGACACTGGAACTTTTCTCCCGCTACCTTCAATCAATACTGGCTATCGCAACGAAGCCAACGAACTGTTCGTCAATCCAAGCTGGAATTACCTCTTCGCGGCTGTTGGTAATGAACTGCGAGTTTACGACACAGGCCGATTCATCCCCGAGCCGGGGACGGTTTTGCTGTTAGGTTTGGGTGGGGTGATGCTGCGTAAAAAATCAAAAATTAAACATTAAAATTACAAAGCAAAATTCAACAATAGAGATTGGTTCCCCTTCGGCTCAGCTCAGGGCTAAAGGCTCTTTTCGCTCGCAATGAGGAAGGGTTGTTGAGATTGCCACGGCCTTTCAGGCCTCGCAATGACAGCCACTTTACTCCCGTTTTGTGACTTGTGGTTCGACGAGCTGTCATTGTGTACTTGATACGGAATCCAAACGTGCCGACACTTCTGGATTCCTGCTTGCGCAGGAATGACAATAGACTTGCGCAGGAATGACAATAGACTTTCGCAGGAATGACACGCTTTCGCAGGAATGACAAGTACAAATAGAGCAGTGGCAAAGCACTACTTGAAGCGGTGGGAGGTGATTAGATAGCGGTTGTTGACCTGGAAATTGCCAATAAGAGGTCTTCTCCTGCCCTCGATTTTGAGCTTAACCTTACCTTGTGTAGGATATCGGCTGGAGTCTAAATTTGCCCTTCCAACGACCGTGATTGGTATCTGGCCTGGCCCTGAGACATTAACGGGAAACTTTGTATTGCCGACGCGGCTTCGGGCGTCTGTTTCTCGTGAGTAGAGATTAACTCTGCCGCCCGTTTTTATCTTCTTGCTGTTCGGCAGTTTTATCTGGACATCCATGATATAGCAGGGCTTTTTTCCATTATTTTTTACAACGCATCCGAACAGAAATGCGCCCTTTATAGAGCCCGTGCTCCGCAAGGAGAACTCTCCGTTGAGGACTTCCGGCTTGGCCCGCTTTCGCAGAAGGACTTTGATAAGCGCAAAAGCTACGATTGCCACCGCCAGTGCCATAGCTGCATACATAATGGCATCGCTATAATCCGTTAGCCGGAGCATCCTATCTATAGCTCCATCCAAAATGGCACTTCCATAATCCATTTGCCGGGAAATCCTATAGCTCCTTCCAGAAAAGCCTCCTCATAATCCATCAGACGTGATATATACCACAAAATCGGAGGATGTCAAGAACTTTTTTAAAAAAAATTGGCAAGTTTTTACACAAAATCAGGCTCGAATGAGCAATAAATAACCAGTGTCGGCAAGCCGGGATGCACAGTACTCGCAACAATCCACGAGCCACGAACCCAAAAACTTCTTTTAATTGGGTGCTATTTCTGGTATTTAAGGGCAGAAGACAGAAGTCAGAGGACAGATGACAGAGAAATGAAGCTGATTGTACGAAAATCTCGGTTGAAAGGCGAAGTGGTGATTCCTGGTTCCAAATCTCATACTATTCGTGCTGTTGCAATCGCCTCTTTAGCTAAAGGCCAAAGCACCATCCACAACCCGCTGGTCTCAGGTGATACGCAAGCAGCGGTGGCCTGTTACCAAGCGTTAGGCGCCCAGATTGATACGTCCGATTCGAAGCTCTGGAAGGTGGTCGGTACTGGCGGTGAAATTAGCGCACCGCACGAAGTTATCGATGTGGGCAATTCCGGGACGACGCTGCGTATCGCAATGGGTTCGGCTGCTCTGGCCAAGAGCGGTCAGACTACAACCTTTACCGGCGATGAGCAAATCCAGGGCCGGCCTGTCGGGCCTTTAATGGAGGCCCTGGGCGATTTGGGAGCAAAATGCACCAGCTTAAAAAACAATGGCAAAGCACCGGTTGAGGTAACCGGCAAACTGACAGGCGGAAAGACCAGCATTGCTGCAACGACCAGTCAATATCTATCGAGCTTACTTTTGTGCACGCCTTTAGCCAGCCGAGATAGTGAGATAGATGTTACGCTGCTCAACGAGCCGGGCTATGTGCAAATGACACTCGATTGGCTCGATAAACAGCAAATAAAATACGAGAACCGACCCCCTGGTTGCTTGGCGCAACCAAGCAGGGGGTGCAAATTCAAAATCAAAGGCAATCAGAGTTACAGGCACTTTGACGCTACAATTCCTGCTGATTTTTCTAGTGCCACGTTTTTTCTTTGCGCTGCCGCCTTGGTAGCGGATGAGGTAACGCTGTTAGGGCTGGATTTTTCGGATAATCAGCCGGATAAAGCAGTGGTGGATTACCTAAAGGCAATGGGCGCCGATATCAGCATCGAGTCAACCTCAATAATCATTAAAGCCGCCCCGCTCAGAGGCGCCGAGCTCGATATGAACAGGACTCCCGACGCCGTGCCCGCTATGGCCGTTATCGCTGCCTTTGCTGAAGGCACGACCAAACTACTCAACGTCCCCCAGGCACGAAGTAAAGAGACCGACCGAATCAAATGTATGGCCGAAGAGCTAAAAAAAATGGCGGTGGACGTTGAAGAATTGCCCAACGGGCTTATAATAAATGGTGGCAGGCCGAAACCAGCTGAGCTGAACGGCAGAAGCGACCATAGAATTGTAATGGCCCTGTCATTAGCGGGTTTAGCTATTGATGGTCAATGTAGCATCGATACTGCTGAGGCGATGAGCGTTACGTTTCCCGATTATGTAGAATTGATGAAAAGTATCGGCGCAAATATGGAATTAGGTAGGGGCAATCCTATGTGATTGCCCAACATCAGGGCGACCACACGGGTTCGCCCCTACTTTTTTTAGGAGATAAGAAATGATAGGTTGTCATCTTGGGCGCATGTTTCAGGTAACGGTTGCCGGCGGCTCTTACCAGGAGGGCTTGACGTCTGTGTTGCAGGGCGTTCCGCCCGGTATGGAACTTACCGAGCAGGAGATATATGGTGACCTGCTTTTGCGCAAGCCGGGCGCCGATGAATTGAGCAGTCCTCGTAAGGAGCCGGACCTGCCGATTATCTACACCGGGCTAAATGCAGCCGATACCGTCGAAGGAGCAGGGAACAGGAACCACACTAATGGAACGCCGCTGTCAATTCTGATACCCAACCTCGACCGCCATTTCATTCACATCAAGCAATACCAGGATACGAACCGCACGCCCCGCCCGGGCCACGCATCCTACGCTTCGTTCATCAAATACGGTCCCGATGACGATGCCATCGGTGCGGGTCTGTTCAGTGGACGCTACACCTGCCCCATCGTCGCTGCCGGATATGTCGCGAAAAAAGTTCTTAAGAAATGTGGTATCGAGGTATGCTCTTACGTAAAAGAGATTGCGGGCGTTCGGTGTCCCGACGTTGCTGACGAGCAGGCCGCCAACTACACCAACAATTACAAAAAGATGCGTCGTGAGCTTGACCCGTTTTACCAGGAGGTTTACGTCAAAGGCCGCATAACGATGGATATGCGATTTCTGGAAAAAATCAGGATATTAGCTGAGATTGAAAACGAAATCGATACCATCCGTAACAAGGCCCCAAAGCTTAGTCGCTCTGAGGTAAGAGACAAATACGGCGTGCATCCGATACTAAACTGTCCCGATACCGATGCCGCCCAGAAAATGGTTGATGAATGTAATCGCATTTCCGGGACGGGTGATTCAGCGGGCGGTGTTGTTGAAGTTATTGTAACCGGTGTTCCGGTAGGTGTCGGCGAACCGGTCTTTTGTAAACTGGACGCTGAACTGGGCCGAATGATGGGCATCGGTGCCGTTAAAGGAGTCGAGGTCGGCGCCGGCTTTCGCGCCCGCGATATGACGGGCAGCGAAAATAACGACCAGATGCGCGCCGAAAAAGGTAAAGTTATTTTCGAGTCAAATAATGCCGGCGGTCTTACAGGCGGCCTTTCTACCGGACAACCTATCATTGTCCGGCTCACGGTCAAACCTACATCCACGATTGACAAACCACAGAAGACAATCGACAAGTACACCCTGGAGAACAAGGACCTGGCCGCCATCACCCGGCGTGACGCCACGATTGTCGGTCGCATCTGGCCTGTCGCTGAAAATTACACGGCCCTGGTGATACTTGACCAACTGCTCATACACTACGGCTACCAGGCGCTCAAAGACAAATGAAGTGGATACTTGCTGCCGAGCGAGGCCGAGGACAGGTCTGGTGGGTACAAGCTTTGCGCATTAAAAAAGCCCCGGCTACAACGCGGGGCCTGATATTTGGGCCATACTAACAGCACTAATAAAGGGGAGTTTGATTATACAGGTACGCCCCGTCAACCCTCCAGTAATCTGATTGGTATCCCATATTGGGGATAGGCACAACGCTGTCTCGAGTCTGCACCTGCCAGACCCAATTTTTGGGGCCACCTGCTGAACCTGAAACGTGAACAATATATGTACGATTGAGGGTCCACTCCGGCTCGGTACTGCCTTGACCGCCACTACTATACCAGCTATTCTCGTAGCATATGAACTTGTACAATACGGGTGTGGTATCATCGGTAGCTGCCGCCACTGTCATTATATGATAATAGCCGTCGGCGCGGAGTTCCTGGTAAGGCAGTACTTCAAAGGCGCTCTTGAATGGATAGTAGATGGGATAGTCTGGCGCATACTCCCATGGATGATATAGACCTATGGGCGTTATGGGTGCATTGAAATCCTGGTTCACGTCCGGAGGCCAGGTAGTTGCACAGTTCGGCTCTGACCAGTCGGTGGGGTTTAGATCGAAAGACATATCGCGTGCTTGGACTCTGTAACAGTATGTAGTATTGGGGTCAAGCCATGAGTCTGTATAATTCGGTTCGAGCTGCCAGCCGCTGTAAACGTCGAGTGTAATATTCCAAAAACGGTATTGCACGCCGCTGGCGTCGAAAGCGGTGGTGGCTAACATTGCAATTGAATTTGGTGGGATTGGGAAAGGAGGTATTTCCCAGGTCATAGGGTCAGGTGTCGGTGGTGTTGTGTCTTCGCCGGCTATGGCATAACCGATGACCGACCATTCGGTTTTGTTACCTGGCTCGCCTGTTCCATCATCGGGGATTACAGGCCTGGTGTCGCGTGTTCTTACCCTGTAGCCGTACGTAGCACCCGGCGTAAGGCAGGGGTCTGTATAATTCGGCTCCTGGCCTGGCAGAAATGTCAGCCAGTCGCTGTCGTGGCAATCGCCGGAGTAGCATTGGAAGAAGTACTGAACATCCCAGCCCCAGTCATCGGCGGCAGTTTTGGCGGTCATGTTAACGGAGGTTAGTGACGACGAATGAGGAAATATTTCCCATTCGGCCGGATTAGGACGCGGAGCGATGTTGTCTTCGACGAGCCAGCAGCCGGTAAAGAAGTCCAGGTCCGGGGAGTTGACATCCGTATCAAATGTAAAGTCTGCGCCGTTGCACCAATCATTGATGGCCGAACAATCCTGGTAGAGCCAGTGCAAGGCGAAATATGCAAAGTCAGAGAAGTTAATGATGCCGTCAAAGAGCAGGTCACAAATTCTGCATGCTTCTACGGTTGGCGGCAAGGGGTAGTGGTAGCCCATATCGACCCGGCCTTTATCGAATTCGCCGTCGGTGCGTGTGGTGTATGGGTTCATTCCGAGCTGGCTTGCCAGTTTGCCGCCGGCATCGACGCAGTTGCTGTCAGTATCCTGACCGGGGTAACTGGTGCTATTGGCATCAGTTTGACTGAGATAGTAATCGCCGAGCGGTCCGGTTACGAAGCAGGGGTCGTCGTCGATGTTTACGGCTTCCCATTGTTCTCCGATTTCCGGCATTAACCTACAGCCGGTATCGACGAAGACTCTTGTGAAACCGCCCTGAACGTCGCTGTAGGTAACGGTTACATCGGCGGTGCATGGGTCGTGTTCGAAGCCGGTGCCGATGGCGATTTGAGAGCCGTTGGTGGCTATATTGCCCCAGAGAATGCTGTTAATGATAAGGGTATTAGCATTGTATGAGGTGTAGAAGCCGCCGCCGTAGTCGTTATCGAAGCCCACGCCGGTAGTGCTGTTATAAGCTATTGTACAGTTAGATATGGTTGGCTGGGAGAAGATGTTGGCGGAGATGCCGCCGCCATCTCTGCCGGCCGTATTGTTTGTGATTAAGCAGTTAGTCAGTGAGGAGGTGATTTCTCCGCCGATATACACGCCGCCGCCTGAGGCATCGGCTTGATTTGAGCTGATGTTACAGTCGATGATGCTGACATCCATTGCCCAGAAATGCAGGCCGCCGCCGGCGCCCAGCGTCTCAGCGATGTTGGGGTCATTTGGGTCGATTATTGCTTTATTGTTGATGAACTGGCAGCCAGTTATGGTTGCCGTGCCGGCGATTCCGAATAACCCGCCGCCCTGAAGTGCTGTGTTAGATGTGAAGTTGCAGTCTTTTATTGTCGGATTTGCATTGGCGCAGTATAGTCCGCCTCCAACGGGAGCGTCATTTTGACTGAAGTTGCAGTCAGTAAATGTAACTGCGGCGGTATCTTCGGCACATACGCCGCCTCCGTGACCGATATAAGGGTCGAGGCGATAACCTGTAGCATTCGGGTCATTCGGGTCTGAAATGGTACCATTATCTGTCAGGGTACAACGGATAAATGCCACGTTAGAGTCGGCTGCGCAATAGACCCCGCCGCCAAAGCTTGGTATCCTGTAGCTGATTTCCGGCTCGGGGTCCTCTCCTGGTCTGTTGCCGCCTTCGCCGCTCATACCTCCGTAAGCGCCATTTCCGCTGATTGTACAATCTACAAAAGTAACAGTGCTGTTGACGTCACAGAAGACAGCACCTCCGTATCCGCTGTACCATCGATAATCCCCGATATAAGATGTACTTGGTGGTGTATAGTAGTCAAAGTCAAAGTGGGAGTACCAGTACCACCACGCGTAGTCCCATTCCCAGTATTCCCAGAGGTCGCCCTCTACCCAAATCCCATACAGACTAAACGGGTCGTAGTGGACCGCCTCGGCCCTGCTCCAGTTTCCACCGTAGTTTGCCGTGCCGCCATTCCTCTGGTAATTACCGCCGTCTCCGCCGTCGCCGCCGGTTGCGGAATTGTTGATGAACTGGCAGTTTGTAAATGTCAGAGTGCTGCCGACGCCGCAATATATTGCGCCGCCGCGTGCCCAGCCGCTCCAGCCGCCCCGGCCGGCATTCTCATCATTCGTAGCGTTGGCGCCGTTTCCGCCATTGCCACCCCGACAGGAGTTGTTCCTGAATATACAGTTTTTGATAACGGGGCTGATACCTGAAGCGATGCGCATTGCAGAACCTTCGGCAAAGAAGCCATCGTCGCCATCAGGACGGTCCTGGCCCCTGTTGCCGTTTCTGCCGCTCATTACACGCCATCTGCAGTTCTGGATAGTAAAACCGTTTAGAACGGCACCTTTGGCGCCGTATAAAAAGTCGAAGGCAGGGTTAGCATATCCTGTTCGGTCAATAATTGTTGCTGCGACGGTGGCGGGGTCGTCAGGACGCCTCGACCTGATGGTAACAGATTTGTTTACGGAGATTACCGGGCCGCGATAAATGCCCGGATAAACCACTATCGTATCGCCGTCCCTGGCGTCGTGAAGTGCATCCTCGATGGTGGAGTAATAACCCGGCCCTCCCCCAACGACGACAATCAGGGTCCGAGGTTGGCTGAAGTCGACGGTAACGGTTCTGTCGGAGTACATAACAACGGTGTTGGTTGTTGCGGTGGAAAGGTCGTCGTCGGTTCCGGTCCAGGCCTGGACCCGCCAGCCGGTATCCGGGGTTGCAGTAAGAGTTACGATGGTACCGACGTAATAAATGCCGCTTGTCGGCGAAATCGTGCCGTGGGCCTTGCCCTCTTCATCCTTAACAACGCTGGCTGTTAAGAGGTACCAACGATTTGGGTCGGTAATGACATAGTGATAGCCGATATCAACCTGGCCGGTGTCAGGAGTTTCGCACGGGTCGGTGGTGTAGCTGTCCAGGCCGAGATTGGCCGCCGTATCGCTTCCTCTATTTACAGCCGGGCTCGAAGCTTGGTTCAGATAAAAGTCCCCTACTTCGAGCTTACTTACAAAGAGCGGGTTGCCGGCTATATTGTTGCTGGCCTCGGGGAGAGAGTTGATTTGAGCCGCACCTGTGTAGACAGAGGAGGTATCGGCATCATAATAATCGCCATTGTTATTGCCAAAGAAAAGACTGTAGCTGAGTATTACGTCACTGTCTGTAAAGTTTTCATATATTGCGGCTCTGTTGCAGTTATCGAATATGCAGTCGGTAACTATTAGGTCGGAGTCGAAATCACAGAAAATGGCCCCGCCGCTGCCCAGATGACTGCTAACGGTATCATTACTGAATGTGCAGTTGGTAATTAAGGGCCTCGACCAATAGTTGGCGTATATTGCGCCGCCTTCGGTTCCTGCTGAATTATCTGTTAACAGGCAGTTCTTGATTGTTGGCGTAGAAAATCCGATAGAGATTGCACCGCCCGATTCATTGGCAAAGTTGTTGCTTATATTGCAGTTTGAGATATTTGCGTCTGTATCCCACGAATACAGGGCGCCGCCCGTGCCGTTGACCCCTGAGGCGATGTTGTTGAGGATAGCGGTTTCGTTTACGTCTACGTCGGAGCCGTTCTCCCAATATAATCCGCCGCCACTTTCTGCAGTGTTGCCGATAACAAAACAGTCGGTTAACTGTGCGGTGAAGACCGCAGCGAGTATTCCGCCGCCCCATTTTGCGGTATTGCTGACAATTGTGCAGTTGGTAAGAATCAGCTTGCCGCCCTTACCGCCCAGGGGACTGATGTAGTTTATTGCACCACCGTTGTCGGTTGCTGAGTTGGTGGTAAAAGAGCAGTCTGTACATTTAAATCTTCCCTTTTGGCCGCAATTGACCGCGCCTCCGTCACCGTCTATGCCCGGGATACCGACAGGGTCTGTGCCGGCTGAGTTGACTCTGAATGTACAATTAGTCAAGACCCCTTTGAGTTTTTCTGTACCGTTGATTGCCCCGCCATCTCTTGTGGCTGTATTCTCAACAAACGAGCAGTCAGAAAGCTTGAGCTTATTATTGGGCTCGCAATAGATTGCGCCGCCGTCGCCTATTTTGCCGGTGCTGGATTGCCCGCTCATCTCATCATAAAAAGGAATCTCGCCGGCTAAATTTCGACTGAATGTGCTATCGCCGGTAATGGTCAGGCTGCAGTTGGGTTCGCAGTAAACTGCCCCGCCGTTACTGTTAGAGCTGTTCTCGGTGAAAGTGCAGTTGTCAATATCGATGGTTAAGTCGTTCGCACAATAGATAGCGCCGCCGTAGCCATCACCGCCGCCGTCGCCATCAGATCCATCGGTCAGGGGTGGGTCCTCCTCATCCCCATTGCCCTTAAGGCCGCCCAAGCCGCCTATTCCGTGTTCGCCTGTATTATTATTGAAGGTACAGTTGATGATGGCAGGTAAAGAGTTGTCTTTGCAGTATATTGCGCCGCCGTGGCCGCTGCCGTAGCCGTCGCCGCCGTCGCCGCCTCTGCTTTCCTTGCCGTTAGAGTTCCTTTTTGCGTTTCCGCCGTTGCCGCCGGCGCCGCCGACGGCGCCCATTGCGGTGTTGTTGGTTATGGTGCAGTTTTCGATAGTGGGGCTGCTTGCATCTAAGCAGGCGATAGCTCCGCCGTGGCCGTCGCCGTAGGCGTAACCGCCCTGGCCACCCCACTGACCATCATCGGTGTCTAGGAGATCGTTGGGGTCGGTAGGGTCAACCCAGAACCATTCCCCATTCCTGCCGTTGGCACCTCGACCGCCCACGGGGCCTGTAACCACACAGTTGGTTATCATGCAGTTTCTTATGGTTGGTGAACTGGAGTTACTGCACAGGATTGCGCCGCCGTAACCATTAACATCATTGGTGTCCCAGGGATGGTTGTAGTAGACATTTTCACCTCTGCGGGCCATTGGGGGAGACTTGGGTTTGCTCGGGTCAGTAAGCCGCCCCGGCCACATGCCTGTCATACCCCTGCGGCCTGTGGACAGAGCGTTGGTGATAATAAATCCTTCAACGATGCTGTTGGCGTCTTCGCCATCGTCGAAGGTAAATGCCCGGCTTCTGCCCTGGCAGTCAATGGTTGCTTGACCAGGAGGGCCAGCCATTAGTCTTATGGCCTTACCGGCGAAATCAAAGCCGTTTACATCAGGCAGGCCGCATGCATCATAAAGTGGAGTATAGTAAGTGCCCGGCATGACGACGATACGGTCATTGCTATCCGCCGCTGCATCGACCGCAGACTGAATATTAGGGTATTCTATGGAAGGCACCTGAAACACTGCCGCTTGTGCAGGGCTCTGCATAAATAATAACATTAATGAGATAATCAGAGCTGCACGCTTCACTTTTTTATTCTCCTTTATTCCCAAAAACCAATGTTCCCTTCGGTCAGCATTGTCCTGCAGTATTTTTACGAAATTTTGGTAAAAGCCCCTGTTCTTGTCTTCGACAAGAAGACACGGGGGGGCTTTTAGAGACCGCTTTCCATTGCAGCGGTTGCCCGAGCTTCGGTTTCGTCCTGCAAAAGAATAGTCGGTTTAACGAGTATCAACAATACCTTATTGTCCCTGATTTTGCTGCGGCTGCTGAATAATCTTCCAATGACAGGTATTTTGCTCAACACGGGCACCCCTGCCTCTATTTCAACCTCTTTGGTTATTTTCTGGCCGCCTAACAGTAAAGTTCCGCCATCGGGCACGTTCACGCGCGTTCTAACCAGCGATGTTTCTGTCTCTGGTAGCTTTACATCGTACCTGCGAACTTGGCCTTCTGTACCTACAGGCGCCTCAACCGTAGTGGTCTGAAAGCCAAGGAAATCTCGCAGTTCGGCGGTTATATTCAGCAATACGTATCTCTTATCCGGCGTAATAGTTGGAGTAATGTTGAGCACGGTACCGACTGGGAGATACTGTTCCCTCGGCCTTATATTCTGCTGCTGGCCAATACCAACGCCGGTTAACGCAGTTCCACCCGTAACAATAGGCGGCAGGGCATAGGCAACGATTCTTTCAATGCGTATGGTCGCCGCTTCTCCACTCAAGACAGTGACCTTCGGAGCGTTTAATGTCGTTGCATCTCTGTGGACCTGAACCGCTCGCAGCATAAAGCTAACCTGCAGGTCATCAAGTATAGTGCCATAGCCGCCGGTAAACGCAAGTCCTTTGATTGTAGTCTCTTCTGCACTCTGGCCCAAGCTGCCAAAGACAAGAGTAGAATCCGGCCTAACGGCATCAGAAGAGCCTTGTTGAAATTCAAGCAAGCCGAACTTTCCGCCGGGCCGGATTGAGAAATCTACATCGAGGCCGATATCATCAAGGAAATTCTCACCAACCACCAGGAATCTTGCCTCGATGGCAATTTGGTCTCCCTGGGCCATGCGCAATTGCTCAAGCAGTTTTTGGATCTCCATATGCACCTCACGGGTGTGGTTTACAACGAGCTTTTTAGTTCCATAACCTCTTATAGTGGCGCCACTTGGTCCGCCGTAAATTTCCCACTTCTCCAGCCCGATGGTCTCCTGGATGAGGTTGACCAGTACGAGCATTTGAAATGCCCTTATTTCTTCGCTGCTAAACCACCCTTCTGAGCCGTATGACAATTGGGTCATAACACCAAGTCCACCGATGCCACCACCTGCCCCACCCATGCCCATGCCTCCCATGCCCATGTCCATGCCGCCCATGCCTCCCATACCCATGTCCATGCCTCCGCCGAATCCGCCCATGCCGCCGCCCATATCCATGCCACCGCCCATACCGCCGCCCATACCGCCGCCCATTCCGCCGCCCATGCCGCCCATGCCGCCCTGTGTGCCCCTGGCACCCAGGGTTATTTCATAAAAGTTTGACGGCCGACTGAGCAAGTCTGTAACGTCATAAACCAATCTTTCCAGCTTGCTCGGAAGCGATTCTACTGTCGCTATGGTAATTACCCCGTTCTCGATAATGTAGCCAAGCTCTGCAAATTCACCCGAAATCGATTTCAACAAAAGCTCCAATGCGGTGCCGAGCGGAACTGATGATATCGCATCCATATTTATTGGCGTGGTCTGGTCTATCTCGGCGTAATCGTATAAATCTCGCCAGAGTACAACTATCCTTAATGGCTGCTCAAGGGCATTCCTGAAGACCTCTATGGCCTCGCCAAGCGGCATTTCCGGCGACAATTCTAAGAGGTCAACAACCTGCTGTAATTGTTCATAAACAACCAGATTAGCCGGGTCCTCGCCGATCGCTCTTTCGGCTTTGCGATATGGACTGGCGACAATTTCCCGCCAATTCTTAGGATGAGTAAGCTCCTCAGCATACGGAATTGCGGCTTCGTCAGTCTTTGTCAAAATCGCTGTTCTCTCTCTATATCTTTCCTTCTGGACTTCCAACTGTTTCTGGAAGCTAATTGTATCCTCCAGTGTATCCTTGAGTACCAGGGCCTGCTCATTTAGCGGGTCTAACGCAAGCAAGATTTCCAATTGGCCAAGAGCTTCTTTATAACGCTGCTGTTTCTGATAAGCTATCACCCTGTTCGTCAGGTCGTCTATACTTTTCTGTCTGTCAATCTCCATTTGTTCTCTATGTCGACGTTCTGCCTCTTTCGCTTGCTGGAGTTTTAGCTCTTGCAACTGCCGGTCCTTCTGGTTTCGTGTCTGGACTATTTCGTCGCCCTGTTGTTTCAGCCGGCCTGAGTATTGCTTGAAAAGGTCGTCTCCAAGGTGTAGGCGGTTCTCATTGACGGTGTGCTGAGCCGTCTCGACCGCTTTTTCTGCCTTATCGAACTGGTCCTGGCTTACATAACTTTTCGCTTTGGCCACAGCATCATTAACAAGCGCTCTGGTGCGGCCTCGTATGATTTTCCTCCTGCGGTCAATCACTTCGATGTAGCTGCCTTCGCTTGTTGCCGACTCTGGTACTTTTGGCCCAGCTTTGTGAACAGGCTCGGCCACAGTAACTGGCTCACCTTCAATAGCTGCAACAGTACCGGGCTTGTCTCTTGGCTGTTTCGTGTCTTGTATCTTGTCTGCCGTTTCATGCTGGACTTTCCGGCCTAAAATATTATCTATTTTCGCCAGGTAGTCTTCTGCCCTCTTTCCAGCTGGTGCCACCAGTAAGTTGTTATTGACAATTTTAATAAAGCCCTCACGGGCTTTGGTGAACTGGCCGCTACGGTAAAAATCTACACTTTGGTTATAAAGCTTGGCGATTTGCCGCCTCCGTTCATCTATTTGCCTGTCAATGTCCTTAAACCCATCTACGATTAGCTGCCGCTCTTGTTTGCTCAAAAACTCATTGTCTTTAACCTTCTCAAGATGTGCTTTGGCTTTTATCAGTTCGCCTTGCGTAACTAATTTGTCAGCCGTTATAATATGCTCCAAGGTAAGTTCTCTCTGAACAACAGCTATGTGTGCCTTGTCCAGAGCTCTCGTGAGTTTGCCACGATCAGCAACTGTTAAATATTCCCGGTAATCCCAGGCTCTGAGAAAGGTTTTTTCTGCTTGCTTGTATAAGCCACGCTGGTATTCTTCCATACCAGACTGCATATACTCTTGAGCTACGTAGCGGGCTATTTTTTGTTTATCGGTGCTATCTTCGTTTGAATCCTGGGCCAGAGCCACTCCAGAAGCTGTCAGCAGTAAAATGGATACCAAGACCGCTAACAGGGGCTTCCTACACAAAGAAATAGCTGAAAATCTTGCCTTCTTCAAGATTAACCTCCTGCCAAAAATAACGTTTTTCCCAATATACTCCTTCACTAACCAACAGCATCACAACCACCTCCGTTAAAATAGGTTAGACCTATGATATTCCAGTATATAAAAAAACACGCCTTTTTGCAAGGAAAAAATTTGATTTATGCCTTCTTTGCCGATAATATCTTACTCCCAATCCAGTAGATTTGACAAAAAATAAATCCAAAAGCCCGTCTGAGGCATAAAAATGCAAGAATCAAAATGCAAAATTAAGGAATTCGTTGCCGTAAAGCGGCAACTCCACAATTTTAATTTTTAATTTTTGAACTTTGATTTTTCAGCAGGATATTCTCAGTCAAAACAGGCGTCCAATGCAAAAACCTTATGTTTTAGCTGTTGAAACATCGGCACCAATAGGCTCGGTTGCAATAGCCCTCGGCGAACAAATACTGGCCGAAACCACCTTTTCAGGGCCAATGAGGCACAGTTCTGAGATTTTTCCAGCCATTGACGGGCTGCTTGGCCGTCTTGGGCGAGGCCCCAAAGAAATCAAGCAGGTCTATATTTCCGTTGGGCCCGGCAGCTTCACCGGCCTGCGAATAGCCGTAACCATCGCAAAAACAATGTACTTAGCGAACGCTGCAAAAATCGTGGCAGTCGATACACTGGACGTAATCGCCGCCAATGCAGTCCATTATACAAAAGAAAAGAACATAAAGTTCAGAAAAATTGCTGTTATTCTCGACGCCAAACGCGGCCAGTTTTTCATCGCCGTTTACCAGCGCAATCCGAGCGGCGAGCGGCGAGCGACGAGCGACGGAATCTGGAAGAAAATTCTTCCAGATTCCCTAATGACCGCCTCGCAATTCCTCGAGAAGTTCGCCGGCCAAGCCGAACCGGTATGGCTGCTCGGCATGGGCTTAGTTCATCATAAGGACAAATTCAAAGTAGACGGCATTTGCTTCTTTGAAGAGAAGTACTGGACCCCGCGAGCCGAAAAGGTTCACCTACTCGGCTGGAAAATGGCCCAAGCCGGAAATTTTGCGGACGCGTTGACGTTACAACCCAACTATTTGCGTGTACCCGATATCAGACAAAAAAAGGGCTAACATATCAGCTTCGATAATCAATACTTGTCCTGCTTGTCCTCCGACGTGTCCGTCGTAGCTGGTTCCTTCGTAGCCTTGGCGAAGAAGGATAGCGAAGATGGAAGCATCCGCGAAGGAGGGAGCTTGCCGAAGGAGTCAATTGAAAAGGCCCAACTATTTACGTGCACCTGATGTCAAACAAAAAAAGAACTAACTCATCAGCTTGAATAATCAATAATCAATTTTCTGTCTTCCGTCCTCTGTCTTCTGTCCTCACTTTAACGGCCAATCATACGGGCAATAATACATCCATTCATTAACAAACAAACCTAAATCGACACCGTCAACGCCATCGGCGTGGTTCAGGTCGGCTCCACCGCACCAGTCGTTTAGCTCGTTGCAACCCGTATCCAGCCAGTGTTCAGCTAACCTTGCATAGTGGTAAAAATCGACCGCGCAGAGAGGCTCACCCGGCCAAAAACCGCCGAGCAGCGCATAATCTCCGCCGCTGCTCCAGGCCGCATCCGCCTGACCAATCGTACCGCTAAGTATATATGTCCCACCGCTACTCGTCCCGCCGCCACCATCAATTGTCCTCCAGCTCAAGTCATAAGGGCTGCCCTGAGCGCGCAATGCCAACATAAACAACAGCAGAAGCGTTATGGCTATCAAAGAAATACTAATTCGTCTCATTATTACACCTCTTCCAAAAAGTCGTGCGTAGAGAGATTATTTGCTCTTACTATTCTACTTCACCAATCTTACAAATTCATCAACAGATAATCCGGCCTGCCTAATGATGGCCCTCAGTGTACCCCGGTCCAGTTCCTTATGATCAGGAACAACTACTTGTGTAAAAGGGTCATCTTTTCGTAAGGTTATATGACTGCCTTCTCTACGTTTAAAATAAAACCCTGTTTTGCCCAATATCTTTACACACTTTCTACCAGAGACTACAGGAAGCTTACTCATACTGCTACCACCATAACATCAAAGCGTTCCTTTGGCACAGCAAGACCATCCTCTTCTAATGCATGTATGTAACAAGAAATGGCCTCTTTAATGTTCTCGATAGTCTCTTTTTTTGTTTTTCCCTGGCTCACGCAGCCGGGAAGGCTCGGACACTCCGCAATCCAATAGCCATCTTCCCCACGATATATCACAACTTCTCTCATAATATATTCACCTCCTAGTTTAACTATATTACATATTCGCCACAAATCATATTGTAATTCACGAAATTTACAACAGCAAATTTAGTACTTCTCGCAATATCAAAGAAGCACCGCAGTAGTCCCTAAAAATAATCAATACTTGTCCTGAGCTTGCCGAAGGAGTAAATAATCAATAATCAATTAAGATCGCCCGCCGCCGCAGTCTTCCCTTATTCATACACCCAGATACGGACACGGACTTGATCAGTCCAGCCACCGTACATGCGTCGAGAGACGTTTATTTTCGTGTTGGTTAAGCCAGACCAAGATGCTCCGAAAGAACGCCCAATCGTATCATAATAGCAACCGTAGCCCACATTGTTTATGTTTCCGTTGTCCGTTTTAAATTGCAGGTCAACCACGTAGTTATCAACGTTACCGCCTATATTATGGGTCAGGTCTATGGTGTACCCTGGGTTGATTGACACCCAGCCGGAGTTGTACGCTGGCGGCGGAAAAGATGCACCACCTGAGGCCGCTGTTGTCTGCTTCGTACCATCGGGGAAGATGACACCATTGCCCGTGCCGCTGACCTTAACATTTCCAGCCACTTCCAACTTTTCACTTGGGTTTGTCGTCCCGATGCCGACTTTGACGTCACCAAAGTTTCCCGTAGGACCACGCCCAAAATACATTTCGCCACTGCTTGTGATAAGCTTGTAATAATCTCCATCTAAAGTTAGTGAATTTCCGCTCTTGATTGAACCGCTGGCGTGAATATTACCTTCAACATCCAATTTCTCTGAAGGATCTGTCTTTCCGATACCGAGGTTACCGGCAATATAGAAATTACCTGCCTGATCACCACCTTTTTCTGCCGTCTCCGCATAAATCGCATAAGGCGTCGGCGTTACTTCCTGCAGCGGCTCAAGAAAGGTATATTCGTTGGGGTCGTTCATCTCCCCCGGCCGAACGCCAATCTCCAGCCAAACTCCATTGCCATCGAACACACCGCCGAAATCTAATTCCACCGTAAAGTACGCGGCGATTACATCCACATCAGGCTTGTTGACATCCCCGCCTATCTGATTGCCAGTGCAGGGGTCGTTGCTGTCATAGAGTTTGAACTGGAAGTCATACAGCCCGTCCGCAACGTAGTTGGCATCGTAGAGATGTCCCTGGTAGGTAAAGGCCGTCCCCATCGGCCCCGCCTCACTTACCGTAGCCGGCCAGACCATCAGGCCCAAAGCCAGAACCAAAATTGCTAAAATTTTTGTAGTTTTCATCGTTATACCCTTTCAAATTAGCTAAATATTTTCGACAGGATTACAGGATAAACAATTACAATTACAATTACCAATTAACCAATTAACCAATTAACCAATTAACCAACTTGTCCGCCGTCTTGTCCGTCGTAGCTTTAGCGAAGACGGAAGCTTCAGCGAAGGCGGATTAACTATACCTTTGCGCGCACCGATATTTCCTCGTAAAGTCTCGCAGAATTGAGCTGATAAAATGGCATTTTCTGCCGCCTCCTGTCTTTCGCAAAGCTGCTTGAATTAAAGTAAGTATACACCTCCGGCACCCCCACTGTCAATAAAATTCTCGATTTTTTTATCGATTATCGAGCATCCAGTATCGGGTGTAATTCGTCATTGCGAGCGAAGCGAAGCAATCTCGGTTTTGAATTTTGTATTTTGGACATTTGAATTTGTTTCGGATTTCGTGCTTCGTATTTCGGATTTACATCTATCTGTCTTCTGTCCTCCTCCTCTGCCCTCCGTCTTGAGTCTTGTGTCTTGTGTCTTGAGTCTTGTGTCTTGGGTCTTGAGTCTGTGTTCATTTTTCGCAATTTTTCTCTATTTTTTGCAAATTTTTGCAATTTTGTCGCTACTTTTCGCATTTTTTCGCTACTTTTCTCATTTTTTCTCTACTTTTCGCTACTTTTCACCACTTTTTTCTTGCCTATTTTACCCAACCCCTACAACCCAACTCCCCAACCCCCATTTTTACCCGAAAAATCAGTGTAATCTGTGAAATCTGTGGTTAAATTTTGCCAATTTTATCAAATTCCGGATATTTTCAGTTGTTAATTCTGCTGCTTGCATTGGTGATTTTTCATTATATAATTGTGTGCTTTGAGAATCAGCTAAGGGCAAACAAGCAAATGGCCTTTTGGCCACGAAAGAGCTGGTATTTGTTTTGCTAATCTGGTATAAATTAAACGCAAAATTAACAATGTAACCATTTTTAAGTAGTAGATTAGGAGGCAACCAATTATGGCAGTTAAAGAGTTGACATTTGATTCTGACGCAAGAGCCGGGCTGCTGGCCGGCGTGGAAAAACTGGCAGCAGCAGTGAAATCAACGCTTGGGCCGAGAGGGCGAAACGCCATCATCGACAAAGGCTGGGGCGGGCCAACCGTAACCAAGGACGGCGTGACGGTAGCTGAAGAAATCGAATTTATTGACAAGAATGAAAACCTCGGTGCAAAACTGGTAAAAGAGGCGGCAAGCAAGACATCAAAAGTTGCTGGCGACGGAACAACAACCGCTATCGTGCTGGCCGAAGCAATGTTCAAAGAGGCCTACAGGAATCTGGCGGCCGGCGCAGACGCTATGGCTCTGAACCGCGGTATGCAAAAATGCGCCAGGGCTGTAACCAGCAAGCTGGCCTCGCTGGCAAAGCCAATCGATATCACTAAAGCCGACGACATAATCAATATCGCTTCGGTGTCGGCCAATAACGATATTGAAATCGGAAAGATTATGGCTGAGGCCTTCCAGCAGGTCGGCAAAGACGGCGTCATTACTGTTGAGGAGGGAAAAAGTCTTGAGACGACCGTTGACTTTGTCGAGGGGATGCAGTTTGACCGCGGCTACCTCTCGCCGCATTTTGTCACCGACCCTGAGAATATGGTCTGCGAACTGGAAAAGCCCTACATACTCGTTTATGAGGATAAAATCAGCAGTGTAGCCAAGTTTGTGCCGTTGCTTGAAAAAATTTCGAAAAGCAATAGGCCTCTGCTGATTGTCGCAGAAGACGTTGAAAGCGAGGCATTAGCAACGCTGGTGGTCAACAAGCTGAGAGGTGTCCTGCAATGCGCAGCAGTCAAGGCACCCGGCTACGGCGACCGCAGAAAAGCAATGCTGGCCGATATTGCAACCCTGACGGGGGCAGAGCCAATTTTCAAGGACCTGGGAATTGAGCTGGAGAATATCGGTATCAAACAGCTTGGCCAGGCCAAAAAGGTAACTATCGACAACGATAATACCATCATTGTTGAAGGCATCGGCAGCGAGGAAGCCATCAGCGGCAGAATCAAGCAAATCCAGGGCGAGATAGAAACCACAACCAGCGATTATGACCGGGAGAAACTACAGGAGCGGCTGGCCAAGCTCACCGGTGGGGTTGCTCAAATCAATGTCGGTGCTGCAAGTGAAGCGGAAATGAAGGAAAGAAAGGCCCGAATTGAAGATGCCCTGCACTCCACGAGGGCTGCCATCGAAGAAGGTATCGTTCCGGGCGGAGGCGTAGCCCTTATCCGCTGTATCGATGCCGTCAAGCAACTGAAACTGACAGGCGACGAGCAGACCGGCGCCGATATAGTGGCCAAGGCCCTTACAATGCCGTGTTACTACATCGCTGCCAACGCTGGAGCAATACCAAACCTCGTAGTTAATAAGGTTGCCGAGGGCAAAGGCGGATTCGGCTATAACGCCGACACAGACAAATACGAGAACCTGCTGGAAACCGGCGTCATTGACCCGGCAAAGGTAACACGAATCGCTCTGGAAAACGCTGTAAGTATAGCAGGGCTGCTGCTGACCACAAATTGCCTGGTTACCGAAAAGCCCAAAGAAAAAGAAGAAGCCCCCGCTGGCCCCGGCGGTTACGGTGGCGGTGGAATGGGCGGCGGAATGGGCGGCGATATGGGTATGATGTAAGAGAGCGAAAAGGTGAAAGCCAAAAGTCCAAAACCGGGCAGCAAAGATCGGCCTATTTTCTAAGAAGGTCTAAACTAAAACATGGAGGGTTATCGGAAATGAAACCTGTTTACGTGTTTCGGTGTTTATTGAAGATTTTGTCATTCACTAAATTAAATGTGGAGAGATACACTATAAAAAAGTTTTTAAGAATATTAATGATAATAGTATTGTTCACTTTTATGTTCATTCCGGCAACGCTCCTCGCATATCCAACTGTTTATCCAAGGGGCACAACTATCTATAAGCCTGATAAATGCTGGAATGGATATACCATCATCCCTACGACATTTATTCCTGAAGAATACTTTGTTTCTGAAGAAGACAGAGAATCAGTTAAAGATGAAGGCGCCTACCTAATCGATATGAACGGCAATGTAGTGAAACTTTGGAAAGGGGTCTACGGATCCCATTCTAATAAAGTCCTCCCTGGAGGCTATATAATGGGAACTACTGGTCCAAGCCATTGGCTTGAAGATATCGACCTGGCTCAGTGGGATTGGGACGGGAACATCGTCTGGAAATTCGATAAAGCTGAGAAGATAAAAATTAGAGACAAATGGATTTGGTCGGCCAGACAACATCATGATTATCAAAGAGAGGGCAATCCGGTAGGTTACTACGTTCCCGGCATGGATCCATTAGTAGATAGAGGAAAAACCTTGTTCAATTCTATTAAAATTGTGAAAAGACCAGATATTACCGACAAGCCTATTGCTGATACATGGGTAATTGAGGTTACATGGGATGGAAAGATCGTCTGGGAATGGCTAATTACTGATCATTGGAACGAACTGGGCCTAAGCGAAGCAGCGAAGAATGCTTTCTACCGAAATCCACGCTATATAGAAGCGTATGGAAATGCGAGACAAATTTATTTTAACAATATCAATTATCTAGGCCCTAATAAATGGTACGATGCGGGTGATGAGCGTTTCCATCCTGATAATATCATCGCGGATATTCGTACCTTGAATATTTCATTAATTATTTCTAAAAAGACTGGTAAAATCGTATGGAGGTTAGGGCCCTATTTTACTGATACTCCAGCTCTTAGGAAGATCGGTCAGATAATAGGCCAACATCATGTTCATATGATTCCAAAGGGTCTGCCTGGTGCTGGGAACATCCTTATTTTTGATAATGGTGGAGAAGCTGGATACGGCTCCCCAAATCCAATGGCTCCAACAGGTGTTTACAACGCTCGGAGGCATTATTCTCGCATCTTAGAAATTAATCCTGTGACGTTGGATATTGTCTGGGAGTATACGGAGGGGTCATATCTTAAAGGTGCTAAGTTCTTCAGCGCTTATTGTAGTGGTATGCAACGACTTCCTAATGGAAATACTTTAATTACTGAAGCTCAAACATCGCGCGTTTTTGAGGTAACTCCTAAAAAAGAGATAGTATGGGAATACGTCCGACCACCTGTGGGAGGCATAGGCTGGTTATTTCGTGCTTATCGGATTCCTTACGACTGGATTCCACAACTGAAAAAAAAACCTATTGAACAAGCCGTCATCCCTCCTGAACCCTCAAAATTCATAATTAAGCCTTCTACCGGCCAAGTATCGAAATCACCAGCGCCGTAAATGACTACTTTGATTCAGGTGAAGGAGTTCTTTTACAGGCCCAGGCGGAATGGAGAATATGAAGTAGAGCGCAAACGGGGTCATATCTGAGCCGGGATGCGCGAATTGAAAATTGGGCATCGAATCACGAGATCCAGATATGTGAAAGGTCGCTTGTCTGTCCATCCAACAGGAGCACAATGATGGATATAAAAGAAGCAATTACAATACTGTTAAGAGACGGCTTTATTCTCGTATTCAATCAGGACAAGCTCGATGTTGTCAGGACTGCTGAGGCCTTAATCAAGGCAGGGGTAAATAATATGGAAGTAACCTGCCGAATAAAGAAGCCGCTCGAAAAGCTCCAGCGTCTGCGGAAAGAATTGCCCGCGTTCGCAGCGGGCGCTGCAAGTCTGATAGATTTTCCACAAATGCTCGAGGTGTACAATAAAGCTCACGCCGACGACCCTCTGCCGACTGTCGGTGATGTGGTTGATTGTGGCGCAGCTTTCATTGTCTCGCCGCTTAATTTCAGCGACAATACCTACGAGCAGTTTGGCGGCAAATTACCCATAATCCCGGGCTGCGGGACTGCTACCGAGGTTGTCAGTCAATTTTCCAAAGGTGCAAATCTCTGCAAGGTATTTCCAGCCAAACAGCTTGGCGGCCCGGCTTTCGTTAAGGCGATAGACCCGGCCATTCATAAAATAATCAGCATCGTACCGACCGGCGGAACAAATGCCGGCAATATCCCCGACTATATTGATGCCGGCGTGCTTGTTGTAGGCGGCTCTTTCAGTATGATTGAGAAGCCGACAATGAAAAAAATTGTGGACGAGCAAAACTACGAGCTTCTCACAGATGAGCTGAAAAAGGTAAAGCAGCTAATTGATACTACCCGTGCCGAGAAATGGCCCGGCTTTGATTTTGCCAGCGCCTCAGCCGAACAGATAAGTAAAGTCACCGGCAGAGAGTTTAATATTTCGTAGCTCGTCGCCCATGACTCGTATCTCGTATTGCGTGATGCGTATTTCGTTAACTTAAAACCTAATTTCCCCGCAGGGGATGCTGAGAACGCAGAGCATGTGGGAATTTAGAAAGGGCTGTGAGTGTTACACTTGCGGCTCTTTTTGTTTGCTGTGAAATAGAATTTAGCGTATAGCGGATAGAATTGGAAATTATAGTCAGTTTGAGCTTATCTCGCCACGGGCGTATAAGCTGAACTGTTTTGTTTGAAGTTCATAAAGGTGATTGTACTTCTCAATCAGCCGGGCTATCAAGCTGACTTGATTGAGTAATATTTCAATCAAGCCGATATTTATCAAAGTCGAGTCTGGGCTGTATTGCGGCAGAGCAATAATCACATAGCCGCAATTAGTCTGCTCGGTAGCCAATTGTGCAGCAACAATGCTGCAATCGTCCACCTGAGTTACGACCGGCTCAGCGCCGTCATCGACTTTTGTGCTGAGCTCTCTCAAAATCGACTCGCTGATGTTCAACTTTGAGAATCTTTCAGAGTCGCTGGGCCAGCAGTGGCCATCTTTATCTATAATCGCCATAACCGGGCCCTGCTCGGGCAGGATGTCAAAGATCTGCCGTGCGATCTGTTCATTCAGCACACAACCTGGGGAAGACAGCGAGTCATACATATCCATTCAACTGGCCCTTTCTTTCGCTTGTAAAAAACGCTCTCGGATTGCACTTTCGGTATAATCGGGTCACGACTTTCTTAGCACGCAGATATTTTGGCTCATTTTGTCAAAAAAAACATAATTAGCAAATTTAGAAGTGGGTTTATGGGACGCAACAAGCAGAGAAAGGCAAAAGCAAAATACAAGTAGCAGCTTTGTTTTTACCTTTCTGCTGCAGATATTTGAACAGATTCAAAAATCAAGCATTGATTTGAGTCGGATTATCGGAAAATTTTTCCCAGGACAGTCCGTTATTCGCGCTCCCGGAGTGGTGTTATGACTATAAACGCGGCTTTTCGGAATTCGGTAGCGGCTTTGTAAAAATCGAACCAATTTTAGAAGGGATTGCATCTGTAGTTGGGTAGGTGCTGTATAATTAAAGTTGCCCACCAGACAAATTCCTACTGCATTTTCATTGGCCCAATTGTTTGGCGTCTTGCAATGGGCGCCGGTAATCTGGTTTCGCCAGCGAAATGTAACCTCAACCTGGCCATCGCCGCTGTTGGTTCCGTTACCTATAACGAAATCATAGCCAACCCCCTCCCAATACCTGCTTTCCCTGTGCGATTTGTCAAATATGGCTACATTGCCGTTTTCTGTTGCTGAGTGATGTATCACTATAGCTGTCCATCTCTTTTCCACCTGTGAAGGTGGCAGCCAATCTCTGGGGATGTTTTTATCAGCGGCCTTGGGGGTTTTGGTCGGCATTGTGGGCGCTGGCGGAATAAGTTTACCTGGAGGATATTCATATACGATCTTAGGCATCGGCTCATCATTATATATACAGCCAGTCAAAATAAACAAACAACCACAAACAACGAAAGCTCTTGCGGACAGCTTTAGTTTAGTTGGCTTATTCATTACCACGTTACCTACATCATTCCAGATGTCAGAAGTCAGATTCTGTCCTCTGTCTTCTTTCCTTTGCAGTGTGTGCCTGGTCCTTAGTTTCTGTCAGCCGCGGTCTCTCTTTATATCTGACCATACGCACACTATTGCCGCGTTCGTTGAATTCGACCACATCCATATACGAGCGCATAAGCAGCAATCCTCTTCCCTCGAGCTTATAAAGATTTTCGCCGTGTCGTGGATCCGGTACACTTTCCGGGGCAAACCCGTCTCCTTCATCGGTCATAGAAACTTCAACTTTATCCGATCCCACCAAGAAGTCAATTTTAATCTCTTTGTCAGGGTCCATTTTATTACCATGGCTGATGGCGTTGAGAAAAGCCTCCTCCACGGCAAGATGGACGGCAAAAGCATCCTCTTCGCTGAAATTATTGGCCTGGAGTTCAGATAGAATCTGCCTGCACAGCCCAACAATAGCATATGGCGTGCTTTCGACAACCGTTGAGCGACTGATGGGTGTTTCTGACGTCATAAACTTATATCCTATCGAAACCTTTTTGCAATAAGCCAATACAGGCAAAAATCATTTTTCAAATCAGTTATTGGTCACCGGGCTGGTGACTGCCATTGAACCTTTGCCCTTGTGAGTAAAGCAAAAAAGCTTTCCCGCTAATCTGCTGTAGGCGACGCAACAGCAGCGCTTTCCAAATCAGGGTAGATGTCGAAAATTTTGGTCAGCCGGGTTATCTTGAATATTTCGTGGATCTTTGGGTCTATATTACAAAGTTTTAACTGACCGTCGCGTTCGTAGATTTTCTTGCTGATTCTTATTAAAAGTCCCAAAACAGCAGACGAGAGAAACCGGACGTTGCGAAAATCCAGGATCAGATTTATCCTTGCCGCTTGTTCAATGACGGACATAATGGACTCCTGCAGTGAGCGAATATCCATTTCTTCAAGGATTTTTTCATCAGCTAAAGTGACAATAACTGCATTCTCGCCATACTCGACACTTATTCTTGGCTTAATCTGTGCCATAAAATGGTCTCCCTGAAATAAAATTGCAGCGAAATCGTATTTTATAATATCTGCGATGTCAAGTTTTTTGCATATTGAGCCATTTGCGTTGTAAGTATTTTCACTCGAACTCAAAGACCGAATCCGATCTGGGATTTTGAAATTGGGTTTGATTGGGTTTGTATTTCGTATCGCGTATTGCGTATTGCGTATCGCGCTGGGGGAATTGGGTTTGTTTGGGTTTGTATTGGGTTTGTTTTTTTGGACTGCGAAATCATCTTTTTTTCTGTAATCCTTTGTTATAAGTGAGTTTACATTCATTTTGGCTTTTCGGAAATTGGGTTTGATTGGGTTTGTATTGGGTTTGAATTGGGTTTGTTTTTCCCGTGTTCACTAAGTGTCTTATTTTCATAATCCTTTGTTAATACTTTATTTACGTTCATTTGGGCTTTACGGAAATTGGGTTTGTTTTGCATAATTGATGTCATAATTGATTGACTGGTTAGGCAAGATAGGCGGTTTGTTCGGGGGGCGGTGTTCATAGTTTGTGGTACGTTGTTCATAGTTCATGGTTCATTGGTTAATTGTCTGGGCCTTCTGGCTGTGGCTTACAGATATGCAGAGACTGGTGAAATCCGAAATCCTAATATCGAAATTCGAAACAATATCAAAATCTAAATGACCCAAATTTAAAACCTTGCCTTGCTTGCCAAATGATGGTTTTTTGCGTGTCCAGCACCAAATTACGGCAGCAGCCTATTTGGTGCGGGACGATTCGTGCGGTTCTCCGCTAAATCTGTCGCCTGCTGGCCCTAAGGCCGTGCCACGCGGTGGCTTACAGATATGCTCTATTTATCTCCGCCTACGGGCGGTTTATGTTAGCCTACTGGCTAACATAGGCGTATTATAACATATTTTCAAACAAAAGTCAAAAAAAAACGAATAAAAAGAATTCACCGCAGAGAACGCAACCTATATGCAATTAGTTTGTCGAATTGCCCAAAATTAAGTGATAATGCAAGGATTAAAACGGTTGAGTACGCCGTTTGTTGTTGCCGCCAGGCCACTCTGAATCATTCCTTCGCTCCATGTTTGCGTAAAAGCTCAACGATTTCGGTGGCGCGGCGGTTCTCTATAGCGTACGACAAGGCAGTCTTACCATTATTATCTTTTGCATTGATATCCGCTCCGTTAGAAATAAGTAGTTCAACAATCTTTGGGAAACCCCAAGCTGCATACGAGGCCGCGATATGAAGTGGCGTGTTGCCTTTGTCATCCCTGATATTCACATCTGCACCTTTAGCCAAAAGCAAATCCACTATGTCAAAACGCCTGGCATCAAGCGCACCATGAAGAGCCGGCCATTTGCCTGTGTTGATGTCAGCCCCTTTAGCAAGAAGCAGCTCAACCATTTCCTTGCTACAATAAGCTGCTTCCACTAAGGGCGTCCAGTCATCTCCGGCGTTTACGTCCGCACCATTAGCAATCAAAAGCTTAGCTACTGCTATCTGTCCTGTCTTAGCGGCATAATGCAGCGCTGTTTGGCCCTTCTGGTCGTTAGCGTCCACATTCGCACCGCCGTCAATGAACTTCTCCACTCTCTGCAAATCTCCAATATATGCTGCGGTATGCAGCGAAACATCGCCACTCTTGGACGCAAGCAGCTTAGCTATCTCTTTTCGGCCTTGGTTAATCGCCAGAGCAATAGGTGTCCGGCCCCGCGTGTCCTTTGCATTGACATCAGCACCTTTAGCGATGAGTAGTTGGGCTACTTCCTTGTGTCCGTAACGAACGGCGCAGTGCAGAGGTGTACACCCCCACTTATCCTTCGTATTGACATCAATACCTTCCTGGATAAAAGCCTTTACTTTTACTAAGTCTCCAGCATCCGCAGCCTTATGTATAGTAGATTTAAAATCATAAAGTCTTATGGCATTTGTACGAAGCACCATCTCGGCCAGCTCGAAGGCACGGTTACGTGAAATCTGCCCATCGTTCATCATCTCCGTTAGAGCTATAGCGAGGGCATTACGCGCAGTTTTTGTAGAAAGCCATGCATATTCTTCCCAATTTATTAATGGCGGTTTTGATTTTGCATTAGCATCGGTTCCGAATAAAACTTTCTCAGGATGGAATTCCAGCCAGGCACGAATCGTTTTACTCAATGCATGCGTGGAACGAACAAAGGTCTGTGCAGAGAAATCAGCATAGACATTCGGCTTGTGTAACATAACACCCGCTTCTTTTTCAAACGGCCACCCGCCGCCATGAATCATTACAAATTTGGTATTTCGTTGGTCAGGGTCATTGAAGACAGACTCCAATAGCATCGGATTCGAACCACTTATGTTAAAGTACGGACCAGGACCTATACCCGTATGGATATGCACTTTTAGATCTAAGCGCCCTGCTTCCTGAGTTATATAGCGGAAAAGATAATCTTCCAGTCTGCGTTGTTCGCCAATTGAAAGTTCCTTTTCTTGAAGGAGCTGCTCATAGACCGAGGCCGCTTCCACACTGGATACTTTTTCGAAATTCAGTGGACGCTGAAAAGCAATACCAAACTTAATGGCTATTGCACCTTCTTTCTTAAATGATTCAATCGCCGGAGTCACAACAGTTTTGGTATATTCGGCTAACGTCGCTGCAGGTTTTATAACGCTTGTATGATAACGAATACCTGAGAAAAGATGCAAATAATCATCTGCAAATGGGACCCAATAAAAGCG
>JAUWAY010000013.1 GCA_030601845.1 Phycisphaerae bacterium
TCGATGAAGCTGGAAATGTACTTGCCTCTGGTAAATTTGAGTATGGGTGAGGCGGCACCTGCCGGTACTCGTGGCGAGTGCCAAAGGATTTCAAAGGCAAGTACCAGGTGCAGGTGGATATTGACCTGGGGCCGTTTGAAACAAAACAGGAGGAAACCTGGCACTTGATAGAGTAAAGAGATTGGGCCACGAGCACCGGCGGGCAATGAGAAAACTTCTCTTGCCCGCCTTTTTTATTGGAACAAAACGACAACAAGTAAAAGCATATTTAAGGAGCAATTATGAAGAGCGTAAAAAATATCAGTCTTAGCGACGTGCAGGCGGTTTACAGCGGTCCGGAAGGCCGGCTTTGGGAGCTGATTATGGGTGAGCAGATTCATATTGGTGGTTTTACCTCATCGATGGACCTTGCAGAAAAGGCCAGCATCGGTGCAGGCATAAAAGGCGTTGACTTTTGCTGCTGCAACGGCGCCGGGATGCGTTTTCTCGTACGTTTTCGAGACGTGGCACAAATGCACGGTGTTGACGCTACGGAAAAGGTCGTCGAACAAGGACGTCATCGATGTGAGCAAGAGGGATTATCAGACAAAATCAAGTTTATTCTTGCGGATGTATGTGACAGCGGGCTCAAAGATGCAAGCGCGGACTTTGTTTGGGGAGAGGACTCATGGTGCTATGTCGTCGATAAAGAAAAGCTCATCTCTGAAGCGGTCCGTATAGTTAAACCGGCAGGAGTGATTGCTTTTACCGATTGGATTGAGGGAAATGTGGGACTTACCCGGCAGGAAGTGGAACGCTTCTTAGCTTTTATGAAGTTTCCAAACATACAGGACCTCGATGGCTACAGCGACTTACTGGCTGCGAACAGCTGTCAGGTTATCGCAGCCGAAGATACCGGTAGGTTCGCGCAATATGTCGACCTGTACCTCAACATGCTTAATATGCAGCTAACGTACGATGCCTTGAAGATTGTCGGGTTTGACAGCGAGTTAATGCAGTTAATGGGTGCGGAAATGACCTTCATGCAGGAACTGGTGCATGCCGGCAAAATCGCTCAGGGTCTGTTTGTCGCCCGCAGGAAAAAGTAACCAATGCTTTAAGCTTTGGAGAATAAAATGGGAAAATGCTGCGATAAGAAGAAGAGACAAATCGATGCGCCCGACCCGTGCAATCCGCCCGGGCCGCAATACGTTTCAGAAAGCTCGGCAGAGAAGGAACCACAGAATGGGCCTTTGGCCTGGTTTGGCAAAATGATACAGAACTGTTACGAATACGCCACAGAGGCCAAAGCTCAAGGCAAGCACATAGTTGGAATTATGTGTGAATATACGCCGCGGGAACTGATTATGGCTGCCGATGCTGTGCCTGTATGCCTCTGCGGTGGCTCAGCAGAAATGATTCCAACAGCAGAGGAGCACCTGCCGGCGAACCTTTGTCCGCTGATTAAATCGACATACGGTTATCATCTGCAAAAGGCAAATCCCTTTCTCGAAATGGCCGAGTTGATTGTGGCCGAGACAACTTGTGACGGCAAGAAAAAAATGTATGAATTAATGGACCAGACTCGGCCAATGTATGTGCTGGAATTGCCCCAGAAACCAGCGGATAGCGACGCAATGGCGCATTGGGTAAGTGAGCTGCGCAAGTTCAAAACCAGGCTGGAAAATCAGTTTGGCATCGAAATCACGGATGAGAAAATACGACAGGCAATCAGGATTATGAATCGCGAACGGGCACTGCGGCGCGAACTGGCTGAGCTAATGAAATCGGATAAGCCGCCGTTGACAGGTCGGCAGTTATTGAAATTCAAAAGCAGCATCTCCGGTATCAGTGCAGACTTTGAACAATATGCTGAAGCGATTAAGCTTCTCAAATCCCAAAAGCCGCATTGTCGCAGGGATTCTCAGGTGCGGGTATTGATGACCGGCGTGCCGATAGTTCACGGGACGGAACGAGTTCTTGATATTATCGAGTCTCACGGAGGCCTTGTGGTGTGTATGGATAACTGTACCGGACTCAAGCCGATTCTGGAGGACGTTGATGAATCAGCCCAGGACCCGGTATTTGCTCTGGCTGAAAAGTATTTCCGCCTGCCCTGCTCAGTAATGACCAAGAATGACCGGCGACTGGAGCTACTCCGCGAGATGGTCGCCGAATACCGCCCGCAGTGCATCATAGAGCTCATCTGGCAGGCCTGTATCACTTATGATGTCGAATCATATCTTGTCAGACAGCTGGCAGAGAAGGAACTTGGCATCCCATATCTTAGAATTGAAACGGATTACTCGCCGTCCGATTCGGTTCGTATTGCATTAAGGGTTGAAGCGTTATTTGAAACAATCCGTGAAAGGACACACGAACAGGGCACCCCCGCTGTTTTGCTTCGCAAAACCGAAGCAGCGGGGGGAACCCAGCGAAGGTGCTCAGGCGGATGAAAACAATCATCTACACCTGCCCGTATGTGCCGGCCGAGTGGATTGCCGCGCACGGCTTGCGCCCGAGCAGAATAATACCAGACGCAGCAGGGTCGACCGGCCCGGTTGTCCCAATAGAAGGCGTCTGTCCCTACGTGCGCGGGTTCGTCAACGAGGTGATAACCGGCACTCAGGCCTCGGCCGTTGTGGTGACAACAGTATGCGACCAGATGCGTCGAGCTTTCGATATTGTTGTCCGCAAGGGTAAGCTTGCGGCTTTTCTTATGAATGTGCCGAGCACATGGCAAAGTGTTGCAGCGCAAAAACTCTACCTGGACGAGCTCAAACGGCTCGGCCGATTCCTCATCGGCTTAGGTGGAGAATCACCATCAACCGATGCCCTGGTAAAGATAATGCTCGAATATGACACCGCCCGGACGTCTATTCTGGCAGCAAGAGGCTATTTAACCTCACGCCGATATTCTGAAGCGATTGCAAGATTCAACCGAGATGGCAAATCCGGCATTACAAGGGACATCACCGACAAGAAACCGTTAACGGACGGCATACCTTTGCTAATCATAGGCGGACCATTACTCAGAGAGGACTTTGAGATACTTGATGTGGTTGAAAACTCGGGTGGACGTATCGTGTTGGATGCCACTGAAACCGGTGAACGCGGAATGTGCGCTAAGTTTGACCGTCGACGGCTCCGTGACGACCCGCTGATGGAACTGGCCAACGCGTATTTTGGCGGTATCCAGGATGCGTTCCGCAGGCCGAACAGCGAGCTTTATAACTGGCTCAAACGCGAGATCGCTGCCAGAGGGGCGCGCGGGATTGTTTTCCATCGTTACGTATGGTGCGACATCTGGCACGCCGAACTGCGGCGACTGAAAGACTGCATTGATCTGCCGGTTCTGGACATTGATACAGCCGGCGACAATGAAACTTACAAGCACCGAACGGAAAATCGTATTCGCGTTTTTTTGGAGATGCTGCAGTGAGTAACACTCCAAAACAAATAACGCTTCAAGAATGGGACCAGCGATATGAGCAGTTGCAAAGAGCAGGGATGCACCAGCCAGACTATGGCGGCCCACTTGGCCGACATGTTGAGGACGGAGACTACCGGCTTTTGAAGCTGCGGTATGACAATTCCGCCGCAGCGCTTAGACTCTGGAACTTTTTGCTTACTGAAGAACAACGCCTCTATCAGGCACGCACCAGGGGCAAAAAAATTGTCGGCACTATGAAAGACTTAGGCACTGTGCCGGTAATGGCATATTCGTTGGACAACCTGGTGGCCTTTTATCCCGATGGGGCCTGGTGGATACCGTGTGTGATGGAACTCAGTGCAGGGCTTCTAAGTATTGCCGACTCACTTGGGATAGACGAATCCTTTTGTCCGGTGCGCGCGATGTTAGGAGCTTTCGTCACAGGCGCACATTTCCCCATTCCGGACTTGCTGACCTGTAGTGTCGGGGCCACCTGCGACGATTTTTCCGCTATCGCCCAGCGGCTCAACAGTCTTGGATACCCGATTTTGTGGTGGGAAATTCCTCATCGGCGTTCCCCCGAGCACAACGAACCGGCAGTGAAACTGCCCGGCGGATTCTCAGCACCAAAATGCCAGGTTGAATTTGTCAAGTCACAACTCGAACTAGTCAAAACCGCTCTGGAGGAATTAGCAGGCGAAAGCCTCGACGAAAAAAAACTTTCAGCCGGAATTCAAAAAGCAAACCAGGTTCGTGCGTACCTCGCCGAGCTTCGGCAGCTTGCATTCACTGCTAAAGTGTGCCCGCTCCCGGCCCTTGAAATGCTTGTCGCAGAGATGCTTGCAATACATTTTTGTTCCGACCGGGATGAGACGGTTATTGTACTAAAGGAGTTGGTTGGTGAAGTAAGGAGTCGGGTAAAGGCGGGAAAAGGCGTTCTCGCTGCTGATGCCGCCAGGATTTTCTGGGTTAATCCTGTGGCGGATTTGCAGGTGATGAATCTCCTTGAAGACTGCGGCGGTAGAATATGCGGCACCGAATATCTTTTTAGCCACGCACTCGATACAATACCCGAAGACCTGCCGCCGACCGAAGCTCTGGCGCGGATAGCACTTGCCGACCCTATGGTAGGCTCATCAGTCGACCGAGCCGAGCGAATTTGCACGGATATCCGCAGGTTCGGTTCCGAGGCGGTTTTGCTCTCCCGCATCCCCGGGGCAAGTCACTGTGCTTTAGAAGGCGAAGTCATTACTGAAGTCGTCCAGGCTAATGTTGATATTCCCGTGCTGGAGATTGAAGTGCCGCCCGTGACGGATTCTATACGTCCGACTCTGCGTACACGCCTGGAAGCGCTGGTAGAAACCGTGATAGAACGGAGGAAAAGATGATCTGTGCAGGAATAGACGCCGGCTCAAGGGCAATAAAAATAGTTCTGATGGACACCGACAGCAGGCAGGTTATAGCAAAAGGACTAATAGATCAGGGTGTCGAACAGGATAAACTCGCATCAGAGCTTTTTGAAGCACTCTTAAAACACAGCGACATCAACAAAAAAGATGTGGCTAAAATCGTGGCAACAGGATATGGAAGGAACGCAGTCAGTATAGCCGATACAACCATAACCGAAATTACCTGCCAGGCGGTGGGAGTGCGCCAGCTTGTGCCGAAGGCTATGACCGTTATCGATATAGGCGGACAGGACAGCAAGCTCGTCCAATTAGATAGGACCGGGAAAGTACGCGATTTCGCTATGAACGACCGCTGCGCGGCAGGGACAGGCCGTTTTCTCGAAGTCGTTGCCGAGCGTCTCGGCATCAAGCTCGAATCCCTTGGTGACATAGCTGCGAAAAGCAAAAGACCGGCGGTGATAAGCAGCATGTGCGTTGTGTTTGCAGAAACCGAAATCATCGGCTTGCTTACTTCCGGCACGCCCAGAGAAGATATAATCGCCGGAGTTCAGGCGGCAATTGCCGAGCGCGTTGTTACTATGGCTGGACGTAATTTAGAATTACCAATCATTTTTACCGGCGGTGTGGCAATGATTTCAGGAATGGACCTTGCGCTCAAGTGCGCCCTCCAAAAGAGCGTAACCGTATCACCTGCTCCGCAGATGACCGGCGCACTTGGAGCGGCAATCCTGGCATCCAGCCAGCTTAACAGACGACGCCCATAACAGGCGGCCGGTCTTGTTTGCGTTCCAGATATGCGAAGAATATAATTGTTTTTGGCTACTGTTTCGAGGATATTAAAATGAAGAACTTAGAAAGACGAAAACGGGTTATGCAGCGCTCTATACGGCTGGGACACTGCATTTGCGACCCCAAGCAACCCTGTCCCTGCGACCTTCTTAAAGAAAAGGATATATGTACCTGTGCCGGTGAGCGGCTCGAAGCTCCGACAGGGCCGGTGCGATTGACAAGACTTGTGGAAAAGGCCGGATGCGCTTCCAAAATAGACCAGGCATTCTTAAAGCAAGTCCTGAAAGACCTCCCCGCCGTTGATGACCCTCGTGTGCTGCTCGGAGTGCCCGCAGGAGACGATGCCGGCATATACGATATGGGCAATGGCAAAGCCCTCGTGCAGACCGTGGACGTGTTTACCCCTTCGGTGGACGACCCCTATACCTTCGGGCAGGTGGCAGCAGCCAATTCGGTAAGTGACATTTACGCTATGGGTGGAACGCCTATGACCGCGGTTTCGGTGCTCGGATTTCCTGTTCGCAAAGTCCCCGACAAAGTAATGAATGAGATTCTATCCGGCGGCATCGACAAGATGAACGAGGCGGGGACGGCAATTATCGGCGGCCACAGTATTAACGACAGCGAAATCAAAGCCGGCTTTGCTGTCACGGGGACTATAGAAAAGGACAAGATAGTTACAAACGCCGGCGCACGCCAGGGCGATGTGCTTGTCCTGACCAAGCCGCTCGGCACAGGCATCGTCGCCTTTGCCGCACAGATAGATCGAGCCGATAAGGAAAGCACGGAAGCTTCAACGAGGTCAATGATTTCCCTCAACAAAAAGGCGTCGGAGCTGATGGTAAAATTCAAAGCACACGCCTGTACCGACGTCACGGGTTTTTCTCTATGTGGCCACTTGACTGAGATGGCATTGCAAAGCGGTGTTGACGCTGAAATAATCTGGGATGACATTCCACTGTTTCCCGGCGTCCTCCAGTATGCAGCCGATGGAATCTTGCCCGGGGCCGTCGAGCGAAACAAAGAATCCTGTGGCGAGCGCGTAATCGCTGCCGATTCCCTCCAGCAGGAGATGGTCGATATATGCTATGACGCACAAACTTCCGGCGGATTGCTGGTCGCCATTGCAGAAAATGACGCCAACGCATTCTTGAAAGCTCTGCACAGCGAAGGGGTTTTAGAAGCTACAGTCATCGGCAGAGTTCTTGGGGAAGGTTCAGGACTTGTTCACATAAAAACTGATGGCAGCCGAAAAATACCCTCGCCCAAACCCGGCAAACCTGCCGTAGAACCGGCACCAGCCGAGCCACAGTTAGAACAACCTTCTTCTGTTGGACCGAAAGCTGAGGAAGTCCCATGCTGCGCAGACGCTGTAACTTCTACTGGGCAGAAAATTAGTAAAGATTCTGATATAGCTCAGATTAAGGCCAGATTTATGGATTTTCTCGGCTCGGTAAATTCACCCCACGGCCTGGATGCCTATACCAAGCAAGCGATGGCCATTGCGCTGTCGGTTGCTATGCGCTGCGGACCCTGTCTCAAAATGCACCTGAAAAAAGCGAAAGAAAAGGGCTTCACCCAGGATGAGATTGATGAAGCTGCGTGGATGGGTATCAGCTTCGGCGGCTCACCGACAATGGTCTTTTACGAGCAACTGAAGAACGCTTAACAGTCGTAACGCCCACTTTCCCCGGAAAATACATGACAAACAGATTACAATCTGATAGTCTAAAGCTTACGATGGGTGGCAGCCACTGAGCGAACGCAGCCGGGTAGGGTGTGCAAAATAAATTTTGCACACCCTGTTTCCTGTGCATGCTGGTGCCCATAATGCGGTAAATCCAGAAAACTTATAAATCCTGAATCCTCCAATCCACAACATTTGACAATACCCGCGAGGCCGGGATGATGTGTGGAACTGCTGAAAATCGGGTTCTGGAATCCAGGGCAACAGTGGAGGTATGCCAAAACAGTAAAAAAAAGCGGCTTCTTCACACAAATATGACGCTTTTCTTGTGTTTTTGCGACATGGCGTGCTGAATCTGTGGGAAAGTTCTTGACAATGAGATGAAATCGTGGTACTGCAGAGCTTGAATTGTGCAGGAGTGCTTCAAAAGAAGTCTCAAACCGTGCAGTCCGCAGTCCTAAGGACTCCTTGCAGCGGAGCACCCTTTAGGAAGTTTAATAGGAAATCCCGGTTGAAAACTCACTGACATGCGAGCTATACTGGCGCATGTCTCACCTATGACGTTGGGACAACAAATCACAGAAGGAATAAATAATACAAAAGACAAAACCGACTACTGTGATACTGATTTGGGCAGCATACTTGTTGTTTATGAATGCAACACAAGCGGCCCAGCGCCAACCTGGAAAGCAGCGCGACTACCTGGCGATTGTGAAAGCATACGCCAACGCTATGATTAAGGATGGACGTGATACCTACGGGACAAAACATTCACCACTTTTCGCCTCTGCTTTGGATCGTCGCACCATGCGAATCGGCTCTTTCGACGACATTACGGGGGTGAGGAGCGGAGACCGTTCTCTCGGTGGCGCAAATCCCCAGGTAGATGCCGACCTATATGCAATATTGTATCGACTCACGGAACTCAGCGGTGAGAAGAGATACGCAAACGAAGCAGACCAGGCGCTAAAGTTCTTTTTCTCTCATTGCCAAAGTCCACTTACGGGACTGATGACCTGGGGAGAACACCTCTATTGGGACTTTGAGCGAGAAGAGATGGGAGGACTTGACTCAAAACACGAGATTCGTCGCGAGTGGCCATTTTGGAATGAGTGCTACAGACTTACGCCCCAAGCGTGCTGGAAATTCGCAATAGGTCAATGGGACCACCAAGTAGCGAATAAGAAGACGGGTGACTTCTCCAGGCACGCAAAATGGTCTAGCCACGGCCCACAAACGGGTGCGGACTTCCCGCGGTACGCCGGGCAAATGATAGCAAACTGGACTGATGCCTATGTTCGCAAAGAAAACAGAGCTATGGCACGCCGGCCAGAACTCGTGACAGCTATTACCCTCATCGTCGCGCGGATGGAAGACAATATGAAAAAAGCACCAACCGGATATCTCCTGGCTGGCACAGACGAAAGCCATCGTCAAATCAGCTGGCCCAAGAGTAATCTGGAATTGGCAAGGTGTCTTTGGAATTCGGCGCCGCACATGGAAGGTGAACTGGCTCAACGGATGAAGAAGCTGGCACTGAGGCAAGACTTTGATTTCCACCGCATGCCCCATACGATCAACGCCGGCGGCGGGTTTGTTGCGACGGTTGATTCGACCACCGGGAAACCGAGAACGCGTTCTATGAACATACCATATACGACGACCTGGACCTCAAACTACGGGCAAAGGACACACGCCCGCACGGCCAATCGCTGCTTTGACCGCTTCGAACAGATTGAGAAAAACCATCCAGCGCTCGCGGGAAAATACCAACAACTCATCCTGTCTGCGGCAAACCTGTATCTCACTGCGACACCGGACACCAATGGTCTCGTGAAACCTAAAGCGATCGCATCCGTGATCACATTGATGCTCAACAGCCATAGCATCACCGGGAAAAAAGAATATCTTGAGCGCGCCAACTATTTTGGGCAACTGGGCATTAAGCTGTTTCTTGATGATGGTCTATCACTGCCAAAGGCGACGAACCAACATGGTCACTATGAAAGCATTACAGGTGGACCCCATTTCATGCATGTACTGCTCAAGCTTTATGAGGCATTGGACAATACGTGACAAACAGACTCACGTTTGATAATATATGGCTTGTGGATGGTTATAGACGAAGAAGCCAGAAACAAAGCCCCCAGGGCCAACCATGCGAGAGTTGCGAGACAAAGGGATGCCAAACACCAGGCCGCGTAGATGAAATAGCAGTTAGAATGACGTAGTTGATTAGTGCTAATGGGAAATCCCAGGGAAAGGTTAAACTCATGAAAACGAAGCTAAACGATGGTTTTACGCTTATTGAATTACTTGTTGTCATCGCGGTGATAGCGGTTAAGACAATGAAAAAGATACCATGTTCGTTTCTCTGGTTGTTATTCGTTTTGGGCATTCTCTTACCGGATCTTCTCGCGGCTTCGGTCGAATATGATGCACGGATCCCGCAGTTGGCGTTCGCGGCTCAGGAACTAAAAGATGCATTAAAAGAGGCGGGGCGGGAAAATCTGCAGGTTGCGTTGATCGTTAAGCCGGATGAGTCGTTGCCGGAAGCGTTTAAAATTCGGTGTGTTGGACCGACCCAGGTAGAGATTATCGGTTCGGATGCAACGGGCGCGATGTATGGCGGCCTCGAAGTGGCCGACCTTTTGCGGCTAGGTCTTCCGATTGAAAATCAGGACAGAGCGCCGTTTGTGCCGAAGCGCGGGATTAAATTTAATATTCCGTTGGATGCGCGCATCCCCTCCTACGACGATACGGGAGATTCGGCACAGAAGAATATTGAAACGGTTTGGGATTTTGAATTCTGGAAGGCCTACCTCGATGACCTGGCGCGCTACCGCTACAATGTGCTGAGCCTATGGGCGACCCATCCGTTTCCTTCCATGATTAAGCTGGAGGAGTATCCCGAGGTGGCGCTGGACGATGTCTATCGCATCGGCGTCGATATTTATCCGCACTATAAAAATAAGTGGCAGGATTTGGATTTGGACAAGCCGGGCACGCTGAAGCTGGTCAAAAAGATCTCCATCGAAGAGAAAATCGCGCATTGGCAGCGGGTGTTCCAATACGCGGAGGATCGCGGTATTGAAATTTATCTGTTTCACTGGAACGTCTTCACTTATGGCGCGGCCGGAAAACACGGTATTACACAGGAGCAGGATAACCCCGTCACTATCGACTATACGCGAAAGTGTGTGCGCCAAGCGTTGCTGACCTACCCGCAGATTGCGGGGATTGGCGTCACGGCGGGGGAAAACGCGGATTGGTATACTGAAGGTGAACATTCGATCGAAAACTTTATCTTCAACACCTTCGGGCGAGGAATTATGGATGTGAAGGAGCAGCAGCCTGACCGCAAGATTCGTTTTATTTTCCGTAGACACGTGACCGAACATCATGATGTTACAGATGCATTTAAAAATTATACGGGTGGCACATTGGATACCAGTATAAAGTATGCGGTCGCTCATATCTATTCGTCGAGGAGACCGCAGGAGTGGGAAAAACGCATCGTGGAAGAAGGCTGGCTGGATAATTTCAAGGTCTGGCTCAACCTGCGTAATGATGATATTTTCATGCATCGTTGGGGCAGTCCAGATTATGTGCGCGAGTTTATTAAATGGATGCCGCACGACCATTCGCCCGGCTTTTATATGGGCTCGGACGGCTATGTCTGGGGGCGCGAGTTCATTGCCAGGAATCCGGAGATGGCCGGAAGGTTGGAGATTGATAAGCATTGGTATCGATTCCGGCTTTGGGGACAGCTGGCTTATAATAATGAACTCGGTCGAGACTATTGGGAAGCGGTTCTAAAACACCGGTTTCCTGGTGTAGATGCCAAGCTGCTTTACGATGTCTGGGAGTCAACTTCCGAGATTATCCCTCAGCTTAATAGATCCGTCTGGGCTGCCACCGATGGGGACTTCTCCGCAGAAGGGTGTATGCAGCGCTCAGGATTTCTGACCATGGATGATTACTATTTTGATCGTGAGCCCATGGTATTGACCCGAATTGATAACGCACCGGATCCCCAATGTATCTCTGTAACAGAGTGGGCGAAGGCTTTCCTTGCGGGGAAGAAACTGAATGGCATCACGCCACTGCAGGTGGCGGATAACCTGGATGAATATGCGGAGACTGCCCAAGCCGCGCTTCCTGTTTTGCGGAAAAATGTGGGCGATAATCTGGAGCTCAAGGAAACACTGAACGATATTGAAAGCATGGCCTATCTAGGCCGTTATTATGCTGATAAAATGCGCGGCGCAGCCAAACTGGCGGTATTTCGCGAGGGTGATCGCCAGGACAAGCAGTATATTGATCAAGCCGTGGCCCATTTAAAGGATGCGGTGGATGAGTGGAAGGCCTATGCCGCGATTCTTTCATCCCAATACAAAACATCATTGCTGGCTCGGACCCACTACTTGGATTGGAACAGTACTCTGAAGGAAGTGGAAAAAGAAGTCGTCACCGTACAGCACGAAGGGAACTTTCCGAAGGTTCGTTTTGCAAACCTGGAGGATGGGGCGCATTTGCCGGCCGGAACCGACCTCCGGGTGGAGGTCGAGGCAACCGATGGACATGGCATTCGGGAGCTGAAGCTGTATCTCAACGGCCTGATTCTTAAGGCAGAGGAAAAGGCCAGCGACCCCTATGTTTGGAGCGGTTCGAGCGATGAGCTTCTGAAAACAGTGAAGCCCGGAATGTATCATTTGGAGGTGCTGGCAGAGGACAAGACCGGTGTACGCAGTCAGCAAGAGATTCAGATTGCCGTGGGCGATGTTTCGGAAAACAGCGTGGCAGACTGGAGGAATGAGATTCATCAAGTGATTCTGAATGAAGGGGAGCGGTTGATGCCCGGGGATGTCCGCGAATTCCCGCGTCTGGAATGCTATTTCACCCTGGATGATGAAGGAAGCCTAGCGCTCTTTCGTGGTACTCCTGGCAGAAGTGAAGGCCTGATTTGGAAGACCAGAGGGAAGGCCGATAGACCCACTCCGCAACCCATTCAGCCCCGTTTTTATACCGTTATAGAAAATGGGCAGTTGGTGGTCTATCGTGGAACGCCCGACAATCCGGAAGTGATACTTTGGGAATCCAGTAAGCCGTCCGGCCCAGGCCCTTATAAACTCGGAATCACTGCATCCAGAAGACTGGTCATTTATCGCGAGGTCGAAGGGGAGGAAAGAAAAACCGTTTGGAGGAGCAATTGATGCCCATCGGTAATGGTTATACCCAAACCAAAACGAAGCAAGAGTATCGTTCCGCTGTTCAAGGGCAATACTCCAAAGAATTGAACCAGAACATAAAAAATTATGAATAGGAGAAATTATGAATAAGGAAGCTGCTATGAAAATAGACCGGAGAAACTTCTTAAAACAATGTGCTTTGGTAGCCGGAGCATCGGTGATTGGCTGCTCTGCTATAGCAACAGATAAATCGGTAAAAAACAGTTCGACAGATTTCAAGACAGACAAGCCGAACATCGTTTTGCTGTACATTGACGACTGGGCTTGGAACGGGACACCGGTCGCCATGGACGACACGATGGACAACTCGCGCATGCCCATTCTCCAGATGCCCAATCTGGAAAAACTGGCGCGCGAGGGGATGAGGTTCCGCAATGCCTATGCATCGCCGCAGTGCGCACCTGCTCGTGTGTGCGTGCAGACGGGGCAGTCTAATCCACGCAGCGGTTTCACGGTATATCTAGGGGCAAAAGAACCCTACTATGACACGCGCGAGGAATATCAGAAGTTTCCGCTTGTTCCTAACGTGTCCGATATGGAACTCGACGAAGACGCGGTCACCATTGCCGAGGCTCTCAAGCCGCTGGGTTATGTCAGCGCCCACCTTGGCAAATGGCACATGAGGGGCGATCCTGGAAAGGAAGGCTACGTATTACATGATGGCGATACCGATAATAATCCTGGCAATACGCTGAAGGCGGGCCTGAAGGAGGGCGAGCCAACGCCCAAGCGGCTACCCAAGGATATGACCGATCCCAAGTTGATGTTCAGCATTACCGAAAGGGCGATTGGCTTCATGGAAGAACAGGTGAAAAAGGGCAATCCTTTTTACGTTCAAATATCTCACTATGCCATGCATGAAGGTCGGGAATGCCTGGATGAAACTCGTGAAAAGTATGTGAATCACCCTCTTGTGCAGGCCTGGTATAAGAACAATAATAAAACTGCTGAAACAATCAACCGGGGGGATGATCCCGCAATTTGGTTAGGGATGGGTGAGGACCTGGATGGTCGGATCGGCGCGGTGCTCGACAAGATCAAGGAACTTGGGATTGAGGATAACACCTATGTCATCATGGTAGCTGACAACGGCTACCGACACGAGGAAGTCGAACTCATGCCTGGCTACAAGCAGCCGTTACACGCAAGGAAGTGGTGGCTGTGGGAGGGAGGCATCCGGGTGCCCATGATTGTCAAGGGCCCGGGGATCAAGCCGGGCTCAGTTTTTACCGGCAATGTGGTCAACTATGATTTCTTACCCACCTTCGTTGATTGGGCTGGTGGTGACCCGGAAAAATTGCAGAACATTGACGGTGTCAGTCTCGCGGATTACATGGCTGGAAAAGAGCCGGACAAGACCTTCCTGAATCGCAATCTTTATTTCCATTATCCTCATTATCGGAGAACTATGCCGCATTCGGCCATGATTTCTGGTCCGTTCAAGGTGATCCATTTTTACGCAGAACCGGATATTCCGATATTGGTCGACCTTTCTAAAGATCCTGGAGAGGTGAGCAACATTGCAAAGCAGAATCCGGAAACACACAAGAAACTATACGATGAGATGATGCGCTATTTTAAAGAGGTCGGGGCTCGATTTCCGAAGGTAAACCCGGATTATGATCCTGTGGTTTACAAGAGTCAAAAAGATTACAAAGAGCGTACTATGTGGGGACCGTTTGAAGGACAGCGCACTCTGGATGACGATGAAATTTAACTATGAAAACTAAAAGGACTATAAAAACTGATTATACCTATTATCTAGCAATTATTACTTCGTTTGTAATTATAACGAGCACTTTAACTTCTGCCGAGCCAGTCGGCAAAAGACCGCCGGACGTACTGATACGGCAGCGGGCGAACGTCGTGCCCACCGCCGAACCGGCCGGCACCGTCACCCCGATAGTATGTGGTCCGTCGCCCAGAAAGGCGTTGTGGACCTGCTCACCGGCATCATCCCAATCCCCGTCGGCGTTAAAGTCTATCCAGATCTGAACCCAAGCGGGGCCTCCGCACACATTCAGGGAAATATTTTGCGGCAGCAGATGAAACAGCAGTCCTGGGACGAGCACCAGTCATTTTTGGTTCCTACTTTATTGGCCAGATGCAGTGCGCGTGATTGCCGAGGGAGTGGAGGATTTATGGCAAACAAAAAATTTTACTATTTAGATTGGAACTATAATTACCCTAACCGATAAAAATCAAAATCATCTCCTCCTTTCCAGTTAACATCTTGAGAAATACCGCCTTTCTCTCCTTTTACAACCTTTCTCATTCTAGAAACAACATATTCTACAATATGCTCACCCAACTCAATACCTATATATTGACGCTTCATTTTATGAGCTACAGCAGTTGATGTACCCGAACCTAAGAATGCATCCAAAACAATATCCCCTTCATTTGTTGCAATGTCAAAGATCCTCTTAATAAGTTGCTCCGGCTTCGGAGTATCAAATACTGGGTTGTCCGGGAAAAGACTTAATAAATGTTTTTTTGCCATTTTGGTTGTGCCAACATCGCTACCTAGCCACAAAGTCTCAGGTGTTACACCAATTATAGAGCTAGAAAGAAACTTCTTTATTCTTGGAACCCCACACCCATCTTTTCCAAACCATATGTTGTTATTTTTAATTTCCTTATTCATTCTGTTTTTATTATAAACCCAGCACCTACCGTTCGGTGGCAAATGTTTCTTCCCACTAGGAGCAACCACCTCATAAAATTGACTTTTTACTGCATGACCGGCTTGCACGTTCGCAGATACGGACTGCCATGTCCCTCTTGCATCACCATCCGGATTCTTGTATCGAGAAGATATCTCTGGTGTCGTCGGAAGCAAATTCCTCCCGCTTTTGAACTCCTTCGGGTTTTTAGCATATACTAATATATATTCATGATTGTTAGAAAATATTCTCCTATTTTCTCTTGTAGTCCTCTGCTGCCATACTATGGTTGAAACGAAATTACGCCTTCCGAAAACCAAGTCAGCCGCTACTTTGAGATAATGCATTTCGCTATCATCAATTGAAATCCATAGACTGCCATCATCCCGTAAAAAAAGCTTTAGCTTATGTAGCACCGCTGTCATTTCTTGAATCCAATCTTCATGCTTCTCTGCATCATGATAATGCGTATATCGCTCACCATTATTATAAGGTGGATCGATATATATGCATTTTACCATAGCATGAAATTGGTCGCGTAACACGTCAAGCGCATCATTATTGTCACCATGTATAATCATATTCTTAGAAGACGATGCACTATATGAATGCTTTCTTATCTTTCTTAGTTTTTTTCTATTACTAGCCATTATCTATTTAGACTATTTTGGCTCACAAATCATTAATACCTCAGCACTATACGAAATATCAAAGTTCTTATCAGAACGGTTTAATTTGCTGTGTGAAGAGTTGCCAATAGAAACAACACTGACCTTATTGTAATATTTTTTAGCAATGTTTTCTAATTTATCGATTGTAATTAATCTGGGTCTAGCTTTCTTATCTTTATCGAATGGCGAATAAGACAATACAAGTGAAGACTCTAATCCCCGGACTTTTTGAAATAATCCTTCAAATGCAGAACTGGCCTTACTTTTTATACAAAAAGGAGACTGATGCCTATCCTGTCTATATATGCCTCTGCTAACATTCGTTTTTCCATTAACAGAAGTCGTAGAAATCTTAGGGTTATCCCGTAAACAAATCGTTTCAAGGACATGATAAAACCTACTGTAGTGATCTCGCGTATAAGGTGGATCCGCATAAACAACTTTAACATCATCATCAATTAAGTCTAATGCATTGAGATAATCCATCTTGTAAACCTTATGAATGTATTCTGTTCTAGGTTGTGTGACATAACATTTGAGCCACCGCTGAAAAGTCGAAAAGACATCAATACTTCGATCACGCTGCACTCTTTTCCCAATATATTTCTTAGGCGTTCCATCAGACTTTCTAGGTCTTATCGGCTGAGCAAATTGTTTGCCAACGGTGTTGACTATCTCGCTTGCGGTGCTTAATATCGCGGCAAGCAACGTATCTCTAATCTCTTTCGGAACTCTAGAAATCAATTCTAGTAATACATCTAATTGCAGAGCTTGCTCATACGAAAAATATAGACCGCCATAATAGCGCACAATTAACGCTTCCGGTCCCTCTAAAAGATTTAATTCCGCCAGATGGCTACTGACTTTCTTTAGAATTTTAAACAATTCTGGTGAACATTGCTTTCCAAAACCTCGTTCAAAACCTATGATTGAACCATTTTCAATTAACTCACATAAAGAAAAAAGGTCTCCTTCCAAAGCACGTCTAATGCACATGCTCTCATAATTTATCAAAGGGTCAATAGCCCAGCGAAGCTTCTTCGAATGCTCTGATTTTGCACATAGGTCAATAAAGTTATCAAATTGATACGGCTTACAAGGAGGATTTAACAAAGCTGAGCAGATAACTCTTGTGTATTCCTGAATGTCGACCGAAATAACGGGCCTTGTGTTTGATAAATACTTTGAAACAGTTCCAGAACCGGCGAAGAGATCGCAGACATATCCACCAGTAGAATCAACTGCATCAATTGTGCTTCGTATAAAATCAACAAATCTCAACTTGCTACCAAGATAGTGTATTGGCCTAATCGCCTTTTGAAACTGTAACGCAGATTCAAAAGGCAAATTCAGCTGGATCGACATATTACTATCTATATCTGGTCCTATACTATCTAAAACATTTTGGTTCTTCATTTGATACTTTTCTTTTGTAGGATTGTTTACTTTATAATCTTCCAAAACGGCAATTTTGGACAATTCTCCCGCAATTGTTGCACAGTTGTACAAATTCTTTTCATCCGATCAGTGCGCCCTTCCCATTTCTGGTCAAGAAATTGCCTTACTCTTTTATAAAATCCGTTCTTAGGCATAGAAATAACATATAAAAACATACGTGTAGATACACGAATAAAAATACCTATTGGCTTTCCAGATGTTGGATAATCTAAGCCCGCCGCAGCCTCTAATTCAAAGCGATAATTTTGACTTACCACAGATATACTAGGTCTTATCTCAATATCTGAAAATAACCCACTTCTTTTAACATTTCGTAACAAAATTCTTTGACTATTATCCCCTGGCTTAGCTCCAAAAAAATCAGTAAATGTATGCTTATCAAAATTTGCTTGCTTCCACCTATTTCCACTTCTTGGAATTTCAGCAACCAAAACTACGTTTGTGCTAGTAAAATCCCAAGCTTCAATATCTTCAGGCACTTCTCCCTCTTGCCATTTTGTTTCTTTAGCTTTGACTATTTTTTTTGCGAGTTTGACTTTTGGCTTCTTCTTATATCTATTTCTTAAATTATTTCTTGCCTTCTCCAATACAGATTCATCATCAATATCCCTCAAGTAATGTTCACTATGGGCAATCCAACCATTCCAATCATCTTCAATCTTTTTAATCTTACGTTTATCAACTTGAACAATACTAAATGCTTCCCAATTCCTTCGCAAACCACGTGCAGTAAGATTCCCTGATCCCACAATCAAGATTCCACCTTGATTATTCTTAAACCAAGTAAACTTAGGATGAAATAGAGACCCTTTAACATCATGTAAAAAAGCAATTATTTCTAACCCACTATACGCTTCTCTCAAGTCTCGCAATCTTTTTAATGCATTCTCATTTGTTATTTCATCAATGCCAACTACTAACTTAAAAGTTCCAATATCAACAAAAGATCTAAATGCCTCATCTTCTAAAAGCAATTTTACCCCATCTTGTGATACAAAAGCATATGCTCCTCCGCCTCTTTGTGCTCCCAAACAAGCTTGAAGCAACGCTTCATGAAGAGAGTATGAATACGGAATTGTGGGATCTTGAAAATGAAAGTTCATTTGTTTATACCATATATATAATGGTCAACTAATAATTTTTAATGTTACTTCATTGTTATCAATTTTTAAAACAAATTCAATAGCAATGAATAAGTACGCTCTACCCCGTGCGATAACGAAATTTATCCCAACAGGAGCGTCATTACGCCATTCCCTAAAATATCTCTTCGAACCAAACCTCCAAAAACTCAAAATTACCACCCCAGCTAACGAAAAGCAAGCAGATTTTGAGCGTAAAGATACGAAAATACGCAATACGAACTTCGAGTCTCGGACATTTTTCCGGATTTCACTCGACTTCAAACCTGTTTTATGGTATAATACCCATCTAAATATGATATTGTATATCATATAGCGGAGAACCGCACGTCTTAGTATCAGCAGATACACGCCCATAAACCATTATTTGGCAAGCAAGGCAAAGTTTTGAATTTGGGTCATTTAGATTTTGATATTGTTTCCGCCGTTAGGCGTCCTGTGGAGAATTTCGTGCTTCGTATTTCGTATTTTTCGTATCGAGATACGCTTCACGCTTCACGAAATTGCCCTCTACATCTGTCGAGAACGCTCTACAAATCAGCTCTTTTTATGCAAAACAAACCCAATTTCCGAAAAGCCAAAATGAACGTAAACTCACTTATAACAAAGGATTACAGAAAAAAAGATGATTTCGCAGTCCAAAAAAACAAACCCAATTCAAAGCCAATCAAAGCCAATACAAAGCCAATCAAAGCCAAAACAAACCCAAAACAAACCCAATACAAACCCAATCAAACCCAATCTTGTCCGCCATCTTGTCCGTCGTAGCTTTAGCGAAGACGGAAGCCTTGGCGAAGGCGGATTCAAACGGCGCACCTACTCATTGACAGGATTAAGCGGATTTATTACTATATCTTGTAAAATAATAGATAAATCCTTTGCGGAGGTGATTGGTGCCTGGTGGTGCTCCTGGTCTTCAAAACCAGTGCGGGGCCGAGAAAGTCCCGGGTGGGTTCGATTCCCATTCGCCTCCGCCATTTTTTCTCAGACAGGTAAAAAATTACCTTTTACTTGGCCGATATAAAAAGGGAAGCAAAAGATTAGCAAAACACTTTTTTATTAAGCACACTTTTCATGCGAATAAGAAAAGGAAAAATCGTTCTCTTCTGCCTCTTATCTCTGTGCGGAGCGGCTCTGTTTATTTACGGTGTATGCTTACATTCTACAAACGTTTTGCCCCAGCAGGCCGACGATTCGACAATACTTGCAAAGTCGGAACCCGCACTTATTAAAGATGTTACCGTAGGCGGCGTAACGCGAGAGCAGTCAGGCAGGATTAGGCAAACATACACCGGAAAAGCTCCCGAAGCCTGCCCCACATGAGTGCAGTGAAAGAAGGTCATGGTGGCCATGGCTAAAAAAGCTAAATTAAGTGATTTTGCTTCAAGGCTGGTTCGCTGGAGGATGTGGGTACAATCAGCCTTTCTTCTGGTTTGGCTCGATCCACTGGGGCTGCGTTTGCACGGTATGTGCGGGCCCGTTTTTCATTGTTACTCCTGCCCTCTGGCCACCTTTGCCTGCCCTATTGGCGTCCTGGCCAACTTCAGCACGCTGCACGTTTTTCCTTTCATTGCTGTTGGTATGCTCATTGTCGTAGCAGCAGTATTCGGCAGTTTTGTTTGCGGTTGGGCCTGCCCCTTCGGTTTTCTCCAGGACCTGGTCGCCAAGGTTCCAACTCGCAAGTTTAGCCTGCCTAAGTGGACGGGGAATTTGCGCTATGTGGTGCTGGTAGTGACGGTCCTTGCCATTCCATACTTTTTTGGCGAGGAGCATCCGCTCTTTATATGCCGAATCTGTCCAGCGGGAGCTTTGGAGGCAGCTTTGCCCAACGTCGCCGGCCAGGCCATCGCCGGAAAATCTATCGTCTGGCCGGGCGCTTTGAAGATGACTATCCTGATTTTAATCGTCGCCGCGATGTTTCTCAAATGCAGACCATGGTGCACACTTTTGTGTCCTCTGGGTGCAATCTTCGGCCTTTTCAATCGCATCTCGGCCTTTTTTCTACGGCTTGACCCAGAGAAATGCACTAACTGCGAGCAGTGTCATCAATTGTGCGAATACGGCATAGAGCCGGAAAAGAACCCTAACGACTCACGGTGCATCCGCTGCCTCGAATGTACCCGCTGTGGTCCCGAAGCTCTCACCCTCGGCAGCATATTCGAACAGCAGCAGGAGACAACCGACTCTTAAATGAAGCATATCTCCCAATATATTAAAAAAAATCGCAATAAAAGCACTTGATTTAGCGTTTGAAAGCTGGACAAAATAAAGAAAATCCGGTAAAATAGAAATTGTTTAGAGCCTATCCGCCAATTGTCGAGGACGTGATTAATCTATTGCAACCAGTGTCAGTGAACAAATAAGCTTATCTGCTATAAGGAGTTAACAATGAGACAAAACCGCAGGACAGTTGCCCGAAACGCCTTCTGGCTGGTAAGCATCCTTTGCATTGCGGCCGTGGTGGCGTTCCTGTCCCGGCCGGCAATGACAGCAGAGTATACCAGAGGCCAAACACAAATAAGACAAACTCGACCATCCGGCAACCCTCTAATTAAGATAGGAGAGTTTCCTCCCGACTTCGAGCTGCCCAGACTAACCTTCAAGACCGATGACGCGGGAAAACCTATCGGAATAATAAACGAAAAGGACACCATCAGATTATCCTCCTTCCGGGGCAAAAGACCCGTCTGCCTGATTATGTCGAGCTACACCTGACCCCCCTTTACGTCCCGTGCAGCGGACATTGAAAATTTGTACGTGTCGTACAAAGACCATATCGAATTCTTAATTGTTTACATCCGTGAAGCCCATCCCAACAAGTTAAGAGAGGGCAATGAAACGGGCATCGTAGGCAGACCGAAAACCTTCAAAGAGCGGGTTATCCTGGCGACTGAATGTGTCCTTAAATATAAATTTACCATACCAATGGTTATCGACGGTATGGACGGCAAGGTCAATGGGGACTATCAGGCCGCTCCGGTCCGCGTCACCGTCACCGATATTGACGGCAAGGTGGCCTTTTACGGTGGCAAGGGGCCATTTGATTTCAAACTTCCACCTGTGGAAAAAGTGCTGAAGAAGCTCGTCGCTAATGGCGGCCGTATGCCGCCGCCACCCGTACCACAATGGAGCCGGCCGGTCAACGGCCTGCGCTGCGGACTCAGCTTTGACCCCGAAAAGCTGACCGTCGGCGAAGAAGTCACCGTCCAGTTGAAATTCGAAAATACCACAGGCAAGCCCATTAACTTCTATTACCAACGCACCGACACCGGCAAACACCTCGCCATCAATAATAGCAAGGGACAAACCTTAAAGATAGAAGCCCCCGGCACAACCGGCCGGTCTGGTATACGTGGACGGTCCCGTACGGGACGGCGCGGCAGCCCAATCCAGACAATCGCACCTGGACAGGTTTTTGAAACTGAAATCGAAGGTAAAATAGTTGCCGCTTCCGACGAGGCGGCATTTGCCGTCGGCCGGTTCAACGCCGTCTACAACCTCGAAGTGAACGACAGGACGCTCGCTCAAATCCAACCTGCTCCCACGCAACCGGTCTGGACCGGAAAGCTCAGTTCCGGTATGTGCACCCTCAATATAGCCTTGCCACGCCAGGCGGGATGTGTTGATTGCCACGGCGACGGAGATTATCACCACAAGCAGGACCAGAACTGTCAGAACTGCCACGTAGGAGAAGTCGATAGTGATAACTTCGACGTCAAGACCGAAGCATGTGCACAATGCCATCCCCGCAGTGATGTCTATGGTCGCCGGCAAATCCTTGGCCCGGGTGGAGAATTTGACGGGGCCTCCAGGCACATTTCCGGCACGATCGAGGACAAAGACTGCCTGTTATGCCATGACGACAGCCAACATCGCAGTGGTGTCGTAAGTTTTATCGACCCGGATTCCGGCGGAACCAGGCCGTGGACAGGCACACGCATGGAGTTCTGTCTGACCTGTCATGATGGTGACCCGCCGGCTAACGTATCTTTCCCAGCCAAATTCGCCGGCTCCGGCTATGATAAATCGAAGTTCCTGGGCTCAATACCTGCGCTGGGCGCAAAAAGTTGTAGCGATTGCCACAACTCCCATGGTTCACCATACCCATCACTATTAAAGAATATACATCATCGCTGACAAGGATGAACGGAGCGAAGATGACCAGGATTGCGCCTCCTGCTTGTGCTTGGTTTGAAATTCAAAATGGTTATGATATTGCAGGGATAAGCCCTACTTTTGAGTGACTGCATTTATGTTTTCATCAAGTTCAGCAGGGCCAAACCCATTTGCCGTGATGACTTTCTGTCTGTTCGTGAGAATCAGCCAAGGAAGACCTTGCACACCCCAGGTGAAGCGGGTTTTCTCCTCGTCGCCTTCAACCATCCCGACCGGGAAGGGTATGTTGTATTTCTTAACCCATTCATTTAATGCGTTTTCATCAACCTTCAAGGCCTGCACAGCCGCAACAATCACTCCTTTTGCTGCCAGTTCCTCCGCTCTTTTCGCCAGCTCTGTTATGCAGTGTCTTGACGGCCGCTGCTGCATATCCCAGAAGCAGAGCAAAATCATTCTATCATCGGCTTCAGCGGCTGATAGGTCAATTTTTAAGTCTTCCAATTCAGGCAATGGCTTGCCCACCAGCGAAGGCGGCTGCTTCAGCACATAGCGGGAAGCTGTTGGCCTTTCACCGACCACAATCTTTACATCTTTCGCCCCACCCTCGGTTTCGACATTTCCATACAAACGTTGCATGCCGCTAACATTGGTACTGACTCGAATCCTTCCGGCGCAAATTTTCTCAATCGTGAATTTGCCTTCGGCATCGGTTTGTATATTATGGCGATCCGGCTGGCCTTCACCATAGGCAGATATCCTGGCGCCGGCCACCGGCTTATCATTTGCGTCCACTACTATACCAGAGACCGAAAGGTTTGCTACCGCCAGTGTTAGCTGTCCCACATCAAGGCGATTATCCACCGCATCATCAGCTAAAGCTTCTACCTGCTTTTTGCCATATCCTTCAGCACTCACTGTCACGTTGTATTTATGTTCAATCGGGATGGCCTTTACTTCAAAGTTCCCCTCGGCATCGGTTACCGCTCTGCCCTTCTGCCAGTCTGTGATCGGCGAGCCCCAGCTGGATACCCGCATCATAACATTGATTTTGGCCCCGGTAATTCCTTTGCCATTCGGATCGACAACCCTGCCGGTGAATACAACTCCAGGAACCAGCTTAATATCTAATGTTTTGGTATCCTCTTCGATTTCCACGGCTGCGGCCAGGTTACGCTCCGGATGCCGCACCACCAGGTAATATACCGTCTCCATCTCCTGCGGCCCGCCCCACATCCTAGGGTCCCAGCTAACCTCGAACTTGCCTTCGGCATTCGTTTTTACCTCCGAACGAGAGCCCATAGGACATATCTTAATGTTGGCCCCTTCCACAGGTTTGCCGGCTTCATCCCGTACCACGCCTGCTACTTTCGGCGGGCTTGTTAGTTGTATATCTAAACGAGCGGTCTTATGCTCCTCAATTGTGACCGCTTCTTCTTGTCGAGTTCTGGAATACCCTTCTTTGTAAACCCCGCTAATCTTATATTCGCCCGGTGCCAGGCGAACCCGGGCAACTCCATCTTTGTCGGTACTGGCGTAAAACCCTTGAACACTGTCCTCATCACGAATGCTCACACTTGCTTTTTCGACAGGTTTTTTACTTACGGCCTCTGTAACCACAACCTCTAATAGTCCGCCCTTGCTCACTTCTACTTTCGCACCGCTTTTGGTCTTGCCCGTCTCTGTAACCACTTCCACCGGCTCGGCTACCCAATCTGCCAGTTTCTCTCTCACTGGCACAAGATTAAGCGTGTAACTGCCAGCAGCAAGAGCGTCGATGCTGAACGTTCCATCCTCTTTTGATACAATTGGCTCTTGTCCAAAATTAGGCCTATTCCGTTCCTGCGTCACCATTAGCCGTACATCAGCAACCGGCTTGACGGTCCCCTTTTCCACAACGACTCCTTCGATTTTCGCCTCGACTGGCTGAACCAGCTTTATATCCGTCTGCCCTGCGGCAAACTGTAGCCCTTCACCGCTGTAGCTAGGCGGCTCAAACGTGCTGACCGTAGCCCTGCCCGCTTTCTTGACCAGAAACTCCGCCGTGGCGTCAGCAGGCAAATTAGTGAAAGCGAATTTACCTGCCGTGTCCGTCTTGACCGAAAGAAATTTTGGCGCCACCTGGCCGGTCAGGTATCGCCGGCCCTCTCCTTCGCCAGCTACCAGCAAACAGATCCCTACTTCCGCTTCCACAATGGGCTTGTCACTCTCATCCACCACGACTCCTGTCAATTCTTCCGCCTCGCCCAGCTTTATTTCAAACTCCTCCTCCGCCCGCATCCTCCAATTAGCCCAACCTATGGCCAAACCTTGCTTTTCTGCCAATATGATACCATATCGATACCCGTTGGTGTCGGCGATTATGCTGAAAGAAAATGCACCATCGGCCTTGGTCGTCACCTCTTCTTCTACTAACCTCGTATCGTATGAATAAGCCATCGCACCATATACTGACCCGTAGAATTTGACTTTCACCCCGGCGATTGGCTCACCCTGGGTGTTAACGACCTTACCGGTGCAGCTTACTTTCTTGGTTTCTTGGGCGGTTGAGTGATTGACAAAACCGGCCAAAAGCATCAAACACAAAACTGCCATCCAATCCTTGCGCATAATAATTCTCCTTGACGGCTGTTACCGCCTATCAAGTTTTAACCACGAATTTTCACGAACTTAAGTTATTGCGTTTTCCTACGGGCGGCTAATGCGACCCCGATTACCACCACGAGGAGAATAACCAAAACCGGTACCCAGTTTTTCGATTTAACAGATTTTTCATCGGCAGGAACATCAGACTCAATTGTTATAGTGCGTGGTCGAGCTTTGACCTTAAATGGGCCAGCCACTTCGACAGTTGCGATGAATGGTCCAGCTACATTTTTTGGCTCTCGCCACGAGAGCGAACAGGTGCCGCCTCACCCATACTCGAAGCTAAAGCTGCGGTCATAGTTGCCGTCGGAACTCTTGATATGCAGTTTTGGGGCTGGGGCCCGAGTACCGTTGCAGGTCAATTCGATACGCTCGCCGAGTTGTCCTGCAAGGTTCTGGCTGAAGTAATGGGTCCCTCTTCTATCCTGGGCCTCGAGGGTAGAGATAATCGGCTCACCAATCGTAAGCTCGGTTTCTTCCGTCTCGGCCACATCGAAAACTCCTTTTTGGCCGAACCAGCGCCCCTCCAATCTCCACCTATCGCCTTTCTCGTCTTTGCGTTCAATAGCCCAGCTATCGATGCGATATTTCCCCACCGGCAGCTTAGCGGCCCCTTTCTCCGGCTTGCGGATAAATAGCCCGTTCTCGCCGCCCCCGGCAAAGTCGGTAATCGTCCGCGGCAGCCGAATATCTCCAAAGGTTACATCTTCGGCCCTGCTAAGCTTTATATACGCACCATCCCGTGCGACTTCAAGACTATAGAGCTTATCGTCTATTTCAATGTATTTGCCGACGAAGCTTGTGTCCCGACGGCCCTTCCTGCCAATTTGTATCCGATCGCTCTCATGGGCGTTTAGGGACTTGTCATCAAATGTGCCGTTTACGTTCTGGTCGATTAGTACACAGTATTTCTCTTCCCGGCCGACCTTTATCGCCCCCTCATACCATCCGCCCGGGCTTATCCACAGGTATTTACGCTGTCCGCTGATATACAATCTAAAGTTCAAATGATAAGTAAGCGGCCCATCCTCACCTTCAAATGTCACCTTGGCCGGTCCGAAGTACACGTAATTATGTTCCGAGCGATTGCATTTTATCTCGGTTTCATCTTTGAAACTTCTATCGCCATTTGAGTCGATATACAAAAGATCGTAAGAACCATCTTTTTGCGAACGGTCAAAGGCAATCCACAAATGCCCGTTCCTGGCCATAGGACTGGACCATTTGGCAAACAGTGGTTCGTCGCATTTGAACTCAAGCAGCTCAATGCCCTCTGGCTGCTCTGACATCAGCTTCGAGGATGATGACCCCATATCGCCAACGACTTCACGCGCCATCGCTGAAACACGATATTGCAGCCACTGTTCGTCTTGTCCCCAAACCACCGATGCCAAGACGAGCAGACTTATTCCCGCAGCGAGCCGAATACAGATTTTGCTTCCCATTGGTCGAGCCTCCAAAAATGGGTGGTTATTCAATCGGGCAGAGAACCTTCTATTATAGACTCGTCATTAAATTAAGTCGCCGACTTTGGTAAAATATTACAAGTTTTTTGTACTTTTTGCAATATTTTTATTTTCGGAATGCTTCACTGCGTCGGCACTATTCAGGCAGAATTGCCGTTTTCGGATGTCTCTGGATATGTGCTTTGCTCACCAAGCCGGTCGGCATCGGCTTCGGAACTCCCGGTTATCGGCATCGATTTCAGACGCAGGCACGCATAAAATCGCTGGCGGAAAAACGAACTGCGCAACGCCAGAATCATATACGGAAATACAATCGCATATAAACACCCGCCAAATACCGGGCCTGAGACGAAAACCACCAACAACATAGAAATCCACATGCCGCGCAGCTCGCCTCCAATGCCCATAAAAACTAACGCAATCCCAACCCAGACCAGCATAATCACAATACTTGTAGCTATGGTCCACACCCCCAGCCACAACATAAAGCGCAAATTGCTATAACGCTTTCGGCATCGCCAGCCGGCCAAAGCAAAGGCGAACAGCATGACCAACGTCAACACGCCAAATATTACGCCAGAACCAATTGTGTACTCAGAAAATGCGAGCCCGCTGTATGACACGGCACCTACGATACACAGCGTAGCCATAATGACCAAAGCTAACAGGAATGTAACAAACCAGTTGCGATTGCCGAGCTTATGAGCCAAAAGCCAAAGTACGCTAATGCCCACTGTCAGCGAAGCAAATGCCTGTTCAAACATCGCCGTAGCAGAAGAAGGCAAAGGTATCGCCTTTTTGAACCCAAACCACAACAGGTTTAGTATTAACAAAGGCACAAGGATTAGCAGCGCACGAGGATTGCGGTTACCTTTAACCAGCACGATTGCAAGGACCAAAACCACCCACAATGCCAGGCCTGGTGTGCTGTAATGCCACTTCCAGTTATAAACGACCGCGGTGCCTTCTTTTGGGCCGAGCTGGCCGATGTCCTGCAACGCGACAATCCTCAATTCGCCGAATGTAGCCGAAGGTACTCGCCACGAGTACGAACAGGTCCCGCCTCACCCATACTCAAATTTACCGGAGGCAATTTCCTTATCACCCTTATAAATCGCAAAAGTCGGCGGATTTTCCGACCTTCCTCGCAGGGCTTCATAGCTTTGTCCCCCTTCGCCGACCAACTTGTAGTTCAACGTCAAAATATTTCCCGTTCGCTTGACTTCAACGGCATTGTTCAACGGTGCGCCAATCTTCAAAGTTACAGACTCGTTCTCACGCACAGATATCGAACCCACCCTGCCAACATTGCCGGCTCGGAATAACCCCACCTGCCCATCATAAAGGTAAATGTCCCGACAACGATAATTGTCCGCTGGAATTGACACACTCTCCTCAGGTAAATCAAGCAATACCAGTGAAGAGCCGGCTTCAAGAACAAGACGCGAGATGAATTTGCCCTCGATGTCGAGCTGACCCATCGGCCGTTCCAACTCTGTCAAGGTTACGCGCAGGGACGGTTTGGTTTCTCCCGGCTGAAACTCAAACGACAAATCGCAATTGCGCCCGTCAAAGAAAACAGTTTCAGGCACGGACAAACTGAGCTGCTCGTGCCCCAAACCAAAATCAAGATTGACTGGTTTCAAAACGAAGTTATCGCCCCGGCCTAACTTACCATCCATATTATCCACAACGGCCAGATACCACCTTTCACCATAAAGCTCAATCTCAGCTGAAAAGCCCGAGACAACGTTGATATTGCAGTGAGTCCCCCCTCGTCCAAAATCATATATAGTCATTCGAATCACATAGGGCAGCCGGACAGAATCAAGCTGCACCTCAAGACCGATACCCTCAAAAGTCTGGTACTGCCTGGTACTTCCGCTCTGGAATACACCATCCGGGTCGTCTGTCAGGTCACGGTTACGATTGAGATCGAGATAAAGTTTGCCTTCGGACCTGTCCCAGGCAAAGCCGACAAAATTTCTTTCCTCCAGCCCTGTCGGCAATAACCCGCGGACGATATCTCGCTGCCCAAAGTCAGGTTCTCTTTCGAAAGTTACCTTTTCGAGCCAACGCACCATGGGAACCTGGAGACTAAAACCACTCGGCACATATTCCAGGTCGAAGACGTGCTCGACCGGTTGCGATAACTCCTCGCTCAAAGCAGTACTTGCCGGAAAGCCCAGCAGACAAAACAGCGCAATACCGACAACAGCTAATAATCTCTCAAAACCTGTTTGTTTTCTCATATTCCGTTGCCTCCATAAAAAGCTCCGCCAGCTCATTTGCACCGGCGTGATATAACCGACCTATCAGGCCTCTGCATCATATACGAGATGCTGATGGCCTATGTGGTCTGCGAAAAGCGCTTTGACAGCCGGCACCTGTGGGCAGGCCTGCAAAATTCCCACAAAATCTCTGGGACAATAAACACTGTATGTAGAACCTGCACACTGGCTCTGCAGCAGGCAGAGCCCGTTGGAAGCAAGTCATAAGTTACGCACACTCGCGCTCTTATACCTATGAACTCAGGAGCTTACGCCCGGCCGAGAGACCTCATATATTTCTTCGACTTGCGAAGCCCCATTCTGGAGGCCTTCTTCTTTACTGCGTCGGTTTTGCGTCCAAGCTGTTTGGCTATCTTAGCGGTGGGGTTTGTCGAGAAAAGTTTCCTGAGCAGTTTGACCTCGGGCGACGTCCAGAGACCTCTTGCGGCTCTTCTTCTCTTTGCAGCTTTTTTCTTCTTCATGCTTTTTTTCTTCTTAGCAACTTTTTTCTTTTTTGCAGCCTTCTTTTTCTTCGCCATTTTATACTTCCTTTCATTGATATGATATTCGGTTATAATTTGTCCCTGTGTCTCTGCGATGGGACTACTCAAACATTGTAATCTATAGCTGATTTTTTGCAGTGTCAAGGTTTTTTGGTGATTTTAAAACATAAAATTTTATTAATTAGTCCCCGGGTGGGCCGGTGGTTTCGGAGCATCAGTTTATTACTTTGGTGCTTTACGGAGAGAAGTTTTTGGGTATAATAATTGTCGCTATGGCAGAGACAGGTGAAAATTCGGTTGGTGTCATTAAAACGGAGACGATACGGGTTGTCGAGCCGGAGAAGCCATTAGAGCTGGAATGCGGCAAGAAACTGGCTCCGATAGACGTGGCCTACGAGACATACGGGGAGCTTAACGAGGCAGGAGACAACGCCGTTTTGATTTGCCACGCTCTCAGCGGCAATGCTCACGTAGCTGGCTTAAACAGTCCTGATGACAGAAAGCCCGGCTGGTGGGACCCTATGGTCGGGCCCGGAAAAGGGATCGACACAAATAAGTATTTTGTTATTTGCTCGAACTTTCTGGGCGGCTGCAGCGGGACGACTGGGCCGTCTTCAATTAACCCGGAGACGGGCAAGCCATACGGCCTGGATTTTCCAATTATAACTATTGCCGATATGGTCAGGGTCCAAAAGCTGCTGCTGGATAAGCTCGGGATAAAAAAGCTCTTAACGGTCATCGGGGGCTCGATTGGCGGGATGCAGGTTTTGCAGTGGGCGATTGAATATCCTGAGATTGTCAAATCAGCGATAGCAATTGCCACGACCACCCATCTCGGTGCTCAGTCGATTGCATTCGATGCGGTAGGTCGAAATGCGATACTGGGGGATGTAAATTTTGCCGATGGGCAATACGGCAGCGAGAAAGGGCCGGACAGAGGTCTGGCAATTGCCCGAATGATAGGGCACATAACGTATCTTTCCGAACAGGGTATGCGTGAAAAATTCGGGCGGAAGCTGCGAGGTGCCGAGAGCTACAGTTACGATTTCAACTCTGAATTTGCCGTTGAGACATACCTGGACTATCAGGGACAAAGTTTCGTGGAAAGATTCGACGCCAATAGTTATCTTTACATAACCAAGGCGGCGGATTATTTCGACCTGAAGAAGGAATACGGGTCATTAGCCAAGGCCTTTGCGAATACCAGGTCGAGATTTCTTATAGTCAGTTTCACAAGTGACTGGCTTTATACACCCGCACAATCCGAGGCAATAGTTGATGCACTGGTTGCCAACGATAAAGATGTCAGTTTTTACAGTATTGAATCGCCGTACGGCCATGATTCATTTCTACTGGAGCCGAAAACACTCGGCTTATTTATTTCCGGCTTTTTAGAGGCGACGCACGCCAAGCGCCAAAAGGGCCCGGTACAGCGGGAAAAAATAAAGGATAAGAGATACGAGATACGGACACGTGTTGACTATGAGCTGATTGAGTCGCTAATAGAGCCGTCGGCGGCGGTTCTGGATGTCGGCTGCGGGGACGGCGAATTATTGGCGAACCTTGCTTCGGATAAAAACATAAAAGGCAAAGGCATTGAACTTGCACAGGAGCTTGTCTTAGCGTGTGTAAACCGGGGGCTTTCCATCATTCAGCACGATATCGAACGTGGTCTGGGAAGCTGCGCTGATAAGAGCTTCGATGTGGTGATACTTTCACAAACACTGCAAACGGTGAAAAATCCTGAAAGGGTTTTTACCGAACTGCTGCGGGTCGGCAAGAAAGTGATTGTGAGCTTTCCTAACTTTGCTCACTGGCGGTGCAGAGCACAGTTGTTTCTTGGCGGCAAAGCTCCGGTAACCAAGCAGCTGCCTTTCGGGTGGCACGACTCGCCGAATATACACTTTCTGTCATTAAAGGATTTTGACAGATTCTGTGAGAAACTGGGGGTTAAAGTAGAAAAGAGGATTCCGCTGGTTAAGACGCGTCGAAGGGCGGTAAGATTCGCACCTAATCTTTTTGCCGAGCAGGTGATATACGTAACCAGCAAAGATTAAAAGATTATCGAGTAAGAGGCAGGATTGTAATCCAGTGTCCGATGGGTATCGAAACCGGCTGGGACCTTGGTACTATGTAACCGGTCAAAATTCATTGTGGCGTTGCCTTCTACTACGGCAGAGCTTTCAGAGTAGTTAATGATCGTTCCTTTAATCTGCGCATTTACGTTGCCGGAAAAATGTATACCGCTTACCGCCATAACTCCTTCCAACGTGGAGAAATTGCCTGCGAAGGAAGCGCTGAAACCTGGAGCAACTATAGATGAACCAGTCTCGTGCCGGATTGCGTCGAACTGAGGGTCTTGTGGAAACGGGTCGGTATCAAAATTGCCAAGAAAAGAGATTTGGTTTGTTCCCGGATTTTCCACATCACCATTAGCAACTATAATCCCCTTGAGGCTAACATTGCGAGCAAATGTAAGCTGGTTAGGTTGTTCAATAAACATAATACCCTGTATTATGACGTTGCCGCCAAAATTGGGGTTGGTTCCAGCCCTTATTACGGTGTTGATGAGCGTCATACTATGACTCGTATCGGTCGATGTATCAATAACATCTCCCGTGGCATACTGCTGGAAATACCCCACATCCGGGACAGGAAATTCTGTGGGTTCCACACCTATAAAGACGTGATTGTCGATAGCTGTCTGGCCGTGTTCGCCGGCTATTAACACATCGCGCTGAAAGTCAACATTACCAGCCGGGTTGCCTATACTGATATCACCATCAAAGTTAGTGTTACCACCAACAAACACTGCAAGAGGGTTATTTAGACTTTCGACGTAGATATCTGCTTCCCAGTTGGCGTTTGCAGCCGCGATGGTAGGATTTCCAGGAAAATCCAGAGGTCCTTTTGTTGCCAGGCCGAAATTGAAAATTGGATGTTCGTACGGTTTGATATCGTAATACACTCTTATTGTACGTATAATCTCGCCCATACTACCTACGGCGTGCACTTGCAGGATATTGGGGTTATTGGGGTTGATGAGAATTTGTCCCCCAAATGTCTGCCCAGTTGTGGAGTCAAGCGTTACGGTTGGAATTGAGCCATCATCATTTACGGTAAAGTTCGAAATGTTATTGGCCGTCAGATCGCTTCGCAGAGTATCAACTATTGTACTTGAATAGTCAGATGGCGCTGTCGAACTTGGTATTAGGACGCGACTCAACCAGTATCGCATCACTTCCAGACCGGATTCGGCATTTGCGAATGCACAGTTGACCTTATGTTGGTTGTTGGCTATTTGTAAGTTGGTGCCGGAGATCGAGCAGATTGAAACCGCCCAGCTTGAGATTATCGCCAGGACTATCATTGACATTAGAAGTGCTGCGGCTTTGCGGCATTTGTGGTAAGCCATCTTACCCCCCCATTCTTGGTATGCCCTGTGTGGGCTTTGCACCCCAGCGTTGCGGGGTCATGTCTACTACTTCTATAATAAACTATAAGAAATAAACTCCAAGATACAAAAAATGCCGGGATCCCGGCAGAAGTTAAGAAGAGCAGAGGGCCGATAAAATTTGCTAACTTGAACTCGTGGTTCGTAATTCGTGGTTGGATTCGCAACTCGCGATTAGCGCTCTTGGCACTTCCAGACCGTATTCAGTCATTAGTTCCGAATCGGACATTATTTTTTTAGCGTCGCCGTCGGCGATAATTCGGCCGTTGTCGAGCAGGATGGCCCTGTCGGCCAGTGCCGCTGCAAAATTTATGTCTAAAAAATATGATTTTCTGTCAATTATCCTGTTGATTTAGTAGCACAAATTTGGTATTTTTATGCGCAAAACTTCGGCAGTAAATTGCTGATTATTTTCGGAGAGTTAATTATGACAACAGAACTGAACGCTCTTATAATCACCGCAGCTTCGATAGGTTTTTTTCACACTATATTAGGCCCGGACCATTATCTGCCCTTCATTATGATGTCTTGGTCGCGAAAATGGTCGGTGGTAAAGACCAGCTTGGTGACTCTTTTGTGCGGGCTTGGGCATATAGGCAGTTCTGTGGTTCTGGGCCTGATAGGAGTATCGCTGGGGTTAGCGGTCAAAAAGCTGGAAATCGTCGAATCGGTCCGGGGCAACCTGGCAGCGTGGTTACTCATAGCTTTCGGATTTGCTTACTTCGTGTGGGGACTGCGCCGAGCGTACCGAAACCAGCCACACACACACTCTCACACCCATAAAGTTGGGATTTCGCACACACACACTCACGCGCACCATCAGGAACACACCCACGTCCACAACGACAAAAGCAGCATAACCCCCTGGGCACTGTTTGTTATTTTTGTTTTTGGCCCCTGTGAGCCTTTAATTCCCATACTGATGTATCCTGCCGCAAAGAACAGTTTATTCGGCCTGTTGGTGGTAACGTGTGTGTTTGGTACAGCTACGATTGCCACTATGTTAGGCATGGTTCTGCTTTCCAGAGCAGGAGTGAATTTTATAAAATTGACTCGGTTGCAGCGCTTTTCTCACGCCATAGCCGGTGTGACTATATGTCTTTGCGGTCTGGCCATTCAATTCCTCGGACTGTGATTTCTTTCTCCGGCGAGAGTCAGGCACTTAAAAGCTCATTTGTGCTCGCACGCCCAGCACGACAGTGTTGCTGACTGTTTTATCACCGCCGGGATTGGCGATATACTGAATACTCGGACTGATATTGAGCCAGGGGGTCATCTGGGCACTGTAGTAAAGCTCCAAAACACCTTCATAATCATCGGTATAGGTTGTAGATGCTTGGTCACTAAAGATACCCTGGGCGAAACCCACGCCGAGCACATCATCATCCCTGCCCTCTAACAGGCCCTGATACTGAAAGCCGGCGCTCCAGAAGTTTGTCAGGTCATTCTTCTTGCTCTCGGCATATCCAAACCTGAAGAAACTACCAAGGCCCTGACTGTCCTGGTGGTCATTATTTTCCTTGGCCAGCATCTGGTCGCAGGTAAGATAGAAGCCAACATCGTCGCTATAGCTGCTGGTGCTGTCGGCATTTGCTTTCGGCTGTGGGTCATACCAGAGCCCCGCTCGATACGCGCCCTGTAGCGGCCCGTTTGCAGAATCCAACTGCGGTGTCAGACCTGCTTCAAAAATATAGAAGAAATAATTTTCATCGTGGAAAGTCGTCCTGAAGCCGGTTTCTCTTATATTGGCCTGGGCATCTGCTACGGCCGCTGATACGTACCAGAAGCCCGTGGGAGTGTAGTGAACGGCTACGCCGAGGCCGTGGTCTGGGAACGGTATGGTCGGATTGTTTATCAGCGCGTTGTTTAGGAACTGAGTGTTTTCATCGTTGGCATAGCTGCTGCAATCGAATGAAACGGGACAGCCATGATGCTCGAATCCACCGGCCAAATCCATCTTACCAACTCTCAGATGGATTTTGTCATTGGCCAAGGCGTGCTCGAACCACAGCTCTGTTACGTCCATCGAGCGGTTTCCGCGGGCATCACCGTTAACGCCGAAAAAGCTGCCGACAGAAGGTCCATCGATACCGTCTGAGTAGCTGCCTTCCGTTAACATATAAAACACGGTGCTTTCGATACCGAGCAGCTTTTCAAGGTCGGCTGAAAGCTCCAGGTCGTAGCTGCCGGAGAGGCGGCCTGCCCGCCGGTGTTTGCTGATGCCCCCGCGAACGTTCTGCTGATAAATCTGGGTAACACCAAGACTTATCTCTATACCATTATCAATCAACTCATCATTCATACCCAAAAAACCATGTGTAAGAGTTTCTCCTTCCCAAATGTTATCGTTCCCGGCCCGGGAAATCCCTGCTATGCCCAACAAAAGTACCAGGCATAACAAAATCCTTGTGCCGTTCACACGCATCCTTTCTTTGCATAAAAGCGCAGCAATTATGCTACTGTACAGTCACAATCCGCAAATAAAACTTACTTTATCTTTTGCTACTGTCTGCTCGAATCAAGATCCTTAAAGAACACAGAAACTACTGCCGGGGAATTCCTAATGTTTTAATCCCCCTGATTTTTGTTCGCCGGATTGGTCAGTTACAGGTGCGACACAATAAATGTAAATAAGTGGTTTAGTACCGGTATTTTTAATGTTATGGATGGTGTGCGGCGGTATATAGGATACTTTTCCTTCGCCCACAGGGTAACTGTTTTCTTCTTCGCCGATTAGTGCCAGGCCCCGGCCGGAAAGAAAAACAAGCATTTCTTCATGGTGGTTAGTGCTGTGTTGACCACAGGTCTCGCCGGGCTGCAAATATACCCTGCCTGAGCGCATTCCACACGTTTGTGGCTTACCGCCTAAGAGCTCTTGATATTCCGTGTCCTTTCTCAAATCCATGATACAAACCTTCTTTTCTGATGGCATCATAAAACCTCCGTGGTTCGTCGCACATCCTCCGATGAATAAGCTGCCAGCAAACCACACAGAAACAAGTGTAATGATTGTTGCTTTTACTTGTCCACTGTTCATGTTCAGCTCCTTTCCATATATAACTCTAAAATTGTTTTTATGCTTACCCGTTAGTCTCAAACGAACCGATATGTTGACCTTTTTCCAACCGTATTCGAGTGAGTATGCCTTTGCGTGTTTTAGGCGAATACCAAAATTGCCTTGAAACAGGAAAACCCTCTTTAAGCGGAAAATCCCTTTTCTCGAGACTTTCTTTGTCATATTTTGGGCCTATACTAAAAAGGACCCACGTAACCGGCGATATTCTGGAGTCACTATATTTGACCAAATCTTCTTTTTCAAAGTCAGGGAAACCCTCAGGTATATACAGGTGCTGATTACCGAACGGCGCACCGAGATAATCATATTTTGGGCCAACCGCAATGTATTTGTAGGCACAGTCTTTGTTAAACTCATCTTCAATTTTGGCAAAACGCACCTTGCCTATCTCACCTTTCGGCAGATAGCCCTGGTCAACTAACTCCTGCGGCAGGGCATAGGCGTGTTTGCGTGCCCAAGGATTACAGTCTGCACGAGTAGGGGGATATTTGTCCTCATTATCCATAGAATAAGATTCAAGGGCTATTGCGATACCATAAAGCTCACCATTGACGACAAGTATCTTTGCCTGCTCGCGCGCCCGGGACAACGCCGGCATTAGTATCGCCATCAACAATGAAATAATAGCGATAACTACAAGCAACTCGATTAGAGTAAAGCCACGCTTCATAATAGAACGCTCACATAAAATCCCGGGCGCGCGTCAGGCAAATATGCGAAAGAACACTTATCAGTCGTTGCCTCCGCCACAGGCACCGGTGCCGGGGACACACTCAAGCCAGTTATCAGCAAGCCAGGCAAAGTCGAACATATCGACCTTGCCATCTTTATCAATCTCTCCTGGCAGATTATACCTGGCGTAGCTGCGGTCGGTTAAAACTCTGCCATTGCCATCGTAATTTAGTACCCAGATACGATAGTTATCTTTAAGACCATCTTCCTGGTCAAAGATACCAACCACATCAAAAGGTTCAGTTAAATTATTTAAACCGGGACGAATACCCCAGCCACGGCCTAACTTCACAGCGAACGTCTTTTGCCCATTGGTTATTTCCATTTCTGCATTGGGGCCCCAGGAATTTGCATCCATAAAATTGACATCGTTGATTTTGACCAAACGACCCTGATAATACTCGCAACCAAACTCTCGGTTGGGGTCAAAAATGAAGTTATCGTCCCCATCTTTTACATCATCGAGTGTAATAACTTCGGGTTGTGGGAGGCCAACTGCCGGCTCTACTAACTCAATGGTTAAATCATTTGCCGGGTCAGTATTATGGCGTTCGTTAATATTTGTTTTTCCGCCATAGAACTTTAGCAGACCTGTTACTCTGACCCTGTCACCGGGTGCAAATTCGTAGCCGGTGCAAGGGTCGTGGTTTAAGCGATAAATCTCGTCGAGCCATTCCTGGTCGGTATATGTACCCACGCCCCAGACATTGTCATAGCACTGGCCCATCCAGACAGCGGTACCGGCGTGGTCATTGCCTTCGCCCTGGATGTAAACCTGCCACATTGCACCCGGGCCGTAAGGAGCGTTTTCATTAGGCGTGGCGTCCAGCATAAAGTCCGGCCGATTAAGGATAATTCCCTCAACTGTAATTTTATTCATAGTCTGCAAATCCGGGTGGTTCCCATAACCCTCCTCGTCAACAGACTGTACCTGCTGGTGGGTATCGCCACGGGCAAAACTGCTTAAAAAAAGCAGCATTCCCACCAAAAAGCACAATATTCTCGTAACACTTGAGTTTTTCATAACTGAATCCTCCAAAAAAATTAATAATATCGACGTTTGCGCATAAAAATACAGAAAACGTGCTACTGTGTCAATAAAAAATTTGGTTCTTTCAAAAAAAAAAATATCGCATAAAATAGCTCTTTAGCTTCAGACGGACAGAAATTAACATATTGATTTGACTATTATCAGGAAAACGAAAATGAATGGAGTTGAACGTATAGGGGTATCGCTGGATAAGAAGCTGCTTTCGCAGTTCGATAAGCTCATTGCCGGACAGGGTTATCAGAGCCGGTCCGAGGCCATACGCGATCTTGTGCGCCGGCAGCTAAGTAGCGAGCGTCTGAGCAATCCGAAAGCCAAAGCGGTCGCTGCGGTATGCCTGGTTTACAACCATCATTCTACGAAGCTGATGGCCAAGCTAACCGACCTGCAACATTCGCATCTTCTGCAGGTGATATGCTCTATGCATATCCACCTTGATGCTGACGATTGTATGGAGGTAATTGTGCTTCGCGGGCGTGTGGGCGAAATCAACAAAATGGCGGAAAATATACTGAGCCAAAAGGGCGTCAAACTCGGACGAATCAACCTTCTTGCGACGGAGACATAAAACAGCAGATAGTATGAAAAAGTAACAATAGAAAACGCCATACGCAGGAAGATAAGAGACACGCCAGGAAAAAGTCTCTAATGGCCTTGACGTGGTCGGCAAAAGCTGGTAAGCTCCGGCGAAAATCGCAAATCAACAGAAGAACAAAATTTTCATAGGTTAGTGAAAGGAATTTGTAATGTTTACAACGATTGTTGACGTAACGGCAAGGGAAATACTCGATTCCCGCGGCAACCCGACTGTTGAAGTTGACGTATTGCTTGATGATGGTTCATTCGGCCGGGCGGCGGTACCATCCGGAGCCAGCACAGGCGCCTATGAAGCGATCGAGCTTCGCGACACCGGCATCAAACGCTATATGGGTAAAGGCGTCAGCGGTGCTGTCAGAAATGTAAACGAAAAAATAGGCCCTGAAATTCTTGGTATGGACGCTGCGGCACAGGAAGAGCTTGATCTGTTTATGATTGAGCTTGACGGCACGAAGAATAAAAGCAAGCTCGGTGCAAATGCTATATTAGGTGTCTCGTTAGCAGCGGCAAAGGCGGCGGCGGATGCAGCAGAGCTGCCGTTGTACCGCTATCTGGGCGGCTGCGACGCCAATATCCTGCCCGTTCCGATGATGAATATCCTCAACGGCGGAAAACACTCCGACAACAACGTTGACTTCCAGGAATTTATGATTATGCCGATAGGCGCCAGGGACTTCCCGCAGGCATTACAAATGGGAGCGGAGGTCTTCCATACATTAAAAAAAGTGCTGGCCAAAAAAGCTTACGCCACATCGGTCGGTGATGAGGGCGGTTTTGCCCCACAGCTTGCGAGCAACGAAGAGGCCCTAAAAGTGATTATGGACGCCATCAAAAAGGCCGGCTACAAACCCGGTAAGGATATCTCAATCGCTCTTGACCCGGCCGCAAGCGAAATGTTCGATGGCAAGACAAAGAAATACAAATTTTTCAAATCCGACCCGAAGAAAAAGATTTCTTCCGAGACCCTGATTAACCACTGGGCCCAATGGGTGGATAAGTATCCCATCATTTCAATCGAAGACGGCTTGGCCGAAGATGACTGGGCCGGCTGGAGCAAGCTCACCAAAAAACTCGGTAGTAAAATCCAGCTGGTCGGCGATGATTTGTTCGTAACCAACACCAACCGTCTGGCTAAAGGCATAAAGCTCGACTGCGCCAATTCGATATTGATAAAGCTCAACCAGATAGGCACGCTGACAGAGACATTTGAGGCGATCGATATGGCTCGAAGAGCCGGCTGGACGGCGGTCATCAGCCACCGGAGCGGCGAAACCGAAGATACCACAATCGCCGACCTGGCCGTTGCCACGGGCGTCGGGCAGATAAAGACCGGCTCGCTGTGCAGGACAGATAGAATCTGCAAATACAATCAACTGCTTAGAATCGCCGAGGACCTTGGCCCGGCCGCAAGATACGCCGGCTTTATGTTCGCAAAATGAGCTAAAGTGCCTGATACTCGATTCTTGATACTCGTAATTGGCAACCGGATCAAATATCGGGCATCCAACTTTAGGCACTTCACACTTTAGGCACTTATTGATATATGTTAAGGCAAAATATCCTGCGAACGCTTTTGTTTATTGTCTTTTTCAGCATCGGCGCAACAGCGATGTACGTCTCTATCATCTGCGATGAATTAATTGGACATTATCATGAAAGACAACTGTTAAAGGCGAAACAAGAAGGCACAAAGCGGCTGGAGTCCTTAAACGCCGACTACGATGCCCTATTGGGGCGGTTGCGAAAAGACCCAAATCTTTTTGAGCGTATCGCCCCTGCTACGCTCGGCACTGAGCCGCAAGACAAAGAGACTATCTACCCAAAAGCAACGCCTGAACAACTCGACGCTGCACGAAAGGCCTTAAGCAAAGAGCCGGACCAACAACCTCCTGAGCCGACGGTGCCCGAGTGGCTTACTCGGTGCAACAAACCACCCCAGCGAATAACTCTCTTTTTGGCCGGTGCCTCTTTAATCCTTATCTCATTTGTATTTTTCGTCCCTGTCCGGCAGAGAAGCCGGGAGGAATAATAGTTTTATTCAAATCTCAGAAGTTTCAGGCCTGTGTTTTCGTCGAAATTTCCCAGCCATTTCAATTATTGTGATTTTCCAGTATCAAAAAACGCCTTTTCACCTTTACGTGGACAGCCGAGGCGGAAGGAACACTCTGGAGCAAAGGTATTGAACGTGAGATAATTAAAGAATAATTTACAAATTTTTTCAAAAATACACCTGCCGGCCAGTGGTGAATATGCGCCGTTTGAATCCGCCTTCGCCAAGGCTATGGCGGACAAGATTGGGTTTGATTGGGTTCGTATTGGGTTTGTTTTGGGTTTGTTTTTTCATATCCCTTATCCGCATTTTTCTTCATAATCCTTTGTAAATACACACTTTGCATCAATTTTACCCCCTGGCAAATTGGGTTTGTTTTGCATAAAAAGAGCTGATTTGTAAAGAACTCTTTACAGTTGTAAAGATGCCACTAAGGCACCCTTCGGCGGGCTCAGGGTAAACTACGACACGAAGTATTTTTGCCGCGGAGAACGCAGAGGACGCGGAGAGTTTTTTTACCACGAAGACACCAAGACACGGAGTTTTTTTGACAAGATTAACAGGATTTAACACGAATTTTCGTAACTATATTCATAACCTTGTTTTAGCGTACTTTTACCTTTTCAAGTTGAATTTATTTTGGCGTGTATCTGCTGATACGAAAACGTGCGGTTCTCCGCTAAAACTTGCGCCCCCCACAGGGAAAGGGGCAAGCCCCCCAAGAAAGGGGCAAGCTACGGGCGGGTTACGGTTGCCTTCTGGCCCCTAGGGGGCAAGCAAAACATGCGGGTATTTTAACATATTATCGAACAAGAGTCAACAAAAAAATAAAAAAATTCACCGCGGAGGACGGAGAGAGCGCAGAGAGTTTAATAGTATTTAGTTGAAAACATTTGCGGTTTTGGTGCCTCGCCAGTCCCGATAAATCGGGACGAGAGAGTTGTCGTTGATGTATTTTTTGGTTTGATAAAGAGTGCGAGGGTGGGTTTATGGAATGATTCTGCGTGTGCAAACAAGTAGATATTATTGTTCAGGGATTGCCCTTGGTGTAGCTTTAACCATTTCGCGATTAAATTTTTCCAACTGTGCCTCAATCGCAGAAGTGTTGCAGTTAGGTAATATCTGATGTATACGTTTCGTTGAACCTACGAGTATGTTCGATAGCAACACAAGCCTTTCAATAGCGGTTTCTTCATCAAGTTGAGGGGCAGGATCATATTTAATCACTTCGCCAGAGGAATCGGCCTTAAAGTATCTGTTATTATAATTAATGATACTGGGATGGGCAACAGGAGACAAGCAACGATAAACCGTATCGTACATCCAATTGAGGCCAACCTCATCACAAAGACTCCACAAGCTCTTTTGAGAATGGCCGTTCAAGTCATTACTGAGTTCGTTCTTTCTTGGTTCAAATCTGCTATCAGTTTTAAATTTAGCAAGAGATGGTTCCTTAGATTTTTCTATGGCGTTGAGTATCTTTTGCTGCTCACATTTTATATCCAGTTCCCGTTGCCTATAGTTGTCGGGGTGTTTAGCCAGAAATAACAGTTCTATACAGTATTCAAAGAGGCTACGAAGTAATGCGGCCGAGCTGACATAGCGTTTTTTCTCAATCATGCGCCAAGAGTCAAAGGCAAGTTCAAGTATTATATTGTAAACCGCTTTAACGCTATACTGTTGGACTGACAAGCTTTTGAGTTCGGTAGGTTCTTCGCTAAGGCAGTAATTAAGCATGTCTTTAGTTATTCGCAATAGTTCAGAGACCGTAGATGTCATGTTAATCGTTTTCTATAATATACAACACTTATCCGCCGTACGTCTGGCGGACTTTTTGTTAGCAATTTAGTCTACCGGCGATAAAATGTCAACGTTCTTGTATGGTTCGAGCCCTGTGGGTAGCTAAACATTAGAAGCTTTGCGAGCAGGTCTCACTTCGACAAGCTCAGTGTAAACTCACCTAATGAGTCTATTTTTTTCTATCTCACGGGGCAAGGGAGAAGGGGAAAGGGAGAAGTAAGAAGGGAAAAGCAAGAAGGGAGAAAATAGCGTTTAGCGTACGGCGTGGAGCGTGGAGTTTGGGTCCCCGACTTTTTGTTATCAATTTAGTCAAGCAGGGTAGTCTTTAGCTCATCCTGCATGCCTAACGTTTTGCATACTTTTCAACGATGTTTTTCCACGTTATGGTGAATTCATCTAATAATTTTTCAAAAGCTTTTCTTTCTGCTCTTTTCCGTGCATCTTCCACGGCTTTGTAAGCAGTCCATGCACTGGCTATTTGTTTTTCGTATTCAGTAGCTTCTACAAGCCCATAAACATACGCCGTACGAACATCGAACAGGACTGCCGAAGCAGTAGTTGTAATCCTTGCTTCATGATTAGGCAGGAATCCGAGAGTGATTATTCCAAGTGGGCCGATATCATGGTCTTTAATTCTAAAGACAGTATCGAGGGTATACACAAGGAGCAAATCGGCGTGAAGTTGAGCAGCTGAAATCCTCAACTGCTTATGGGAGTTGAGGTTTTGCGGAATTAAGGCCCGACCAAGAGGAACAACATCGCTTATCATCGGTAGATTAGCAAGCTTTTTGAAATCCTCGTCAGTTTCAATATCTCTTGTTGGAACCACGCTATAACGGCCGCGACCATATGATTGGTACGAGTAAGAACGATAACCGGATGATTGAAGCCTAACGTATCCCATTATCGCAGGAAATGGAGAAATGGGTTTTCTGTCCAGGATTTCTTGAATATCAGTATCAGTTAGCTGTGAAAGATCAGTTTCGGCTAACGCTGAAAGTTCGGCTCCGGCTCCCGGTGTTACATATCTCATACCGCATCCGGAGAAAACAACTGCTCCCAAGAAAAAAACGAAATAAAGAAAACATCTGAAATCAGGATTAATAGCTTCTTTTTTCTTCATTTTGATTCTCCTATTAAGAATAATCTAACGATTAGCCCAGCGACTTCACACACGCAGCGACCGCACGCAGCTGCTACTTCGGCTCAATTTTCCTATCTCATATATCGTGAAGCGTATCGCGTATTGAAGGCAAAGAATAGCGTAATAGACCGTAAAAGTCAAAAGAATTTTAGTGGATTAGAGGATTGGGGAATTGGTTAATTACGAGCATCAAGTATCGAGCAAGTTAGTCTATCCGTAAAATCCTATACTCTCTTCAAAGCTTAAGAGCCAATCCAAATAACAGGCAGACCGTTGGCAATTCCTGGATTCCGGCGAAACATCCTGCGACTTATTGCAAATGCGCTCTTGCTGTGCGCCGGTCAGCCGGCGATACTGTCTTCGAGACGGGCAAGTATAGTTCTGGCCTTGGAGATTTTGTTCCCTGCCGGGCCCTGCCAGCGCAATTCCGCATTTCGCTTGATTTGCTCTTCGATCTTTTTGCAGGCCAGAAGTACTGTGGCGTGATTTTTATTGCCCATAAATCTGCCTACCTCCGACGACGACATCCTGGTATGCTTTCTTGCAAGATACATACTAAAATGCCTGGCAAGGGCTACGGTCCTGTCTTTCCTGGACGAGTGTATATTGGCTACAGTTTCTCCGAAAAAGGTCGCCACGGCCGATTCGATATCTGATATGTGCACAATCGGGTCGCAGCGTTCCAGATGTTCAGCCAGAACCACCCGGGCCATAGACAAGCTGATTTTTTCGTTTTGGAGTGCCGAATAAGCAATTAATTTCAGCAGAGCCCCCTCCAATTCCCGCACATTGGTCCGCAGGTTCTCGGCAATGTATCTTATAACACTTTCGGGGATTTGCTTTCTGTGGTTCGCATTTCGCGACTTATTGCCAAATGGAGTTGCCCTCATAGTTGCTGCGTATTGTCTGCAGATTTGGCAACGGGTCGCCAAGTCGGGCGTCTCAATCTTAACGACCATTCCCGAAACGAACCGGTTAACCAGCTTTTCGGAGAGCTGGCCTATCATCTTTGGATGGGCGTCAGAGGCCAGCACGACCTGCTTTCCTGCCAGATTGATTGTATTGAAAGTATGCAGGAATTCTTCCTGCGTTGAAGGCTTGCTGGCCAGGAAGTGAACATCGTCGATTGCCAACAGGTCTGTTTGTCGCATTCTGCGGCGAAAGGCCTCGAGCTTTTTTGTCTTCAAGCCCAGCACAAACTGATTAACAAAGTCCTCCGCCGACAAATACGACCAGTTGGTCTCGGGGCGGGTTTTACTTACTGCATTGCAGATTCCCTGCAGCAGATGTGTTTTGCCGAGGCCGTATCCTCCGTGAATAAACAGCGGATTGAAGGGACTTTGTTGCTCGTTGACGACCACCCTTGCGGCGTTGTAAGCCAATTGATTGGACGGGCCGACAACGAATGTATCCAGACTTAATTTCAGCCTTTTCTTTGCAGGTGGCTGAATTTTAGCTCGCCGGCCGCCAAAACGGTTCTGTGCCTTTTCTACTAACCGTGCCTGGCAGTCCAGTTGTGTTCTCCTCTGGCGTCCGGCCAGCCCCGGGTCGATGGCGAAAGTAATCCTTGGGCTGTTTTTGGTAACCGCCCGAACGGCGGCGCTGATGTGGTTTAGAAAATGGTTTTCAAGCCAGCTTGCTATAAAAAGGTTTGGAACACCTACTTTCAGGTATCCGCCGGTAAGCGTCATCTTGGTCGAATTCTTGAACCATATCCGATACTTTTCCGGCCCAACTTTCTCGGCAAGGGCCTGGTTAATCGCACTTATTTGGGACGCCACCTGACGAGAACTCTCATCCGTGATTGTGCTCTGCATTGACAGTCTCCCCTTAATTGATAGTTTTACTTTTAGTTGATAAACTCTCTTATCGTTATTATTGAGTGGTAACAAAACAAATCAATACTATTTCGAATAATTTCTTTTCCACTTGATAGAGGTCGCTGTCACTATTGACTTTGCGCACGAAAAAAATTTATTTTAAACAGGTTTTGCACATCGTAAGTCCGTTTTGTGGAAAAGCTGTGGATTGAATTTTAAAATTTCAGCCGATAGCGTATAGTTTTTTCTATCCGCTACTTTCTTACAATGATTGCTACGTAGCCACCGTCATGGTCGAACCCCCTGGCCGACGGCAGGGTTAGCTTTTCGGATTTGAGTTCAAAACTATGTTTTTTCTGTAAAAACCGCTTTACAAGCTCGCTGTTTTCAGCTGCTTGGATACTGCAGGTGCTGTAGGCAATTCGGCCTTGCGGTTTTATCATATCCGCAGCCATATTGAGCAGCTCGCTCTGTGTTTTTGCCAACTCCATTATTGTTTTTGGCTTTATTCTATAACGGACCTCGATGCGTTTTGCCAGTACGCCGGTATTTGAGCACGGCACATCCAGCAGGACGCAATCGAAAGGGCCACATCGCTTATCGCTTATCGCAAATCGCTTATCGCCGTTTTCGATTTGTCCTTCGCGATTCGCGACTGGCCATTTGCGATTTGCCATCAGTTCTTCATAAGCAACGATCCTGACACTGCTTATGCCAAGTCGGGCGATGTTTTCTTTGACCATTTTAAGGCGTTCGGCGTCGATATCAGTTGCAATAATCCTGGCAGAGTCGCCGGTAGCTTCGGCCAGTTGCGTTGTTTTTACGCCCGGTGCGGCGCAGAGGTCGAGTATTGTCCAGTTGGGCGGTGGCCCCAGAAGCCGTACCGCCTGCGAAGCTGTTATATCCTGAACGGTAAAAAGCCCTTCCGCAAAGCCGGGCAATTCCCCTACTGCCCGCGGACTTCCTATCTTTAGCACTGCCTCGTCAGCTAATATCTCAAAGCTCATACCTGCTTGATGGAATTTTTCAGCAAGTTCCTTAACGGTTGTTTTCAACGTATTGGGCCTGACGTAAATACTTGGCCTGCGGTTGCTTGCGAAACAAATTTGCCGGGTCAGCTCTGCGCCGAATTCTGCGAGCCAGTTGATTACCAGCCATTTGGGCAGCGAAAAGGCACCGCTGAAATAATCAGCCGGTGAAGTTTTTGGCTCCGGCAGAAGTTCGCTGTCAAATTCACAGCCGGCTGAAGGCGTCTGCGGCAGGGTTCTCCGGACATCGGCTTGCGATAGCGGGATTTGGCGGTCGTTTATGTGCCTGCTGATTTGCCGCAGCAGAGCGTTTACAAAACCGGTCTGTTTCTTGCCCGCTATTGTCTTGGCATTTTCAACCGCCTCATTGACGATTGCGTGCTCTGCAGTGGCCGGCGAATAGATAAGCTCGTAAGCGGCGATACGGATGATATTTAGCAGCCCGGCAGGTATCCTTCCAACCGGACAGTCGCCGAATTTAGCTACCACCATATCAATAGCGGTTCGATTTCTTATCGTCCCAAAGACAAGGTCGGTCGCCCGTTGCTTTTCTTCGGTTTGTTGAAGTAGTTTGTTCAGGATTGAGCCGGCGTAATTGCGTTTGGGGTCGAACTGATTCAAGACATCTATTGCAACAGCACGTGCGGTGGTTTGGCGTGCAGCCATTTCAGCTTTCTATCTTCTTAAAGAAGTCGCCGGGGCCGGTTCGCCAGCCGTTGACAAAAGCTGTAAAATCCATAAGGGAGCCACCGGCCGGCTTGATTTTTGCAATCTTCAGGGCGTCTTGACCGCAGATAACGTTTAGATTCTCATCGAGTGTTCCCGCAGGCAGACCGACCAGACTTGAATTCTCGACAACGCAGGCCTCGGCTATCGTTACCCGCTGAGACTTTGCGGTTTTTTTTGAAACATAAATCACCGAAGCACCGGGCCAGGGCCAGAACCCGAGTATTTTTCTTCGAAGAGACTCGGCCGGCTCGTTGAAGTCCAGAAAACCATCCGATTTTTTCAGTTTCGGTGCCAGTGTTGCCTTAGAGTGGTCCTGTTCGGTATAAACGGCTGTGCCTGCGGCTATTTTGTCTATTGTCTGCAGCAACAGCGGTGCCGCCATTTTAGCCAACCTGTCGTGAAGCTGGCCGGCGGTTTCGTCAGGTGTAATATCGGTTTCTGCCTGGGCCAGGATTTTCCCGGTGTCCATCTTTTCGGCCAGCTCAATTATACTGATGCCGGTTTCGGTTTCGCCATTGATTATTGCCCAGTTTATTGGTGCAGCTCCGCGGTATTTCGGAAGCAGCGAGGCGTGGACATTTATGGCGCCTTTGGGCGGCAGATTTATCAGTTCATTTCCGATTTTCTGGCCGAACGCAATTACCACAATCAAATCCGGCTCATAATCAGCAACTTTCCCGATGATTTCAGATGCGTTGGCATTATCTGTTTCGACGAAAGGTATCGAATTGGTACTTGCCCAGCAGGCAACCGGCGTCGGCCGGGCCTTTCTACCACGACCAGCGGGATGCGGCAAGCCGGTAACGACAAACCCCAAACTGTGGCTCGACCCGGCCAGGGCACCTAAACTCTTAATCCCAAACTCACCGCTACCAAGATACACTATTTCCATAGCGTTTAGCGTATAGCGGATAGCGTATAGTTTCTCTATCAGCTATTTTGCGTCCTTCTTATGGTTTTCTTTAAGTTTTTTGAGCTGTTTTCGATGTGCAATTCTGGCAGTTGAGCCCATACGGTTGACGATAGTTAAGCCATTGATATGGTCGTATTCGTGCTGCAAAACCCTGGCGTGAAGTCCTTCGCCTTCCTCGCTAAATTCGTTGCCGTCAAGGTCGGTTGCCGTGACCGTACATTTTTTGTATCTTCGAATTTTTGTGCGAACGCCTGGCACCGACAGACATCCTTCGTCTATTGCGTCAAGTTCGCCGGCCGGTGTAACGGTTGGGTTGATATAGACTCGGGCGCACTCTCTGCTTGAATCGAGTGATATGATAAAAATCCGCAGCGGCACCCCCACCTGCGGCCCTGCCAGCCCAACTCCTTTGTTTTTCAGCATAATCTCTGTCATTTTTTCTACCAGCCGACGGATATTATCATCGATTTTTTCAACCGGCAAGGCCTCTTTGCCCAGGACCTCAGCCGGATAATGCGTTATCCGACACTTCTCAACATCTATCATCTTTCGTACCTCGTAATTCGTGACTCGTTGCTCGGGACACGGGTCACGAGTCACTTCTATTTATCGTCGAATTCGTCGCCGGTGAATATATTGCCGAGGTAGTGTTTTCGAACGGTTTGGTTACGGACAATCTCGGCCGGCGAGCCGGCCCCTATCACCCTGCCGTGGTCGATTATATAGGCCTTATCAACTACTTCCAGCGTCCTCTCGACGTTATGGTCAGTAATGAGAATGCTTACGCCGGATGCGACGAGCCGGCGGATATCGTGCTGCAGGTCTCCGACGGCAATAGGGTCAACGCCGCTAAACGGCTCATCCAGAAGAACCAGCGAGGGGTCGGTTACCATAGCACGGGCGATTTCAAGTTTTCTTCGCTCACCGCCGGAGAGGAATCTGCCCTGGCTTTCAGCGACCTCGCTTAGCCCAAAACGCTCGATAAGCATACCGGCGCGGCGTATTCTCTCTGCGCGTGTGATAGACATCGTCTCCAGAATCGCATAGAGGTTGTCCCTGACGCTGAGCCGCTGAAAGATGCTCGGCTCCTGTGAAAGATAGCCGATACCCAGACGGGCCCGTTTGTACATCGGCAGTTTTGTAATATCCCCGCCCTGGAAGTAAACTTTGCCGTTGTTGGGGGTAATCATCCCCATAATCATTCTGAAGGTGGTGGTTTTTCCGGCGCCGTTCCGGCCGCAGAGAGCGACAATGCTCCGCTGGGCTACGCTGAAGGATACTTCGTTGACGACGGCCCGGCCGGAATATCTCTTTACCAGCCCACGAGTTTCAAGAAGAGTCATATCCACCAAGACGGCACCTCAAAAAGGCAGTGAGCTAAAGTTTGGAGTGCCTAAAGTTATGTTTTTTTCACTTTAGCTCACTTTAGCTCACTTTAGGCACTTCGATTCGGCTGTATTATAACAACACCAAAGACCAGAGCAAACGCCTTTTTGTGCTATAAAGGACTGAAGCCACTGCGTCGCAGGCGCCGAAAGGCCGGGTCGTCGGTCAGGCCAATCTTGTCTATGTCGATTGACTTGATTCCCAGTTTGAGTGCGGGCGAGTCCGGCCTCAGGCGGACATCGAAATTCTCCAGGTCAACGAACTTCGGGTCGGCGAAGATGCCGTGTTTTTCAAAACCCATTTTTTTAATCTTATCCAGGAAAGCTCGTCCCTGCTCGGCGTTACTGCAATAGAAGAGGTTGTAATCGGGATTTGCCAGTTTGAGTACCGCCTGCTCCTCTGTATAGAAAGAGGCACTCGGCCCGGTGTTATAGATAATGTTTCTCTGTACTCTGGCCCCTTCTGCCGTCTCTTTTCTAAATGCAAGTGCCCCGCCGATGATTATATTGTTCTCGATATAGTTGGTGTGCTTGAGTTTAATCCCGTTGCCAAAGATGATATTCTCAGTAACGGTCGATTCTTCCTGGTCATCATCGAAGCGAATCTCGGTGGCGGCGCCGGGACTGAGGTAAATCAGATTACGGCGGATGACGTTTCCCGTGCTGGCGCAGGAGAGATAAATAGCGTTGCCGTCGCCCAGTACCTGCATAACGTGATGCAGCTCGTTATCCTGCACGAGGTTGTTGCGGGCGTGAGCGAAACGCAGAGCCTGGGCGGCTGTCTTGGGTTTTCCGGTTTCTTCCCATCGAATCAAGGGCATATTCTCGCGTATGTCCGGCGGGATGGCCCCCTCTTTCCACTTGACCGGGTCGGTGATACCAAAATACCGGGGGCGGACGCCGCTGAGGACTATGCCGTCGTACGGCAGATGGTGAATGTAATTGTTCAGCACTCGGTTTTCACCGCTCTGCCAGATAAAGACCGCGGGGTTGTGCCAGTGGAGGGTACCGATGTTGTGAATTCGATTATTAACGAGCTGGTTGCGTTTGTTGACATCCTTCAGTCCCGGCCCGTAGCCGCAAAGCAGGATGCCGGTGCCGCCGAGATTGTACAGGTGGTTGCCGGTGATGCGGATGTTCTGTCCATACAGGTCCACTCGCACGCCCGTGCCGCCGCTGTTGCGGAATGTGCAGTTTTCCACGGCGCATCCCTCGGCACCGCGAAAACGCAACAATGCGTTGTTCTTATCCCACATTTCCCAGTCGTGCTGGATGCCCTTATCTTCGTTGGTCCACACATCGCGGTCGCCGCAAGTCAGCGTAAGGCCCCTGAATACGATATTGCGCACCGGGACATCACCTTTAATCTTGTCGCGGACGTTGCGTCCTTCGACGCGGAACAGCTCCCGCAAACACGGCGCGACAATATTGTCGCCGGGCCTGTTGTTCTCCGGCCATAGATAGAGCTTGCCTTCGCGGGTATTAAGCACCCACTCACCGGGGCTGTCCAGTGCCTCCAGCACGTTCTCGACCCAGCAGCTTTCCGTCCACTTCGGATTGACCATCGCTAACATATAGGTCCCCGGCACGCTTGTCCTGGCGATTCTTTCAGTCTCGTTGACTGTTGCCAGTCCGAGGTAGTTTACAAGCCATTGTGCGGTTGGGCGGATGAAGATTTCGACGTCTTCCAGGTTTTCCCAGTTGCGCAAAGTCCCTTTCGGGAATTGAAGGGTAACCCGGTCGTCCCAACGCCGTTCACGAGCGGGGCGCACACCCTCGGGAACAAAACCTTTCGACCGCGCGCGAGGCAGCATCTTCTCGCCATCGTAGAGTGTTCGGAATCGCCATTTGCCACCCTTCGTTTCCGGCACATCGGCGACCCAGACCTTGCCTCTGGCCGCTGCCGGCAGACCGGGTAACCGCCCTTTCACTTTTTTGAAGCCTGTGATTTTGACGCCGGAACTAAAGACCGGCTCCTCGCCGGGATAAGCTGCATAGGTAATCGTCTGGTTGCCTTTACCGGAATCTTTCAACCCAAAAACGACTGTCTCTTTAAGATAATACCTCCCGCCGCGAATGAGCACGGTTATATCTTCCTGTGGTTTTATCCTTTTCAGTATCCTAACTTCGTCGCGCGCTCTGGCCAGTGTCCTGAATGGGCCGTCGCTGCGCTGAGCGTTTGGCGCAGGCAAGGTTCCCGACCAGGAATCGTTACCGGCCGGCGAAACGTAAAAGTCGGCTTTGTCCACAATCGTTTCTTTGCCTGCAGATTCTTCCGCCAGTCCCGCCCCTCCGAGGGGCGGGGCCAGTCCCTGACAGCCCCCGGCAAGTGCTACATAACAAAATACTCCAAGCAAAATAAGCAATGTTTTGGGTATATTCTCCATAGTCACATCTCCTTTCTTTCTCACGTTGTTTCGTCCCGCCCCTCCCGGAGGGGCGGGACACACGGACGACGCAATACGACTTCTTATCCAAAATACACAAATTCATCCGGTAATGCAATATCCTGTGCGAAATTTGCCCAAGGGCATCCAAATTGCTGCTTGACACAACAAATCGGTAAAGTTAAGCTGTTCAAGGCACCGGCGAAAACTACGGGGGCGAGATAGAATAATGTTATTTAAATTGTAAATTACGGAGGCGATATCAATGGCAAGTTCTAAAAACAATATAAGCAGGCGTCAGTTTCTGCAGATTAGCTCAGGCTCGGCAGCCGCGGTGCTCTTATCTCAAATTCCTCTTAATGCTGAGCAAACACCAAGAGGCCAGCGGCCGAATATCCTCTGGGTCAGCTGCGAGGACATCAGTCCGGACTTAGGCTGCTATGGTGATACTTATGCCGTAACGCCCAATATCGATGCCTTAGCGGCACAGGGCGTGCGTTACACTAACGTGTACTCACACGCAGGGGTTTGCGCGCCAGCACGCTCGGGTATCATCACGGGTATGTACCCAACCACCATCGGCACGCACCAGATGCGCTGCAAGGGTGTGCCGCCGGCACAGGTAAAGTGTTTCAGTGAAATCCTGCGGGCGGCGGGCTATTATTGCACGAATAACGTCAAGACCGATTACCAGTTTAACGCACCGGTGACCGCCTGGGACGAGAACAGCCGCACAGCCCACTGGCGTGGTCGCGCCGAAGGCCAGCCGTTCTTCGCCATCTTCAATTTCACAACCACGCACGAGAGCAAGGTCCGCAGCAGGAACAAAGAGTTCCAGCAGCAGTTGGCGACACTGCAACCGCACGAGAAGCACGACCCGGCTAAGGCGACTCTGCCGCCCTACTATCCCGATACACCGGCGGTTCGCAGGGACTGGGCACAGTATTACGATATTATAACGCTGATGGATAAGCAGGTGAGCGATATCCTCGCCCAGCTCGAGGCCGACGGCCTGGCCGATAATACAATCGTCTGGTTCTGGGGCGACCACGGGCGCGGGCTGCCGAGGGGCAAGCGGTGGATTTACGACTCAGGCATTCACGTTCCACTGATCATCCGCGTGCCGGAGAAGCTCCGAGAGCTCGCTATGCCGGACAATCCGGAAGCGCTGCGGCCCGGCAGCGTGAATGACGAGCTGACAGCATTTCTTGATTTTGCACCGACTATGCTTTCTCTGGCCGGCGTGAAGGTGCCGGATTACATACAGGGAAAGGCATTTCTGGGCAGTCAGAAGGCCAAGCCGCGGAAGTATATTTTTGCCGCTCGCGACCGTATGGATGAAGCTTACGACATTATTCGTGCGGTGCGTGACAAGCGTTTCAAATACATTCGCAACTATATGCCGCACCTTACTTACGGACAGGACATCGACTATATGAACGAGATGCCGACGATGCAGGAGATGCGCCGCCTCAATGCGGAGGGCAAACTGACAGGCGCGCAGAAACAGTATTTCCGCAAAACCAAGCCGATTGAAGAGCTGTACGATACTTTCATCGACCCGCACGAGATCGACAACCTTGCAGAGGTGCCACTGTACAAGGATGTACTGGAGCGAATGCGCAAGGTGCACGCCAAATGGGTGAAAGAGACCTCCGATGTGGGACTGATACCTGAACCTGAGTTTGACGAGATGAAGTGGCCGGGCGGCGAACCGCAGCAAACAGCCGAACCGATGTTCTGGGTGCTCTCAGAAACCAAATCCGATTCCGAGTCACCCGTGGTGATAACCTGTCCTACAGCCGGTGCTTCGATTGCTTACAAAATCGGCTCAGAAAGCAAGGCCGGATGGAAACTATACACAAAACCCGTATTACCCAGACCCGGTCAGGTATTGCACGCCAGGGCCTGTCGCATCGGCTTTAAGGACAGCAACGAGGTCACGTTCAAACTCGGTGACAAATCAGCAACATGGGAAGAAGCGCACGCCGTCACGGAAAAGCAAGAGACGCCACATTGGAGAGAACAACTCGATAAAACAGACCTGCTGGAACGCTTGCGCAAGATTAAGCAGTTAGACGGGGCAGGCGAGAAAGCAATACCCCAATATATTAAAGCTCTGAAGGATAAACACGCTTCTGTTCGTTATTGGGCTGTGGTTGGTTTGCACAATAACTGTAAGTCCGGCCAGGAAGTCAAGCGGGCAAAATCGGCGATTGACAAGCTGCTGAAAGACCGCTCACCGATTGTTCGCATCGCTGCAGCCGAGGCGATGTGCAACTGGGGTGAAGAAAAGAGGGCATTGGACGTGCTGGTCGAAATGCTAAAACATAAATCAAACACCGTTCGCCTGAACGCTGCCATCGCTCTGGGCAAAGTTGGTGATAAGGCCCAACCTGCTCTGCCCCAGATAGAGACGGGGCTGAAGGACCCATTTGGATACGTACAGCGAGTGACACGCGCCACGCTCAAGCGTTTGGAAAGCTCCCAATAACGTGTGCCTGTAGTTATGACCGATGTTTTAAAAAATTAAATGAAAGGGGAAAATAAAATGAGGATGCTGAGCCGACGTGATTTCATAGAAATGATTGCTGGAGGTACAGCAAGTGCGATGCTGTCCGGCTGTACAGAAGACGTTTTCCCTGTCTTTTCCAAAAGAGGCGGCTTTGCGATAGAACCCGGAAAGGAGCGAGAACATAAACGTCCTAACATCGTGCTCATTATGGCCGACGATATGGGTTACTCCGACATCGGCTGTTACGGCGGCGAGATTCACACGCCGAACCTGGACAACCTCGCGCGCAACGGCCTTCGCTTTACGCAGTTTTACAACACCGCCCGCTGCTGCCCGACGCGTGCGGCGCTGCTGACGGGACTCTATCAGCACCAGGCTGGAATCGGACACATGGTGCAGGATAAAGGACATCCGGCCTATCAGGGTTACCTGAATGACCGCTGTGTAACCATTGCCGAAGCTCTCAAAACGGCTGGTTACAATACGCTTATGTCCGGCAAATGGCACGTCGGCGAAGAACGCCCACATTGGCCGGTTGACCGCGGCTTCGATAAACATTACGGCTTGATTAGCGGTGCCGCAAATTACTTCGACATTTCAAAAACCAAGGCTGCGGATGCAAAAAGGACTATGGCAATTGATGACAAGCCCTTTACACCGAAGCCGGGGAAATTCTATATGACCGATGCCTTCAGTGAAAACGCCGTGAAGTTCATCGATAGTTTCGGCAAAAGGGAAGAGCCATTTTTCCTTTACCTGGCATACACCGCACCCCACTGGCCGCTGCACGCCTGGCCTGAGGATATCGCAAAGTATAAAGGAAAATATATGAAAGGATGGGACCGGCTGCGGAAAGAACGCTACAAGCGAATGATAGAAATGGGACTGGTCAACAGGAATTGGAAGATGACGCCGCGCGACCCGGAGACGTGGCCCTGGGCGGAGGAAAAGAACAAGGAACTGATGGATTTAAAAATGGCCATTTACGCCGCACAAATCGACAGTATGGACCAGGGCATCGGACGGGTCGTTTCAACGCTGAAAAAGACAGGCTGCCTGGACAATACGTTGATTTTCTTTCTGGCTGACAACGGCGGATGCGCCGAGGGAGGCCCGACAGGTTTCGACAGAAGAGAAAACGGCCTGCCACCAGGCGGCGTGGATTCCTATATGAGCTACGGCCTTTCCTGGGCAAATGCCAGCAACACGCCATATAGACGCTATAAACACTGGGTCCATGAAGGCGGCATTGCCACGCCGCTGATAGTCCACTGGCCGGCGGGCATAAAGGCGCACAACGAACTGCGAGACCAGCCGGGGCACCTAATCGATATTATGGCAACCTCTCTCGACGTTGCAGGCGCCGAATATCCCGGCGAATATAAAGGCCGCAAGCTCATACCGCTCGAGGGCCGAAGTCTCCTCCCGGCCTTCGAGAACAAACCAATCGAACGAGAAGCCCTTTACTGGGAGCACGAAGGTAATCGCGCGGTACGGAAAGGCAAATGGAAACTCGTCTCGAAGTATCCCAATGATTGGGAACTTTACGATTTGCAAGCCGACCGCACGGAACTAAACAACCTTGCCCAAAAGTACCCGCAAAAGGTCAAGCAGCTAAAGGCCCTGTATGAAAGCTGGGCGAAACGGTGCGGCGTCCAGCCCTGGCCCATAAAAAAAGTGAGCTAAAGTTTAGAGTGCCTAAAATGCATAAAGGTGTAGAAGCTCGTTTTGTCGGTGTCGAAGCTGGTATCGAAGCTGGAAGCTCGACGCTGGATGCTCGAAAAAGACAAGCTTCGAGCTTCCACAACGAGCATCGATACGAGCATCCACAACCTTAAACGAGAGTCGCAAACATCTTAGGCACTTTAGCTCACTTTAGTTCACTTTAGTCACTTTTTATACTATCAGCATTGCATCGCCGTAGGAATAAAAGCGGTACCGCTGCTCAATGGCATACCGATATGCGGCAAGGATGCTTTCCACGCCGGCAAAGGCCGCTACCAGCGCAAGCAGCGTAGATTTCGGCAAATGAAAATTCGTTACCATAGCATCAACTATTTTGAATTTATAGCCGGGCTTAATGAAAAGCTGCGTCGTGCCGCTGACGGCCTTAACTCGTGAGCCCTCGGCTGCCGCCTCCAGTGCCCGCACCGAGGTTGTGCCCACAGCAATTATTCGGCCCCCCTTTTCTTTCGCTGCATTTATTATCCGGGCGTTTTTCTCGTCGATGCTGATGTGTTCCCGATGAATCTCGTGCTCCTCGATATTTTCTGTGCTTATCGGCTTGAATGTCCCCGTCCCTACGTGAAGCGTTATATATGAAAAGCCGATGCCAGAGCGTTTTAACTGCTCGATTAGCTTATTGGTAAAATGCAGCCCGGCTGTTGGTGCCGCAACCGCGCCGGGCCTGCGAGCATAAACCGTTTGATACCGCACTTCATCCATCGCTGCCTGGCTAATATCATCGGTTCGTTTTATATATGGCGGCAGCGGGGGAAAACCGATTTTGTCAAGGATAGTTTCGAGGCCCGCATCTGAGTCTATCTTCAGCCGACATCTGCCCTCACCCTGCTTATCGAGCACTTCTGCCCTGCAAAAATCCCTCTTCGCTTTGTCCTCCAGATAAATAATCTCGCCGGTCTTTACTTTACGGGCGCCCTTTAGCATTACCTCCCATATACCTTGTGCGTTTTCGGCCAGAAATAACCCTTCGAGTTTGCCGCCGGTGCCGCGGCGCCCGAAAAAACGGGCCTGCAAAACTTTCGTGTCATTAAGTACAAGACAATCGCCGGACGATAAAAAATCCCCGATTTTGCAAAAAGTGCTGTCCAGGATATCGCCATTTGAGCGATTGAAGACCAGCAGCCGCGAATCACTCCGAACACAACTCGGCTGCTGAGCAATCAACTCCAGCGGCAAGTGGTAATTTAGCTTGTCCGTCTTCATAACCAAAAGTTATCAGACGCACGGAGAAATGACAAAAAAAATTTAAGCCGATAATAGGCCTATTTTGATATTTCAGCGTCCGGCAGGAATTTATCGCAAAACCGACTCGGCGCCGGTGACGATACTAACAGTGCAAATGTAACTTAAAACAACAGTTTTCAAAGGTGATGGCAATGGCTTCGAGAGGGTATTTTGAAAAACAGGCGACTTCAATCACTTGCCTGGGCAGGAACGAGCTCAAAAGACGAATCAGAAATTTCCCGGGCCGATTCAGGCTGGATTTTACCGAAGATTATCTCGACAACATCAGTGTTGACAGATTGAGACACATCCTTTTGGCCGCCTTAATAAACGTAAAGCCGCACAATTAAAAAGCTGCTTCGCACCTGAAATGCTGCCGGCTCGATACAGCAATCGCCTTTTACTTTTCTGTCCTCAACCGCAAACCAGCAGAAAGCCGGTCGCAAGGGTTGGTCTTTTTATGCAGCGGCCGGTTTCTCAGTAGTCTTTGAAATTTACCATCCAAGGAGCGTGCTCCTGCCAGTCAGCCCGCTTGACACCGCCGGCTATGGTCCAGAAGCCGTTTATGTCGAACTGGCGATGCCACTTCAATTTCCACAGCTCTTTAAGACCTACCTTTCTGGTATGCCAATCCATAAAGAGGACATTTATATATCCATCGTGCCGGTCGATGCAAAAATGATGCATTTCCGCTTTAGCCGTCCTCGACTGACCATTATATTTAGGAGGTATGATGCGGATATCGGTCTTGGGGTTGCTGTTCTTCTGGTAGAATGGCCCACCTCCCCGCCACATAGTATCGGCAAACACCGGTATATTACCTGCACCTCTAACGTTAACGGTCCGCCAGTTCCATTTAGTCGGACGTTGTTGAATCTTTTCAACGTCTGGAGGTGGATGATAAAGCCAGTTATTTTGCCCATAGCTGGCTCGTTCTTGCCGGTCACCTGGACCGCCTGTTCCCATGACGTAGGTGTTAAACGGACCACCGCGTTTCTTGCCATCAGGCCGGGGTTTCGTGGCCATCGGGCAGCGTAGAATATCCGACCTGGTCTCATAGTAAGGCCGAAGCGCTACTATCCATTGCCCACGGTACCACCTACGACGCTTCCCCGTAAAGTCGATAATATCAATACCCGAACTGAAATAGCCGTCGTTCTCGTCGCAATACATCGACCAGATAAGACCCCAATGTCTCAGGTTCATCTGACAGGCAACCGCCCTTGCCTGCTTCTTTACCCGCTGCAGTGTCGGCATCAATATCGCCATCAATAACGCAATGATAGAAATCACAACCAGAAGCTCTATTAACGTAAAGCCCGCCCCATTAGAAAACCTTCTTCTAACGGGGCCCGTTGGAAATCCTTTGCCTGCCAGCCCCCGCGTCTCCCGACGCAAGGCGGGGCGGCGGGCCTGA
>JAUWAY010000007.1 GCA_030601845.1 Phycisphaerae bacterium
GAGCGCCTTATCAGCAGATTCAACTGGGGCCTGGTCGCCAGAATCGACCCACCAAGCTACGAGACAAGAGTTGCAATTGTGCAGAAAAAGGCCCACCTTCGCGGCCTGAGTATCTCCGATGGAATAGCTGAATACATCGCCCGCAAAGTGCACGCCAATATCAGGGAATTGGAAGGCGCTCTGACAACTATCTACGCGGTAGCGACTACAACCAGTGAGGAGATTACGCTCGAATTAGCCCAGATGGCCCTGGAAGACCAGATTAGTGCGGCTGCCAGACATATAAGCATCACCGATATTATCGAGGTGGTAACCAGCTATTTTGATGTTCGTCTTGCGGATTTGCAGAGCAAAAAACGCAGTCAAAGCATTACCGAGCCACGACAGATATGTATGTATTTAGCCAGAAATCTAACCAAGCACAGTCTTGAGGAAATTGGAGGCCATTTGGGCGGCCGAGACCATACAACCGTTATGCACGCCTGCAGCAAGATTGGACAGGCCAACAGCTGCGACCCAAAAATGCAGGCACTGCTGGGCGAACTGACAAAACAAATCACGCAAGAGCCGCAAGCTTAAAAGCCAGAAAGAAAGTTTACGCAACTCTCGTTGAGTGGTGATATATAAAAAGGGCTGTGAGTTTTCTCACAGCCCTTTGCTTTTTGGCCAAAACTTTAAATTTTGGTCAAGCCGAGCGTTTTCTCAGCAAAGCCAATGTGCCTAAGCCAAGCAGACATAGCGTAGCCGGCTCCGGGATAGTCATAGCACCACTCAAAGGACCTTCGCCCCTGTAGCCACTGTCCAGCATTTCGACAAAGCTGGTATAAACGGGAGGGTTAAGCCCTCCGTTCATCGAGAGTTCAAAATCCAGCGAACTACCAGAGGCCGCAATAAGATCCAAAACATCAGAACCCAAAGCTAAGCCAGCAACAGTTACGGTCACACCGGTGATATCTACCTTAAACACGGTGTAGGCTGCACCAATTGTCCCAACGGGGACCAGGTCACCACTACTAAGAGTACCGGTTAAGTAGATAGTTCCAGTATTAGGGGTACGTCCGTCTGAAATGGAGATGGGCCCGCCCGAGAGGGTGTATAGGCCACCTTGAATCCAACCTACGGTCATAACAGGTATGTGCACGAAGGCATCAACCAGAGGGTCGGTGTCAACGCCCAATGCCCTGTCAACGACGATATCCTGAACAAAGGTAAAGGTACCAGCTCCATCATAGGACCAGCAACCCGCACGGCTTTCATCAGTAGTAAACTCAATGTCCGCCATGCCTAATGTCGTACTGGCCAGCACAATGCTGATTAAACAGCTCAGCAAAATCTTCGATTTTTTCATCATAATAAATTGTCCTCCTTCCATATTGTGCACAGCATCCCTGAATAGAAAATCTATGCGCACAAATAAACATCTTCAGGAAGGCAGAAAGATGTGTGGAGTCTTTCACACCACTCCTTATAGGTACCAATGGTACTATTATTTTATAGGAGCTGGCAGGGAAGTCAAGAGAAAATTCCAAAATTTTTTAAAAATTTTCTTTTTTTTTGCGGAAGCAGGTATTTCCCTCCCTAAAAACGCATTTTTGGACCAAAAACCCAATTCTCGTTAACCGCGGAGAACGCTGAGACCACCGAGAAAATAAAAGTTATATCTTTTATATAACAAATATCTCTGCGTTCTTTGCGGTCTCGGCGGTGAGAAATACAGGATAGCTGCCCGGCCGGATTCTTGCTAAAAAACTGAATTTTAGTATTGACGGAGGATCATTTCTTCCTCTGTTCGGGGATAGGCAGGCCAAGCTCGGCGAGGACCTTTTTCATATCCTCCCAGACCCTCTGGCGGTTCTGCTGTGAATAATTTCGCAAAAGATAGGCAGTGTGATACGTCGGCATAAGCTTTATGGGTGGACTGCCGAGGCCGGCATAGTATTCGTGAAATTCGCCGCGCAATTGGCCTATCGGCTTGGTGGTATTTAACAAGGTCCTGGCTGCGGGAGCTCCCAGGGCCACAATAATCTCAGGATTTATTATCTCAATCTGCCTTTGAAGGTAGCCAAAACAGTTTATTATCTCATCGGCGCGGGGGTCGCGATTCTCCGGAGGCCGGCACTTCAGGATATTGGCTATAAAAACATCGCTGCGTTTTAGTCCCATCGCCGCGATTACTTTGTCTAACAGCTTCCCGGCCCTTCCGACAAAAGGTCGGCCCTGGGCATCTTCGTCTGCCCCCGGGCCTTCTCCAACAAACATTATGCGGGCGTTCGCTTTGCCCTCACCAGGTACGGCATTAGTTCGTGAGGAACCCAGGCCACATCTGCAGCATCGGCGAACCTCATCGGCGATTTTTTCAAGCTCGGCGGCTGCCTCGGCGACAGCTGCACTATCGGCCTGCTGCTGTGGCTCGGACGCATGGGCTTTGCCCTTGACCGCAAAGCCGCCGGTAAAAAAGTCATCCATCTCAAGGTGCTGGCGAACGACTTTATTAATATCCACATCTTTTTCCATAGCAGTGAATTGTAGCGGCGTCCTTAGAATCACGCAATAAAAATGCGTAGATGTGTGAATGCGTAAATGCGTGAATGTGTTTAGGTGTTAACTCATCTATTCATCCACTCATCTACCGTTGTTGCTCGTTGAGTTTAATCATATTTTTAGCCGTCTCGACGACTTTTTTTCGGAGGACTTTTGGTGCCAGGACCTGCACCTGGTCGCCATAGCCGAGAATCCACCAGGTGATTTCTCCCAGGCCGTCAACGCGAAACTCAACAGTGGCCGAGCCGTCGATGTTGCGAGTAACTTTTTGCGTGCTGTGCCATTGTACCTCGGCGACGTTCTCAGCGACCTTGGGCAGAAACCGCAGCTTGATATTGTAGATTCTGCCCTCCGGTATCATCGACCAGGCCCTGCCGAAGTAATCTGCCAAATCAAAGTTCTCCCCGTCTAAAAAGCATTTGTCTAATATTTTTAGTTCCTTAATCCGGTTAAGCTTAAAGGTGCGAATACTTTTGTGCAGGCTGGAGGCGCCCAGAACATACCACGCTCTTTTGCCATACAGCAGATGATAGGGACACAGCTCAACGTCGATAATTTTACCATCGAAAAGTGAATGGTATTTGATGTTCACCTTGTGTTTCTTCATGATCGCTTTTTGCAGTTGTGCGAAGGTTTTATTGAGCTGGCTTGTTGGCGCCTGAGCACTGACCCTTGTAGAGATATTTCGCAGGGCTGTATTGCAATACTGTCTGATTTTGACAGGTAGATTGTTTTCAATCTTCAGAGCAGCCAATAGAGCTGAATTCTTAAATGGCAACTGTATCTGGGCCCTTGCCTTATGGACCAGCAAAAGCAGACTCAGGGCCTCTTGAAGGTTTAATTCTACAGGTGGCAGGAAAAATTCAGGGTCTACGGTATAACCGCCGGCTCTGGCATCGTAGTGATATGGCACGCCGAGCGCCTTCAACTCTTTTAAATCGCGGAAGATTGTCCGTCGGGTCATCCCAAACAACTTTGCCAGATCGTCAGCCGCATAGCCCTTTCCTGCTTGCAATGTGGTTAAAATTTGCACGACTCTGGTGATTCTACTCTGTTTCATAGCCTGCCTGCTGGAACCCCGCCCCTCCGAGGGGCGGGGTGAAGTTCGTATCTCGTGAAGCGTATCCGGGTTTGGTCTGCCTCGTATTCCGCTTCACGTTTCACGAATATGATTATACAGCCGACAGAGTATTCCGTCAAGAATTTTGCTCCGGCATTTTCGAATGTCAAGGAGCATCGTATAGCCCTGGCCGGAATTAGATGTATAAACAAAATGAGAACCCGACAGTTAGACACTCCAGTTTTTGGAGCCCTTAACGAATTTGCTTTGCAGGATTATGCCCACCGCTGTCGGTATTAGCAGGGCGGCCGGCAGAAACCATTTTTTGGCAAATACAAGCTCTTCCACCTGTTCTGTAGTCTGCGGATAGAGGTATAAAAGCGCCAGGACCCCGACCACTATAAGGGCGCTGCCGCCCAGACTGGAAAAGAGCATAACGGCGATCCTGAAGATGATAAAGGAAATCATACCGCCGGCAATGAGCCCAATCAGAACGCCGGCCAAGATGTACTTTTCAGGCAACCCACAAGCATACCATACCCCCCCGGTGAGTATTCCGCCTGCGGCAGCGCCTAATATACAAACCGCCCACCGCATCAACGGCACCGACAAAAATGCACAAAGAACCATAAATATAATACCCAGCCAGAGTCCATTGCCACCAACGAGCAGTTTATTTATCTGTAACCCGGCAAACAGACCAATAAGCCCAAAGCTCATCGTAACCAGTATCTTGAAGACTCGCCAGCCGTAGAAGAGACAAACAATGCCGAAAGATATAAACGTTAAGGCTTCGAGCAGACCAAGCGAGGTAATATGTTCCCAAATCAAGTCTATTGGGACAAATACTTCTTCTGCTACTTCTGGCGGCTGTGGCGTTTCGCCGGCAGTTTCAACCGCCTGGGCGAGAATAGTAACACAATCCATTGTTTTTCTCCTTTAATTTGTTAGTCCTGCGAGGTAAACCGCGAATTATTCTTATAAAACCTCGTGCAACTCACCGGGTCCGCCAATGCGTGGCTGTTTTATCACTGTCTTCTTTATTTGCTTGTTTTTTTCTTATCCACTTTTTTCCGGTGCGTTGGCAGAGTAATAACTGCTCAATCGTACCGAAAGCCGTCATTGTGATAAAAGCGGCAGCATAAAGTGAGGTTCTACTATGGATGCCGCTAATAGGTGCAGCGCCTTTATACAATAACAGCAAAATCATCCCTGCAAAAATAAGCAGCGTTCCTAAAGTCGCACAGCACAGAGCTGAAGTCAAACGCCAGAGGAAAACTCCAGCCACTATGAAAATCATACCTGATGCTACTACCGCTACCCGGCTATAAGCCGGCATCTGCGACCAGGCGATTCTGTGTCTGGTGATAAAATCCGCAATGTGTTCTCTTATTATTTCTGCTGTCCGGCGAATACTCAGAAACTCGGCCTGCTCTGATATTTTGTCCTGCACCCCTGCTTCTTCGCTTTGCGAAGCAAAACGACGGGAGTACGGCATCGCTCTACCAGTCCCCATTTTGTCGGTGTATGGCCTGGCCAAAACGACAAGGCCGAGAGCCACCGCCAAGCCGGCCGCCAGTATTGTGATAAATATCTTTTCAAAAATTATTGCTAAACCGGCAGCCACTGCTGCCAGAATCATCGCTGATATGATATTCCATCCAAGTACGAAAATTCCACAAATACCGCCGGCAACCACGCCTATAACAGCGATTAGGAGCTTTCTCAGGCCCAACCCGCCGAGCCAGACAAACAATCCGACTATGAGGCAAGCCAACCCCGGCCCAATTAAAATTATAGGCCTGAACCTTGCCGCCATTTGTTCAAGATTCTGAGCAATTTCAAACATAAATCGTGATTCGTATTCTATGAACTACCAATGTTGTTCCTTATTATTTATCGGCCTGTTCGCACAATTTCCGTTAAATACTTGCTTGCTTTGCGGATATGAGGCCAAAAAAGCCGGTCGAGGCCAACAGTTTAAGTTGGGCTGGGTATAGGCATTCGGGCGTGCTTACTGCGGATGAGAGGAGTCGAACCTCCACGAGCCGAAGCCCACAGGCACCTGAAGCCTGCGCGTCTGCCAATTCCGCCACATCCGCAAGGGTTCCCATTTTGCAACACGTCGCGAAATGGGGGCCCAGCAAACGCTAAATATAAGCAGTTTTCGCTGTCTCGTCAAGTGTTTTAGCGTAAAGCCGTTAGAAACTCTATAACGGAGTAATAAATATGATACACCCCGTTTAGAAGTCCTGCTGTTAGGAGGGTAGATGCCAGGTGACTTAATTCTAACGGGGTAAATCTCACACCCTCCTACATTTAGAGCCTATCCAAATAACCCGCTCTATTGCGGCCGGCTGCAAAGCCCGATGCCTGCGTTGTCGACCAAAAATGTTCTCAACGTGGAGAAAACCACGCCTCCGAGCATTTTCGGCCTGCCGCCTTGGCCTCGAACTTTTCGCTCGACCTCATAACGACCCGGTTATTCGGATAAGCTCTTAGTAAAAGTAAAGGTTTTAACGATTGCAACCCTTGTGCCTCTGGCCGTAATTTTGACGGCAATAAAGGTTACATCAGTTATACCGGTTTCGAAGAAACAATTGTTTTGTCGCTGGTGGAAACATAGACGGCAAAATCAGCAGCATCGGTTTGGGATTAAATTATCAGCCGTCCTATAAAAGCACATTTCGGCTTTGCAAAAGCGGGGCCTTTTTTACAAGGCCAATTGCTATCCTGAATAAACCAATGATTTTCTTGCTTCTGACGGTTTTTTGTAGTATATTTTAAAAATAAAGATGGTATACTTTTAAGTAATATGGTATAGTTTTAAGCAGTAGTAGCAGTAGTAGCAAAGGAGAAGGGTGAAGCTTGCATGCCTGGCCTCAAGCTTCTCACTCTATTTAAGTCAAGGAAGACAATGCGCGGGTTGTGTACCTGCAATTTGTCGGAAAAAAACTTGGTAAGTGGCAAGGGGCCCATTTTGCGATGAACCACAAAATTAGGGACTCAAGAGATTGAGGTGATCGAATGGAATCTGCGCAGGGTACCTCTAATACCCCTAAAACAAAAACTGATATCCTTTTTGGTGAGCTGCTTGTATCCAAGGGGCTTATAAGCCACAGAGAGCTGCTCGAGGCGCTAAAAGAACAGCACGATGATGGTGGCCGACTCGGTGAGGTATTGCTTCGACTTAAGATGATAACCGACGAGGAGGTTACCCCGGCCCTGGCGGAACATCTCTCAATGGAGTATATCCACTTTGATGATATTACCAGGATAGATATGAATGTCGCCCGAGTGCTGCCCGAAAGCATTTCCAAGCGATTCTGTGTTGCGGCTATCGGCGAGATAGACAACAAGATTGTCGTGGCAATGGCCGACCCGCTCAATGTTATCGCAATAGATACAATCAGACTGAAAATAAAGCGTCAGATTAAGGTGGTTGTTAGCTCACCTAAGGAAATTCGCAAAGCTATAGAGATAATTTATCACGGTTCTGATATTGAAGAACAGCAGCTTCGCGACCTTGTAGAGCTCGAAGTCGGTGGAGAAGGTGCATTCGAGGTCGAGGTCGTAGGGGAGGAGCAAGATGAGGATACCAGCAGCGAGGTAGCTGCAGCCAAGCCGCCCGTGATTCGTTTTGTTGATTTGCTGTTAAGCCAGGCGGTCAAAAGCAGAGCAAGTGACATTCATATCGAGCCGCAGGAACGTTCAACGACGATTCGGATGCGAATCGACGGCGTGCTTCGTGATATGGTTCCGCCGGCTAGAAAGATGCAGGCTGCGGTGACTACCAGAGTAAAGATTCTATCAGAGATGGATATTGCTGAACGCCGGTTGCCGCAGGACGGCCGATTCAAAATGAGAGCCTCAGGTAGAGCTATAGACGTGCGGGTGTCGGTAATTCCAACCATATACGGCGAAAAAGTGGTGATGCGAATCCTGGATGCAGCAGCGGTAAACCATGATCTGAACCAACTCGGGTTCGAACCCGAACTTCTTGAAGAGCTTAAAACGGTATTGTCACAGCCGCACGGCATCATAGTAGTTACCGGCCCGACCGGCAGCGGTAAAAGCACCACATTATATTCGGCATTAAACTACCTGAAGGACCCGAAGAAAAATATTACAACGGTCGAAGACCCCGTGGAATACCGTCTTGCAGGCATTAACCAGATTCAAATCAAGCCGGAAATCACTCTCGATTTTGCCACTTGCCTGCGGGCGATTTTAAGACAGGACCCGGACATAATTTTAATAGGTGAAATCAGGGACAAGGAGACTGTCGAAATCGCTATAAAGGCATCTTTGACCGGCCATCTGGTCCTGAGCACATTCCATACCAACGATGCGCCCAGTGCGATAAGCAGATTTCTCTATATGGGGATTGAGCCGTATTTGCTGGCCTCTACGCTCAACTTAGTCATTGCTCAGCGACTGATAAGGAAGATTTGTGATCGCTGCAGAGAGCCCATAACCTTGAGTGAGAAAATCCTCAAGCACCTGAATATCGACGCCGAGCAGCTCAAGGACGCTGTCTTTTACCACGGCCGGGGTTGTAAAGCCTGCGGAGGGACAGGGTATTTAGGACGATTACCTATATTTGAGTTCTTAGTTATGGACAGCGATATGCGGGAAAAGGTCATTACCGGTGCCAGCGAGATCCAGATAAGAGCAATGTCACGCGAAAAGGGCTATGGTGGCTTACTTGAAAGCGGTGTAATTAAGATGCTGCAGGGTCTAACCACCGCTGAAGAGGTCCTTAGCGCAACATTTACGGAAAAAATAAAAGCATAAAGAAGCAAAAAGTGAAAAAGGAAAAACCAATTAAATGGGAACCCAAGATGTAAGGCGGTTTTTACTAAACTGGAGGTTTTCGAACGCCGATAAAAGCGCAAAACGTAAAGCCATAGCGTAAAGCTTAAAATTAAACACGTTTTGAATTTTAAATTATGGTTTTTAGTCTTTAGCTTTGAGTTTTTAGTTCCCAGAAGGCGTAGTAAACCCCGCCAGAGATGGTAACGGGGCAAGTAAGAATAAGAATGTGGTATAAAAGGGAAGATTTGGGCTCCCGCAAGGCGGGGTCCCTCTAACGGAGTAAATGAAAAGCTATAAGTATAGCGCTCGGGATTTGTTGGGGACGCAAAAGGAAGGCCTCGCGCAGGCGGCTTCTGCAAACGATGCAGTGGCCTGGGTTCGTGAACAAGGGCTTATCCCCGTCTCTGTCGAGGAGATATCTGTCGGCATTAGGCAAACCCGTCCAACAGTTCGCCGAAGGCGAATCAAATCAGCAGACCTCGCAGGGTTTTGTTGGCAGCTGACCACGATGATAGAAGGAGGAGTCCCCATTACCACCTCTTTAGAGACCATTGCCGAAGACACAGAAAACCTGCAGCTTCAGCAGGTTCTGCAGGAGGTCACGGAAGAAATGGAGAAAGGTTCAACCTTTTCGGAGAGTGTTTCGAAATTCCCGGGTGTTTTTAACCAGTTGTTCCGTGCGATGGTATTAGCCGGTGAAAGCGGCGGCACCTTCCCGGAAGCGCTGCGCCGGCTGGCAGAGTATTACGAAAACCGTGATAAACTGGGGAAAAAGGTTAAGGCCGCGATGGCATATCCGACCGTCGTATTAGTATTTATTATCCTGATAGTCGCATTCATAATGACTTTCATTATTCCACGATTTCGCGTCGTATTTGACCAGATAGGCGGCACTCTGCCTGCTTTCACCCGGGGATTTATGCTGGTTTATGACATCCTCCGCTTCAATATTGCCTACATCATCGGCTCTTGTATTCTCCTGATAATTTTGGCAGTTTTACTTTACACCAGGACCCGAAAAGGTCATTACCTGTTTAGCAAGATTGCGCTGGGCCTGCCCCTGATCGGCAGGATACTCAGCCAGGCCTTCGTCGCAATGTTTTGCAGGACAATGGCAACGTTACTGGCTGCGGGTGTTCCGGTGCTCGAGGTGTTCGACATCCTCTCTGCAATGAGCAATAACGATATTATCAAGGAGGCGATAATACGAACCAGAGACCATATTGTCGGCGGCTCAAACATCTCTTTGAGTATGGCCGCATCCGGCTTCTTCCCTAATGTGGTCGTCAAAATGGTACAGGTCGGAGAAGAAAGTGGGTCGCTACCCAACATCCTCGAAAAAACCAGCGAATATTACGAACGAAAGGTCGACTCAACCATAACCACTGTGATGAGTCTGCTTGAGCCGATAATGATTATAACGGTTGGCGCAATTGTATTGGTAGTAGTTCTTGCGCTGTATCTGCCTATCTTCACAATGTCGGCCGTATAGCAGCGTAAAAGCTAAAAATGGAAAGCGAAAAACGTAAACCGAAAAATGCAAAAACACAATTAAAATTCAAAACCTTGTCCTGAGGCGAAGCTGAAGGATCTGATTTTGAGCTTTACGCTGTGGTTATTAGCCGTTAGTTTTTTTTAGTTTTTTTAGTTTAGTTGTTGACAAATTTAGTCGATTGTGGTAAGATAGCGAATTATGGCAAAATAGCTAATTATGGTAAAATCAAAAAGCGTTCCCTGTTTTAGCAGGGACGAACGTAATTTAAAACGTTTTTATTAGGAGAAGTTGAAAATGAAAAGTAGAAAAGGTTTCACACTGATCGAGCTGATGGTCGTAATTCTGATTGTCAGCATATTAGCTGCAGTGGCGATTCCGATTATGCGAGGCCGAATTGACGCGGCCAAGTGGTCGGAAGGCAGGGCGATGATGGGTACCATAGGAACCTGCATACGTGCCTATTGCGCTGAGCACGATCAAGCGCCATCCACAGGCGATTTTACGTCCTGGGGCACGGAGTTGGGATTCGTGCAAGGGGACTTCCAGGGTGCTTACTTCACGTATGCGGCGTTTAATATTGACGGCGTTGTCTATGACCCAAACATCTTGGAGAGCCCCTTGACATTTACAATCAAGGGCACCAAAACCGAACTTACGCCCGACTCGTATACGCTGACCGCAACGGGTACGTGGACAGCCGGCACAGGCGGCTAAAAGCGAACATAATAGGGAGGGGGGCCGAAAAGGCCCCCACCTTATCCTTAAATTTAAGACCGCACGGAGGCGGGTATTATTAGAAGCGACTCAAGGTTATTATACCAGTCGCTTTCGGTACGTTAGTAGGGGCAACCCAGCGTGGTTGCCCTGGGCAGGCACATAGGCCTGCCCTTACGATGGAGAGTGATGACTATGACTGTTAACCCCGTTAGAAATCGGGATGGAACCACCACTTCAACTGTTCCTGCAGATAACAGCAAGGGCGGCTCAGGCGTACCACTTGTAATGAGGAAGAGTCGGTCCGAGTATCCATTATGTGGATCTATTTCTAACGGGGTTAAGCGACTCAGGTCCGAGGCGGCAGTTACCTTCATTGAGGTAATAGCGGCTATGGTCATCCTGGCAGTGGCGGTGATAGGAGCCGGCGGATACAGATATTATTGCGTCCTGGATGCCCGAAAGGCCGATGTACAAATTACCGCTGCCCGGCTCGCCTCGACGCTGCTGGAAAGTTGGCGCAATACAAGTGACCCAAACACATTTGACCCAACTGACCCAACGCAATTAGCAAATCCTCCGCAATTAACCATTGTGGCCGGCCCGGCCCCCGCAGTGCCGACTGGTTTTACAGAATCGAGAAGTTATGTAATTGTTGTTGGCGGCCTCGAATACCGCGCCGTGCTCTCGTGGAAAGATATTCCCCTGAATACGCCGCAGGTCCCACCGGGGCTGCGGGCCCTAAATGTTATTGTGGTTCGGCCACAGCGACAAGACAGCATATTAGTCAAACTTACAACGTACACGTTACAGTAGAATACTTAAAAAGATAGCGGATAGCGGATAGCGTATAGCGTATAGCGTATAGAAAAAATGGCGTAAAATGCAAAGAGAAAAGCAAAAAGCGAAAAGCGAAAAATGGGATACGAGATACACGGCTCAACGAGGATTTACACTAATCGAGTTGATGGCCACCATAGCGATGGCCACTATCGTCATACTTGGCATCGGCGTTGTTCTGGTTGACAGTTACCGCGGCTGGAACAGGATGTATGATCGCGTGTTCAGCGATGTGGTAACCGACAGCTATGTGGCCAGAAAGGCCTTTGATGCCGTCGTTCGCAAGGCCAGTGTAAAACAACCTGGCGACGTCAGTGCCGCCGAGTCTGTTGAGCTTTACTACTACCAAAATACGGACCCAAATTTATCACCGAACCTCGACCGGAGTGCTCGTTTTACGATAGCCGGTAACGAGCTGCAGGTTGTTTATGGCAGCGGCAAACTCGTTGCAGGTACCTGGCAGGTGACATCGGCTTCCAGTCCCATGACGCTTGCGCGTAATGTCACCTACGGCAGCTTTTTTATCACCGGCGCTTGCGTGCGAATGGTATTGAAGCTTGACAATGGCAGCGAGACAATGACGGTAACCTGTTCACCGGTCAGACACAATTAGGTCGAACATCGTTTGTTGGTGTCGAAGCTCGTATCGAAGCTGGAAACTGGAGGCTGGATGCTCGAAAAAAACGAGCTTCGACCTGCTGCGACGTGCGCAGCACGGTGAGAGCACGAAACAGAAAAATGTAAAACTGAAAACTAAAAACCTAAAACCACAATTTAAAACGCAAAACTTTTGAGTTTTACGCTTTGGTTTTGCACTTTAAGCTTTTGTTGTTTTGGATTTTGATATTTGATACTCGAATTTTATTGAGGAGATGGAAAATGACAAAAAAGCAATTGAAAAGTAATAGAAGTGGCTTTGTGCTGCTGCTTGTGGTGGTGATGGTTGTGCTTTTGTTTATTATCGGGCTTGGTTTGCTGCGATTAGGCCTTAGCGCCCGAATGCAGGCTTCGCGGACCTCGGCGGGGATATCCGCCCGCACCGCCGCCGATGCAGGGCTTATATCGGCAGTGCAGGTAATGATGAAAAAGATGATCAGCGAGCCAACTTGGGATAACAGCACGCTGCCGGTGGCGACAAATGTGGATTTACCTAATTCTTACGCAAGCTACAGTTTCAACACTACGGGCGACCCTTGCAACGATTTTCAGATTACTTCGACCGGCAAATCCGGCGTTGCCGAGGAAATAGTCTACAGTAAAGTTATCGTGCAATCAGCGTTTGTTGGTATTGCAGTCAAGGAGGATATTGACGTCAGGGTTGATGCCCAGTTTGGTACGATTCCGGCCGACAGCAACTTTGTGCTGCGAACCGACAGCACCGAGGACGGAGCAATAACTCTCAAGTCCCGTATTTTTATTCCGGGAGATGTAATTGTGGGCCCCGGAGGCGACCCTGATACCGTTATCAACAAACATGACACCGTTGTGATAGAAGGTGACGTGTATGCCGCTCCGGTAGAGATATACTACCCACCGGTGATACCGCCCGCATTTCCTGGTGGTCCGGACGTGGATATAGAAGTCAGGGGTGGGGGTGAACCCCTGACAATCACGGAAAGCGGCAGATATGGCAGTATTACTGTGAAGCCGAACGTGTCCGGGACTCCGGCAATACTGGAGATAGCCGGTGGAGATGTCGTGCTCTATGCGACCGGCGATGTGTCTATTGCCAACGGGTGTTACATTAAGATAAAGTACGGTTCGTCTTTGGAGTTGTATTTGGGCGGAAATCTGTCGGTCGAGAACAGTGGGGGGATAGTCCACGAGGGTATAACGTCCGGCAGCCCTCTGGAAGATATTGCTGAAGCCGCCATGAATCTTAAGATATATGGGATGGACAGTTGTACTCTCATTCAACTCAAGGCCAACTCTGCCCCTTTTTATGGTGCGATGTATGCTCCGAACGCCAACCTGCAACTATACAATAGTGGAGACTTAGCCGGAGCGTTTGTGGGCAGAAGTGTGAGGATGTTTAACTCAAGCGGTGTTTTCTATTATATCCCGGCGCTTGGGCAAGTTGGCATAAATGACCAGACAGCATATCTTGCGGTAGTACGCTGGTGGGAATAGCAGCGGTCTCGATTCTCGTCGAGCATCGAGCATCGAGTATCCAGTTTTATAGGACTTGTCATACTAAAATCAGGCATACCAACCTGTGAAACCGGCATATTGTGATTTCTACGTAAAACGGTCGGGTTTTTAGGCCGATGAGTACTTGATAACGCTACTGTTTTCACAGGGCCGTCTGGCGCGAAAGCGGGAGGCGGATAAAAAAAAATCCGAAATTCGAATATCGAAATCCGAAACAATATCAAATTACCGAAATCCAAATGACTGAAACAATTGTTTTGAAAATTTGAACATTTGAAAATTCGTATTTGTTTAGAATTTAGGATTTAGAATTTAGTGCTTTTCATAGCTTCGTGCTTTTGGCGGTAATCTAATCATTGTGAGGTTGAAAGATTTATGGACTGGGGTTGGAAACGGTCGTTTAAGCTTGAGAGTCCGAAAACGGAAATCCTGGGTCTGGATATTGGCTCATCGACGGTCAAGATGGTTCAACTGCGCAAGACCGACACCGGCTGCACAGTTACCGCGGCCGGCATAGTTGATATCGCAGCGAGCGAAAACAACAATAATCGCAAAGATATAAACACCGTCAGGGCGATTGACGAATGCCTTGAGTCGATAGGAACCGGGGCGAAACTGGCGGTTTGCAGCGTATGCGGGCCGGAAGTTGCGGTACGTGCTTTTAGGTTTCCTTCATTGCCGGCGGAAGAGCTGCAAGGAGCGATCCTGCTCGAAGCCTCGCAGGTTTGCCCTTTCAACATTGACGACGGAGCTGTGGATTATCAACTGACATCTGGTGATGAGATTCATATCAATGGTGTGTTAGTAGCGGCGACGAATAGGCTGATTAAAAAGAGGAGACAACTTGCTAAAAATGCTTCTCTCAAATGCGTTCTGCTGGATGTTGACGGATTGGCACTTTTGAATTGCTTCAGTGAATGCGGAGCAAAACAGGCCGGCCAAACAACAACTATTCTCAACGTCGGCAGCTCTTACACAAACCTGGCAATTGTTGGCGATAATGCTTTACCCTTTATTCGCGATATAGCTCATGCCGGCCAGACAATCGTTAACACAATAGCGATGGAAAAAGGCGTTTCAACAGAAACTGTCAGTAGAAAACTCTGCGGCTGTGAAGACCCGACAGAACCTCATTTAGAACTCTATGACAGTTTGGGCAGGGCCTGTCAGGAATTGGTTGTCGATGTTGCTGAAACATTGCGCTACTACATGGCTCAGGAAAAATCAGCCGTTATCCAAGAGATATTTGTCTGTGGTGGTTTTGCTCTGGTCAAGGGGTTTGTTGAGTTATTAGATAGCCAGCTTCCCGTCAGCGTTGTGTTGTGGAACCCGTTTGATGAAATAGGGTGCAGTGCAAGTAAAGACTGTAAAGATATTCTTGCAAAGAAAGGCCCTGCATTGGCGGTGGCAGCCGGGCTCGCTCTGAGGTCGATTGGAAGCATATCCCGCCAAGCCGGATAGGAAATACAGGATACGATAAATGTTCACAATAGATTTGTTAAATGGACAGGGTGTTCCACCAAAGGGCGGGGCTGCGGGCATAGCTATCGTGACCACGGCCTTTGCAGTGCCTGTCATTATTGCAATAGCAATGTTCGGCTATTATCTGCACTCCAGTATCGTTATGTCAATACAGGAGGGGAGAATGATTAGTTACGACGCAAAGATTGGCGAATTGTCGGACGCTGTGGAGCTGCAGGAATTATTCGAAAAAGAGAAAAACGCTGCAAATAACTGCTTGTCGGAAGTTGCAAGCTCTATTGGCCGACATATTCAATGGTCGCCCATCCTGGTGACACTGGCGGAAAATATGCCGGACTCGGTTGTGTTGACACGGCTTTCGGTAACACAGGGCTCTGTAAGAAAGAAAGTTCCACGAAAAGATAACCCCCAAGAAATGATTAATATCAGTGTCCCTGTAAGAACATTGCATATGAGTATTAGTGGACGTTCACAATCGGGCTGCGACGAGGCAGTTAAGGATTTTCGAGACCGTCTTTACTCTTCAAGTTCGCTTGGCCCAAAGCTTGAGAACATTAGAATTTCGCAGGAGTTTGGTAGACTTGATGGCCGGGATGTTGTCTCTTACGAAATAGATTGTATTTTCAAGCCGGGATTATAACGGGCGTTTTATGAAGTTGATTCATAAGAAATATCTGATAACAACAGCTTTAATATGGGTATGTTGCTTCATACTGTTTTTCTTCGCCTATATGCTTGTGCTGGCACCACAGGCGAAAAGCAAAAAGCAGACCTCAGAGCAACTTGCCGAGAAAAAGCAGGTATATGACTCTGCACTAAAAGCAGCACATGAGGAAACCCGGATTCGGATAAATAAAGAAATCGAACATCTACGAAATAAGTTGAAGGATTTTGTTGTTGATTCTGAAGATTCGACTAATTTGACATTCGATATAAGCCAGATTGCCAATGAGAAAAGGGTTGGTTCGTTTAGCGTTAAAAGTAAAGACGACCACAGAGGCTCAGAAATACCTAATTGTAAGCATGTACGCCAGAGCCATATTGATGTTAGCTTCACTGCGGATTTTAGTCAGTTTGCAACTTTTTTGAATGCATTAGAGAGACACCGGCCGTTTATCTTTGTCGATAAATTCACAATAGCTCGCTCAGATAGGGAAGACTCAGACCACAAGGTGGGTATGAACCTGTCGGTTTTTGTCAGAAGCCCGCAGGGCAGCTAAAAGCTCGGTTGAGTTTTTGGCGTCGGTATACAGTGTAAAAATGAAAACAATAGCAATAGCAAATCAGAAGGGTGGCTGTGGGAAAACAACTACTGCAATGAATCTTGCAGCCGCACTTGCCAAAAGAGGAAACAAGGTGCTGATAATTGACCTTGACCCGCAGGCCCACTCCACACTCGGTTTGGGCCATGACCCTGACGAGCTGGGTAAGACCGTTTATGATGCTCTTACAAACGTTCAAGTTGCAATTACCAGAGTTATAATAAGCACGAAAATTGAGCGGCTTAGTCTGGCACCAAGCAGTATCTTACTTTCTGGAGTCGAGTTCGAGCTGGCAACGGTCCACGGCAGAGAATTTGTTCTGAACCAGCAGCTCAGCAGTATAAATAGCAATTACGATATAGGCGTTATTGACTGCCCCCCTTCGCTTGGTTTGTTGACTTTGAATGCCCTATCTGCGAGCAGCGATATAATAATACCCGTTCAGACGCATTATTATGCACTTGAGGGGTTAAGACAGTTACTTGAGACCATAGAGATTGTCAGGGAACGTTTCAATCACGACTTGAAAATCCTTGGTGTGCTGCTGACCCTGGTTGACAGCAGGACAACATTAAGCAGGCAAATACAAAGGCAGATGAGAGAGTTTTTCGGCGACCTCGTATTTGATACGGTTATTCACAGAACCGTAAGATTGGCTGAGGCCCCAAGTGCCGGTGAGTCTATCTTGACTTATGCCCCCGAAAGCAAGGGGGCTGTTGAATACAGAAGTTTGGCTGAGGAGATAAGCGATGGCAAAGCGCAAGCCAGGGATACATAAGAAAATCTCATCGATTTTTGATGGTATACCGGTTCCGAGGGATAACGGTGCCCGGCGGGCGTCTGGCGCGCCTACACAGGACCGCACCGACTATGTCCCTCCGAAACCGCCGGCGCCACACCCACAGACTCCCCCAACGCCAGAACCTCAGCGGCCCGGTCCGGAGCGCCCCAGCTATGTTTCTCCAAAACCACTGACTCCATTCCCCCAGATTCCTCCAACATTAAAACCTCAGCGGCCTGCTGTCTCTCTGCCGAAGGCTGCTCCGGCTAAACGACCTAAAGCTCGTGCTGTTATAAAAACTCCAGGCAGCAAATCTGCCTGGAAACGAGTAACAAATAAGCTCTTTGCACCAAAACCAGGTGTCAGTGCCGCAAGGCAAAAAACAATGGCTGTATCGGTCCTTGTTCTATTTATCACCTTAGTTTTTGTGCTTATCAGGGTCTTTGGTGCCCCTTCGCGCAAGACAACCAGGCCTCAGGAAACTGAGCCTGAGCCGGTGGATACTCAGGTTGTTGTCGCTTCTAATAACAAAATTGATTGGCAAATTCCCACACTCTACCCGACAACGATTCGGGACCCTATGAAGACCGCCTCGCGTGTGATTGTTGAGACTACCGAGCCCGAAACTGAGCCTGAACCTGAGCCTGAACCTTATAAACTAATCGTAAAGGGCATTGTATATAGCGAGGATGAACCGTCCGCCGTTATTGATACCCGGGTAGTGCGCGAGGGTGAAACGATATCGGGCGTAACCATCATAAAAATAAATGAGGATAGTGTCGAGTTCGAAAGGGACGGCGAAAGGTGGAAACAAAAGGTTGAGCAATAAAAGCAATATAACCGATATAGGCGGTATAATCAGGATAAAGATAAAGTTTTTCACATTTATTGCCGAATAACATAAATACGCGTTTGGCTGTTTCTTCAGCTCTGAAGCGGTATAAACAGAAGTCATATTGCTTGAAAGGGTAAAATCGAGCGAAAAATTATTGACTTTGTGTGGCAATATTGGTAAAGTAAGCAATTTGGGTAAAATGAACAATTCGAGAAAGGGTTTATTATGAGAAAAATTATGACCAAATTTAGAGGATTGTGGTTTTTGGCGATTGCTGCGCTCGTTATGGCGGTCTGCGCTGTCGCTGTCGCCGAGAACGACAAGGAGGTCAGGACAACGCTGGAGCAGCGGATGCAGAAAAAAATAAGTGTCGATTTCAGGAACACGCCTATTGAGGATGTGATAAGAATAATGGCTGACCAGGCGGACGTGGACATTGTCAAAAGCCCCAAGGTGGTCGGCGATGTAACCGCTACGCTTACAAACGTGCCGTTGGAAGAAGCACTGAACAACATCCTCGCAGCGCACGGTTACGGCTACACCGCAACCAAGAATATGATCAGGATAGCACCGATTGAGGAAATTACCGCCGTATCCGAAAGGATTGACCACAAAATTTACACAATTACTTACGCAGATGTTAAAGAAGTCGAAGCGGCTTTGAACAAATTTATATCGAAGGCTGGTGTGGTATCCTCCAACCCGGGTACCAGCAATATAATCGTTACCGATACGGAAAGCAAAATTAAGAAGATAACGGAATTCATTGAGGTAATTGACCGCATCACACCCCAAGTCCTTGTCGAGGCCAGAATCTATGATATATCCAGCACCGACGAATTCGATTTGGGTGTCGAATGGTCCCTTGGCAGTAATACAAACTATGGTACGGGTGGACCTGGGAGCGTAGGTACTAACCCTACCGACAGAACCGAACCCTTTATTACCGGCACATTTGGCTCGGGAATCAATAAGGCTGAAACTACTACGGGGTTGATTCGGTTTGGGATTTTAAACTCCAGCATCGATATAGATGCGCTGATATCAGCAGAGCAGGAGAAAGTTTGTGCCAAACTTCTTGCCAGTCCGAGAGTTTTGGTCCTTGATAACGAAACGGCCACCTTCGAGATTATTGAGGAACGTCCATATCAGGAGCTTACGCAGGCAATGGGCGGTGGTAATATCGGAACAACCCAGTTTAAAGAAATCGGCATCAAGCTCGAGGTTACACCACATATAGCACGCGATGGGATGGTACGACTGCACCTGCAGCCGGAATTCAGCACTGTGATTGGCACGGTTTCGCTTCCACTGCCGGGCACGACTCAAACAGGTCCTCAGCCGATCGTGGCCACGCGTAAGACGGACACAAAGGTGTTGGTACACGATGGGCAAACTGTGGTACTGGCTGGCTTGCGTAAGAAAAATGTCGAGCAAGAATGGAGTAAGGTCCCACTTCTTGGTGATATGCCGCTTCTTGGTATATTATTCAAATTTGAGGGCGAAAAGACCGTCAACAGCGAATTGGTTGTTTTCGTAACGCCCACGATTGTCATAGAGCCCGCAATGACTGGATCTGAGAAGTGGTACTTTGAAGCGACCGAGACAGAAATGTGTCCCCCCGAATGTCCTCCGACAAAAATCGATCCCTGCTTTGAGTAGCTCCGGCAATTTTGACACTATTACGGCTGCCCGGGTAATATAGCCCGCGCAGCCGTTTTTTAAAACATCTCTCCCAAGCCCAGTCCCTAACCGATCAAGTTCAAACACCTTGAAGTAACCGAGTTTAGCAGGCCAGAGCCCGTCACGACCAAGGCTGAAAAAGCCGCTGAAGAAGAATAACCACAGAAGATTCGGTGTAGAAACTGGTTTGTTGTTGTCGAAGCTGGTATCGAAGCTGGAAGCTGGAGGCTTGATGCTGGAAAAGAAAGATAATACGAGCTTCGAGCTTCGATACCGAGCATCGATACAAGCATCGACACCATTAAACGAGCATCGACAACCTTAAACGGGGTGTTACTCTTTTTTCAGGTAAAGCGTCTGGCTGGGGAAGGCAAACTCGATTTGCTCGGCCTCGAATCGCTTCATAATCTCCAGGTTGGCCCCCTTATTAACCTGACGGCATAAAATAAATCCTTGCAAATGTATGTCTATATGAGGTATAATAAGATTATGAAAGAGACAGTATATATTGAAACGAGCGTCATAAGTTATTACACATCGAAACTAAGTCGTGACCTTATTATTGTGGGGCGACAGGAGATTACAGGAGAAAAATGGCCGAAGATTGAGGAAGTATTTGATAGATATATATCAGCGTTGGTTATTCAAGAAGCTGAACAGGGTGATACTATCGCAGCACAACAAAGATTAAAGGTGGTTGAAAGTATACCCATTTTAGAAATAACCGAAAATGCTGAAAAATTAGCAGGAAAATTAGTATCAGAGAAGATAATCCGAAAAAAAAATATTGAGGATGCCCTTCATATAGCAATCGCATCAGTAAATGGAATTGATTATCTTCTAACATGGAATTTTACTCATATTAACAATGCGCAAATGAAAATAAAAATCACAACAGTTGTTGAAAATCAGGGTTATCAATGCCCGGTTATATGCTCACCGGAAGAATTGTTAGGAGAGGAATAATGTTGGACCCAATTGTAGAAGAAGTAAGAGAAGCGAGAAGAAAACATGCAGAAAAATTTAATTACGACTTACATTTAATATGTAAAGATTTAAAAGAGAAAGAGAAAAAATATAGTCATTCCCTCAAATCATTACCACCTAAATACATAATGAGAACTACCGGCAGCCGGTAGGATGGGCAGAGATTATCTGCCCATGCGGATAATTTGTTACAGCGAGACGATACTCTATTCCTTCTTTACGTAAAGTGTCTGGCTGGGGAAGGCAAATGTTAGACGGCATAAAATAAAACCTTGCAAATGTATGTCTAAATGAAGTATAATTAAGATTATGACAAGCAAAGAGATAGCCATAAAGAGTATTGAGCAGCTTCCGGAAGATGTTACTTGGGAAGATATACAGGAACGGATCAACTTCATTGTTGCTGTGCGCAAAGGTCTACGGGAACTTGACGCAGGCAAGGGCATTGCTCACGATAGGGTCAAGGAGGAATTTGCTGAATGGCTTACAAAGTGATTTGGTCTTCGTTAGCCATCCGTGACCTTAGAGAGCTCGCATCCTATATTGCAGAATTCCGTTCCACAGCAGCAAAACGATTTGCTCAGAGCGTTTTTGAGAGCGTGGAGCATTTAGCTGATTTTCCCAAGTCTGGCCGTGTTGTGCCGGAGCTGGAAGACCCGAGGAAGAGAAGTTATCCGCAAGCCCTGTAGAATAGTCTACAGGGTAAAGAGCAAAGAGCATTGCGTTGAGATAGTAAGAGTCTGGCATGCGGCCAGAGGCATACCCGAGATCTAAAATACAGCCGGTAGGATGGGCAGATTATCTGCCCATGCGGAGAATTTGTTACAGCGAGACGATACTCTAGTCTTTCTTTACGTAAAGCGTCTGGCTGGGGAAGGCGAACTCGATTTTGTCGGCCTCGAACCGCTTCATAATCTCTAAGTTGACTCGCTCATTGACCTGGTGATAGAGCCAGTAATCAGCAGGCTTTACCCAATAGCTGACATAAATATTCAACGACCAATCATTAAAGTCGCTGAAATACACTCTGGGCAGCTTTTCAGGGTCGGTATTTACCTCAGGGACACTGGCAAGAATCTCTTTTATAATCTCGACCGCCCGCTTTGCCTTTGTATGGCCCGAATCATAAGTTATGGTGATATTGGATGTCCGGCGGATGAATTGCCGCCTGCCCACGTTTTCCACAATCGAATTTGTGATAACGCTGTTGGGTACGGTTACAAGATGGCCCTGCAGTGTGCGTATCCGCGTGCTTCTAAAGCCGACTTCCTCGACCGGCCCAAGATGCCCACCGATTCGCACAAGTTCATCGATTTGAAAAGGCCTGTCTGCAAAAATTGTTATCGAGCCGAAGAAATTGGCTATCGTGTCCTTGGCCGCAAGAGCAATCGCAATACCACCCACGCCGGCACTTAGCAGTATCGTCTTGATTTGGCCCGCCCCAAGGATAGTTTCAGCGATGAAAAGCGCCGCGATAATAGCGATGGTTACACGCAGCGACTTGCGTATTACCGGCACAAGCATATCATCCAGCTTTGTTGCCGTCTTGGCCGCCCAGCGGCTCAGATAATATTCAATTACATCCACCAGCCGGAAAAGACCATACGCAAAGGCAATCGCTCCAACACTTTTAGCTATCTTTATCCAGCCTGTTCCAATAGCTGTCCGGATGCCCTCATCGTCGTCGAAATACAAAAACAGCTTGCATGCAAACAGCCCAAATGCGAATATCGCCACATAGATCGGCTTACTGAGGCATTTCAGAAACAATGTTACAATACTGACGCCTTTTTTTTCTTCTCTGCGCCGGGCATACGACTCAATGGCGTACTGCACGATTCGCCCTGCCGCCATTGCCGCCAGCACCACCAGCAAAACCAGCCCAAAGCGCCAGATTGCATTGCCTTTGATAATTTCATAATTGATGGTCTTTGACCACCAATCACCCGAAGCTATTATTTTTGTTAATGCCGACTCCGTCATATCTTATCTCCCTGATTAACTTTCGTATCTTATGTTGAGCTTTTCGCTTTAATAATTGATTATCAATAGTCAATAGTAAATAGTCAATAATCAATTTCGCCGGCCTTTCCACCAAAACAACCATTTTTTATGCGAGTTTTGCTTTACACACAACAAAAACTGTGCGAAAATGCTTTGTCGGTGGAGGTGAATCGGGTTTTAAGAGCAGCAGAATCTCTGAGGTTTTTGTTGAAGTGTTGTTATGATGAAACGCTCAACGTTGAATTTCATTGTTGATTTGGTTAGTTTTATTGACCTGCTGGGTTTGGTTTTTACCGGTTTTATTATGAAGTATATTCTGCCGCCCGGCACCGGCGGTCTTGGCCGACAGCTGCGTGGCGGCCACGGCAGAGAGCATATAGAAGAGTTATGGTCAATGACCCGCCACGAATGGGGTAGTATCCACTTTTACCTGGCATTTCTGTTTGTGATTCTGATGGTGGTGCATATCATTCTGCACTGGAGCTGGATTAAAAATTATTTCAAATTGCTGCCTGGCTTTTCGCGAAAAACGACCAGCCATTAAGTCAATGATTTTTGCGTAGATTAACAAGATTGAGAACTGAGATTTTTTAAATTTTAAAAATTGGGGGGAAAATTAGGTTTTTTTCGTTTTTTTTTCGTGGGGATGTTAGTTTTTGGGCTAAAAATGGGGGTAGGGGGGTTGGGTTGCAGGGGTTGGGCAAAATAGGCAAGAAAAAAGTGGTGAAAAGTAGCGAAAAGTAGAGAAAAAATGCGAAAAGTTGCGACAAAATTGCGAAAAGTTGCGACAAAATTGCGAAAAATGGGTACGTTTTGTGTAAAAATTGCAAAAAATGAACACAGACTCAAGACCCAAGACCCAAGACTCAAGACTGACGACAGAGGACCGATTCTCGATACCCGATTCCCGATGCTGGATTCTCGATGTCCGATGCCAGATGCCCGATTCCCGATTCTCGATGCCCGATGCCCGATACTCGATTCTGGATGCTTGATGCTGGATACTTCCGCCTTCGCTAAAGCTTCCGTCTTCGCTATCCTTCTTCGCCAAGGCTATGAAGGAAAATTAACCGCAAAGGACGTGAAAATGGGATGGCTGGGGGATACAGAAAAAAAGGCAATATGGGAGTTTTTTCTTGACAAATGAGATTTGATGACGCAAAATAGTTATAATCTTGATGCCCGGACGGCAAAAGGAGGCGGAGATAGGGAGGTTTCCCAAGCGCAGTGCAAGTTCGAGCTTCAAGAGGTATGCGCGGACATTGAGGTCTGATTACAGTTGCAGGTGCTGCGGGATAGAGCACTTAGGCAGGTTAGGTGTTTTTAGATAATCATAGAGGAGGACGTGATGAAAGGTATGATTCTTTCGGGGGTGGTTTGTGCATTTCTGTTTGCCACTTCTGCTTTCGGCGTGCCAGAGACAGAAATCGAGTATGTGACCAGCGAGCTGCCTTCAGGACGGTGGCAGTACACCTACGAGGTTATCAGTTTGAGCTTGCCTGTGGCAGTTGAGGAATTTACTATCTGGTTTGATTTCGCCCTTTATGATAATCTTGCCATTGAGACGCTGGAGCCATTAGCTTCTCAGTGGGACGAGATAGTCGTTCAGCCGGAACATCAACGTAAACAGTACCTGGGTGACCTACCAGGTGATCGAATGTCTCGGCGAACAGTTCAAGGTCTATCGCGGTGGCGGTACTCTGGCGAAAGACAGCACGTCGCAGGTAATTAACATTGGTGCGACGGTAGTCCCAGCGAACTGCCTGGCGTATGTCACGGCAGACAGTGACTCATCGAGCCGGACCTATTACCATGAGTCGATGCTGACGGCGCGCGTGAGCAGCCCGACGCAGGTAACAATCGAGCGCACATCAGCTACCGCAGCGTCACCGCAGTTCAGATGGATTGTCGTCGAGTTTGACCCGAGCAAGATCGGCAGCATCCAGCATGGCTCTGTATCGGTCAGCAATAACACTTCCACCTCGCCGAAGACGGTAGCGATCAGCACCATTGACCCGAGTAGCTCGCTCCTGATCTTCCAGTCGCGCCCGGGAGCGAGTACCATAAATGAGACGGCTGTGGCTGGCAATATCAGCTCCCCGACGCAGATCAAGTTCTATAAGTACAAGACGAATGGTTATGCGGATGTCGAGTGGTATGTGATTGACTTCGGCTACGGTTCAGCCCAGCGCGGTATGCTCGATAAAACTTCGTATACCGATCCCACGTGGGGCCGCGCGGACGCGACGCTGTCGCCCTCGGTGTATACAAAAAGGATGACAATGTTCTTCCACAGCCTGGCCTGCGACCAGACCAATGACTATATTCCGCGTTCATTAACGACAGCGGAGCTGGCCTCAACCTCTCACCTGATCATCCGTCGATATCACATCAAAAACTACAGCAACATCGAATGGCAGGTGCTCGAGTTCCCATATACCCCCCCCACTCTGGCCGCAGATCTGAACAAAGACGGCCGCGTTGACCTGCTTGACTTTGCAATCCTTGGCGGCCAATGGCAACAAGCGCCTTCTGAGCCGTCTGCGGACATTGCCCCGCTCGGCGGCGACAGTGTTGTCAATTTCTTCGACCTGGGCGTAATGACCCAACATTGGCTTGGAAACATCACACCTTAAGCTCGTCAGAATCGAATGTTGCATTGATCGGGGTATTCGGCTCTAATATAGTTATCCAAATTTCTTCATGGACTTTCGACTAAGCGATGCTTTTTTAAGCTGCTATGGTGGGTGTGGCGGCCTCGATGACTTAATATATATTTTAGTAAGATATACTGCCTACCCCCCTATTTTTCCGGGTATACCCCCTCTGACAGCAAACATTTAATTCATGGATCAATCGGCCGGACTTCAGTCAGTGGAATTTCTTTGCGCAACGCCCGGCCGGCGTAATCGGCCAGTTTCAGATACCAATCGCTCGGTAACCGCTCGCCATCCGCATCGAGAGACAGAAACAGCCTTCCGTCGTCGAGTAAGGGCTGGTCGCTGCCGCTAGTTGACACCTTGAACATCGCAGTTCCTTCGTCAACTTCGTCGAACATGGCGTTGTAGACCATTGTGGATGACGCCGTGAGGACGTTATGCACTTGACGCCAATAGAACCGTCCTCCCATTCGAGGCTTGTCGTTGAAGATCTTGTCCGCGTTGGCGTTGTGGTAAGAGTAACCGGGCCACACGACCGGCATATAATCGATACCCAGCCGCGCGCATTCCTCCATGTCGGGAAGGATGCAGGTCTCCATCCATTTATTGGCCGTCGGCTCGTCGCGGTACCGCCCCACGGTCCAGGGCGAGAGGACGTCGTACGAGCGGTACACGGAGGCCCATTCCGGCTCCTTCTTCGAATCGCTGCCGAGTGTGCGCCAACGGCCGGGAACGGCTCCCATCAAGGTAACCCGGTATTTTTTCGGGGCGTCGATCTTGAACCAACGGATGAGCTGCGCCGCTTCCCGGGCCGTACCTGGCCGGCTGGGCATGCCCAGATTGCGCAATACAAGCAGCGGCTTGCCCTTGTGGCGAAGGTACATCGGGCTCGCCGTCACACCCATCTGGTCGACGAGGTATAACCAGTCGTTCTTGATATCGTCGACCAGACTGACTCCGGGGTAGTCCGAGACGTCGTACATGACGGCCCACACACGGGTGTTGGCTTCGGCGGCTTGGCGGACGTTGTCGAGCACCTTGTTGCGGAATTCACGGTAATCCGGGCTGGTGGGAATGCGGTTGATGAATCGTTGATGGAACGCACCATCCAGGTTGTAGTCGCGCATCCAACGGTAATGGCGCATGACTGTCTTGAGATTCCACGCCGAGTAAAGTTTTGCCGCGGCTCCATCGGGGCGCCTCAATTGCGTCGGATACAATTCGTCCGGCTCGTACTCGGACAAATCGGGCCACATCCCCACACGAATGTTCTCGCTTGTGGGTATTTTTCCGTTCTTGGTCCAATGATTCCAGCGGTTGAGTGAACTGCCGTCGTCCGCGCAGGAGAACCAACCCTGATAACCCATGATCAGTTTGCCGTACAGAGTGCTCGTGTCGACCACACGACCCTGAGCTGGCCGATACTTGCCCAGCGGCGCGGGATTCGTTTTCCCCTTGGCGCCCCCGCTCTGCGCTGCGTCGGCATCGGCTTTTGCCGTGGCCGAGGATATTTTCCTGTACCTAATTAATGAAATAGCACGGCCACGTTTATCCGGTATGTCCAACAGTTGAACGATTACACTGTCATTAACATCTTCGGCCAGTCCGAGTTCACGAAGGAGTGTTTTCTCGACCAATCCGATCCTCGTTCGACCTGTGGAGTAATCTTCTCTGGCAATTGACCTTGTTGCTGAAATATTCGTCAACAATACACACAGAAGAAACCAAACACCTATTCTGCTCAGAAGTTTTGTAAATATATCGTATCCTCCTTTTAATTATTATGCTATTTATTGTTCACTTAAACAATACCAATTAGTATTTTTAGTTTGTTCGCTCAATATCCACTATGTAGACCCACCAGGAAGTGCATCGGAGACAGGTTGCTCAATCGAATTCTCAACCACCAATGCCCGTACCTCTGACTCATCAAGCTCCGTCTCTGGGTCATCAAACTCTTCGCGCACAATGTCGAGGCGCCGTTTCGACCGCTCGGCGTCCACCTTGCGGTTGGCAAAGCTGCCGGGCAGGAAAGCCGCGCCGACGCCCATCGATAGCGAGCCGGATGCCCCCCAAAGGGAGAGCAGGCCAATGCCGCAGGACCGCCTGCGCATGCTCCGCACAAAGCGGACCTCACTCGACCATCCACATCGCCATCGACTCCTGGTCTTTCACAAACACGCGGTTGCCCGCGATTACCGGATGCGCATAGGTCGGCGTCTCGGCCACCTTGTAGCGTGTAATCTCGCTGTACGCCTTGCCGTCGGGCTCGAAGATAATCAATTCGGAATCGTTGGTCAAGACGAACAGGCAAGAGCCGGCATCAACTATGGACCCGAAACCACGGCTGCCGCGTGCGGTTGCGTCAGCCCAGGCTGTCTGGCCGGTCCGAGCATTGATGCAAAATAGAATGCTGCGGTCGGAGAGGCCAAAGAGCAGCCCGTCCTTGAGCACCGGCGTGTTGAACTGCGTGGCGAGCTCCGGGTTGCTCCAAAGCTCTTTGGCGGCAAAGCCATCCGCCTGCCTTTCGACCTTTACGGCCCTGGTGCCCCGGCCCGCCCCCGTGTAGATTACTGTTTGCCCATCGACGATCGGTGTGGCGGCGTTGTAAGCCCTCCCCTGTGGCACGAACGGAAGTTGCCACAAGAGCTTTCCATTAGCCACGCCAACCCCCACGATGTTCTTCTCCGTCAGCGTCACAATCTGCTTCGTGCCTTCCACCGTCAACAGGACTGGCGAGGCATACTCCGGGCCTTCGCCGGCCCACCGCCACTTCTGGTCGCCGGTGGCCAGGTCGTAAGCGATGATCGCCCCATTGCCCTGCCCGCCGAGATGCGCGATGACCATACCATCGGTGATGATCGGCGACATGGCCGTGAAGAACTTGGGCACGACCTTGGGGAACGGGTCCTTGCGCCATACGACCTTGCCGGTGGCGGCGTCCAGGCAGGAGAGTACCCCTCCCACGCCCAGCGTGACGACCTTTCCATGCGCTACCGCGGGCGAGCTTCTGGGCCCCGGGTGCCGTGAGGCCGCTCCGGTCACGGCCTGCGCCGCGTATTTGTCCTTCCACAGCTCCTTGCCACTGCCCGCGTCCAGGCACAGGGTAACCTCGTCCTCGCCCTGCCGCGTGAAGACGTAGATCTTGTCACCCACCAGGGCAGGGGTTGCATCACCCGAGCCCACAGTGGTTTTCCACTTCTGCGTCAGCTCCTTCGGCCATTTCTGGGGCGTGGTGAACCCATTCACCTTCCCATCCCGATTGGGTCCTCTCCACTGAGACCAATCCTGCGCGAAGACATAGCTCGCGCTGATCAGAATCACACAGCCCGCAATCGCGGCGATCGATCGATTCGTGTTTTTCATGGTAACTCCCTTTCGATTTTAGCTGAGAAGCCCACATCGAGCTGCACCCACGGCAACAGAATAGCAATGTGGGCTCGTCTATTACATTCTAATCCGCTCCGGGTGATGTGTCAATTGGCTACTGCCGGATTGTAGATGCCGAAAAGGGTGTTTTTTAACTGATAATTGATTATTGTTCTTTTAGATGCTGGATTCTGGATGGAAGTCAGAAGACGGAGGACGGGAGGCAGAAATTGGGGTTTTATTTCGTATTGGGTATTGCCCTTCGGCAAGCTCAGGGTAAACTTATATCGTATGTCGTCAGAGGATGTCTGTGGGGCGGGTTTCTTAATTGACGGATTAAAAAATTTTGGGTATTCCGAGTTTCTAAAGTGGAATGGAGTATATCAGGTAAGGAGTAGATTATGAAACATATCGTATTGATGGTGGGATGTTTGATGATATTGTGCTCGATGAGTTTGGCGAGAGATTATTATGTTTCAGTTGACGGAGTCGATAAGAATCCGGGAACCAAGGAAAGACCATTGTGGACGATTCAGAAGGCGGCGGACAAGATGACAGCCGGCGATACGTGCTACGTGCGTGCGGGGACATACTACGAGACGGTGAAAGTAAAAAACTCCGGCACCAAAGAGAAGCCGATAAGTTTCGTCGCCTGGCCGAAAGAGGCCGTGACTATCAGTGGGATAGAGCCGGTTGAGGCATCGTGGGTAGGTTACTTTGACTATGCTATGTGGACGGGTTCGCAGGAGCAGGCCTTTCAGACATCAGGAAAAATAAGAAAAGAATACACCCAACTGTTCGTTGATGGTGAAATGATGACAAAGGTGGAGGAGCTTGAGTCGCTGGATGGTCCTAACAAATGGTTCGGCAGAGATGAGAAGCTTTATCTCTGGCCTCCTGAGCCGGAGTCCGGGGCATATAATAATCCAGCTAACCATAAGGTCGAAGGCAAAGTGAGTGATTATGCGTTTGAAGTCGCCGATGTTAATTACGTGGTGATACGGGATTTTCACTTTTTCGCTGCAACCATCAAGTTTGAGAACTGCGATTACTGTACGATTGATAACTGCAGCTTTTCCCAAACTGCGCCGAAAAAGTAGAGCACCCAAGGGCGGAGCGGAAATGCTTTGGTGGGATTGTGAGGCCCGCCGATGTCACTTAGTCTAACATTTGGGTAACGATTTGTGCGACTTTTTTTGAAGCGCTTCCGAACCGTAAGGGGGCCGAGAGTTTAATAAGTTCGGTGCTGATTCGGGCCAAGTTGTTACCGTCGGCTAAGAGTTGTTCGCACTTTTGCACAATCGGCTCAATCGAGTTAAAATAGGGCATAAACTCCGGCATCAGTTCTTTATCTGCGAGGACATTGACCAGAGACATATATTTAGTTTTTACCAGCCACCAGCCAACGAGGTGCCATAAGATTTTGCTGGTTTGATACATTATCACCATTGGGCAGCCGACTGCTGCCACCTGCAAAGTAGCACTGCCGCTGGCCACGATTGTAAAGTCGGCAGCGCTAGCGGTGTCACTAACCAAACCAACGGTATATTCACACCGGAAGTTGGTAATTTGTGCTGCTTTTAGGATTTTTTCTCTTTCGTGGTCCACGGCTACGGTGACAAAGGTGGCTGCGGGATATTTTTGCTTTAAGCGTGTAGCTATCGTTTGCATTGGCTTCCAGAGCGAATTTATTTCGGCGGTCCGTGAGCCGGGCATCAGGGCAATTTTGGCGTTTTTTGGTTCAAAATTGGCGTAATCTTTTCTGTATGTGCCCAAATCTGCGTTCAGTTCATCCAGGAGGGGATTGCCCACGAAGATTGTGTTGAGGCCTTTTTCGGCGAACCATTTTTGCTCGAAAGGCAGTATGCAGCAGAGTTTATCGCAGCACTTTCGAAGTTTTCGGATTCGCCAGCCGGCCCAGGCCCACAATTGGGGGGCGACATAGAAAAGGGTCTTAATGCCCGCTTTTTTGGCGGCTTTTGCGATGTGGAAGTTGAAGGCGGGGGAGTCACAGACAAGTACGAGGTCGACTTTAGTGCTTTTAAAGAAACGAGTTATGCGTTTTATGAGCTTGTAATAGTGGCCGATTTGGCTGAAGGCCTTATATAGCATTGCGGCTTTATGGCCTGTAGTTTCCAACAATTCACAGCCGGCCGAGGCCATTTTTGGCCCACCCACCCCGACAAAGTTGATGTCGTAACTGCTTTGGCTCAAAGCGGTTATAAGAGCGGCACAGTGGGAGTCGGCACTTGGTTCAGCGGCGCTTATAAAAACACGATATGTTTTATTCACTTTAGGCACTTTAGCTCAGCAACAAGTGCCTAAAATTTGGAGTGCCTAAAGTTGTGGATTATTTTTTCACTTTAGTTCACTTTAGACACTTTAGTTCACTTTAGGCACTTTAGCTCACTTTAAAGGGTGAAAGACGGGATTCGAACCCGCGACCCCTGGATCCACAATCCAGTGCTCTAACCGACTGAGCTACTTTCACCAGTATCTGGTTAATTGGTTAAATGGTTAAATTATCAATTACCACTCACTAATTACCTGACTGCTGCCTGTGCGGCTGCCAATTTTGCAATCGGCACCCTGAACGGCGAGCAGGACACATAGTCCATCCCGATTCGATGGCAGAAATCAATACTGTTCGGCTCGCCGCCGTGTTCTCCACAGATGCCGACTTTCAATTTTTTTCTGGTCTTTCTGCCAAGCTTCGTACCCATCTCCACCAACTTACCGACGCCTTCCTGGTCGAGTATCTGGAACGGGTCCGCCGCATAAATACCCTTGTTGACGTATTCGCCTAAGAACTTACCCGCATCGTCCCGCGAGAAGCCCATCGCCATCTGAGTGAGGTCATTTGTTCCGAAGCTAAAGAACTGTGCCTCAGCGGCGATCTCGTCAGCAGTCAAGGCGGCCCTGGGGACCTCAATCATCGTTCCGACCAGATATTTAATCTTAGCGTTCCTTTCTTTGAAGACCATCTTGATTTCATCAATAATTTCATCTTTGACCACCTTCAATTCTGAAACCGCCCCAACCAGCGGAATCATAATTTCCGGATCAACATCTACGCCCTTTTTGTGAACATTCAAAGCCGCTTCGATAATTGCCCTTGCCTGCATTCGGCCAATCGCGGGATATGTTACGGCCAGCCGGCAGCCCCGGTGCCCAAGCATCGGATTAAACTCGTGCAGCTGCTCAACCTTTTTCTTGACAACAGCGGCCCTGACCCCAAGGCGCCTGGCCATCTCGGCCTGACTTGCATTATCTTGCGGCAGAAACTCGTGCAATGGCGGGTCCAGCAATCGAATTGTTACCGGCAGGCCGGCCATCGCCTTAAATATACCTTCGAAGTCACCTCGCTGCAACGGCAGCAGCTGCTTCAAGGCACCAACAAAGAGCTTCTTGGCAGTAGCGTGTTCCTTCGTGATTGCCTTTTTCTCCTTGTCCGTCTCAGCGGCTTCGAGCTGCTCCAGCATCAAAGCATAATCATCCGCGGCCAGAATCATCTGCCTCACGGGCCAAATCCTTTCGCCTTCGAAGAACATATGCTCGGTCCTGCAAAGCCCGATGCCTTCAGCGCCAAAGTCTCTTGCCCGCTTTGCATCTTCGGGCGTATCGGCATTTGTCCTGACACCCAGCCGGCGAATCTGATCGCAGATACTCATAAATCGGCCGAAGTCGCCGCTCATCGTCGGCTCTACGGTAGGCAGTTGTCCCGTCATAACCTCACCTGTCGAGCCATCGAGACTAATCCAGTCCCCTTCCTTGATGGTCAATTTGCCGACATTAAGCTTCCTTGCCTTATAATGGATATGCAGCGCACCTACGCCTGCTACGCAGGGTTTACCCATACCGCGTGCAACCACTGCGGCGTGGCTGGTCATACCGCCTCGAGCCGTCAAAATACCCACGGCTGCGTCCATACCACCGATGTCTTCCGGGCTGGTCTCAATGCGAACAAGGATGACCTTTTTGCCTTTGTTTCGCCAGGCCTCGGTAGTATCAGCGTCGAAGACAACCTGCCCAACCGCAGCACCGGGCGATGCCGGGAGACCCTTTGCAATTACATTGCGCTGAGCTTTGGGGTCAAAGTGGGGATGCAAGAGGCGGTCCAACTGCTCGGGAGTAACGCGTTTGACAGCTTCGGTCCGGGAAATAAGTCTTTCGTTGACCATATCGACGGCCATTTTGACCGCAGCTTCAGCAGTGTGCTTACCCGTTCGCGTCTGCAGAATATAAAGCGTTTTATTCTGAATGGTAAATTCCATATCCTGGATATCTTTGTAGTGCTTCTCCAGCCTGGTCATCAGGCGGGTGAGCTGGGTGTAGGCCTTCGGCAACACCCTGGAGAGCTTCTTCAGCTCTATAGGCGTTCTGATACCTGCGACCACGTCCTCACCCTGAGCGTTCATAAGGAACTCACCATAGAATTCCTTTTTGCCGGTACTCGGATTGCGTGTAAAGCAAACGCCTGTGCCGCAGTCTTCGCCCATATTGCCGAACACCATTACCTGAACATTCACAGCCGTACCGAGCAAGCCGGTAATATTATTCAACTGGCGATACTTAACCGCCCTTTCAACCATCCAGGAACGAATGACTGCACTGATGGCGTGTGTTAGCTGGACTCGTCCATCCTGCGGGAACAGCTTACCGACATGTTTCTTGTAAACTTTTTTGTATTTTTCAACAACCTCTTCGAGCTGTTCGGCACTCAGCTCGTTATCAAGTTTGACCCTGGCTTTTTTCTTGGCTGCGTCGATTACCTGCTCAAAGTAGCTGTGGTCGCATCCCATCACCACATTGCCGAACATATCGATAAACCGACGATATATATCGTATGCAAATCGTGGGTTTTTTGTTTTTTTAATGATGCCTTCAATCACAGTGTCGTTGAGTCCGAGGTTGAGAATCGTATCCATCATTCCGGGCATAGATACGGCGGCGCCGCTTCTGACGCTGACCAGCAGCGGCTTTTTGACATCGCCCAGTCTGGCACCCATTGTCCTCTCCAGCTTTGCCATATTTTTATCAACCTGCTCTGCAAGTCCTTTCGGCCATTTGCCCTTGTTTTCGTAGTATTCGCTGCATACCTTAGTGCTAATGGTAAAGCCGGGCGGGACCGGTACGCCAAGGTTTGTCATCTCGGCCAGATTAGCGCCCTTGCCGCCTAAAAGTTTCTTCATCTGCGCGTTGCCTTCAGCTTTTCCGCTGCCGAAGAAATAAACCCATTTCTGTGCCATTGTAAAAAATCTCCTTCTAACTAATTTCCTGCATCCGGAAACAGGAAAACGATCGGATGAACCGAAAAACTTTATTGTATCAATCCAATAAAAACTTCCACACGGGAAAACAAGGATACATAATATATTATCTCACGCTGCTTATGTCAACGAATAAAAGCTTTTGCCAAGTTAATTGACAATTTACAGTTGAAAATCGTCAGCAGGTAACAGGTAATGGTCAATGTACTGCGGGAATGCTGGTCAGAAAAAGGCCTTCTTTCGGGCCGAGGGTCAGCTTGCCGGTGACGACCGAGCCGTCGTTGGCAACGGTATCCTGAGTGGGAGTTCCCTGCAGGCGTTGAAAGCATTGGCCGGGAAAGAGCTTATCCAAATCAAACACATAGGGAAGCGGTGAGGGATTGGCCAACACCAGGCCATTTTCAAACTCGCGATATATCGCATCGGGGTGAGCGTAGGCCTGAATGCGGTTAATCCAGATGGGTTCGGGGCCTTCGACAACAAATTCCAGGTCGACCTTGTCTGTCTCGATGTTCGAGAAGTAAAAGCCCGAGTCGAAATTGCTTTCATTGACCAAGGTCATAAATCGGTCGTCGTTTTCGACCTGCTTTCCTGCCGGTGCGGCTCCGACCCGCATCAAGCGAGCGACCTCCGGCGGGTAACCCTGCATTGGCTCAGCTCGCGCTGTTACCAAAACGAATAAATCAGGCCCATTCGTCGGTACATCGGTTAATCGGAAACTTATCTTTGAGACTTTTGTTTCGGTAGTAACTAACATCCCAGACTTCGCACGTTGAAATTGCATACTGTCGCCCCGCAAAAGCTTCCCCAGATTTTGGTCAATGGGGTATCCTTTTCCTTCCAATAAATCCGGCTGGTGCGTGGCCATGCGCACAGCAGGTCCGAGCGGTTTTCCCAGCCAGCCGAGGCGGTTGGCTTTGCCCATGCGGAATTCGTCCCAGACGCCGAACAGGCCATCGGGGTCATTGCGGGGTGGGTAACTGTAGCATATTGCTGCGTTGGTGAAGACGCCGACCGCGAAGACAAGGCGATGGATGTTGAACGGGACGTCCGCTTGTTTTACCACCCCCGGCTTATCGGTGGGGACGTTGAATTTGTGGTTAATGTAATTGAAGACGGGAGTCCGAGCGTTTTTATCCCAAAAGAATTGGCGGTTGAGACCACCGGACCAGTCGTGGATTTCGTGGTCGCGCAAATGCGGCCAACCCTCGCTTTCGATACCGTTGAGGATGCCGAACGCACGCTGGTTCCTTTCGCTCATCCCGTCGGCCTGGATAATTCGATTTTCTCCGAGCTGGTTTCTTAACTCTCGGCAGAATTCGACCACACCAACACCGTAAGAATTTATGCCATCAAAGAAGCCGGCATCGAGCCTGCCATCTGCATCGCAGTCTGCTCCGCGTCCTCTACGAGGCCCACCGCATTGGAATTTCAAGACGTCGAACTCCAGACCATCGAAGGCCGCCAACGCTCCCTGCGCTCCGAACAGTTCGGCCAAATGCTCGACGAGAACATCGCTGCACGTTTGGCCTTGTGTGTCGCGCGGGCAGTGGGTCGAATAGTTGTAGTACCACATCAGATTATTTTTCTGACCCCAGGGGCCTTCGGTCATATGAGCCGCTGCGTAGCTGCGTCCCGCAGGGAAGGCCCGTGGCTTGGTGCCGTAGCAGCCTCGCCGAACGCGGATGGTCTTGTTCTCGTGGTCGACCGAGATGAGCTGGACCTGCTCGCTCTGGTGCCAGTTGGGCTTACCGTCGGGGTCGAGGATGCATAGGCCAATGTCCTCGTTACGGTCGCGAAATCGGCCCATATTTGCTTTGAAAAGATTGGTGTTCTGAACGCGGATATCTGTCTGGCCCTTTTCGGCGGGCACGTCGGAGACAATCTCGCTGCCGTTGAAATAAATCCAGTGTCCCGCGAAGAACCTGTTCGACTCGTATCGTGGGTCGCGGGCGTTGCCGTTGAAGTGAAGCAGGACGACTTGAGCGGGGTGGCGCTTCTTGAATCGCGTGAAGAAGTCAATATTGCGGATTGACCGGCCCAATACCTCCTCTTCCAGCACTTTGCCTTCGATGCCCATCAGTCGCTCAAAGGTCTTCTCCCACTGCTCATAGGACACACTTTTTTGGGCCGCCACCCCCTCAGCCTGCCGGAAGAAAAACACGCGGGGATATTGGTCACTCAATATCCTCAGCTTGGTGAGGTCTGCGCCTTCGCTTCTGTCTGAGGCCTTCACTGTGGCGACAATATCACCGGCTGCAACGATATTGGCCGCTGCCACAATGGAAGCTGCCGCTATGAGCCAACAGGCACGAGTAAGATACAGTTTTGCAGGACTTGGTTTATTGCCTTTTGCCATTTTCAAGGTCTCCCTTAATTTGCCACAGATTTCACAGATTACACTGATTTATAATTATAGTACCTACATCCAGAAACCAGACGAACTACAGAAAAGTCCATCTCTCTAACCGCTAATTTGCCACAGATTTCACAGATTACACTGATTTATAATTATAGTACCTACATCCAGAAACCAGACGAACTACAGGAAAGTCCAGCTCTCTAACCGCACATCAATCAAGTCGTTTCACATATACATAATACGCACCGCGGGGTTGGCCTTTTTTGTCATCTGTAAACCATGTTTGCAGGCGTGTTTTACCGGCCTTGAGACGAACCTGGAACGTTACGGCGGCCGCTCCCCTGGGAACCGGTTTGGTCATATCAATATCTGCAATCTTCAGGCGGGCCTTTGTGGCGGCTATGGCCTTGCCGGGAGAAGGGGGCTGTGCGCCGGGTACGACTTTGCCGGCGGGGATGGCCGCCGTGATGGCCTTATCTACTTCCTGTGGCCAGCGCCGCAGGGCAAACTCATATATGCCATCACGGGCCACCTGCACCGCCCAGAAGCCGCTGGCCTGGACACCCCGGCGGACGGCGCCCTGGTTCGACTGTGCCTGGCGAACACCGTCCACACTGTGCCAGTCGTGACAGGTCAGCCGGGCCGGATTTTCCTTATCAGAGCCGATAATGATTTCGCAGTACTCGCCAAAACGTTCGGAAACGTCTTGCCACCAGTTGTCATAGGCCTTGCGCAATTTCCTCACTACCTCGGGGTGTTTATCAGCAACGTTGCTTTTCTGGCTCGGGTCGGCCTTTATATCGTAAAGCTCTGTACCGTTTATCAGCCGCCAGCGGTCGGTCATAAGCGCACTTTTGCGCCACTTCTCCGGGTATTCAATCCGTTGAGAGTCGGTAACGAGCGTACGGTCTGGCCAGTTCTTAGCCCGTCCCATCAAAAGCCGAACAATGCTGTCACCATCGAACTTGACCCTGCGTGGTTTCTTCAGCCCGCACAGTTCAATCAGTGTCGGCAGTATATCGACGTGTGCCGTCAGCCGGTCAATGTCACTGCCGCCACCGAGCCCACCGGTGGGCCAGCGGATAAAGCAGGGAACACGATGGCCGCCGTCGTATTCTGAGCCCTTCTTGCCGCGCATACCGGCACCAAAGCCCCTGGTTGGGAACCCTTGCTGGTCTATGCCCAGTCCTCCGGCGCTTCCGTTGTCGGTCATAAAGATGAGGATTGTATTTTCCTCAAGGCCCAGCTCTTTCAGCCGACGCATCAGGCGGGCCATGTTCTCGTCGATATTTGTTATCATACCGTAAAATGCGGCCCGATTGTCATCCACACCCTTGTCTCTGTAGGGCTTGCTGTATTTGTCGGCAACGTTTAGCGGGCTGTGCGGAGCATTGGTCGTAACGTAACAGAAGAATGGGCGATGCTTATTGGCCTCAATGAATTTCATCGCTCCATCAAACCATACATCGGTGCAGTAGCCGGTAAACTTGCGGCGTTTGCCGTTGTGGAGGTAGGTGTCATCGAAGTAATTGTTTCCCCAGTAGTCCGGTGTCTGGCCGACTCCGCCGCCGCCGTGGATAAGCGTTTCGTCGAAGCCCCTGTCCTGCGGCCGAAACGGGTAGTTGTCGCCGAGGTGCCACTTGCCGAATATGCCGGTGCGGTAGCCGGCCGCTGAGAAGACGTCGGCCACTGTTACTTCGTCCCTGCGCAGCAGTGAGCGGCCCATAACGGTATGCCAGACGCCTGTCCGGTTGCAATAGCGCCCCGTCATCAGGGCGGCACGGGTGGGTGAACACGTAGGGCCAACGTGAAAGTTAGTCAAATGCACGCTCTGTGTGTAGAGCTTGTCGAGGTTAGGCGTTTTAATTACCGGGTTGCCGTGGCAGGCCAAGTCGCCGTAGCCCTGGTCATCGGTTATGACCAGTACGACGTTCGGCCGGTTTTCCTTAGCCCCTGTTATCTGTCCTGTACCGGCACAGCCCGGCAATAGTGAAGACACGGCCCCCGATGCCGTCGCAAAGCCCATCGTCTTGAAAAACTCTCTCCTTGTTTGCTCCTTCATTATCAGTACTCTCCTTATCTTCATCGAGAAGGCACCTTGAGATTGAGAGTGCCTCTTGCTGAGCTCTCATTACGGCTCACTTTTCGTCCGCTTTTTGGAATCAGCCCTTGCGCCACCATGCGTCGGCGTGGGGCAAATTCGGTGCGACATCCAGTCGACTTTCCCAATCTATCAGCAGTTTTTTGTGTTCTGCCAATGCGGAAGCGTGCTTTGAGCTGGCTGCAAGATTTTTGGTTTCGCCTGGGTCGGCCTGCATATCGAAAAGCTGCTCAACCGTTTCGTTGACGTATGTGATATACTTGTAATGTTCTGTGCGGACCACCCTTGCCCTATTTCCGTTTAGCTCGGTAAAAACGCACGGATGCCAGGGCACGGAGTTTCCTTCGAGCAGCGGTCTCAAACTTTTTCCGCGCATTTTCTTCGGCGGTTTGATGCCGGTATATTCGCACAAGGTCGGCATTATATCCAGGCCGGAAACCAGATGCGTGGTGTCTGTCTTATTTTCGGGAATATGTCCGGGCCAGGATACGAACAACGGCACTTTCATAGCTTCGTCGTAGGGACTACTCTTGCGCACCATCTGGTGGTGGCCCAGACCCTCGCCGTGGTCGGAGGTAAGCAGAATTAGTGTATCCCTGTCATTGCCGGTATCCTGCAGCGCCTGTAAGAGACGTCCTATCTCGCCATCGACCATTTCGATGTGGCGATAATAACTCCATAAATAGAATTGCCATTGCTGCTTGCTCCAGTTTCCTTTAACGGGGTCTCTGCCCAGGCGGGTTTGCTTTATGTAATCCGGTTCGCGCGGGTCGAATTCGAAATTGTCCGGCAAAGGCGGAAGTTTATCCGCCAATTCCGGATACCGGAGCCGGTCGGGATTATGCGTATTCAAACGCAGCCATTCACAGATGTCGTGTGGCTGGAGGAAAGAGGCAACCATAAAAAATGGCCTGGACGAAGAACGATTTCGCAAAAACCCCTCGCATGCGCGTGAAGCGCAGGTGTCACCGAGATTGCCCTGACCGCTGATTCCTGTATGCAGGACATTGAAGCCCGGTATAAAATGGGTGTAGGACTTGGGCACGTGCCACTTTCCGGCATATACAGTTTCGTAGTCGGTCTCCTGCGAAAACCACTGTCCGAGATTCGGAATATCCGAACGGACAGACCTGCCATTGACGTAAACTCCGGTCTCACTGGTTGTGCGCCCGGTGAATATGGAGCTTCTTGCAGGGCTGCATACGGGGTTGGTGCTGTGTGATTGGTCGAAACTGAAGCCGCGATTTTTGAGCTGGTCCAGGGCAGGGGTGCGTACGTAACGGCAGCCACCCGCCGCAACCGTATCTATATGCTGCTGGTCCGTAATAATCAGCAGAATATTAGGCGTGGAGTTTTTCGGCGAGGCGAAGGCGTTGATGCCGAGACTGCCGCCGGCAAGCAGAAGTGCGCCGCCGCTGCCTATTTTGATAAACTCTCGGCGGTTAATGCCGTCTGCCCGGTTTGTTTTGTTTTTGTTACTCATTTGCTTTTACCTCCTTTGTTCGTTTCCTGCCTCTGCTGAAAGAGGCGTCGTTGTGTTTCCGCTATTAGTTTTGTCCTGGCTGGCGCTTTGTCATCGAGGATATAGGCCCGGCTGAGGGTAATGGCCATCAGGAGCCGGTGGTGTTCATCCAGCCAGTAGTCGTATGGAAGCAGACCGTGCCCTAATTGGCTGAACCAATGCAAGGACAGGTCTTTGCCATTGATGTTTATCGGGTAAAGGCCGCGATAGGATAGATGATGCCCCTGGCGCAAAAGACTCAGGCCTTCCAGTACGTCGAAAGTAAGCGAAGAATCTTGCTCGAACGCCAGACGCTGGACTGCATCGAAGAGACACCAGTCAGAAGTGAGCTGGGTGGACCCCTTGCGTTTGAAAGTGCGGCGGTCAGTCTCGACCTCAATAGCGTCTGCTTTGATTTGAACTTTTTCCTCGGTGCCAAGCTCGCGGCGCCGCTTTCCATCCGGCCCGATGAAACTGCTCGTTAGCCCCCATCGGACAGGCGATGCCAACCGGTTATTCAGGCACCTGATTCCAGCATGAACCGAATGCAACGCCCCCTCATAATTTACAATCTGCTGGTCCACCTTTAATGTGAAGGATTTACCCGATTTGCCGGAGGTGCGTTCAATTCGCAGATGTCCCACCTCCTCGTTACCACTCTCACGATACCCGTGACAGATCCAGACCCGGTACGTGTTCACCCAATTGCCGTCCGGGTCGAAGTCATCAGACCGCAGCGGCAATTCACCAATGGCGCCCAGCTCTTCAAGCATAGTTGGTGTCAACGGGGAGCCAACTATTGTTCTTTTCGTTTTTGCCATAATATTCTCCTTCATATTTACAAATATTGTCGAAGTTTTCCAACTGCTAATGTTAATCTTTTCCCGCAAGACTGTCCCTGCAGGAGCCCCATCACTTCGTGTCTACTATAATTCGGGTTATGTCCTCATGGCGTTTTTACCTCATAGAATCAAGGCCTGCCTGCAGCCAAACCGGCCGGCCGAGACACAAACCGGTAGAACCAGCAGGTAGACCAAAACGCATGGATACAGCTTATGTATCGGTTTGATTCTCATTGCGGTATAGCTCCTTGTGTTTTCTGAAACGCCTTACAATGACCAGCCTTGGCGGTAGGTTGGTTTGATGAGTTCATTGGCCTCCTTGCTGTTGGTGAACTCCATTTTGTCGGCGTCCCAGAGCAGTTTTTCGTCTTTCATCCGCATGGCAATAATGCCGAGCAGAACCATTTCGGTAAGCGGTCCGCCGTAATCGAAGTTGCTACTGGCAGGTTCGCCACCTTTGCAGGCATCTATCCAGTCCTGATGGTGGCCCTTGACTCGCTTGATAGTCTTAGGCGGGAGCCGGTGCAAATACTCCTTCATTTTGGATTCGGGAATAATCCTGCAGCCGTTGGCGCCGTGGGACCCGTGACGGATTACACCTTTGTCGCCGATGATAAAGGCGCCATTGCCGCCATGTCCTTTTTCCATCCCTTCCGGCCGAGGCGGCAGCATACCGCCGTCGTACCAGGTGAGCGCGACCGGTGGCATATCGCCGCGAGCGGGAAATTCATAACGCACAATCGATGCGACCGGATACGTCTCTTTCCTGAGTTTATCGAGGTAAACCGGTATCTCCTTCTTCGGACTCCCGCCGCGACCAAGACATGACATCCAGAATTCCGGATTCGGATTGTACGACGTGTTCGCTTCCACGCTAACGGGACTGCCTAATTTCAATGCCCAGAATGCCGGGTCCATGATGTGACATCCCATATCACCCAGGGCTCCGGTACCGAAATCGAGCCAGCCGCGCCAGTATATCGGCGCATAGATCGGATGATAGGTGCGATATTGTGCCGGTCCAAGCCATAAGTCCCAGTTGAGGGTATCCGGTACCGTGGGTGTATCTTTGGGCCGGGGTAGTCCCGAAGGAAAGGCATATCCACCCATGGGACGATTACTCCAGGCGTAGACCTGGCGGACATCGCCGATGGCGCCGTCCCAGACCCATTCGCAGCACAGGCGAATGTGCTCTGAAGAGTGCCCCTGGTTGCCCATCTGTGTGGCGACTTTGTATTTTCGGGCCGCCTCGGTGAGTTTGCGAACTTCGTAGATCGAATGGGCCAGCGGTTTCTCGCAATAGACATGCTTGCCGCGCTGGATAGCCGCCATGGCGGCTACATAATGGGTATGGTCCGGGGTCGCGACGATGACGGCATCGATATCTTTTTCCATTTCGTCGAACATCACGCGAAAATCGCGATAGATTTTTGCCTGTGGATTTTTCTTGATAGTGTTTCCCGCGTGTTCCATATCCACATCACACAGGGCGACAATGTTCTCAGTTTCTACGCCTCTCAGATCAGCCCCGCCTCGGCCACCCACGCCAATCACACCGATATTCAGCTTGTTACTGGGTGCGTCTTTGCCCAGGACCCGGCTGGGAACGATAGCGAAGGCCGTGGCAGTCGAGGCCGCAGTACCCATAAAGGTTCGTCGGGACATTGTCTTCTTAGCTTCTTTCTTCATTATATTGTCTCCTTTTGAGACGTTATTTCCTATTACCTCTTTACAAACTCCAGTTTGGCAACGTTGCGGCGTTCGGGGTCCATCTTGTCACCCAGCGTGTACACGCCGTTAATGTGGCTGTACTGGCTGGTAAGAACCACGGCACGCGCCGGAGTGTAGATAGAGTTGGTTACGAAACAATTGTTAAACCGCATCCCCTCCTCGGCAATGCGGTCGATGTTGGGCGTCCTGGCGATACTGGAAAGCCAACTGCCGTAGCAACTGACGGTGCTGGTCGAGTGGTCATCGGACATAATGTAAAGGATGTTCGGGCGCCTGCCTTCAGCTCCTGTTATTTGGCCTATATCGGCACAGCCCGGCAGTATCGACAGCGTTCCCGCAGATACCGCCGCAAAACCGATCGTCTTAAGAAATTCTTTTCTTGTTTGATTACACATATCTTTTGTCCTTTTTGAACTGCCGTAAGAAATTTCGCTGGGAAAGCAGAAATATGAAGTTTATTACGTCTAATCAGCTATGTCAAGGGCGGTTAGAAATTTTCGGTGGAATAGTGAGTGCGTTTTTTCATATTTGACAATCACTCCTGGCTTTAGTATTATTTTTTTGCGATTTTTAACAATCTTGTGAACAAGTTGAAGTATCGAGTTACCGGTATCAAGTAACGAGTATCGAGAATGGAAATTAAGCCGTTCAGAGCATTCAGGTTCAACGAAGCGATAGTTGGTGATGTGGGCAGCTGCATTGCTCCGCCTTATGATGTTATTGGCGCCAGCCAGCAGCAACAGCTCTACGAAAAAAACAAATACAATATCGTGCGGATAATAAAAGGGAAAACAACTGCTTCTGATAACGAACAAAGCAATCAATATACAAGGGCCGTCGAGTATCTTAATATCTGGATAGAAAAAGGCGTGTTAAAACAGGATACGGCTGAAACCATCTATGCTTATGTCCAGGATTTCCGTCTGGCAGACAAAGCGTTTCAGCGCAGCAGCTTCGTTGCTTTAGCTAAACTCGAAGAATTCGGGGAAACCGTTAAGGGCCATGAACAAACTCTGGATGAGGTAAAAACAGACCGGCTCAATCTCAAGAGGGCAACTGCAGCTAAATTCGGTCTGCCTTTTTTGCTCTATGAAGATGAAGAAAAGATTGCGGACAAAATCATTGAAAACACCGCCGGGCAAAAACCGCTTATCGATTTTATTGATGAGCAGGATGTCCGACATCGGCTCTTTACAATAACCGACAGAGGCGCTGTTGAGCAAATCGTGAAAATGATGCTCAGCAAAAGCTGTATCATAGCCGATGGTCATCATCGTTATGAGACCGCTTTGAATTACGCCAGAGAAACCTCCAACCCAGCAGCCGGCTACCAAATGACTGCCTTTGTCAATAGCTGCGACCGCGGCTTGATTATCCTGGCCACCCACCGCCTTGTCGGCGAGCTCGAAAATTTCGATACTAACAATTTGATTAGCAAGCTGAACGATAAATTCGAGATTACAAAATATCCTTTTGATTCAGCACGGAGCAAAAAAGATGCAAAGCAAAAGATGCTTGCACAAATGAAAGCTGGATATCGCAGAGATAAAAATGCTTTCGGAATTTACGGCGGCAACGGAGCTTACTATGTGGCGGTCCTGAAAGATAAAAAGGCGATGGATTCAGTTGCAGCCGAGAGGAGCAACGTCTGGAAGTCTCTCGACGTCTCGGTACTGCACAAACTTATCCTCGAAGAACTGTTAGGCATCGATGAGAGAAGACTGGCAAGTGGTGGTAATGTCGAATATATAAAAGATACTGACAATGCGATTGATGAATCAATTGCCAAGGTTGACAGCAGAGAGAAACAGGTGGTCTTCTTTATGAACCCGGTAAAGATGGAACAGCTAAAAATGGTTGCCAATGCCGGCGAGAAAATGCCGCAAAAGTCAACTTACTTTTATCCGAAAATTTACACAGGTCTGACTATTAACAAATTGTAGCTCTTAGTATGCACCGCTATCGGTGGCTGCCCCTATTTGTTGCATACTTACAACAAAGGTAAAGCTTGCCCCTCTTTTATGAAATCTACAACTAACGAAGAGGATTCCTGCCACTGTTTTAAGGACACAGGAACGATATCAAAGGCAAGCTCAAATTTTTCCACAAGTGTTCATTTTAATCCTTTAAGCATCTCCGCTTTTTGAAAAACGTCTTTTTCGTCGAAATCCCAAGAGATTATCGCTATATCTAAATCGCTGTCCTTTGTACAAATACCTTTGGCGTAAGACCCAAAGACGATTATTCTATCAACCGTTATATCGCGGTCTTTAAGGAAACTCTTTATTAACTCTGCGGCTTTTCTAACTGTTGCTTGAGCCATCTGTGAACTTTTAATTTTATCCATTTTACTTGTTTTTTCCATCATGATGGTGCCAACTCATCTATCATACACTTCTCTTCGGTGTTTAACTCTAAAAATATATACAGCTTTTCGCCGGTCATTGATTTCATAAATTACTCGATAATTACCTATAGAGATTCGCCAGTCACTTTTAGAACCAAGTATTTTCCGTACCCCTGTGGGCCGTGGATTATCTTTAAGAGCCGATATGTGAGAAGTTACGCGTGAGAAAATTGCCGGTGAACGTTTTTTGAGGCGCTTCAAATCCCGCTCTGCATGCCGCTCAATTTGCAATTTGTACATTTATTTTTGCTCTTTGAGAAATTCTTCAAATAGTCTAAATTTTAGAGTCGTTTTTCGCAGCCGTCTTAATTCTGCTAAGTCCTCGGCGTCCTCAACACGCTGCAGCAACTCTTCATAATCACGAATACTTAAAATTACTGCAGTGGGTTTGCCTTCCTTAATAACAAACTGCGGCTCTTCTGTTAATGCTTTTGACATAGCTTAACCTCTATCATTCTTTACGCTTAAGTGCCGAACTTCTAAAGACATATTATACTGCTAAATGCCGGAAATGCAAAAAGCTTTTTAGCTGTCTGTGAAAAACTTTTCGGCGATAGATTTTTTTATGGTTTATATTGGTATTTCAGTGTAAAATTCTGTCCTTAATTACAAGTAATGCCCTGTCATTTGTGATTTAGCAAGTTGTCGTTGCGTGCCTGATGCCCAGCGGCAATGACATAACAAAGGAGCAGACAAATATGTTAGATTGGAAGAACCCGCCGAGATTATTTATTCCGGGTCCGGTAAAGGTCAATGAGGATGTTTTGCAGCAGCTTGCACGTCCGACACTCGGACATCGCGGCAAAGAGTATGCACAGCTGCACGCCAAGACAACCGATATGCTGAAAAAAGCTCTCTTTACTGAGCAAAACGTCTTTTTGTTTACATCCTCAGGTTCCGGCGGCTGGGAAGCATCTATTAGAAACTGTGTGGCACCCGATGAGACTGTCTTGTGCACGTGCTGCGGCGCCTTTAGTGACAAATGGGCGGATGTCGCTAAAAGCTGTGGCAAGAACGTCGAAGTGCTAAAGGTCGACTGGGGCAAGCCCATTACCTCTGAAATGATTGATGAAAAGCTCTCTACCGGCAAATATGCTGGTATTACTCTCATCCATAACGAGACAAGTACAGGTCTGACCAATCCGGTTTATGAAATTAGCGAGATGATGAAGGAGAAATATCCTGATGTTCTGGTGTTTGTTGATTCGGTCAGTGCAATGGTCGGTTTGCCTTTGCATTTTGACGAGCTCGGCTGGGATGTGGCGTTTGCGTCGGTGCAGAAGGCCTTTGCGATCCCGCCGGGGCTGGCTGTAGCTGCGGTCAGCAACCGGGCACTGGAAAAGAGTAAAAATGTCGCAGGGCGGGGTTATTACTTCGACTTCCAACAATTCGCCAAAAGGAATGAGATGAATCAAACGCCGACAACACCGGCTATCCCTCACATTATGGCCCTGAATTACCAATGTGAAAAACTGCTCGCCGAGGGTATGGAAAATGTATGGGAAAGGCACAAAAAAATGGGTGATTTTGTAAGAAGCTGGGCCAAGGAAAAATTCGGGCTGTTCTGCGACGAAGGATATGCCTCAAATACCCTCACAGCGGTCAAAAACACGCGGGGCATCAACGTTGCTGAAACTATAAATGCCATCGGCGCAAAGCACAATACCATTTTTGGAAATGGCTACGGCAAGTTGAAAGAGCAAACCTTCCGCATCGCTCATATGGGCGATATTACTCTCGATGACCTGAAAGAACTGCTCACCTGGATCGACGACGAAATCGGATAAAAGAATTGAACGAATATTTTTCGAAACGTTTGCATAATATTGATGATTGTTGTATATTTTAAAATAGCTAAAAGATGAATATATAAGTTTAGGTGATTTTGACGAGTATGGATATTAATAACCTTGTTGAAGCGATTCGTGCCGATCGTATTCGAATCACTGAACATGCTGATGAGGAAGCTCGTACCGACCGACTGAAATTTGACGAGATTTATTTTTCTGTGCTTCATGGAGAAATTATTGAAGATTACCCAGGCGATGAGCCATATCCGAGTTGTCTCGTATACGGTCAAACTTTTAGCGGTGAAGCTGTTCATTCGGTTTGGGCATATAATCAACAAAACCAATGGGCGGCGCTGATCACGGTTTATCGTCCCGATCCCAGTCGGTGGGTTAATTATCGAGAAAGGAGAAGGAATTTATGAGGCCGTTTGATAAATGTCCTGTATGTGGCAATGAAATGGTGGTCAAAGAGGTTGAAAAACTTCTGCGTGGAGGCAACAACACCGCTGTTTTGAAGGTACAGGCGGAAGTTTGTCTGCGTTGTGGTGAACGCTTATATTCCCAACAGGCGGTTAGAAACTTTGAACAAATCAGGGGCAAGCTCGCTCGCCAGCAGACGGAAGACTTTCAACCTTTAGGTCAATCCTTCCAGGTAAGTTCATAATCACGAGGTTACGTGGTAGCTGAATTCAAGCACCTTAGGCGAAACGAGCTTTCGGTAGTCGGCCATACTCATCCGTATTGCCTTTTCGTGTGTGCCGCCTTGGAACATAATATGGTCGTCCTCATCTAAAGTCTTGTCGATAACAGTTGGCAAATCATATAAGTTTCCAAAGGGCGGCTCGGCTCCCAGGTCGCAGTCGCCAAATATCTTGCCAAGCTCCTTTTCCTTTGCCAGCTCGACTGATTTAGCGCCCAACTGACTTTTCAGGGCACTGAGGTCAATCTTGTAGCACGCTGGAAGCACACACATCACGTACTGGGCATCTGCCTTGACGACCACCGGCTTGGCCACATATTTGCCCGGCTCATGCTCTGCTGCTGCTATTTGCTGTGCTGTAAAGGCCGGCTCGTGTTTAGTAAGCTCGTAATTTACGCCCGACTTGTCCAGAAATTCTATCACTTGCATTTTAGGTCTCCCGAAAAACTGCCCCGCCAGACGTATGGCGGGCCAATAACTTTCTGTATAATTACTTTTATCCGCAAAAATCAGCCGTGTCAATCGCTGATTTCAAAATTTACCCACCATACGTCTGGCGGATCCCGTTATGGGCCCACTAAGAAGAACTTCTTGCGTTTTACCATCAATGCACGTGAATTCAATAACGGTCTGTTTGTCAGTAGTTGACTTTACAACCGCGGTACCAGCTGGTTTGCTTTGCAATTGCCATAGGCCATTGAGCGTTATGCGGAGTTTGCGTGGGCGGCTCGGCTGATTGGCAATCAAGGATTTTTGGCGATGAGATTTAGCGATTTTCCAACTCCAGCCAAAATCGGGGTCGGCGACGCTCAGGACAATGCCATTTGCCTTGCGCCCCACCATCACAAAACACGGCAGATTTGCACTATTAACAATGCCACGTTTCGTATCGAGGTTCTTCTCGAATAGTGCATATCCTGTAATGTCGAGCCCTTTGCTGTGGACGATGTGGGCGTGGCGGTCTTTCTGCCATACTTCATAATGGGGATTGGCGGCAAATGCCCTGGCGGTATTGGGGTCTGACTGCACAAGGACAACATATTCGTACCCCTGGTTCTTCGGTGCTCGGCCGTGGTTGAGCCAGGCCACTTCAAAATTTCCGGAGCCGCCGCCTTCGAGTCCGAATTTTTCGGTCTTCTGGAGCTGCCGGGCCACGTTCAGCTCGTTCGAGTTCGGGATGAAATAACCGTTGCCCACCGAATCCATCAGCCAGGTTGGCTTGTTTTTATCGCCTTGAAAGTGGAAGGGAATTTTCGTCACACCTTTGGTTGAATTGACCCAGGTCGGACGCATTCTGTTGTTGCCCAGATGGCACTGAAACAGAATCGTTTCGGTCTGACGTTCGCTGTCGTCATTCTGGATGTCGGAGCCGAGGCAAATGATTTTGTTATCAAAAAAGAATACAGACTTGTTCGCCCGGAAAGTTGTGTTGTAAACCGTGTCGTGCAATTGCATAGCAAAGAGCCCATTTTGTCCTTCCAGACTGACACCTCCCACGACGACCTGGTCGGTGAAATTACGATGTGTTTTGGTTTTGCCGAGTGTTGTCTCAGCGAGCATCTCATGCGTCTGATTGATAGCTGTTGAGCCCGGCAGACGGCTCCAATCCCAGCCATGGGGAACGTAGCCACTGTCGGCGGTATTGACCCCCGTGTCTTCTTGTCGAAGACAAGAACGGGGGCCAAGGATGAAAACCGTTCCGTGGCTGAGGTATCGACCGAGTGTATTTTGCCCCGGTCTTGTGCCGGTGGCACCACTGGTCTCAAAATCCCAGACGTACTTGCTGCAGCCCTTGACGCTGACCATCCACTCGCCGCGGCGATGGATGCTCAGTCCGCCATAAGGAAAGACCCAGTTCCCATTCGGCGAAGATTCCTGCTCAAAACCTATCCGGGCGAATTTGTTGATTACCTGCGTTGCGCCAAGCGAGCCGAGGAACTGGATAGACATACGGCATCTGCGCATTGTCTCTTTTATTCGCGGCTCTGACGGGTCATACAGTCGCATAAAGGCCGCAGCCAAATCCGGGTCAGGTGGGTCACCGGCCATCGCCAGGTATGCGTACGCCGGAAATAATTCCGCCAGAACCGGATTTTGGACAGCAAACAGCGGCGACAATACCCGGTTGTTGAATGGCCAGCGCCCGCGGATCGACATCGGCAGCTCATACTTGTTGCACATAATGCGGGCCGTCAGCAAGGCGTTTTTCAAGTTTCCTCGAACCGTCTCGGACCGCTCGAACGGCGTGTCACGCAACAGGTAGGCCACCAATGCGCTGACGTGGAAAGCATTTTGTGCATAACCACGGAGATAGATGCCTTTGTGATGGTATCCTGAGTAATCGGGCTTTATCATATCCAGCCAACCGGGTGCGATTTGCAGCCCGGCGTCCGACCATTGCATCCAGTAGCGCATCATTTGTAGCTTCTCAGGGTCGCTTTCCTGGCAGAGGATGAGATATAAACGGTACAACTGGACGGTGCGTAAATCATCCGTGTTGACGCCCAGGTCTCCCAGCTCGACATACACCTGGCCGAACCTTGTGTACCAATACAGCGTCTCAAGTTCCCGCTGCAGTGTGCCTGCTTCCTTCAACTGGCGCCGACACAGAGCGATGGTGTGGGCGTAGCCGCAGATGTAGAGACTGCCGTGGTCTCTTGAGCCGACGCTGCTGCCCGCCGCCCAGCCCTGGTCGTGGAGGTAATCCAATAACGTAAGGATTCGCTCTTTAACTTGCGGGCTGCGGTAGTATGGATTCTCTAAGTCAGTGCCGGGCCCGGAGGGGGTGTGGTAGGCCAATGCCAGCGGTAACAAGACAGATTCGTGCACGGTACGAAACGACAAACCGGCGCCCGCGCGACTATCGTGAAATGTGAACAGGGGCACGCCGGTAATATACCTGCCATCGCGAGTAATTTTCAGGTTGTTATATTCTTTGTCAGCCGTGTGGAACATCTCCAACAAACTCTTATAGCGAGCCAGCACATTTTCGTTGGCGTAATCGAGATTTTTGCCGAGAAGCCAATCCTCGATACGTTGGGTAATCAAATCGAAGGCCGCCTTCTCGGCGGCGTTTGGCTGACGACTCGGTTGTTCTGAGGCCTTTTGTCTGCTGGCGTATAGGTGGCGGTATTTTTCTGAGCCGCCCCCACGCTTTGCGTTTAAGTTTGGCAATTGGTAATCGGCGGTACGGTGCCAGATAATCTCGTCAACAAACTCGACAAGGTCAACAGAAACGCACCCCTGGCTGTGCGAGCCGGGCGCTATGATTTGCATCACTTCCAGCGGGGCATTGGCCTTGTAGTTCTTATTGACAGCATCTTCGGCCAAAAGCACCCACATTGCTCTCCAGCCGGAGAAATTCAGGCCGAACTCAAATTGGTAATGCGGTTTGTTTTCCCTCAATTCCCTGGCCGTCCCAAAGCGGAATGTCAACTTTGCGTCGATGGGTTTTTCGTTATAAACCCATGCCTTGATACCGCCCGAACGGCTGCGCTGAGCTATCGCCAGGCCCTCGGGGTCGGTTACCGTCAATATCGCGCCGGCCTGCCAGTCCCAGCGAAGCGACTGGCGACCATCCTTAAAGTGCCGGCCAGACAAAGACAACGTGCTCACTTCATCGGCACGCCAGGTTTTAGGAACAGACTTTTGCTCGAACGAATATACTCGCTTTGGCTGGGGGGCAGCCTGAATAGTACCAGCCCAAAGAGCCGATACAATGACAGCCGGCATAAACTTGGTGAGCTTAGAAATCATCAATGACCCTGCCTAATAGGCCTTTCTGCAAGACCCGCATTTCCTTCTTTAAGCGACATTGCTGAATCTGTATGGCATTAAAATACACTATTTGGTCAAAAGTTGCAATTACGTGTGCGCCTGTGCTGTTAAAAGTCCACCGAAGTCCACGGGACTTGCAAAATTGCTGTCGGACGGATATTATAGTGCAAATGGCGGCGAAATCGCGTAAGAACAAAGGTGAGCAAGCTCCAAGGGTAGTCAATAAAAAGGCCTATCACAACTACGAACTTATCGAGAAGTTCGAGGCGGGTCTTGGACTTCTTGGCACAGAGGTGAAATCGCTGCGTGCCGGGCAGGCAGACCTCGATGGCTCATACGCGAGGGTCGACGGCGAGCAGTGCTGGCTCGTTGGTGCCAAGATTGCCCAATACCAGCAGGCCGGTATGACGAACCACGAGCCGACCAGAAAGAGAAAGCTGCTGCTGCACAAGGCCGAAATCCGAAAGATAAGAATTAAACTTGAGCAGCGAGGATTTACCTTTGTGCCTCTAAAGATTTATTTTAACTCTCGTGGCCTGGCAAAAATAGAACTGGCGCTAGCCAGAGGAAAAAGACAATACGATAAGCGAAAGTCAATCGCTGAACGCACAGCCAAGCGAGACATCGATAGAAGTATGAAGAAGTACCGGGCAAAAGGAAAAGGGAAAAAGTAAAAAGGCAAAAGGTGGATTGGTAATTGGTAACTGGTGATTGGTGATTATTTAACCAATTACCATTGATGGAGTTTTTCGAATGGCTGAAGAAGAAAAAAAAGAAGAGAAAAAGATTATAGTTGACGAGGATTGGAAGCAGCAGGCTCAAAGGGAAAAAGAGGTATTAGCCGCACAGGAAGAGGCGAAGAAGGAAAAAGGTCCGAAGGAAAGTGAGCCCCACGGTCCTTTGCCAAAGGGCAATTTTGCCGCACTTGTCAGCATGCTTGTTACGCAGGCGTTATTTGCTTTGGGTGCACTGGAAGTAGAGGGACAGAAAAGAGAGCCGGATTTGGAGATGGCAAGATACAATATCGATATGCTGCAGACCCTCGAGGAGAAAACCAAAGGCAACCTGAGCGAAGAGGAAGGAAAAGTTCTTGAGAATACACTCAACCAGGTTCGTATGGCCTACGTTAAGCTCGCAGAGTAAGTACATTGGCGAATATATTAGATAAAATCATTGCTGACAAGAGGGCTGAAGTAGAGCACAGGCAATCGCAGAGAAGTCTCGAAAAGCTCAAAGAACAAGTTCGCCTGATGCCGAAATGCCGCAACTTTTATAAAGCGGTTACGAAGCGCAACAGCCGAGGTCTAAATGTCATCGCGGAGGTCAAGAAGGCCTCGCCGTCGGCCGGGCTCATTCGTGAAGATTTTGACGCCGTAGCAATTGCCCAGACCTATGCGAAATGCGGCGCCGATGCGATAAGCGTTCTCACCGACGAAAAGTACTTTCAAGGCAAACTCGAATACATAGGGCAAATCAAGCAAGCGGTCGAATTGCCGATTTTGCGAAAGGATTTTATTATCGACCTCTGGCAGGTGTACGAATCCCGCGCCGCCGGTGCCGATGCGATACTCTTAATTGCAGAAGCCGTGAAACCCGGCGAGCTGATGGATTTAATGATTGCCGCTGCCGAGCTGACGTTGACGGCCCTGCTGGAAGTGCACGAGGCCGACACACTCTTAGCCGTCCGAAGCATGATAGGTTTCCCTAAAAAGGGCTACAGCGTTCTTGGAATCAACAATCGGAATCTCGCCACGATGGAGGTGGACTTAAACACGACCAGCCGATTAGCGGAACTTATCGAAAATAAAAACGAGCTGGTTGCCGAAAGCGGAATAAAGAGGCGGGCCGACGTCGAAAAGCTAAGGTCTGCCGGCGTAAGGGCAGTCTTAGTCGGCCAGGTACTCTGCGAAAGCGACGACATAGAAGAGAAATTTACCGAGCTGTTCGGCTGATAACCGAGCCTGGGGTGGTAATTACCGTAAAAGACATCGTCCGTGACAAAGTCGCGTTTTGACTACCTGTTCTGTTGTGCTTTCTGGATTTTTGCCCAGGGGTCGCGCAGGGTTACGGTGCGGTTGAAGATGAGTTTTCCGGCGGAACTGTCAGGGTCGGTGCAGAAATAGCCGAGACGTTCGAACTGGTATCGACTGCCCGGCGTAGCGCCGGCCAGAGATGGTTCAACACGACACGAGACAAGCGTTTCCAACGAGTTCGGATTCAAGTTGGATTTGAAGTCGTTGCCTTGCTCTACATCGTCCGGGTTTTCCTTAGTGAACAAATGGTCGTAGAGTCGCACCTCTGCTTCGATTGCGTGGTGGGCTGAGACCCAGTGCAGCGTTGCCTTTACCTTGCGTCCGTCCGGGGCGTCGCCGCCCCGCGTGGCCGGGTCGTACGTGCAGTGCAGCTCGATGACCTGGCCGTCGGCATTCTTAATTACGTTATTGCAGGTGATAAAATATGCGTATCGCAGCCGAACCTCTCGGCCGGGGGCCAGGCGGTAGAACTTCTTCGGCGGCTCTTCCATAAAATCATCGCGCTCAATATAAAGCTCTTGTGAAAAAGGAACCTTCCGCGTACCCGCGCTGGGGTCCTCCGGATTGTTCACCGCCTCCAATTCTTCGACCTTCTCTTTGCGGTAATTGTCGATGATAACTTTGAGGGGCCGAAGCACGGCCATCACGCGTGGAGAGCGTTTGTTTAAGTCCTGCCGGACGCAGTGTTCGAGCAGCGCTATATCGACAGTACTGTTGAACTTGTTGACCCCGATGCGCCTGCAGAATTCCCGGATGGACTCGGGCGAGTAGCCGCGTCTTCGCATGCCAGAGATGGTCGGCATCCGCGGGTCGTCCCATCCGTTGACTTTGGCCTCTTGCACTAATTGCTGGAGCTTTCGTTTGCTCATCACGGTGTAGCTTAGATTGAGCCGGGCAAACTCAATTTGCTGGGGATGATGAACACCAAGCTGGTCGAGAAACCAGTCGTACAACGGGCGATGATTCTCAAATTCCAGCGTGCAAATTGAATGTGTGATTTTTTCGATGGAATCTTCAAGGCCGTGGGCCCAGTCGTACGTCGGATAGATACACCATTTGTCGTCCGTGCGGTGATGCGTTGCGTGCAGGATTCGGTACATAACCGGGTCTCGCATATTCAGGTTTGGAGATGCCATATCGATTTTGGCTCGCAGTGTTCGGGAGCCATCCGGGAATTCGCCTGCCCGCATTCGCTCGAACAAATCGAGGTTCTCTTCGACGCTGCGGTTGCGATAGGGGCTATTCTTGCCCGGCGTGGTCAGGGTGCCGCGATATTCTCTGATTTGCTCGGCGTTTAGGTCGCAAACGTATGCGTTACCTTTTTTGATAAGCTGCACGGCGTACTGATACATTTGCTCGAAGTAGTCCGAGGCGTAGTATAATCTATCCTGCCAATCGAAGCCGAGCCAGCGAACGTCTTCAATGATGGCGTCGATGTATTCGGCCTCCTCTTTTATGGGATTAGTATCGTCGAATCGCAGATTGCACAGGCCGTTGTTTTCCGCGGCGATACCGAAATTCAGGCAGATGGCCTTGGCGTGTCCGATGTGCAAGAAGCCATTCGGCTCAGGAGGAAATCGAGTATGAACCCGGCCGCCCCATTTATTAGTCTTTAGGTCTTCGGCAACAATCTGCCGAATAAAATCGAGCTTGGCCGTAGAATCGCTCGTGTCCATTTTCCTGTCTTTTAGCTGTCAAAGCTGGTCTTTATTTAAAAACTCACTTGTAATTCTGGCCAGTTGTGGTACTTTATTCTTTACGACGTCCCAGAGAATGTCATTGTCGATACCAAAATATGCATGGGCCAGCATATCCCTCAGTCCGGCGGTTTTTCGCCATTCTATATCTGGCAATTTTTTTCTGAGTTCATCGGAAATATGTTTGGCAGCCTCGCCTATAATCTCCAGATTGCGAACTACGGCATCGTAGGTTTTTTCGTCCTGCACCAGGTCTGACTGAGTTAAGCCCTCTGTGAACCGCAAAATCTTCTCACAGCTTTCGGCAATATCCTGCAAATACATTATCGCATCACGTGACATTGATAATCTCCTTCTCGATTGCTCGGCGCAGCTGTGGGCGAAGGGCCTTATCGGTCACAAGGTCGACTGACATGCCAAGCAGATCCTCTAAGTAGAATTTCAAATCCATAAATAAATCGAAAGTGGCCCTTTGGTTAAATACCACCAGCACATCCACGTCGCTTTTGTCGGTTGCCTCGCCGCGAGCTGCCGACCCAAAGATAGAAAGCGCCTTGACCGAAAAACGCTGTCGGATTTCTTCGGAATTCTCTGCGAGTCGCTTCAGAACCGCCTGCTTATTCATGGCGAATCTCCTATTATCAACACATTGTCGAAAGGATATTTTAGCACATTGTAGTGATACAGGCCAAATATTTTTGAGCGTTGACATTAAGCGGGCTTAGAGGTATCCTAATTTTGGTTTATTATACGATTTACCTGGAGTTTTAACTAATGGTTGTAGCACGTTTTGCACCATCACCAACAGGTTATTTGCACGTCGGTGGGGCCAGGACGGCTCTTTTTAACTGGCTGCTGGCCCGGCAAACCGGCGGTACGTTCATATTGCGCATAGAAGATACGGACCAGAAACGAAATACCCCAACTGCTATTGGGCAGGTAATGGACGACCTTCGTTGGCTTGGAATCCAGTGGGACGAAGGCCCCGACGTCGGCGGTCCGAACGGCCCGTATTTACAGTCCCAGCGAAGGGACATCTACGATAAATACATAAAGAAACTTATCGACGAGAAGAAGGCATATTATTGCTTTGATACGCCCGAAGAACTCGATGCACTCCGCAAAGAAGCCCAAGACCAAAGGAGGAACTTCATTTATCCACGACCCAAGGATTTTCCCGATGCCAAAGATGCTGAACAAGCCCGCACCGAAGGCCGAGCTGTAACGGTGCGGTTTGCAGTTCCGCAGGATAAGCCCATTGTCGTTCAGGACATTGTGCGTGGCGAGGTCACGTTTGCCACCAGTGAGATAAGCGATTTTATCATACAAAAGAGCGATGGCTTCCCAACGTACAACTTTGCCTGCGTGGTTGACGACTATTTAATGAAAGTTACCCATATCATTCGCGGTCAGGAACACCTCAACAATACGCCCGGCCAGCAGGCCTTGTGGGAGGCTCTGGGATTTGGCGAGCTCCCGAAATACGCGCACATGTCTGTTACCGTCAGCGAAACCGGAGGGAAACTATCCAAGCGCGAGCGTCCAAAATCCCTCTGCGAGGCAATCAAGGCCAGGCCAGATATCGACCTCGAAAAACTTGCCGAGGTCGGTAACATCACCCTTGAAGAAGTGAACAGCTTTCTTGATGGCCAGACTACGCCTGATATGCCCAGTATTGATGCGATGGCTGAATACCTTGGGATAGTCCTGCCGGAAGTCAATGTTGTTGATTTCTTTAAGAGCGGCTACCTGCCCGAAACTATGGTAAATTTTCTTGCGCTGCTGGGCGCTAGTCCCGGCGGCGACCGTGAAATTATGTCGGTGGATGAATTGACTAAATCGTTTGACCTTTCGCGTTTGACAAAGGCCAATAGTTTGTTTGACCGCGGCAAGCTCCTTGCCTTCAATACCGAGCACATCCGTACGGTGAGTGAAGAAAAGCTCCTTCGGCATTTTAAGGATTACTTAAAAGCTATAGAATCACCGGTGGCTTCCGCGGACGATGAGGCGCTTTCTAAATTGCTGGAGATCAATACCGGTGCGCGAACCTTGGCTCAGATAGAACAAAAGAGCAAATTTCTCTTTATCGCCAGCGAGGAAATCGAGTACGATGAAAAGGCAGTCAAAAAGGTTCTGTTAAAAAATGACGGCCTGGCTGTCCTGGCAACCGTCCATGATAAATTAGCTGCGATGGAGCAATTTACTGTTGAGAATATTGAGAATATGCTGCGTTCGTTAGCTGAGGAAAGAGAGGTTGGCTTAGGCAAGGTTGCTCAGCCGTTGCGTGTGGCCATTTGCGGAACTACAATCAGCGCGCCGATTTTCGATTCGGTTGAGATGTTAGGCAAAGAAAATACCTTAGCGAGGATAGATATAACGCTGAAAAAGTTCGGAACGGAGACCCAAGGAGAAAGAAGTTAAAAATGTCGTTATTAGTAACCGGCTCGATAGGTATTGATACGGTCAGGACGCCTTACGGTGTAAGTGAGAACTGTCTTGGCGGTTCGGCTGTATATTTCAGTATGGCAGCCAGTTTCTTTTGCGCCGTTCGGCTCATAGGGGTTATCGGCTCAGATTGTCCATTTGATTTAGCACAGGTTTTCGCCGGCAGGGACGTCGATTTGACAGGTTTGGAAGTAAGGGCGCAGAGCAAAACCTTTCGCTGGGCCGGCTCGTATCACGATAATATGAACAGCAGAACAACGGACAACCTGGAATTGAATGTCCTTGCCGAAGCACCGCCGAGCGTGCCGGCTGAATATAAGGACAGCGAATTTGTTTTTCTTGCTAACACGACACCGGCACTTCAGCTTCAATTGCTTGAGCAGATTCAAGCACCTATTTTTGTGGCGGCGGATACGATGGACTGCTGGATTGCCGAGAAGCTCGATGATTTAAAGATTCTGCTCAAAAAAATTAACTGCTTGATGGTCAATGACGCAGAGGCAAGGATGCTGACAGACGAGCATAATCTGATAAAGGCAGTGGAGGCGATTTTAGGTATGGGGCCCGGCGTTGTAATTATCAAGAAAGGCGAATCGGGTTCGTTAATGTGCAGTGCTGACGGAGACAAATTTATCCTCCCGGCCTATCCAGCCGCTGAGGTCAAAGACCCGACGGGTGCCGGTGACAGCTTCGCGGGGGCATTGATGGGCTATCTGGCACAAAAAGGCAAGACTGATTTTGAATCGTTGAAAACAGCGATTGCTTACGGCACAGTGGCTGCCTCGTTTACAATTGCCGATTTTTCGCTTGCAGGGCTAACATCGATAAATAAAACCGATATAGACAACAGACTTGAGACCCTCAGAAAGCTAACACAATTTTAAGCTTGAAGCGAGGTACGGAATACGAGATGCGAGTTTTTATAGCAATAGATATTGACGAGGGAATCAGAAAGGGCTTGGCCGATTTGCAAAGCGAGCTGCAGGGTAAAGTTGATGTTAAAAAAAGCGATGTCAAGTGGGTAAACCCAGAAAATGTGCATCTGACGCTGAAATTCTTAGGTGAGATTAAGGACGAGCAGGCCGTTGAGGTCTGTAACATAGTCAAAGAGGTTGCAAGCCGACACAAAGGCTTCGAGCTGGATATAGAATCCGTTGGCCATTTCGGCGGCAGAAGTGCCAGAGTCTTATGGGTTGGCATGGGCGCCGGAAGTGATAATCTGTGTCGGCTGGCAAAGGGGGTTGACGAGCAGTTAGCTTCGGCCGGCTGGCCCAAGGAGACGAGAGAGTTTTCCGGCCATCTGACCCTTTGCAGAGTAAGAAACCCAAAGGCAGGTATCAAGCTGGCGCGAATAAGTGAAGATTACAGGGACTTTAAGCTTGGGGTTGTATCAGCTGATTCGGTATCAGTTTACCAGAGCCGGTTAAGGCCGACCGGTCCGGTTTATACTGTGTTAGGCAATTATAAACTACAATAAGAAGGTAAATGGAAAAAGATTAACCGCAGAGGACGCCGAGAGCGCAGAGAAAGAAAAGAATAAAGAAGAAGATGGATTCCTGCTTCCGCAGGAATGACAATATCAAAAATCTCTGCGTGCTCTGCGAACCCGGCGGTAACAAAGGAGAAAAACGGAAATGGCAAAGGCAAAAAAAGCCCAAACAGTCCTGAAAGCTACCAGCAGAGAAGATGCTTTGCAGCGAGTGATTGCGCAAATCGAAAAGCAGTATGGCCAGGGCGCTATTATGCAAATGGATGAGCATAAATACGCTAAAATCGCCGGCATACCCACCGGCTCGTTATCACTGGATATAGCTCTTGGCGGTGTGGGTGTCCCGCGAGGCAGGGTTACCGAGATGTTCGGCCCGGAGGCATCCGGCAAGACCACCCTGGCACTGCATATAATTGCAAGCGCTCAGCGGGCGGGCGGCGTGGCGGCGTTTATCGATGCAGAACACGCCCTCGATACTACCTGGGCAAAAAAACTGGGCGTCGATGTCAGCAGCCTGCTGGTCAGCCAGCCCGACACCGGTGAACAGGCACTCGAAATCACCGAGATGCTAATCAGGTCAAATTCCATCGATGTTATAGTTATTGACTCAGTAGCGGCACTGACGCCAAAAGCGGAGATTGAAGGCCAAATGGGTGACACTCATATGGCGCTACAGGCAAGATTAATGAGCCAGGCGATGAGGAAGCTAACCGCCGTCATCAGCAAGAGTAAAACATCTCTTGTCTTTATAAATCAAATCCGTATGAAGATCGGCGTGATGTTCGGTAACCCGGAAACCACTCCCGGCGGAAGGGCACTGAAGTTTTACAGCTCCGTCCGCATCGACTTGAGACGGCTGGCAACCATAAGGGAAGGTGGTATCGCCATCGGCAGCAGAATCAGGGCCAGAGCGGTGAAGAATAAAATTGCACCGCCTTTCCGTGAATCGGAATTCGACCTTATGTTCGACAGTGGTATCAGCTACGAAGGCGATTTGCTTGATTTGGCAGTGGCCGACAATCTGGTTGAAAAGAGCGGCGCCTGGCTAAACTACGGAAACATCAGGCTCGGTCAGGACAGAGAAAACGCCAAGAAATATCTGGCTGAAAACAAAGATTTGTGCGAGGAGCTAAAAAATAAAGTTCTTGTTGCCAAAGGCCTTGTGTGAAGCGTGTCCCGTGCAAGATGCGAGATACGAAATATGAGATACCAAATGAAAAGTGCAAAGCAGGTCAGAAGCGGCTTTATAGATTTTTTCAGGGATAAAGGGCACGAATTTGTCCCCAGCTCGCCTATTGTGCCCGCCGGCGATGATACTTTGCTTTTCACCAATGCCGGAATGAATCAGTTCAAGGACATCTTTCTCGGCCTGGTCTCGCCGGAGCACCGCCGGGTGGTCAACAGCCAAAAATGCCTGCGTGTAAGCGGCAAGCACAACGACCTTGAGGAAGTGGGCAAAGATACTTATCACCATACCTTTTTTGAGATGTTAGGTAATTGGTCGTTCGATGATTATTTCAAGGCGGAGGCAATTGAGTGGGCCTGGGAGCTTCTTACAAAAGTGTGGGGTATCGAGCCGGATAGTCTCTGGGCAACGGTTTTTCAAGGTGATATAAAAGACAATTCCCCACCTGACAGTGATGCCAAGTCGCTTTGGCCAAAAGTAACAGGCATTCCGGACGAGAGGGTTCTTTTTGGCGGGAAAAAAGACAATTTCTGGGAGATGGGTGAGATAGGTCCCTGTGGACCCTGCAGCGAAATACATATCGACCTTGGCCCTGATATGTGCGATAAAAAAGGAGAGCGGCGTCACAAGTGCTCTGTCAACGCCGGCTGCGGGCGATTCATTGAATTGTGGAATCTGGTTTTTATTCAATATAATCGCAGCGAAGACGGCAAGCTCGCTGCGTTGGGTGCCCAATACGTTGATACCGGTGCCGGCCTGGAGAGAATCGTTGCTGTTTTGCAAAATAAACTGAGTAACTACGATACTGATTTATTTATGCCAATAATCGATTGCCTCAGTGACATAACAGGGCATAAATATACGTCGGAGCTCAATAACAAAACCGACAATGCCTTCAGGGTCATATCCGACCATATTCGCTCATTAACCTTTGCGATAACCGACGGTGCGACGCCTTCCAATGAAGGCAGGGGATACGTGATTCGCCGGATACTCAGGCGCGCTTCGAGGTTTGGCAGGGAATTAGGGATGCACGAGCCGTTTATGTATAAACTTGTGCCGGTGGTTGCGGATTGTTTAGGCGATGCCTTTGGTGAGATAGCCGAAAGAGCCGACTATGTCTCAACGGTTATCGAATCAGAGGAGGTAAACTTCGGCAGAACGCTTGATAGAGGCATTGAAATCTTCAGCACCGCAGTCGAGCGGGCCGAAAAAAGCAACGACAGGACCATAAGCGGCGAGGATGCCTTCCAGCTTTATGACACATACGGCTTTCCGCTTGATTTGACGGAGCTTATGGCCAAAGAACGCAACTTGAAGGTCGATACAGCTAAATTTGACGAGCTGATGGAGGAGCAGAGAGCGCGCGCAAGAGCAGCGCAAAAATCTGTTTCGCTAATGGCAACCCTTGCCGACGCCGAGCTGCCTGCAACCGAGGACCTGCACAAATACCACGCCGAAACGTGCGATAGCAAAATAATCGGGTGGATTGATAATGAGAGCTTCAAGAACCGGGGCCACATTGTTGCCGGCAACGAGGTAGGGCTTGTTCTTGACAAAACCTGTTTCTATGCCGAAGCGGGCGGCCAGGTCGGCGATTGCGGCACTATCGAATCGAGCGATGCACGATTTATTGTCAATGACACAATGAAGATAGCAAACTGCGTAATTCACAGAGGCCAAGTTGCAGAGGGGTCATTTAGCGTCGGCGAAAAGGTAAAGGTGGTAGTCAGCAAAGATAGAGACTCGATTAAAAAAAATCATACCGCTACTCATCTGCTGCAGTGGGCACTGCAGCAGGTTGTCGGCCAATCGGTAGCCCAGCAGGGCAGTCTTGTCTGTCCGGATTATCTCAGATTTGATTTCACCTACCCAAAGGTCCTGACAGACAAAGAGATAAAAAAAGTAGAGGGTTTGGTGAGAGAAAAAATCGCTGAGAACCTTCCAGTAACTTGTGTGGTAATGCCCAAAGATGAAGCGGAAAAACTTGGCGCGATGGCGCTATTCGGCGAGAAGTATGGAAGCGAAGTTAGAGTGGTGGCTATTGGTGCCAAAAGACCCCAGACTCCAGACCAAAGACCCAAGACCGAAGGCCAAAGTCTTGAGTCTGCTTTTAGCAAAGAATTCTGCGGCGGGACACACTGCGATAATACGGGGCAAATAGGAGGCTTTAAGATAATCAAAGAAGAGAGCATATCGGCCGGCGTGCGAAGGATTACGGCACTGACCGGCCCCGGGTTGACCGAATACCTTGAGCGGCGAAGTGAGATTGTCGATGAGCTTACCGTAAAATTAAAAGTTCCAGCCGAAGAAGTGATTGACAGGGTCGCAAAGCTAATAAAAGAGAACAAAAAACTTTCCAAGGAGCTCAAATCGGCAGCGAAACAGGCCGGGGCTGACAGTATGGCCGAAGTGAGGGGACTGCTGGAAGCTGGCGAGAAAATCGGCAGCAGTTTCATTATCACAGGCCGACTCTCAACCACTTCGGTCGAACAGGCCAGAGAAGCTATCGATATGCTCAAAAGCAAGGCCAAATCCGCTGCTGTCGTTCTGGGTTTTGTTGATGATGGTAAGGTGGCGCTGTTAGCGGGTATGACTGATGATTTGGTCAAGAAGGGTCTAAAGGCCGGTGACATCGTCAAGGCAATTGCGCCAATTATTGACGGCGGTGGGGGCGGTCGGCCTGGTATGGCCCAGGCCGGCGGAAAAAACCCCGAAAAAATCGACGATGCCCTCAACAAAGCCGCCCAACTGATAAAGGAAAAACTGGCAAGCACATAGTCACCCGGTCCGACCTCAAAGCTTTAGAAGGAAGCCAGGGGTCTTATGATTAAATTTCGCTGCAAGAGCTGTGGTCAGAAAATCAATGTTCAGGATAAACATACGGGCAAGAGGGCTAAGTGTCCAAAATGCAGCAATATAGTTGTTGTTCCAAAAGTAGATAGGCCAGGCCCGCCCGCGACCCAAAATGGCTCCGGCAATTCAGAGAATTCCGGCTTAAAGTTATCTCCTCTGGATACCCCAAAAAGGGACAAAGTTCCAGACCGACCAACCAGCCAAGATTTTGTCTCTCATAGAACCTTTGTAGACACGCAAAAAATTGAGGCAAGCTCACATATAGACGAGACCGAGCCTGCCCGCGAACGCAAACTGCCTTGGTTTATCGATATGTTCCTCTATCCGTTGAGCGTATCAGGGATAATTCATCTGGCAATTTTCCTGCTTGTACCGCTTCTAATAGGTTTACTTGATAGATTCATTCTTTCATATGCTGGCTCTTACGGTGGCATAGTGGCCCTTATACTTTATATACTCCTCATCGGTTATATGTTTTATTACCTATCGGAATGTATTCGTGATAGTGCCAAAGGAAATTGGCGTGCGCCGGATATTTCGCTGCAGCCTATACCTGACAAGGGTGAACTTATTTCGCAACTTCTGTATTTGCTTGGAAGTGCGGCTATTTGCTTCTGGCCGACGGCAGTATATTATATCCTCACCGAACAAACGGATTTGATTTTTTGGCTGTTGCTTATATGCGGGTGCTTCTTCTTCCCAATGGGAGTATTAGTCGTTTTTATGTTTGGTTCTATTTCCGCTTTGAATCCTTTATTAATCATCGGCTCGATAGTCGACACTTTTCTGCATTACTCCGGGATGATTCTGTTCTTTTATGCCCTCGGTGGGCTGGTGGCTTTGATAGTATCGATCGTGCCGAAATTTGGGATCTTATCCTATATCCCCAAATTTCTTTCCATTTATCTACTAATGGTTGCAGCTCATCTTTTGGGCAGGTTTTACTGGCGGTATCAGGAAAAACTCAACTGGGAGGTATGAGAATTAATCCTGCTGGGTTGTCGCCTTGCGGGGTTCCTGTCGGATTTTTATACTTTTTGCATGGGCGTCGAGGCCTTCTGCCTCGGCTAAGCGAATAATATCATCAGCACTTTTCAAGAGCTTTTCTTTGTCGTATTCAATAATACTCGTTGACTTTATAAAGTCATTACTGGTAAGCGCGCTTGAGAACCTCGCACAACCACCTGTTGGTAATGTATGGCTTGGCCCGGCCCAATAATCACCCACCGCTACAGGCGAATAATCACCAATAAAAATCGCTCCAGCATTTTTTATTTTGTCAGCCACCGCTCTACTTTTATCGCTGCACTGAATCTGCAAATGCTCCGCGGCAAAAAGGTTTGCATGGTCAATTACATCTTTCATATCATCAAATACGACAATCCCGCCGAAGCTCTTAAGACAATTTATCGTCTCATCTGCACGGCCTAATTGTTTTACCTGTTTTTTAAGTTCTGCGAGGACCTCGTTAGCTAACTCTTGTGAATCTGTGAATATGACTGCGCTGCCTGGTGCATGCTCTACTTGACTTAGCATATCAGCAGCTATCCAGGCGGGATTTGCTCTGTCGTTTGCAATTATTAATACCTCACTCGGCCCGGCTATCGAATCGAAGCCAACGAGTCTGAGGGCCTTTTGCTTTGCCATCTGCACCCATTGGTTACCCGGCCCAACAATCTTATCAACTTTTTCTATAGTCTTAGTTCCGCACACCAACGCTGTTACTGCGTGTGCACCACTAATACGGTAAACTTCGTCAATTCCTAGTTCATAACAGACGGCCAGAATAACAGGGTGGATACTACCTTTATACCTTGGTGGTGAAATGACAGCTATTTGCTCGACTCCTGCGACTTGTGCAGGTACAGCGGTCATTATTACAGTTGAGGGCAGCGGAGCAGAAGCCCCTGGTACGGAGATACCAACTCTATGTAAGGGGGTATACTTAATTCCGGTTCCACCAGAACAGCGTTTGCTATTCCCGATAAAAATTTCTTCTTGATATTTCCGTACATTCTTGATTGCTTGCCTAATCGATGCTAAAAGTTTAGAATCAATTTCACTATGGGCTTTCTTTAAATCTTCTTCTGATATACAGAATTGATCTGGTGTTAATTTAACACCGTCAAATTTTTCCGTATATTCGGAAACTGCCTTATCACCATGTTCAGCAACGGCTGCAATGATATTCGTTAGCTCATCTCTACTCTTAGGATCCATAAGCAAAGCAGCTTTCATTATTTCGTGGCGAAGGTTATCTAGTCTTTTATCGAAGTCTGGCTCTTTATATGAGATTAGGATTTGGTCGAGTTCGTCTTTCACGTTTATCCTTTACAGATTGGCAATAGAAAATAGTAAATTGAAAATAATCAATTGTTAAAGTTTCCGTGGTTGTAAACTGGTGTTGCCTTTTGCAGCAGCAGATAGTTCTTGCCTTTATATTTGGTAACAATTCCTGCCACCTTAAAACGCGTCCTCTCAAGTTCTGCCGACTGCTTCGCCTCTACTCGCTCAAGCTCCTGGCACTTAAGCAAACCAAAACTTATCCCCTCGATCCTTCTGCCGAGACCATCCGGAACAAACCGCACCTCGCCCTCCGACCGTTCTATAAAACCCACCCTGTCAGCTAAAATAAAATCCTGCTTCAATTCCAACCCTTTTCTCAGCTGCGCCATGCGAACGATTCTCCTGGGTTTGAGCTTTTCTATTATCTCTTTCGGTATGGTTAATGCATCGTTCGGCTCGCTGATAATTAGGTCATTCTTTTGCCGGGATTCTTGTGATTTTGTCGGCTGGGCCGGTTCGGCTTTGCTGAGAGGCAAAAAATAGGTTGGAAATATAAAATTTTTGCCCTTGTATTTTGTAACTCTGCCCCAGAGCCGGTAAGTCGCAGCAGAACGCTCGTTGACATCAGCGAGCATCTTTTCCAGTGCCGCCGATGGCAGTAGTTCCAGGCTTGCGCCTGCTTTGACAACTGCTTTACCGTCGCTTGCGTCCGAGTCAAATTCAAAGAGCCATACATTGTTACTGTCTGTTCTGGTTGGTTTGCCATCGATGCCAGTCAGGACGAAGCTGTCCCGCAGCAGAGTTTTGCGAGCCGTCTCTACCCCGAATACTGCAACGCTTATAAAAAGCGTTAAAATTAATATCGCCAATTTCCTGCTCATATCAATAAGTAGTCAGCAATTAATTTTAGAACCTGCTTTGGTCCGTTTGCCTGGTGTATGTATCGGCTGCTGTGGGGGTCGTCGGCTGCGACCAAATCAACGAGCGGCTTCCAGAATCCGCCTACAAGTATAATCGGAATATCGGCTTCGAGAAAGCCCTTGTTTTTTAATTCCCAGACCTTTGCTAATTCGAGCAGCGTTCCTGTTCCGCCGGGCAAAACCACGTACGCCTGTCCTAATTTTATCAACGTATCGAGCCGCTCATCTAACGAATCGGTAACAATTTCACGGCTAATATGCTCATTAGCTCTACCACCCTTAAAAGCTGAGCATGTAACGCCAATAGTTTCACCGCCTGCCTCAGCCGCTGCTTTGGCCGCTGCTAACATTGTCCCGCCGTATCCGCCGTTGGCAATGGTAAAGCCGGCCTGGGCCAATAATCCGGCTGTTTCATAAGCCAATGTGTAAGCCGAGTCGCCCGGCCTGGCTCTGCCGGTACCGAAAATGGTTATTGTTTTTTTACCCATTCACCTTTTTGCGTGTGTAGTTTAGAAGTCCTGCCGAGAGCAGAATTTCCCTGTCTCTGGCGGAAAGTTTCAGCTTGCCGACAAATTCATACTTACCATTTTTTTCAACGATTTTAACTTCATCGCTGTTCTTGATTGCTTCGAGCAAATTATCAATTTGCAGCATCTCTGCCGCCTTGATTTTGTCGTAATCACCCGGCTCGGCAAATTCTACCGGAACGATGCAGAAGTTAATCAAATTGGCCTTGTGAATCCGTTCAATGCTTTTCGCAATCACCGCGCGGATGCCCAGATGCATCGGGCAAAGAGCAGCGTGCTCTCGTGACGAGCCCTGGCCGTAGCTTTCGCCTGCTACAATGACACCGGCAGTACCTTTTTGCTTTAGCTGTAAGGCCCGTTCGGCAAATGTCGGCTTGTCTTCTTCATTGAAACAATTGAAAACTACCTTTGCATATTCCGGCACATTTGAGCGCAGTTTTAGAAAAGCCCCGGCTGGCATAATATGGTCGGTGGTTATTTTGTCGCCGCATTTAATCAAAACCTGGCTTTGCAATTCTTTTGGTAATGATGGCGGCGGCTCTGGCACAACAATCGTAGGCCCGCGGAGGACTTTCACTTTTGACGTCTCCTCCTCGCTCAAAGGCGGCTCTATCATATTGTCGTTGATGGTAAATTCGTCCGGCAGTTCTATTTTTGGGTATTTTAGCCCGAACAATTTTGGTAAATCGCGTGGGTCGGTAATTTGCCCGGTCAGAGCCGAAGCGACTGCCGTTTCGCAACTTACCAGATAAACCTTATCGCCTCTTGTCCCGCTTCTATCGGGGAAATTCCTGTTAAACGTCCGCAGACTCACTGCGCCGTCACCCGGCGAAAAGCCCTGACCAATGCACGGGCCGCAGCCGGATTCGAGGACACGGGCGCCGGCTGAAATCATATCCGCCAGTGCCCCGTTTTCTGCTAACATATTCAGAACTTCTCTACTGCCCGGAGCGACCGCAAATTCGACCATATTGTTTATCCGCTTGCCCTTCAATACCTTTGCGACCATCATTAAATCGGCAAAACTCGAGTTTGTGCAGCTTCCTATTACCACCTGCTCTGTCTGGATGCCTGCGATTTCAGCTACGGTTTTGACGTTATCCGGCGAAGAGGGACAGGCCGCCATCGGCTCAAGTTCGCCCAGATTTACTTCAATGATACGGTCGTATTCGGCATCTGCATCGGCCGTCAGCGGCTGATAGTCTTTTTCTCGTTTCTGGGCGACGAGGAATTTTCTGGTTTGCTCATCGCTGGCGAAGATGCTCGTCGTTACGCCCAACTCTGCCCCCATATTCGTTATCGTCGCCCGCTGCGGCACTGACAGCCGTTTCGTGCCTTCGCCGAAGTATTCAACCGCCCAGCCCACATTGCCTTTTGTCGTAAGCTGACCGAGCAGTTTGAGAATAACATCCTTGGCGGCCAGCCACTGGCCCAATTGCCCGGTTAATTTTACCCCCAGTACTTTCGGGCAGGTCAGGTAGAATTGGCCTATGGTCATAGCCACTGCCACATCCAGACCACCGGTTCCGATGGCAAGGGTGCCGATTCCACCGGCGGTCGGCGTATGTGAGTCGCTGCCCAAAAGCGTCGCCCCGGGCCTTGCGAATCGCTCCAGATGGACCTGATGACAGATACCGTTGCCTGCCCGTGAATGATAAACCCCTGATTTTGCGGCTATCGTTTGCAGATATAAATGGTCGTTATGGTTCTCCGGCCCAAAGCCGGCTATGTTATGGTCGATATAGCTGACTGATATATCAGTTTTGACTCTGCCTGCCCCCATTGATTCAAACAGCAAAAATGCTGTTGTTCCGGTAGCATCCTGCGTAAGGGTCTGGTCAATCCGGATACCAATGGGCTGGCCGGCGGCGATTTTACCCCCGACTTGCTCGGGGGCAGCTATGTGCCTGGAAAGTATCTTGTAGACGAGCGTTTGACCCATTTTGCACTCTGTGAAAAATCAAAGCGTGTAATTTACCATAAATGCCAGCCAAAGACAAATCTTAGGTTTGGTTAAATAGTAATTGGTTAAATGGTTAGGTTAAATAGTTACCACTTATCAATTACTGCTAAAAAAAGCGGCCTTATGCTCAATCGCATAAGGCCGCCTGCAAATAACCCGGTCAGAAATTGACCGTCTCTATCTCCTACTTGAGGGGTCCGTTGTTCTCACCAACGAGAAACGCATCTTTTCTGCCCCAGGGTCCACCCCTTCCCAGGCCGACGGGCCCTATCCCCTCAACCTGCAAAAATTTTTGCCTCGCTGTGCCTGTGAGGCCGCCGATGGGCCTGCCCCAGGATTTGTAGATGTTGTCGTTCTCAATACCGACATTGGGGTATTTCTCGAAGCTCACATGGCCATCCTGAAACAGGACGTTTTGGCCTTCCCGCTGGTGGGACGCCGAATTACCATACTTCTTGTTCTCAGGAGGTTTTAGGGATAGGTCTGGGTCCAGGTACTCATTGTTTTTCCATACTACATACTTCCTAGCATCTTTGATATAACCCACAGCATTCTTATCCAGGTAGGGGTTTCTGTCCGCACAAAGAGGGGCACCGGAGTTGCTTGACGATGTAACTGGATACGATTTGGTCTTACCTTCCACCATATGACCATAAGGCATATGATAGGAGTAGCTGCAATACCTGCCTGTATTAAGATCCACGCTCGTTGGCCTGCCAAAATCCCAGGCTTTGGTAATATCGTTCAAGCTGCCAGTTTTGAAATCAGAGAGTTTAAAGACTTTTGCCCCATCGCCCTTGCAAACGAAGCTCTTCGGCAGCACATCGGCATGCTTGATCAAAAGAAACAAGCTGGACGTAATGGTTACCCGGACAGGGGTTGATGTGCCGTAAGCTTGCGTCGGTGTATCGGCAGTCCACCTCGCTATTCCCCCAGTGTTGGACCATACGGGCGGCGTAGCCTTTGTAGTCCCTGCCACCGGATACTCATCGTCGTTATAGTTACTGTATACCATTATTGCGCTGCCAAGACCCTTGAGGTTCGTTCCACAGACCACTCGCTGGGCGAGGTTCCTCACCCTCGCCAGGGCAGGCATCAAAATGCCCATCAACAGTGCTATGATCGCAATCACGACCAACAGCTCAATTAATGTAAAACCTCTTCTTCTCATAATTTTCTCCTTTCAAATTTCTTTCGAGATTCGCAGGCCCGACCGTTCTCAAGCCCACACCACTTTTTATATAGATAAATGCAGCTAACACCGCACAGGAACATAAAAACACTTTTTTTCTGCGAATCTCCTTAACTTTTTATTGTTTTTCGCCTAAGAACGGCCGGTTCAATTTCCTAAAATTGAATTCTGTCAATAAGGTTCATCAACTCAGCTTCTCTGTGTCCGGAATCACACTCAACTTAACGATATAACCAAACTGGAAAAACTCTTTTTTGGCAGGTTTGAGATATGAAATAGAGACTAAATATGATGACAGCTTAAGTATAATGGGTTTTCAAACCTGCCCAATCTCTAATCTGAAAATAACACAATGCAATCTTCCTGTCAAGTAATTTTCGTCAAATTTCGCTAATTTTCTTGAATTTTTTTACAATTCGCTTAAAATTACTATTTTTTAGCTTGGAATCGCACGTATGACTACTAAAAAAACTTTTGAAAATATAAAAAAACTGCTAAACAAGCACAATCAAAGCCATCTTCTGGCGTTCTGGGAGCAATTGAATTCCGCCCAAAGGCAGAATTTGCTTGCACAAATCGGGCAATTGGATTTTTCAAAAATTGACGATTGGGTAGTCTATTTCGTCAAAAAATCTTCCTCCTCCGCCTTACCTGCTGATTTCGCCCCGGCCTCGTCTTACGGTCCTATTCCAGCCGACCCAGACCAGCGGCGCAAGTATGCCCGGGCGAGAGAATTGAGCAAGGAGTTGATATCGGCTGGAAAGGTTGCCGCCTTCGTTGTCGCCGGCGGACAGGGAACCCGGCTCGGATTCGACGGCCCAAAGGGAAATTTTCCCATCAGCCCCGTTAAAAACAAAACGCTCTTTCAAATATTTGCCGAAATAGTTGCAGCAGTCTCAGAAAAATACCTGACCGTCTGCCCCTGGTATATTATGACCAGTTCTTTGAACCACATCGAGACCAGAGAAATTTTCCGCTCGAATAGTTATTACGGCTTAGATGAAGAAAACGTCTTTATATTTCAGCAGGGCACTTTGCCCAATTTCGGTTTCGACGGCAAAATACTTCTGGCCGACAAGGATACAATCGCCTGCTCGCCCGACGGCCACGGTGGAAGCCTGAAAGCCCTTTTCCAAAGCGGGGCTCTTGAAGATATGAAAAGACGCGGCGTAGAATTTTTGAGCTATTGGCAGGTTGATAATCCTTTGATAAATATTTTTGACCCGCTCTTTATCGGCCTGCACGCACTCGATGCGGCCGAGATGTCCTCAAAGGCTCTTAGAAAGATAAAGCCAAAAGAAGAGGTCGGAAACTTCTGTTTGGTTGATGGCAAAGTAACCGTCATTGAATATAGCGATTTGCCCGACGGGCTGGCCCACAAAAGAAACCCCGATGGGTCATTGGTCTTCGGCCTCGGCAGTATCGGCATCCACATTATCAATAGAAGCTTTGTTGAAAAACTAAACGCTGAAGATTTTACTTTGCCCCTGCACAGAGCCGTCAAAAAAATTTCGCACATCGACCAGCAGGGAAAGCTTGTGGAACCCGCTGAGCCCAATGGTATAAAGCTGGAAAGCTTTGTTTTCGATGCACTGCCGTTGGCGTCAAAGTCGATAATTTTGCAGACGCTGCGAAGCGAAGAATTTTCACCGGTCAAAAATGCCGCCGGCGTCAACAGTGCCGAAACCGCCAGGCAGATGATGGTTGCCCGGGCCGCCGATTGGCTCGAATCAGCCGGCGTGGCTGTTCCCAGAAAGGACGATGGCTCGGTCGATTGCCTCATCGAAATAGCGCCGAGCTTTGCACTAAAAAAGGATGACATCAAAGCAAAGCTAAGCCGGATACCTGAAATTAAACCGAAGAGCAGGTTCTACCTAACCTGACCTTTTTGCATAAGCACCTGGAACGGTTGGCCCCGTGCGCTAAACATATAACTTTTAGCTTTACCGCCCCGTTCTATCACAGTATTATAGGACTTACCAAAGCCCGTATCCGGCAACAACAACCAAGGGCAAGGACAACAGGAAGAATAAAAAGCCCGAATAGGAGAACAAAGGAGTGGAAATGAGACGACGCGATTTCTTAAAGACCATCGGCCTGGGGGCGGCATCGCTGGCACTTCCGGGACGGACAAGTGCCTCTCAGCAAGTTTCCGGCAAGGCGTCCAGGAACAAGCCCAACATCGTCTTTATTCTCGCAGACGACCTGGGATGGAGGGACGTGGGTTATTACGGCGGTGATATCAAGACGCCCAACATTGATAAGCTCGCCTCAGCGGGAACGAGACTCACCCAGTTCTATGTTCAGCCGGTGTGCTCGCCCACGCGTTCGAGTCTGATGACGGGCCGATACCCAATACGCTACGGACTACAGGTGGGCGTGGTCAGACCGTGGGCCGAACATGGCCTACCTCTGGCCGAACGCACACTGGCCCAGGCGCTTAAGGAAGCCGGCTACGTCACGGCCATCCACGGCAAATGGCACCTGGGACACCTTAACTCCAAATACCTGCCTACCTCCCGCGGCTTTGACCATCAGTATGGTCACTACAACGGTGCGCTTGATTACTTTACCCATATTCGTGATGGCGGTTTAGACTGGAACCGGGATGATAAACCCTTGCGCGAGAAGGGCTACACGACCAACCTAATCGGCGACGAGTCGGTACGACTGATTGAATGGCACGATGTAACAAGGCCGCTGTTTCTGTATGTGCCATTCAACTCCCCACACACCCCGTTCCAGGCGCCGCAGTCCTACATAGATATGTACACGCATATCAAAGATAAGAACCGACGCATATATGCGGCGATGGTTACGTGTATGGACGACGCAATCGGGCGGATTGTCGGGGCACTGGAAAAACGCAAAATGACAGACAACACATTGGTCTTTTTCTGCTCAGACAACGGTGGAACGAAGGTATCCGATAACGGCCGTCTGCGGGGCTATAAGGGAAGTCTCTACGAGGGCGGGGTGCGTGTACCTGCAATTGCGGCCTGGCCGGGTGTGCTCAAGGCCGACACGGCTGTCAACGAGCCGCTCCATATCGTGGATATGTACCCGACACTGCTTAAACTTGCCGGTGCATCACTTGAGCAACCCCTGCCCATTGATGGAAAAGACGCCTGGCCAACTATCGCAGAAGGCAGACCCTCGCCCCACGATGAAATCCTGCACAACAGCACGCCCTTCAACGGAGCGATTCGTCGCGGTAACTGGAAGCTGGTTTGCAACGGCCATCTCACCGCGAACTATACCGGCCCCAAAGCTGATGACAACCGCTTCGAGCTTTTCAACCTCTCAGACGACCCCTACGAGAAGAATAATTTGGTCAAGAAACACCCACGAAAGTTTCAGGAGCTCAAACAACGATTGGAGGCATACGCCGCCCAGGCCGTCAAGCCGAATATCCCGCCGAACAAAATGCCCAAAAACTTCAAGGTGCCTAAGGCCTGGGGCCACCCGGATTGACAGCGCTGATGAAGAAGTACAACAAGCATCACCACGGTCTATCCGTGGCCGGCCCTGCAAGAAGTGCTGTCCAGAATATCGCCATTTGAGCGATTAAAAACCAGCAGCCGCGGTAACGCTGCCGGCGGTGTCCTGCTGTCCACCCCGTTAGGGATAGGAAACGCTTCGGTCAACTCTTTAGATAGCGTTTTCCCATCACGGGGTCCATCTAGTAAGATGCGCAAAACCGGCTTTCTGTTCCGTTAATTTTGATTTTTTTGGCTATTTTCCACTCCACCTCGCTAAAAAAGCCAATATACCTGAAATCTAATTTTCCTGTGATATTAACGCCTAAAAATAGCTGCTGCAGCGGAATTTTTGGATTTGGATAAAGATTTTTGCGGGGGGGGGGTAAGAACTCATAAATAAACAAGTTACGTGTTTGACAATCCTGCCAAAATAAGAAAATTTGCGCTTGACTTGAAGGTGGCTGATTTGGTATAAATGAGATTGGTGAAATGTCTTGATTTTGAGTCTCTAAGCTGTGGGATTTTTACAGCTTTTCGGGACAGTTTGAGCGAGGTGCAGAGCCGTAAAGCCAGTTTTGTGCTTCGAAATTAAAATTTTCACATTTAACGGCTTATATTGGGCTTTTTCAAGAGAGAAAAGGAGCTAAGAGCAGGCCCGATCGGCCCAAAAAGTTGTGGCAGGTAATGTGCTGGCGTGTAGCCAGAGAACCCTAAGCGTTAATTTTTGTTAAGGGAGGAAGTATTATGTGTAAAAAATTGTTTTTTTTAGTTTTGGTAGTTGGTCTGGCCGGTAACGCGTTCGCTATCGACTGGGACAATGAGAGCGGCGACAACCTCTGGAGAACGCCATTAAACTGGGAGGGTAACGTCCTGCCCACCAGTGCCGACAACGCCAGGATTATACTGACAGACCCAAATCACTGTCTTATCGATAGTGCCACTGTTGCGGATGCCAATAAGTTGTCCGTTGGGCACGAGGGCGGTGCTGGCGACCTGCGTATGACCGGTGGTTCTCTTGTTCTATCCCTCGACCATTTTACAGTGGGCCACAAAGACTATGCCGGCACATTTGTTCTGGAGGGCGGCACCGTAACGGTTAGTGAGAAGGACATGAGAGTGGGCCGCAGTGTGGTCGGCACATTTACTATGGAGGGTGGCTTGGTTGACGTCAACGACGACCTGATTATCGCTGACAATACCGGCAGCGGCGGCAGCTCAATGACGCTCTCGGGCGGTACTGTTGCCGTCGACGACATGACAGTGGGCGACGATGCGAACGGCACATTTACTATGTCTAATGGCACCTTAACGATTGGTGACGACCTGTATATCGCTGACGACGTCAACAGCGGCGGCAGCTCGATGACGCTCACGGGCGGTACTGTTACTGCCGGCGGAACATTTAGGGTGGGCGACGATGCGAAGGGCACATTTACTATAGAGGGTGGCTCCCTGAGCCCTGGTTACAGCGACGTGAGGATCGCTGACGCTTGCGACAGCGGCGGCAGCACGATAAAGATCAAGGGCGGTACTGTTATTTTCGGCAAAAAGCTGCACGTGGGCCGCACCAAGCCCGGCCACCTTGAAATCTCTTCTGGCTCCCTAACGGTTGCAGGGGACATGGCTATCGCTGACAGGGACGGCAGCACCGGCAGCACGATGACGATGACGAGCGGTACTGTTACTGCCAACGAAAAGCTGAAAGTGGGCGAAGATGATTACGGCACACTTAATATGTCTGGTGGCACCTTAACGATTGGTAATGACCTTGAAATCGCTGACGATTCCGGCAGCAGCGGCAGCACGATGACGCTCTCGGGCGGTACTGTTACTGTCGGCGACGATTTCATAGTGGGCGACCAGGAGGACGGCACATTTACTATGTCTGATGGCTCCATAACGATTGCTGACGACCTGATTATCGCTGACGAGACCAGCGGCGGCGGCAGCTCGATGACGCTCACGGGTGGCACCGTAACGGTCAACAACGACTTTGAGGTTCAAAACAGCGGTCACGTGCAACTGGATGGCGGTATTATTGTGGTTGTTAATAATAATGACTTTGTGTTGGAAAGCACCAGCTCTATGGACATCACCGGCGGCACGCTGGTACTAAGCGGCGATGAGGTCAGCACAGTCTATGGATTTGTCGGCGATGGCCGGATTACCGCCTACGGCGGCAACCCGAGGGCTGTGAAAGTCGAATATGACTCAGGTACTGACAAGACCACGGTAACGGCCGATATGAGCTGTTTGGCGCTTGCGTGGAACCCGAACCCGGAGAACGGTGCAACAGTGCAGTGGACAGCTACTGGTCCTACGCTTAGCTGGTCGCCGGGTGATTATGTGGCAGGGCCGCCCAAGCACAAGGTCTTCTTCAGTGAGAAATTTGACGATGTGAACGAAGGTATCGGTGGCACTGAGCAGGATGCTAACAGCTATGGTCCCGTAGCCGTTGAATTTGGCAAGCGTTACTACTGGCGAGTCGATGAGGCCAATTCCATCACCGGCTGGGATATAGGCAATGTCTGGCGCTTTACGGTGGCAAACTATCTTATCGTGGATGATTTTGAGTCCTACAACTTAATCGACAACCTGATATATAACACGTGGGAAGACGGGTACGTCAACGGCACAGGGGCGATCGTTTACCTTGAGACCAGCATCGTACAAGGGGGCGCTCAAGCGATGCTGCTTAATTACTACAATTACTATGGCTGCTCTGAAACCGACCGCACGTATGTCGAAGACCAGAATTGGACTGCAGTCGGTGTTAAAGCATTGCGGCTGCGCTACCGCGGCGTAGCTAGCAATACTGTTGGTGAAGATGACATCCTGTATGTAGTTCTGAAAGATGCGGCCGGCAAAAGCGCAGTGGTAACATACGGTGAGCCGAATGACCTGAAAGAGGAAAGCTGGCAGAGCTGTGATATTGCCCTGCAGGACTTTGTCGACGCCAACAATGTGAACTTAGCCAAAATCAGGAAGGTTACTATCGGTATCGGCGAGAGAGGCGCTGTATCCGGCGTCGGTTACGGTAATGTGTACATTGATAATATCCGGCTGTATCGGCCCAGATGCCTTCCTTCGATGTTACAGCCGCTGGCTGCCGACTTAGACAATGACTGCGATGTCGATTATGATGACGTTGATATAATGGGGGGCGACTGGCTCGATAGCGATTACGAGATTCTGGCATCCCCTCCAGCAGTAGACCCGGTGGCCCATTATGAGTTCAACGGCAACTTTGACGACAGCTCCACCAACGCCATCAATGGCACCTCGTATGGCGCGACCATATCCTATGATAGCGTTTTGGGCAGCAATGTGGCGGTCTTTGACTCTTCTAAGCTCGACTATGTGGACCTCGGTAATCCCACCGACCCCTGCCTCCTTGACTTTGGAACAGGCAATTGGTCTGTCTGTGCGTGGGTGAAAACTACAATGTCCGGCGGCTCTGGCGATACTGCCAAGGGCGTTATTTACGGCAAGGGCGGAGATACTTCCGGTGGACACCGCTATGGCTTGTATGTAAACGAGGATACAGACGACGGCCACCTCACCCTGGTTACCGATGACGATGTCACCAAGTACACACCCGACAGCGACGCAATTATCAGCGATGGCGCGTGGCATCACGTCGTCGGGATGAGAGATGGCACCGAGCTGCGTATGTATGTCGACGGCATACCCGATGGAGATACCGAGACTATATCTCCGTCATATGACCTTTCAGGGACGCATCAGTATAACGCCTATCTCGGAGCGATAACAGACTACGACGACACCTCGCCGACATTGTTCAAGTTCTTCGTCGGCTCAATGGACGATGTCCGCATCTACGACTATGCCCTCTCGCATGCCGAGGTAGTGAGCGTTATGGGTTTGAGCGGGTTGTATGTGCCGTTGGATACGCCCGCTGAGCTGTACGACGACGAGGCAGAAGGCGACAGGATAATCAACTTCAAGGACTATGCTGTCATAGCGGATAAATGGCTTGTCGAGAACCTGTGGCCATAATCGGCGTTGATACAGGATTTAGTGTTAGTTTATGAGTTTGTACCAATTCGGCCCCCGTGCTTTCTTGCGAAAGCAAGAACGGGGGCCGGTTGTTTTTGTATAACGGACAGGAAATCGTATTGCGTATAACGTCGCCGTGGCGGCGACGGCTAAACGGACAAAACGCCCGGTAAAACTGGGGCTAAAGATATGAAGTGTAGTTTATATCTGTGCAGCGGTTAATTTTTCAGTAGTCTTTAAATCCTTTCATCCAATCCGGCCAGCCTGCAGGGTAAGGTACACCTTGCACGGGTCCGTTGGTTGTGTCGAACTTTCGATGCCACTTAAGCCGCCATAACTCCTTAAGTCCTACCTTCTTCAGAGAGAAATCCAAAAAAATGCCGTTTACAAAGCCGTCGTGCCGATTAAGGCAGACACGCCGCATCTGATTCTGGGCTGTCCACATCTGACCATCAAACTTCGGAGCTAGATCAGTGTGCTCTGGCCACATATTATACCTCTGGGCACCCAAAAACAGCGGCACATAACCTGCACCTCTAACATTGGGTGTCCGCCAGAAATCGGCTTCAGGCAGGTTGTGAGGAGTTTTGCCCGGGTCCGGATTGTTACACCAACCGTTAATCCCATAGCTGCCCTTAAAAGGTTTGGGCCACCCCGACTTCTTAAAGGGGCCCCAGGCAGAGGTCGCTCCGCGGTACGTTCCCAGCAGACCCGTCTTTGTAGCACTCGGGCAGCAGGCAAAGTCAGTGTCCCACTTGTGGTAGGGCCCAAGGGCTTTTACCCAACGATTATTACCCTGACCACCCTTAAAACCTTCCATAAAATAATCGTTGTTCTCCTGCGTATACATCGAAAAGAAAAGGCCCCATTGTCTCAGGTTCGACTGGCAAATAACCGCCCTTGCCTGCTTCTTTGCCCGACCCAGTACAGGCAGCAGTATCGCCATCAATAACGCAATGATAGAAATTACCACCAAAAGTTCTATTAACGTAAACCCCGTTAGAAATCTTTTGGTTTGGCGATTAGAAATCCTCATTTCTAACGGGGTAAACCCACTTCGTTTGCGCATAACCATCGGCTGCTCCTTTCTCACGTTCGTGAACAATAACCAAACAGGTCCATAAGCCTTTGTTGAGCGTTCTGCAGGTTGCTATCTGCCCCGGCGACGTGCGGCTTGCTCTCTGTCCCTTTCTGTTTGGCTATAGCCACATTTGGAACATCTGTCGGCAAAATCCATCGCACCAGCGGTACCTCTGAGGAAGATAAGCCCGCAGTCCGGGTTTCCGCATTTCACGGCCTCAAAAAGACTTAGCTTGCCACATTTTTCACAAATGATCACGGTAGGCCCCGTAGACGTCGGACGTTGCTGTGCTTGCTTCTGCACTTGCTCGAAGTACTTTTTCTTATCCATCTGATATGCCTGTCGACAGGCCGGATTGGCACATTCGACCCATATCAATTCACCTTCAAAAACATCGAGAACCGGCCCTTCTGAACCGGTGCCGGATTTATAGAAAATTAGAGCAGCCAAACCCAGGCACACGATAATAATACCGAGTATGGCAGATTTTGGCAGGTCCAAAAACCCAGCCTGCGTTGCTGAGACGTAATTGACTTTTCGCTTTTCCTTGGCCACACCAAAGTCTCTAAAAGAACTCACTTGAATTTCCCTATGCAATCTCATAATTGCTGTTTATTAACTAAGGTTCTTTAAATCCTTTCATCCATTCCGGCCAGACTGGCAGAGGAGCAGTTACGTCAAAACTACGGTTCCACTTCAATCTCCACAGTTCCTTAAGGCCGACCTTACTGGTAGACCAGTCCGCGAAGAGCACGTTGATGCCGTCCTCGTGTCGCGGGATGCAAAAGAGGCGCATCTCATCGTTATTCTTGCCTGATCGTGGCTCACCTTCGTAGCGCGGCGGCTCATCCTTATCGTTTGGCTGCGCATCAGAACGCCACGCTGCGTCTCCCATGACCGGTACGTTATTGAGGCCACTGTGATCGGTACTTCTCCAGTAATCTTCGAGACTCCGCCCACCGCTGGTGTCGTCACTATCATATATCCACTCGTTCATGGCGTAACTGCCCCGATCTTTTTTAAGAACAGCATACCGAACCGGGGCCCCTTCTTCAATTGTTCTTCCGATGGTCATCGGGCAGAAGAGCAGCTTGTCGACTCCGGCGTAATACTCGTGGACCTTGTCCATCCAATCATTGCCCAGGTAATCAGGGAATTTGCCGTCGTTCTCATCTACGTACATTGCCCAGACAAGACCCCACTCGCGCAGCCTCGTCCGGCACACTATGGCCTTTGCCTGTTTCCTTGCCAGTCCCAATGTCGGTATCAATATCGCCATTAATAACGCAATAATAGAAATTACCACCAGAAGTTCTATTAGCGTAAATGCTCTTGGTTTGTTCATAATGTTGGTCTTTTTTTTAAACGCAATTAGGTTTCATATACCATTTATTATCGTCAAATGGATGCAAAATGCAAGAAAAAAACGAAAAAATCTGTGCTTCCAGCCTGTTTTGCTGCATTACCTCTGGCCTTTTGTCCAAATATTCATTCCTGCTGCTGTTAAGGTCTCGTTGTTCCTCTAATAAGATGCGCAAAACCGGCTTTCTGTTCCGTTGATTTTTTTGGCTATTTTCCACTCCACCTTGCTAAAAAAGCCAATATACCTGAAATCTAATTTTCCTGCGATATTAACGCCTAAAAATAGCTGCTGCAGCGGAATTTTTGGGTAAAGATTTTTGCGGGGGGGGGGTTGTAAGAGCTCATAAATAAACAAGTTACGCGTTTGACAATCCTGCCAAAATAAGAAAATTTGCGCTTGACTTGAAGGTGGCTGATTTGGTATAAATGAGATTGGTGAAATGTCTTAATTTTGGCTTTCTGAGCTGTGGAACCTCTATAGCTTTATGGTACAATAGAGCGGGTGAGGTACGGTACAGAGTCTTAGCAAGGGCTCTGTGCTTCGAAATTAAGATTTTCACATTTAACGGCTTATATTGGGCTTCTCAAGAGAAGAAAGGAGGTAAGAGCAGGCCCTATCGGCCCAAAAAGTTGTGGCAGGTAATGTGCTGGCTTTTAGCCAGAGTGCCATTTAATGTTTAACTCTTGTAAGGAGGACGTATTATGTGTAAAAAATTGGTTTTTTTAGCTTCTTTTATTTTGGTGCTGGGTGTTACTGTGAGCGCTGACGCCGGCACCGCCTTTCAAGAAGTCGGCGGTATGGTTGTGATGGAGGGAGAGAACTTTCACGCGGCAGACATACGCTTTGATGAAAACGGCCAGGAGTGGCGCATCAGCAACACGCAGGCCGGCTTTGTCGGCACCGGGTATGTGGACACACCCGGCCCTAAAGGCAGTAATGGCACGTGGGCCAACGCCTGTGAGGTGACCTACGAGATTAATTTCTCCACGCCGGGCCAATACTATGTATGGGTACGTCGCTACGCGCTCAACAATGCCACCAACTCGTGTCGGCTCGGTCTGGACGGGGGCCAGGACACAAGGGAACAGCACAACAGCGACTATAACCAGTGGATATGGAAGGTCGCGGATGATACCATCGAGGTCACTGCCGGCCCGCACACATTCAACTTGCGTCGGCGTGAGTCGGAATATAAGGCGGACCGGATCCTGCTGACGACGGACAGCGATTATACGCCAATCGGCGATGGGCCTCCTGAAAGCCCGCGTGGCATCCCCGAAAAGGCCTCTAACCCGGACCCTGCTGATGGGGCAGAAGATGTGCCGAGAGATGTGGTCCTTAGCTGGACGCCGGGAGCTTATGTGGATGGTCCTGGAGGAGCAAACGACCACAGAATCGACTTTAGTGAGAACGAAGTCGACGTCAACGATGGCGCCGGCGGCGTGACCCAGGACGTCAACACGTATACCCCCCCCGGCAGCCCACTTGATTTCGGCAAGACTTACTACTGGCGGGTTGATGAAGCAAACAGTCCGTGGGATATAGGCAATGTCTGGCAGTTTACGGTCGAGCCTGTGGGTTATCCGCTTACCCTTGCTGAGATGGATGATGTCAATGCCAGTTCGTTCGTAACAGGCAAAGAACCTGACGAAACCGTGAACGGCTCCGGACTGGATGATAACGATGCGCACTCGACAACCACTGCGGATATGTGGCAGAGCCAAAGTCACTCACCAGGGCAGGCCTGGATAGAATATGAGTTCGACAAGCTTTACAAACTTCATGAGTTGTGGGTGTGGAACTATAATGGAGAGTCGATTATTACCTGGTACGGTATCAAGAATGCTACCATTAAGTATTCGACCAACGGTACCGACTATACGACATTGGGTACCACTCATGAATTTGCCATAGCCAGCGGTGGGTCCGATTACGTGCACAATACCACTATTGATTTTGGCGGTGCTGTAGCGAAGTACGTCAGGATTATTGCCAACAGCAACCATAGCAGTGGCGCATTTGACCAGTACGGCCTGAGCGAGGTCCGCTTCTTCTACATACCCCTGCGTGCGAGGTATCTTGCGCCGGGTGACGAGACAACGGTTCCAGACCCTAATACGGTGGTACTCAAGTGGCGAGCAGGAAGAGAGGCAGCCGAGCACAAAGTATACTTTAGCACCGACGAGCAGGCAGTGATAAATGGCACTGCCTCTGTTGGTAGTGTGTATCCCCCCGACTCCAGCTATGGTCCGTTATCCCTTAAGTTAGGCGAGACTTATTACTGGAAGATTAACGAGGTCAATGAGGGCGAGACTCCCACCACCTGGCAAGGCGATGTCCGGAACTTCAGCACACAGAGGTATTTTATCGTGGAAGATTTTGAGAGCTACAACGAGACCGACAACCTGATAACGGACACGTGGGTGGACTACTATGTCAACGGCACAGGGGCGTTAGTTTACCTTGAGACCAGCATCGTACAAGAGGGTTCTCAAGCGATGATGCTTAATTACGACAATTACTATGGCTACTCTGAAACCGACCGCACGTATGTCGAAGACCAGAATTGGACTGCAGCCGGTGTTAAAGCATTGCGGCTGCGCTTCCGCGGCAAAGCTGACAATATTGTTGGTGAAGATGACATCCTGT